>JAUMUC010000002.1 GCA_030530865.1 Lactobacillus sp.
AGTATCTTTGATGTCAGTATCTTCTTTTTTTGCTTTTTTCTTTTTATGATGATGAAGATGATTCTTCAGTTGAATTAGACTACGGTACAGAGGCAGATTATTCTCCAGTTGATTATCAAAAGATGTTGAGAAATGCTGATGACATTATGGGAGATGGTGTTAAAGTAGTTGGTACTGTCTTGCAAATTGAGAATAATAAATATAGCAATTCATACTGTCTTGTTGAGATGAATGGTGATGTTGATCAATTAGTTTTGGTAAGAATTGAAGATAAATATTATCCAAAGAACAAAATTATTAAAGGTGACCATGTAACTATTTGCGGAATTTTATCCGGAACTAAAGAATATGAAACAGTATTAGGTGACGAAAATGAAGTCCCTTATGTAGATGCATGTATTAAGGTAAGAAATTCACAATAAAATGTTATACGAACAAATAAGAAGAAATAAAAGAAATAGCATAATAGTCCTAGTTTTATATGGAATTATTATGCTTTCAATTGCAGGTTTATTTTCAATTGCGAGTTGGAAATTGGGTGTAGCTTTCGTTGTTTGCTCTATTGCGTATATCGTTTATTATTATTTCTATTCATGCAAGTACTTAATGAAAGTTTTAGGAGCATATCAAATAGAAAAGAAAGACAATCCTACTCTTTATAATATTGTTGAGGAATTAAGTATTGCTGCTGGAATTCCTGTACCTAAGATCTATATTTGTGATGACTTAATACCGAATGCTTTTGCAACTGGATATGACCCACAACATGCCAGTATAGCAATTACGGCAGGCTTATTAGAAATAATGAATGAAAAAGAACTTAGGGGCGTAGTAGGACATGAACTTTCTCATATCCGAAATTACGATATACGTTTGACAACTGTCTTATGCTCTTTAGATCGAATAATTTTTAATTGTGGAGTCTATTTAATAGTAGCTGTTTTAGGAATGTTATATTCATTATTCGAAGGTGAATTTTCAATAGCAAAAATTGTCATTTTCGTTTTTGTTGCTCCTGTAGCTCTATTCTTTGGTGTGCCAATCGCATTTATCGGTATTCCATTATCAAAAATACTTTATATTTTCTTTTCTAAAGAAAGAGAATATTTAGCTGATGTTGGTTCTATTGATCTAACCAGAGATGGAAGTAATATAATTGGTGCTTTGCAAAAGCTAGAACGTTATGATGAAATTATAGAAGAAAAAGGTGTAGATACTGATTACTTCTATAATGATACGTTAGTTAGTGGATTAGCATTAAACGTTAATAAGCCTAAAAATTGGCTAAAAAGTCTTGTTTCAGACCATCCACCATTAAATAAAAGAATTAAAAGACTTAAAGAAAGTGCAAATTAGAGATCGCAAGATCTCTTTTTTATTTTTGCTTATCAAACATAACTAAATCTTAAATTTGTTTCTTATCTAATATATTTACCAAAAAATTAACTGATGATATCATATAGATATAGAGGTATTTAACAATTAGGAGGAGAATATGAAGAATTTAAAGCATAAAGTGTGGGCTAGATGGGCACTTGGCATTGTTGCTTTGTTCCTCATCTCAGCATTAGGTTTTTCATTTGTACACAAAACCGAAAATGCAGCCCCAATTCAACAAATAGCTACAGTTAAATTAAACAAATTAGCCGTTAAGGTAAATAAAAAACGTAATGTGAAGCCAAAGAAATTGGCTCCAGTTAAAAAGGTCAAGAAGACTAAAAAAGTTGATCCAGTTACTCCAACAGGACTTGTGATTAACTACGTAAACGTTACTGCTATCAAGGGTAACGGTCGTGGTCAATTCGTGTTCAAAGGAGTTACCAGTGCACCTAAGGGTTCAAGAGTATTCTTAATCAAGAAGGATGACACTAGCATTAACTTGTTAAGAGGTAAGAGAGGTTTCTGGGCTTCAGTTGACAAGTCTGGTAAGTTTGTAGGTTTTGCTGACGCTAAAACTGTTCTTCGGGGTGGGGATGATGATTCTACACCACGTAAGGGTGACACTGCAGACGTGTACATCTTCGCAGTACCACAAAATGTTGCCAACAATCCAAAGAAATTTGATACTTCAGCAAATGTTGCAGTAATTCAAGCATTTAACAAGGCAGATGTTAACCCAACTAAGGTTTCAACAGATAACTTGGTAAACAAGTACTTCAACAAGATGCGTAAGAGATTTCATTAAATAATAAAAAGCAGTAAATGTAAAAGTTTACTGCTTTTTTTATTTACAAAACATACTTTGTAATGCTAAATTAATTGTAATTAAAAAGTGGGGTAAAAAGAATGAATAAAATTACGAAATTAGCGTTATTAAGTATGAGTGCATTGGTCTTATTACCAAATACTGTTTATGCAAAAAAAGTAAACAAAGTAAGTGGCTATGCATATGTAAAAGGCAAGAAAAAGGTTCGTTTAGTTTCAAGCAAAGGCAAGAAAACAAAGCATTATTTGAGAATCAAGAGAAAGTATCATTTCACTGCTAAGAAGAGATTCAAAAAGCTAGGAATGAGCTACAAGTTAGCAAAGCATAATTGGTGGGTACCAATGAGCAAGCTAAGATTTGTTGTTGCTAAAAAGACTAGCAAAGTCACTAAAAAGGCAACTAGTGGTAAAACTTCTACTACAAGTAATGCAAAATCTACCAGTGCTGTAAGTAATTCAAGTTCAAACAATACTCCATCAAATACTCAATCAAAGACTACAAACGCTAACTTAACTAGTGGTTATGTAAACAAGAATAAAGCTGTCCATTTATATGATGATAATGGGAAAGCTACTTTCTACATGGCTGAACCTAAGGTTGAATACAAATTTGATAAGACTGCTAATATTCCTGGTATTGGTAAGGCTTATCGTTTGGTTAGTGCTGATAAGTACATTACTGGTTCTTGGGTCAAAGCTAGTGATATTTCTGAAACTGATCCATTTGCAGGTATAGATGATATTGATGATCATGTCTTTACTTATGTAATTGATAAATCAACTGGCAACTTGAAAAAAGTAGTTGGTGATCACCGTGATTATCACTTTGATAATGATCATATTGAAGATACTGATTTAGTTAATGGATTGAATGTAAAAACAAGAACAACGTATTATTTCCAAAATGAAAAGGCTAGAGATAAAGCTTTTAACATTGGAAGAGATGATAATGAAGTTTATTACACTGATAAGCAATTGGAAGTTATCAAGGCTAATATGTGGAATTTGATTAATCAATATCGAAAAGATCATGGATTGACTGAATTAAAGCATAATGATGAATTACAAAAATATGCAGACTACATTACCTATGTTTCTACTCCAAATCAAGGTACTCTAGAATGGAATAGTGCTGTCTCCGCCTTTTGTGGTGGTGGTGGTACGCCAGATGTAACTCAACAAGCTCCTAAGTTGACTGAATTATACAAGACTACTACTAATGATAAAATTGGTGTTCCTAGCTCTTATACAGGTGTCTTTGATCAAAATACTTGGCAAATTGTATTTCCTACTAATGCTAAAGGTGTTCGTGGTAAAGATGCGACTGATTTAAATAAAGTTGCTCAAAATTATTTTAATGCAATCATTGAAAGAAATAATAAAGTATTTTTAGGTAAAGATAACTATAAAGACGATTATGCTTTTGCTGGTTTAAGTCTTAGAATTGGTCAACCTGGTGGTAATGGACTCTACTCACACTTGATCTTTGCTTTTAACATGATGAGTGCTAATAATGATCAATGGAATCAAGTTTGGACTAATGCCCAATAACTAATACTATTTCGTAAATAAAATATTCATAAAAGATTTTAAAGACAATCAATTAAGTTTGGTTGTCTTTTTTATTTTTAGAAAGGAAAAACATGAAATTTAATTCAAAGAAGTTAAGAAATCTGGCAGTTGTCGGTTTGTTAGGTACTTCTATGAGCATGGGTGTCTTGAACACCTTAGTTACTACAACACATGTAGTACATGCCGATGCTGACAAGGGTGACGCTCCAATTAGCACCATGCCTAAATATATCAACAACAAGGGCTATACTATTCCTGGTAAATACGGTACTAGCATAAGAGTTACTGATGAAACTAAGATTATTCCGTTTAGTGGAAATAATGGTGATTGGGCTAAAGCTACTTCACATACAGACCATATTCCAGGGTCTAACAAAGATGCCACTTACCACTGGTATGCCTTTGATGTTAGTGATAACAAGAGTAAAAAGGGAACGATTGGTGTAAAGTACACTAATGTTGGTTCTTATAATGGTCACAAGTTAGATTTAAAGATTACTGCATTAGATTGGGATATTGATTCTTACTATTATGCAGATATTGATGATGACGGTGATAAGGAAAAACAAGAATTACAACGTCCATTTATTGCCTTTTCAGGAACAAATG
Source organism: Lactobacillus sp. (assembly GCA_030530865.1). Classification (GTDB taxonomy): domain Bacteria; phylum Bacillota; class Bacilli; order Lactobacillales; family Lactobacillaceae; genus Lactobacillus. The sequence continues at coordinate 4,387 of JAUMUC010000002.1, forward strand.
ATTTAAATAACTTTGCAATTTTTACCCCAGGTACTGGTAGAGTTAAGTATCGGATCGATTATCTAGATCATGATACTGGTGATCCAATTAAGATTACTGGTCAAAATACCTTCAACGATATTGATGGTAATCAATGGGTTGGTTTAGATTCATCTACTTTTAATGGACTTGATCAAATCTCTGTAGGTGATGTTAAGACTGGTGATTCATGGCTTTCATACAAAAAGATTGCAGGTGTCAATTACATTTATTCTGATGCAAATCAACATAATACTGATATAGGTGGTAATGGTACTTTAACTTCTGATGACGGTCGTGGTTCATTTACTACAATGTTTAGTGATAAATCATCTTTAACTTTTGATTGGGCTTATGGTATTACTACTGGTAAACATGCACCAGAAGATCAAACTGAAGTTGAAAAGAAATTAAAGAAGATTATGGTAGGTAACTATGATCCAGATGCCGATAAGAATACAATTGATACCAAATCATTAAATTCTATTAGCCCAATGGTCTTTAATCACGCATTCTTAACTTTCTCAGGTCCATTGCCAAATGATATGACCCCGCAAGCACCTAAGAAATATGTTTCAGATAGTGATGAAGGTACTAATGTACCTACAGAAATTGGTGAAAAGTCAGTAACTTCAGATACCTTGAAAGATCGTAATGAAACCTTCCATTATCAAATTACTGATGATGTACCACTTTTAGATGGTAAATTCTTCTGGGATAGTTATGAAATTACCGACCAATTGGATAAGATCTTGGATGCCGATAATGTGCATGTGTATGATAATTCTGGTAAGGACGTAACTTATAAGTTCCATACAAGTATTAGTTCTGGAAACAGATTGAAAATTTCAGCTGATTTAGAATACTTAAACACATTAGATTTCTATAATCAAACGTATAGAGTGACATTTGATGCCAGAATCAAGGACGGTGCCAGTTTGGAAGATTACAGAGATCCAAAGCATGCGGATCAATATGTAATTCCAAACGATAAGGCAACCGTTTCAACAAATACAGGATCAGCAGATTCCAATGGAACAAAGACCTATGTCAAGGCAACAAATACCAGTATTCATAAGACCGTTTCATATGATGGAAATGGCAATGATGAAAAGTTGACTGGTATTCCATTTGGTAAGGAATTTACTTATAGAGTAGATGTTTCAACAAGTGACAATGATAAGGTTGATCATTTAGAAATTTCTGATCAATTGGAAAAGGTGCTCAACTTGGGCGAAGTTCATGTTTATGATTCAAACGGTAATGATGTCACTGATCAAGGTAACTTGGATCGAAATGAAGACTCAAAGAGTGTCCACTGGACTGCAAAGGATCCAAATCACTGGGCTGGTAAGTCTTTGTCAATGAAGATCAAAGCTAATATCATGAATACACCAGATTTAGCTAAGTACTTGACTAACGGAATTTCAGAAATTCCAAACACGGCAAACTTTAACTTGAATGGTAAGGATCACCCATCAAATAAGGTAATCGTAAGCCCAGAAACAGTGAAGTCAGATATTACAAAGTTTATTGAAGTAATTCCAAATGGAACGGAAAACTGTGATCCTTAGCAACAAAACAAGAGCCTTAATCGGCTCTTGTTTTGCAAAATTTATTCAGTTTATTATTCATAAAACTATTCATGTTTTTATATATAAATATGAATAGTTTTATGAATATATAATGGGCTTTTTTAGTTTTTAAAAAATTATATTGATAAAATTAGTGCTTAATGATAATCTATCTTAAAAAGAAAGCACGATGGAGGAGAGCAACATGAAAAAGCAAATCATCTTAAATGCTCAATCACCTTCCTCAGTCTCTAATAACTTTGAGACTGAGTGATTTCGTGTGCTTTAATAATTATCGACTAACTATCGGGCAGACTAAATCATTTGGTTTTATCCATTTGATTAGTAGGTCCGATTTTTTTATAAAAAGAATGGGGGAGTTGCAATGGAAAAACAGCCTCAAGATGAATTGAAACGTTCACTTGGTTTCTGGTCAGCTTTTTCAATTGTGATTGGGACAATTATTGGTTCAGGAATATTTTTTAAGCAAGGTTCAGTGCTAGATAGTGCAGGATCGTCAAGTTTAGCTATTGCAGCTTGGGTGTTTGGTGGCTTGATTACGTTGACTGGTGGGTTGACGATTGCTGAAATTGGTTCACAGATGCCATATACTGGTGGTTTGTACGTTTATATTGAAAATATTTATGGGCGAATTGCTGGATTTTTGGCGGGGTGGATGCAAGTAATTGTCTATGGACCAGCTATTACGGCGTCGGTTGCTGGATTTATGAGCATCTTGATGGCCAATTTCTTTGGACTTAGTGATGCATGGAGATTGCCGTTGGCATGTATTACGCTTCTAGCAATTGGTGCTATGAATCTGTTTGAAAATAAGGTAGGTGCAGCATTTTCTGTAATTACGACAATTGGTAAAATGATTCCAATTATCGCGATTATCGTTTTTGGATTATGCTTTGGACAAGAAAATGCCTTTGGACAAACAGTTTCTGAAGTTCATCGTGCGACTGGTGGCTTTGGTGTGGCTGTGTTAGCAACTTTATTTGGTTATGATGGCTGGATTTTAATTGCTAACTTAGGTGGAGAAATGAAAAATCCCCAAAAGTTATTGCCTAAAGCAATTATCGTGGGAATTTCTGCCGTGCTGGTGATTTATACGTTGATTACTGTGGGAATTCTCAAATTCATGCCAGTTGAATTGATCCATGCTAAGGGTGATCAGGCGACTGCTTATATGGCAATGAAGGCGTTTGGTAGAATTGGTGGTAAGCTGTTGTCTGCTGGAATTATCATTTCCATGATGGGAACTTTGAATGGAAAATTAATTACTTTCCCTAGAATTGTTTATGCGATGGCTAAAAGAGGCGATTTGCCATTTTCAAAATTCTTGTCATTTGTGACACCTAAAGGAAAAGCTCCCGTGGTTGCAACTTTATTTATTAGTTGTTTAGCAATGATTATGATGGTCTTGTTTGATCCGGATCACTTGTCTGACTTATGTGTGTTCACGGTTTATATTTTCTACTTGCTGGCATTTATTGGTATCTTTATTTTGCGTCGTCAGCATTCAAAACGGCCATTCAGTACACCGCTATATCCAATTGTGCCAATTATTGCCATTCTTGGTGGATTATTCGTCTTAGTTAGTGAAGTGATGAATGATCCTGCTGGAGTTATTCTGTTTATCGGTGTTGTGATTGTTGGCCTACCTATTCTTTATCTAGTTAAAAAAGTAAATAAATAAAAAAGAGCCAGTTTAAGGCTCTTTTTTCTGTTCACGACTAATTTCATCTAAGGCATTTCTTTGGATAGTTTGATCAACGTGAGTATATAAATCTGTAGCACTTGTCCCTTTTTGACCAAGTTGTTGACTGACTAAAACTTGATCTTTGGTGATGCTGTAGAGCTCACTAGCTAAGGTGTGTCGTAATTTGTGCGGAGTTAGTGGATGCCCAAAGGCAGTTGAGTACTTTTTAACCATTTTTTCGATGGAATTAGCGGTAATTCTCCGTGTCTCTCCATGATAAAGTGTTAAAAAGAACGCTTGATGCTTTTTGAGTGCATGATATCGATCTTTACGAATGTCAGCATATTCCTTAATATAAGGAAGCGTCCAAGGTGCGATTGGCACACTATCTTGTTGTCCACCTTTTCTAGTAACGTCTAGCATGGCTTGCTTCCAGTTTAAATCACTCATGTTGACGTTGGCACATTCAGAGACCCGAATGCCAGTGCCTAAAATTAAGGCGATGATCGCTATGTCACGTTCTTTGTTCATTTTGAATGCAGGGAGAGCTCTTTTATCGCATTCTTTTTCAAAATTGTTGTTAATGTACTCTAGAAAGTCAAATTTCATCTGTCCACGATACATGTGGTTAGCTAGAGCGTGTGCACGGTAATTTAAAGTCTGGGTGTTGTTCAATGAGTCAATCTTGAGCATTACATTGCGTTCAAAATATGATTCACCGTTGTTATTGTCTGAAGTGACCGTTAAAAACTTAAATAAGGAACGTAGTGCGTTAATTGAACGATTAATAGATGTAGGAGAGTTCAATTTACCACGAGCGTTGGTTGAGTTCTTAAGTAAGTCAATGTAGAGGATGATGTCATTACGACGTAAGTTCTCTAAATCACTTGTGGGAATTTCTTTGTTACTTTTGGCATTTGAGATTTTAGTTTCTCTGAGCCAATTAAAAAATCTACGGATTTCTGTTAAGTATTGATAGCTAGTTGTGATTGAATGATTTGTTCCTAAATGAAATTCATTTACATAGTCTGGTAAATTAGCTAATTCTTGATCAATTAATTTTAGATAGCGATCAGCTTCCATTCCTAAAACCTCCTAATCGGTATCATTAAAACTATAATTTTAATGACAGGTTGATCTGACTCCTCCATTATAGCAAATAAAAAAAGCACTGTCATTAGCAGTACTTTTTTATTTAAGCTTTTTCGTAATCAATCATCCATGAGATTCCCAAAGATTTTTCTCCTAAGTGAACTGCAATGATTGGATTAAATTCGTCGACAATGATATTTGCATCTGGTAATTGTTGACGGATAAATTCAGCAATTTGTTCAGCTTGTGCTTGGTCATTTGTTGAAAATACAAAAACCTTTAATTGAGCTTTATTTGGATGATTGTTGAATCTTTCGACTAATAATTCTTGGATTCGCTTTAAAGCACGCTTCATTGAACGAATCTTTTCAAATGCGATGATTTTACCATCTTCAAAGGTCAATAATGGCTTAATGTGCAACATTGTACCAATGAAGGCACTAGCATTGCTTAAACGTCCACCTTTGCTGAGGTTCATTAAATCATCAACTACAAAGACAACGTCAATGCTCTTTTGGATTTCATGCATCTTTTCGATGACTTGATCAACATCTAAGCCTTCGTTAGCAAATTTTCTTGCTGCTAAAGCTAAATCAGCTTGCATTCTAATGGTAATTTTTGAATCAAATGGACGTAAATTCCATTCAGGATTGTTGTGAGCTAGAGTTTCTAGTGTATTGTAGAATCCTGAGATACCTGATGAAAGTGAAATGGCAATGATTGCTTCGTATCCATCAGCGTGTAATTTTTCAAATAATTGGACTGCTTCACCAAAACTTGGTTGAGAAGTCTTAGGAAAACTCCCGGTTTCCTTTTGTAGTTTTAATAATTCGCTAGTAGTAATATCTAGATATTCTTGATTATCAACTATTACAGGAATCTTTAATACGTGAATATCATTTTGAGCTGCCACTTCTTCTGTAAGTGAACATGAATTATCTGTTACAACAGCAATTTTCATTTGTTTGGCAAACCTTTCTTAGAAACTATACTTTTAGAATTATAGCATATAATTAACAAAGATTCTTATTAATTGTTATAATACTACTTGTTGACAAAGTTTAAGGGAGGTTTTTTTATGGCTTTTGATGGATTATTTATCCATAGCTTATTAGGCGAACTATCGTCACAAATCGTGTCTGGTCGTTTGTCAAAAATTGCACAACCTTTTGAATATGACTTAGTTTTGACTTTTCGAAAAGATCGACAAAACTACCCTTTATTGATTTCGGCTAATGCTCAATATCCTAGAATGTATTTGACTAAGCAGTCAATTCAAAATCCTGACAAGGCTCCAACTTTTGTGATGGTTTTGAGAAAGTATCTTGAAGGTTCTGTTTTACAAAAAATTGAGCAAGTTGGCGTTGAAAGAATTGTTAACTTCCACTTCAGTAATCGCAATGAGCTTGGTGATGAAGTTAGCTTGATTTTGTCAGTAGAATTGATGGGTCGGCATAGTAATGTAATTTTGTATGATGCCAATGATGGAAAAATTATCGACCTGCTCAAGCGGATTAACCCTGATGAAAACCGGGCGAGATTACTTTTGCCACGGGCTAAGTATGAGCTCCCTCCTCTTTTGGAAAAAATCAATCCTTTTGAGATTACAGCCGATAACTTTAATGAAATTGCTGATAGCCCTGCTGATTTTGCTCAAAAAATTGCCGGGGTTGATCGAGATGACCGCAATGAATTAGCTGGATATCTGGAAGATGATTTTTCATATGAGAGTTTTAAAACTTTCTTGGATCACTTTGATCGTCCAAAAGCATATACTTTCCTCTCCCCTAACCATAAAAGAAGCATCTTCCCCTACCTTCCCTACCACTTAGATTTGCAAAAAGAGGATGTTTATCAGAGCTTGAGTTATGGCTTGGATGAATTTTATGATTATCGAGCAAAAAGAGATTGGGTTAAGCAAAAAGCCAGCGTCATTAACCGCGTGATTAAGAATGAACAAAGTAAGTTAAGTAAGAAATTAAAGAAGTTAGCTAAGCAACTTGATCAGGCAGAAAATTCTGAAGATTATCGGATCAAGGGTGAACTTTTGAATGTTAACTTGCATTTAGTGAAACCGGGAGCTGACGAAGCTGAGGTTCCTAATTATTATGAAGAAAATAAATTAGTTAAGATTAAGATTGACCCTGCCCTCTCTCCTGCTAAGAATGCTCAAAAGTATTTCAACAAGTATAAGAAGTTGCGAGATTCGATTATTCACGTCAAAGAACAAACCAAGCTAGCTGAAGATAATTTACGCTATTTTGATTCAGTTAAGACAGCCGTTGATAATGCTGATCCGCAAGATATTGATCAAATTCAGGAAGAATTGATTAGTCAAGGTTATTTGAAAAAGCCAGCTACCAAGCAACGGAAAAAGCGAATTAAGGAAAATGATCTGCCAAGCTTTAAATTGTCATCAGGCCGTATCGTGATGGTTGGTAAAAACAACTTACAAAACGATTGGCTGACTTTACGTAAGGCTAATAAGACCGACATGTGGTTCCACGTCAAAAACATGCCAGGTAGTCACGTTATTTTCCCATATTCAGATCCAAGTGATGAAGAATTAATTGAAGCTAGCGAAATTGCTGCTTACTTCTCTAAGGCACGTTTATCTGAAAACGTTCCAGTGGATCATGTACAAGTTAAACGAATTAAGAAACCTAATGGAGCTAAGCCAGGTTATGTCATTTACACTGGACAAAAAACATTGGTAGTTACTCCCCAGGAAGATGAAATTAAAGCAAAAAGACAGTCATAATGACTGTCTTTTTTTAGATTGGTTGTGTAGTCAAAGCTAATGATTCAAGGACGGAAACGACCATTTCAGCTGTATCAATAGTTGAACAAACTGGAATGTGCGTTGATAATGCTGCATCCCTAATCAAAATTGAGTCTTGACTAGCTTGATCTGACAAATTAGTAATGTTGATAATCAGTCCAATTTGGTGCTTTCTAATCTTGGTAATTATGCTATTGGAATGATTATGCAATTTGGGAATTACTTCTGTCGTAATTCCGGCTTCAGCTAACATATTAGCAGTCCCTTCGGTCGCAACAATCTTGAACCCTAGGCGGTGGAAGCGACTAGCTAGGCCGTTAACTTTTTCTTTATCGGCATCCCTAACAGAAATGAAGATCGTTCCGTAGCTTGGAATCGCCAAGTCGCTAGCTTCATATCCTTTATATAATGCCTTATCCATTTGGGTATCACGACCCATAACAGAACCACTAGACTTCATGTGAGAATCGAAACTGCTGTGCCCTTCATAATCTAGGTAAGAAAAGACAGGCATTTTAACATGAATCAAGTTGTTGGCAGGCCATAAGCCGATTGGACAATCAAGTGCGGACAATTTTTTGCCCATTAAAACTTGAGTAGCAATTCCGGTGACATCTTTACCAAAGGCTTGTGATAAAAAGGCAACGTTGTGTCCAGCATATGGCTTAATTTGTAACAGATAAATTCGACCTTCAAGCACCAAAAAGTGCAAGTTGAAAATTCCTGGTTGCCCTAATTGAGTTAGTAACTTGCTGGTACCGTCAACTAACGCCTGCTCATCTTCAGCCTTTAAATTTTGAGGTTTAAAAACCGCAATGGAGTCAGAAGCGTGACTTCCTGTTTGTTCCAAATGTTCAATAATTCCTGGAATGGTTACTTTGTTACCATCAGAAATCGCGGTAATTTCGTATTTGTTACCTTCAATGAATAATGAACAATACATTTGATCGATTTTGTTTTCAGCCAAGTATTGATCAATTGCCGGTTTGTCATAAACGACCGCAGATTTAGATCTAAAGCCGTTTTGCATCCCCCCGATCAATATCGGATAACCATAGCGGTTCGCAAAATCGTAAATGTCCGTTTTCTTATCAGTTTGAATCCTTGGAACGCTTAACAATCCTTTTGGTAGATAGATCGATTCCAATAAGTTACCGTCGATTGAGACAACGTTTAAGCCCATTTCCTTCAATTTAGGAGCCATACCATTAATCTTTTTACCAGAAAATTGGACTAATACATCCTTAATTCCTTCTTGCTCAGTAATGTGCTTGATGGATTCAAGATTAATTGGCTCTAAATAAAGGCGATCAACATCAGGTGTGCTGGTTGAAACTGCTAAAGGATTGTTACTCAATAGAATTGTTACATAACCCATATTATGTAATTCTCGACAAGCGTGGGCAATCATATAGTCAAACTCACTCGTAACTGAGACTTGCATTGGCAACATACCAATGATCAGTACTTTTTTACTATCTGGGTCTGGCTTTAAATCTGTCTCAACATTGTAGGTACTATAGAATGATTGGACATTAGGCGTACTCATTCCCGCACTATTATCAATTCGCAAGTAGCTAGGATATAGTTGATATTCTCTGCATAACTTGGCGATATCATAGGCTGAATGACTAGTTAAGGCACCAATCATTTCGTTTGAGAAACCTTTTTGTTTGGCTAATTCCAATAGCTCTTTAGAAAGCTGATCTTTATTAGTCATTAGCGTGCGACTAATTTGGACAATAGCAGTTAACTTTTGATAATAAATTGGATTAATGTGCAAGATATCATCAATTGTTTCTAGACTGCTTCCTTTTGCCATGAGGCACAATAACTTGAGCCAGTGATATTGATCTAAAGCTTCATAATTATTGAGTAATTCTTGTGGGGATGTCTCGAGGGATTTACTGAAGTAATCGGCAATGATATTTTGGCCGATAGTACTTGTCAAAGCTTTTAAAAAGGCACTTTCAAAGTTTCTACCTACCCCAACAACTTCCCCGCTGGCTTTCGGATGACTAGATAATTTATAGTGATTCTTGCCTGAATTTGATAATGACCAAAATGGCATCCGCACGCTGACACTATCTAAAACTGGTTCAATGACTGCGTTTTGTCCACTACCCTTGTCGATAATTTCATTTAAATGATAACCTAAAAGAATTTTACTTAAGACATAACCGACATTATAAGTAGTGGTTCTTTCTGACCAAATAGTTGATTTCGTGACCCGTGGGCTAATATCTAAGAGACGGTATCGTAATTTTCCACCAGAACGCTTAACACCAAAATGGAAGCTACAAATACCTACTAAGTCGATAGCATTGGCAAGTTTTCTAGCATTCTTTTTCAACATTTCAGTATCGTCATTATTTAGTGAAAGTGCTGGAATCACGTGTGTTGAATCTTCACTATCGATCATGACAGATTCTAGAGATTCAACGATTGGTAAAAAGTGAAAATTGCCATCATTGTCACGTAACAGGTTGATAGTAATTTCTTCCCAATTACTTAAATCTTCAACGAAGGTATAATCAGAAATTTTTCCTAAATCAGCTTGCAGATCATTCTTGAATAAATTGACTAATTGTTCAGGATCGTTGATCCGGAAGTGACGATTGTGTGAATACTTTTGATGCTTATTGACCAAAATTGGATATTGCAAGCTATTACTCCATTGCTCTAAATTGGCATAAGCTTGGTCACTCATCTTCCAATATTGGGCCATTGGCACCTTATTTTCTTCAGTCAGCTTCACTTGATTTTTAATGCGGTGCAAAGCTAACCCAGTTTGATTAATTCCCAATAACCGGATGCCCATTTCGGACAAAATACCGTCGTTAAGCAATTTTTGAGCAACTTTAATGGCAATCTTTGAACCCATAATTGGCAAAATAGCATCGGGTTCTTCCATGCGTAAAATCCGCTTCAAAAATGGCAAGGTCATTGGTTCTAGGTAAACTGTTACCCCTGCTCGCTTATCAGTAGAAACAGTGGCTGGGTTGGGGTTAACGAGGACGACTTCTACGCCTTCTTCAAGAAAGCCTTCCATTGCTTCCCAAACGACTGCATCCATTTCGGCTACATCCCCAACTAAGGCCGGACCAGACCCGATAATCAGAATTTTATTAAGATCAGTTTCTAAAGTCATCTAAGCCCTCCGATCTATCATTTCAATGAAGTAGTCAAAAATTTTGCTACCGCCCCATCCCCCTGGAGCTCCTTCAGGATTAAAGGCTGCTGCTAACAACAAATTTTTGTTGTCTTGAAAACCACATACAAGGTCAGTATGAATATCGAAGAAAAGTCGATCCATTCCAGACTTGATACTATCAGGATAGACTAATTCATCGATGTTCATTGAACTTTGGAAAAGCCACTTGCTATTTTGTTCAATCACTGGGAAGTTAACCCCATTAAATGGGTGTGGCAACTCAGCTCGTTCAAATTTTAAGAATTCAGCTAATGCTAAAAAGCCTAAACCGATGCCTAAAATCGGCAATTTGCCATAGTATTTATCAATAATTTCATATAAACTAGCCGGTAATTCAGACACTGAGCCAGGGCCATTTGAAATAACAATGGCTTTTGGACGAAGATTGTCTAAATCTTCAGCTTGGGCATTATAAGGCAACACGGTAATGTTGGCTTTTCTCAAAGATAATGACCGCAATAATGAGTGCTTTAAACCTAAATCAATTACGGCAATTGCATGACCAACGTTTGGTGCAGCATAGGCATTTTTAGTCGAAATGTTGGCCGACTTGTTTTTAGGTAAAACTAACGCCTTAATTTGATCAAAGGCATGTTCGTCATTAGTATCCATGAGCGAAACTTTCAGGTCCTTTGAGCGTTTATAGCGTTTGACTAAAGCTCGAGTGTCGACATCGCAAATTCCAGGAATTTGCTTTTCAGTCAAGAATTGTTCTAAATCGTGGAAATCAGAAATACCGGTGACATTTGAAATTAGGTCGTTAAAAATAACCCCTTTAACTACGGGATTAATACTTTCATAATCCATGGCATTAATTCCTGTTCCACCTACTACTGGCGTAGTAAAAACAAGAATTTTTCCGGCATTAGTTGGATCTGTTAAGGCTTCTTGAAAACCATAATTTCCTGTGAAAAAAGCTAATTCACCAGTTGCAATAATTGGTGAACCTATGGCTTTTCCTTGATAAAAGGTGCCATCTTCCACGATTAAGTACTTTTTCATGCTTGATCCTTTCTTAAGCTGTCTAAAGTTTGTTGGAAAATTGCTGGAACATCAACGGAAAATTCTAGCATTTCACCAGTGACCGGATGTTTGAAACCTAGTGTTTTGGCATGCAAGAATTGTCCGTGCCCTTTCAAAGTCTTTTTAGGACCATAAAGTGGATCGCCAGCTACTGGATGTCCAATATAAGCTAAGTGAACCCGGATTTGGTGCGTGCGACCTGTTTCTAAGCGACATTCAATTAAACTATAACCTTTGAATGACTCTAAGACTTTAAAATGGGTAATTGCTTTTTTCCCATTTTCGACTACGGCCATTTTTTTGCGATCTTTAGGGTCACGTCCGATTGGTGCATCGATTTTACCAGCATTTTCACCAAAATTGCCGTGAACAATTGCCCAGTAGCAACGTTTATTACTCTTTTCGGCTAATTGCTTTTCTAAAGAAATCCGTGCATTAGCATTTTTAGCAATCATCAATAAGCCACTTGTATCCTTATCAATGCGGTGCACAATTCCTGGCCGGAAAACTTCATCGCTAGCGGCTAACTTCGAAGTATGGCCTAATAAGGCATTAACTAAGGTGTGATTTGGATGTCCTGCAGAAGGATGCACGACCATTCCTTGGGGCTTATTTACCACAATTACGTCATCGTCTTCATAAACGATATCTAAGGGGATGTCCTCACCCACTAATTCAAGTGGTTCTGGATCAGGAATTTCGACTGAAATTTCATCTCCAGGAACCAATTTATAAGAGACTTTGGTTTTTTGATTATTAACCAAAATATGACCTGACTTAATCAGATCTTTGATTTGTGTTCTAGAAAGCTTATCTATTTTTTCAGCTAAGGCTCGATCAATTCTTCCCCCTGCTTGGTCAGCAGTTAAATTGATGGTTTCTGACATAATTACTCCTTCTTAAATAATAAATAAGCAATCAAGATGATCACTCCAATTGTAATGGCAGTGTCGGCAATATTAAAAATAGGAAAATCGATAAATTTGAATTGGAACATATCAACTACATAGTGAAAACGAAGTCGATCTAACCAGTTACCGATAATTCCGCCCATTAAGAGTGCCAGACTAATTCTTAAAATAGCATCTTTGTTTTTGATGAAATAATAGCCAATTGCTACTAAGGCTACGATTGAAATCAAGCTAAATAAAAGTTGTTGTCCAATCATCATTGACCAGGCAGCTCCGTAGTTTTTGACATAAGTTAATGACAAAAAGTGTGGAATAATATTGATTTCGCCGCCCATGGGGATGTTATTGACGGTATAACTTTTTAATAGTTGATCAAGAATTAGGGTGATTATTGGAATGATTAGGTAGTACATTAATGTCCTCTACTTAAATAAGAATAGTTTTACTTGACGCTTTTCAAGGGTAAATTGGCAAAGTTCCCATTTTTTACCAGACTTGAGAACTTTTTTCTCACTGTAGCTAAAGCGTCCATGACTATATGGTAAGTGCACATCTTTGTCGGTTGCATTTGTTGCTCCAACGGCATGACCTAACCACATAATAAAGATCACTAAAAAAGTGATAGCCCATGGATCGAAGCTTGTTTTACTTTCATAAAATAAAATTAATGAAATTAGTAAACAAATTAGCATCCCTAAAATGGCGATCCAACCAGTATTTCCTAAATAAAATCCATATTGCTTTTTCATGATTAATACTTCCCTGCCCAATATTGGTAGAAATCTACCCGTAGATTTCCGTTGAATAATTTTCGTTTCTTATTGGCCTTGAGTCCAAAAGCAGCTTCAAAGTAATTAGCTGCAGTCAAATAATATTGACTAAAATCAGTCATTTGACCAAGCGTTGAACCCATTTCTTCATAGACTTGCTTAGCACCGTCCCGATCCTTTAACCGTTTACCATATGGTGGGTTCGACAAAATAATGCCGTTTTTCAGATCGGTCTTAAAGTCTTTGACAGCTATTTGCTTAAAAGTGATATCATTCAAGACTCCAGCGTTGTGAGCATTTAGCTTAGCAACGGAAAGAATGCTTTGGTCGATATCAGAAGCAAAAATTGGTGCAATCTCAGTCTTTTCTTGGCTTCTAGCTTCTTCAATGGCTGTCAGTTTTAATTTTGGATCAATCCAGTCGAAACTTTCATAGGCAAAATCCCGGTTGATTCCAGGAGCTACATTTTTTGCTAATAAAGCGGCTTCGATAGCAATCGTACCCGAACCAGTCATTGGATCAATAAAGGGGTGTGTACCGTTAAATGGTGTTAATTGAATTAATCCAGCTGCAAAGTTTTCTTTCAAAGGTGCCCCACCGTGCTCTACACGGTAGCCACGCTTGAAGAGTGAACTTCCAGTTGTATCTAATGAAATTCTCGCAACATCTTTATAGATCCGAATATCAAGTGGATATTTAGGACCAGTTTCTGGTAAACAATTTTGGCGATGATAAGCCTGCATCATGCAGTCAACGATCGCTTTTTTAGTAATTGCTTGGACATCAGGTTCTGAGTGTAACTTAGATTTGACGGCCTTACCTTTAACTGGAAAGTTAGCATCAACTGGTAGAATCATTGGCCAGTCGATTGCTTTAATTTGATCATAAAGCTCGCTAAAGTCTCTTGCTGGAAATTCTTTTAAGAGAATTTTGATGCGGTCAGCTGATCTAAGCCAGAGATTCGTTTTAACGATATCTGCTTCAGTTCCAGTAAAAAAGACACGTCCATTTTCGCTACGGGTTTCGTATCCTAAAGCCTTGAGCTCTTGATTAACTACGCTTTCAAACCCAGCACCCATTGTTGCATAAAGTGTATATTTTGCCATAAAAAATCTTTCTAAAAAGTAATAAAAAAAGTTGAGCTAAAACAGCTCAACTCTGCCATACAAGTTTCTATAAGCCACGTTTTGTTCCAATAAGTTTGGCAAACTTATCTTCAGTAGTCATCTATCTTTATTAAAAATAATCCGACTCATCGTTCAATTCCTTAAGTCGAGATGCCCCTACCAAATTTGGGTTACACGCTCGCAGGGTTTACCTCGTTCCACCAAACTCGTTTCCAAGTTTGCTCCGTCACTGTGGCACTTCCAGGATATTCACGCATGTCTAAAAAGATTTAGCGTTTTTTCCGCCGTCAAGTTCCTAAGAACTTCCTCCAGCTTATTAGGCTGAATACGAACACTACAAGCATCGCAGCTTGTGCGTGCGTGGACTTTCCTCAGCTAGCAGATGCTAACCGCGACTACTCGAGACTTGCTAATAAATTATATCAAATCTTACTTATCTTGTAAGCCATAGATATGCTGTTCTAGATTATAAACTTTTCTTTCTAGAGTTGAAAGACGTTGAATGATTGCCATATTGGTTGAAATTTCACCACTATGATTTTCCACTTCACGAGTTTCAACTGGTTGAGGAGCTGTTCTTTTAGCATCCATTAATTGGCGTTGCAAAGTACCAATTTGGCCATAAAGATCTTCAATCACATTAGAAAAGGTTTCGTAATCAGCGATGATTTGATCCAAAAAGCTATCTACTTCATCTGGATCATAACCCTTAACCTTGGTTCTAAATTGCTTCTTTAGAATCTGTTGGGTTGTTAACTTAAATTTACTTAAATCTTCCATGTAATAATCTCCTTTTTTTACCATACTACATTTTAGCAAAAACTAGCTTAGAAAACTATTATGAGGGGTAACTTTCTTCCGATAATTCTCTAGCATAATCTTCAAGTTCGTAGAAATCTAATAAGTGGCAAGGATAATCATGCCCTTTTTGATATTGTTGAATTGCTTGATAAGAATACTTTGGCTTACCTTCATGTTCAGGATCATACAATAGTAAAGCTTCATCTGTATGTTCTAACATGAATTTTTGGTATTGAATTAATTGACCAGGATTCTGATATTTTTCATTAGAAATCGTTAAATCAAAGTCGCAAGCAACAATTAATTCTTGTAAGTGAGCTTGATTTGCTTCATTCCAACGACTAGCAAATTCTTGATAAGGACTGATAATGGCCAAATTGACATCCAAGTTTAGAGCAACTTCACTTGCCCATTGTTCAGTACCAAGGTTTGGGCCAGTGAGGACCCAATCGACTGGGTTATTTTTCAAATATGATTGCAGTGCATATTTGATAACTTTAATTTTTGGATCTTTATTTCCGAAAGTGTTTAGTTCAAAATTTCGATATCCACTAATCCAGATACGCTTCACAGAATTCTCCTACTTAAAAATAAGCTGCTTGTTTGGTATAATGCTATCAGGAGTGAAGCTAATGGTCAAATATCCCAATGGACTTGAAGCCAACTTTCCAGTCAAAAAAGAGCAAGCAACGAAACGCCTCTCTTTTTCTGATCGTGGAATGACTTTGGAAGAACAAATAAATGAGTCCAATGAATACTATTTAGAAAAACAGATTGCGGTTGTTCACAAAAAGCCTACTCCTGTTCAAATAGTAAAGGTAGATTATCCTAAAAGATCAAAGGCAGTTATTCGGGAAGCTTATTTTAGACAAGCCTCAACAACTGACTACAATGGAGTTTACCGTGGCTATTATTTGGATTTTGAGGCTAAGGAAACAAGGAACAAACGCTCTTTTCCCTTGAAAAAT
This sequence comes from Lactobacillus sp., assembly GCA_030530865.1. Taxonomy (GTDB): domain Bacteria; phylum Bacillota; class Bacilli; order Lactobacillales; family Lactobacillaceae; genus Lactobacillus. The sequence goes on from JAUMUC010000002.1 coordinate 20,372, forward strand.
TTTCATGAACACCAAATTGTTCACTTGGAAAACTGCTTGAAGCAGCAAGGTATTTGTTTTACTTTAATCAAATTTACAACGTTTGATCGTTATTTTGTATATCCTGCATCTCAACTAATTACTTATTATCGGAATCCAAAATTAAAATCGATTCCGTTAACTGAAATAGAAAATTCAGGAATTGAGATTAGTTGTGGTTATCGTCCTACCCTACCGTACCTTGATGCAGTAGATTCTTTAATAAAAGATAGGAAGAAATGATATGAACGAAGTTAACAATACGCCCCAGAGACGGCGAAGAGTTAAGAAGGATGAACCTTGGAAAAGGTATTTATCCCACGCTATTAAATGGGGCTTAATGCTTATCTTGATCCTGATTGTTTCAGGGATCGGTGTCTTTGCTTACTATGCCAAAGATGCTCCAGAAATTAGTCAATCACAATTACAAAGTGGAGGAACAAGTAGCCTTTACACTAAAGATGGTAGTTTCTTGATGTCATTAGGTTCAGAAAATCGTATCTATGTGAAGTCAAAAGAAATTCCACAAGTGTTAAAAGACGCCATAGTTTCTGTTGAAGATAAGCGTTTCTACAGCAATAAATTGGGTGTTGACCCTATTAGAATTATTGGATCAATGGTGACTAACGCCAGATCAAGTTCGATTGCTGCCGGTGGTTCAACGATTACGCAACAATTAGTTAAGTTGACAGTTTTCAGTACCGCTAACTCACAAAGAACTATCAAGCGTAAAGCTCAAGAAGCTTGGCTTGCGATGAAAGTTGCCAGAGATTACAGTAAAGAACAAATCTTGGAATTTTACATCAACAAGGTTTACATGAACTATGGTAACTATGGTATGGGTACTGCAAGTAAGTACTACTATGGTAAGAGTTTGGATAAGCTTGATTTAGCCCAAACTGCTTTAATTGCAGGTATGCCAAACGCCCCAGTTTCTTATGACCCATATCTTTACCCTAAGACTGCTAAGTGGCGTCGTGATATTGTGCTTAGAGCGATGTACCAAAATGGTAAGATCACTAAAAAGCAAATGAATGCTGCTTTAAAGGAAAACATCAAAAAAGGCTTAGTTAAGCAACAAAACAAGTCTGAATCAACTTTGCGTAAGATTGATGATCCATATATCAAGGAAGTAATCAATGAAGTTCAAAGCAAAGGTTTTGATCCATATAATGACAATTTGAAGATTACCGTTAATATTGATCAAGCAGCTCAAAAGAAGCTATATCAACTTGCTAATAACGGTACGGTGCCTTTTACTAACAATAAGATGCAAATTGGTTCAGCTATTGTTGACCCAAGCAATGGGGATGTTGTGGCCATTATTGGTGGACGGAAGTTACCTTCGGTTCAATTAGGACTTGACCGTGCGGTTCAAACTAGTCGTTCAACTGGTTCATCAATTAAGCCATTACTTGATTATGGTCCAGCCATTGAATACTTACACTGGTCAACAGCGAAGATGTTAAACGATAGTAAGTATGTCTACCCTGGTACTAATATTCAATTGTACGACTGGGATAACACTTATCCAGGTTGGATGACCATGAGATATGCTCTTGAACAATCTCGTAACGTTCCCGCTGTTAAGACTTTGCAAAAAGTTGGCTTAACTAGAGCTTCCGCTTTTGTTAAGAAGATGGGCATTAAGATCGATAAAAATGCTGGTTTATCAGTAGCGATCGGTGCCAATGCCTCTGCCCTTCAAATGGCTGCTGGCTTTGCAGCCATTTCAAACGGTGGTATTTACTACAAGCCACACTTTGTTTCTAAGATTGAGTCATTGGATGGAATTACTAGAAACTATAGTTCAGACGGCGTGAGAGTCATGAATAAGTCTACAGCTTACATGTTGACTGACATGCTCAAGGGTGTCTTGACTAGAGGTTCAGGTACAACTGCTAAGATCAATAACCTTCATGAAGCTGGTAAGACTGGTACAGTTAAGTACTCAGATCAAGATTTGAAGACTTATCCTGCTTATGCCAATACGCCAAAGGATTCTTGGTTTGTTGGTTACACTAAGAAATACTCAATGGGTATTTGGACAGGATTTGATAATTTGAAGGACGGTACGATTTCAGGACAAGGTCAATATGCTGCTCAATTGATGTACAAGAATATGATGTCATATTTGATGCAAGGCAAGACTAATTCTGATTGGACTAAACCTTCAACCGTTATTCGAGCTCGTGTCGTTAAAAACTCTCGCCCAATTCGTTTAGCCTACTCAGGCAACAACTGGGAATTGTTTGTCAAAGGCTATGCTCCAGCAGGTGCAACTGACGGAACGCCAAGCTATGATGATAGCGATGCTGCAGCAACTAGCTCATCAACTAACACAACTCGTAAATCAGTCACAACTACGAAGAAAAAGAAGAGTACTGAATCATCTGAAGCTGGCTCTACTAAGCAATCTGATAAGAAATCATCAAATGATGATGACAATAAAGATCAAGATACCAATACCGATACTAATAAAGACAACGGTAAGACCGAGAATCAAGACCAAGACAAAGATAAAGGTAAAAATGATCAATAATAAAAAAGCTATGTGTTATCACATAGCTTTTTTATTTTGCTTCAATAAAGTTGCGAGGATCTTCATGCTTTTTTCTAGCCGGATAATTGTTTCTACCAAAATAAATCAAAGCATGGTGTAATTCAATCCACTCTTTTTTAGGCATTAAATTTTGTAAATAGAGCTTAATTTCATGAGCGTCCGCATTTTCAGGTACCATTTTAAAAGCCTTAGTAATTCTCGTGATATGAGTATCTACGGCAATTTGTGGTATTTTGAAGCCGTCAGATAAAACTACACTGGCAGTCTTCTCTCCCACTCCTGCTAAGCTAGTTAAAGCTTCCATGGTATCAGGGACTTGGCCATCATATTCTTTGACAAGTTGCTTAGCCATTTTTCTGAGGTGCTCTGCTTTAGAATGATACAAGCCTAACCGATTAATGACTGCTTCGATATCAGAGATGCTGGCCTGACTTAATTCAAATGCGGTTGGAAACTTTTCAGTAAATTCCGGCATGATACGATTGACCATGCGATCCGTTGTTTGAGCACTCATTAACACCGCACATAACAAATGAAAGCGAGTATCCCACAATAAAGATCCTTCACTATTTGGATACATTTTGATGATGGCTCGTAGATATTTACGAGCTTCCCGGTCTGAAATTAATTCTGTCATTATTGATTTCTCTTTAAATATCGCTTTACTTCTTGGACAGTTTTCAGGTTTTGACGTGACCAATTTAACAAGATCCGATCAATGTATTTCAAACTGTAAACTTGCGTCAAAATCGATTCACGCAAAGCCAATTTGATGATTTCAATTGGATAATGATCTTCTTGTAACCATCCTTGTACTTGTTGCCTTTCAATCGGACTTAAGAAACGGCCAAATTCCATTTCGAATGCTTTCACTAGATCATTCAATGGATCAGCTTTGGTGAGACTAATTGTTTCTGAAGTGTCAGTTACATCTTGACTGTGTTCATTAATCATCAATTGATCTAATTTTTCATACAAAGGATCAAGATTGTAACGGTTTCCATATTGGCCTGCATTATTGCGTGTTTGCTCTAAGTTTAACAATTTTTTATCTAATAAGCGTTGCAGGATACCAGCAACGGTTTGTTCAGATAAGTTGAGATTTTTCGCCAACATTTGATTGTCGGGAAAAGTTTCCCCTTTTTGGTAGTAAGCTTCTAATTCAATGATTAAGACTAATTCTTCTAAAGAAATGCCCAGCTTACTGAAGTAAGCTAACAGCCCATTACTAATTGTTGTAAAACCTAAACGACGATAAGTTGAATATTTCATAGATATCCCCTGAAAATAAAAAAGCTGAACAAATGCTGTTCAACTTTAGAAAAATTAAGGTTCGATTCTAGTCATCATTCTTGGGAATGGAATAGCTTCACGAACGTGATCTAATTTACAAATCCAAGCAATAACTCTTTCAAATCCCATACCGAAACCTGAGTGAGGCACTGAACCGTAACGACGTAAGTCAAGGTACCAGTTGTAAGTTTCAAGTGACAAACCAGCTTCTTCAAGTTGAGCCTTAAGTACTTCGTAATCACTTTCACGTTCACTACCACCCATAATTTCACCGTAACCTTCTGGTGCTAAAACGTCAGCACAAAGGTAAGTCTTTGGATTTTCTGGGTTCTTCTTCATGTAAAATGGCTTAATTGCAGTTGGGTAATTTACGATGAAGAATGGACGGTCGAATTGGTTAGCAAGATATGCTTCATCTGGAGCACCGAAGTCATCGCCCCATTGAATTTCACGACCAGCTTCTTGCAACATCTTGATAGCTTCACCGTAGTCAAGACGAACGAAGTTACCTTCTGTAGTTGGACGAAGCTTTTCAGGATCACGACCTAAAATTTCCAATTCATATTGGTTCTTTTCAAGCACTTGACCTGTGATGTAAGCTAAGAATCTTTCTTGAAGATCCAATGATTCATCTTGGTGCATCCAAGCCATTTCAGGTTCCATCATCCAGAATTCAGTTAAGTGACGACGAGTCTTAGAAGCTTCAGCACGGAAAGTTGGACCGAAAGTAAAGATTTTACCGAAAGCTTCAGCCCCTACTTCACCGTATAATTGACCAGATTGTGATAAGTAAGCATCTGTTTCAAAGTATTCAGTGTGGAATAATTCGGTAGTACCTTCTGGTGCTGTGTGCATCAATAAAGGTGCATCAAATTTGATGAAACCTTCTTTTTCGAAGAAGTCAACAGTAGCTTTAAATAAAGTATTTCTGATTTGCATAATTGCAAATGGACGACGGCTTCTAAGCCATAAATGTCTGTGATCCAATAAGAAATCAATACCGTGTTCCTTATTAGTTACAGGGAAGCCTTCACGATTTGAAACGACTTCCAAGTCAGAAATTTGTAATTCGTAACCAAACTTAGAACGCTTGTCTTCGTTAATAGTACCAGTTACATAAAAACTAGCTTCTTGGTGAAGACCTTTGGCAGTTTGGAAAGTTTCTTCACTTACATCTTCCTTGCGGATAACTCCTTGGAAAAATGCTGAACCATCACGTAATTGAAGGAACATGATTTTCCCACTTGAACGTTTATCAGTAAGCCAAACATGCATTTTGACGGTTTCGCCAACGTGTTTAGCACTGTCTTTAATTGCTACATATTCTGTCATTTTTGTTTCATCACCTTTTAAAAATTACATTTCAATGCTACCAAAAAAAGCTTTTCTTGTCTATTTATTCTTACTATTTGTTTGGAATGGGTAAAGTTGATATCCCAAATTTCCATTACCCGTTGTATAAGCAATTTCCCACATTGCTTGTTTTTTCACCCAGCCTAAATTTACGCCAGTAATTTTCGCATTAGCATGTTGGCTTTTGAAAAGATTGATTACAGCCGTTTCGCTTCTGCCATCTTGTTCACCATAAACCACTGCTCTTTTAGAATGTGGAATATAGATGACATATTTAGTTTGACCATTGGTCTTACCAACGACAGTGTAAGAGCTGACGCCTCGATCAAGATGATAATTTTTGATAATTTCTGTAATACCAGCTTTTTGCTTAGCAATTTGATCAGCTTGGGCATTAGCTCCACGACTTTTAGCTCCAGCAGACCAAAAAATGAAGACAAAAAAGCAATATAAAAGTACTAGAAGACCTAATACCCAAAGGATGAATTTAATTAAGAGTGATTTTTCATATTGAGTCATAATGTTTTAAATTCGTTTCTACATCTTTTAATTTAACTTTTTGGACTTTGACCGGAATTGTTTTTAAGAAATTATTGCCATAATCCTTCGTCCAAATTCTAGGATCGAGAATCATGAAGATCCCATGATCGTCTTCACCACGGATTAAACGGCCCATTCCCTGCCTAAATTTGATAACTGCTCGAGGTAAGCTATCAGAATTGAAGTCACCTTTTCGCAATTTAACTTCGGGTTGATCCGGATTCTCAAATGGCAATTTAGTTGCCACCACAATGTCTAATTGACTATCGTGGAAATCAACACCTTCCCAAAAGCTATCAGCCGCAATTAAGATCGCCTGACTAGCAAGTTTGAAACGTTTGATCAATTTTTGATTTGAGCCAGAAATCCCTTGGGCAATAATTTCATGCTCTTTTAAGAGAGGCTCATTAACAATGGCTGAATAAAGTTCCTGAATTTTACTCAAATTAGTCATTAGAATCAGCACATGGCTTTGCGTTTGAAAACTATCGATAATCAAATTTGCTAATTTACTAATGAAATCATTTTGATCAGCCGTTGGAAAATCAGTGACTGATAAGACATGCAGCTTATTTTGATAATTGAAGCCTTGTTTGACCAAAATTGTTTCAGCATTGGTTACAGCCAATTGCTTTTTAGCAAAATCAAAACTGCGTCCATCTGACAAAGTTGCACTAACAAAAGCTGGATGATCAAAACGGCGATAAAGGCCAGTCAATTCTTCTGTTGGATCAAGATTCATCCAACTTAAATTAGCACTGAACGGGTCGTCACGATTAGTTAAAGTAACCGTAAAGCCCATATTTTCTAGCTTTTCTTGATCAGTAATGAGATCTGATAGCTCAAATGATTTTTCCATATAAAAATCTAACTGATCAATCGTCGACAAAATGTCATCCACTAAGGATGTAGCTTTTTGCTGAATTAATTTGAAAACTAATTCGTCCGTTTTTTGTCTAAGCTCTTCAATTAAGCGATTAAAGCCGGATAATTCTGTTTGAAAATTAGGGCTGTTAAATAGATCCTTACCCGCAAAACTGAATGATACTTGCTTTAAATATTCGCTACGCTGACCAGCTTTATTTTCAACCAAAATCTTTTGTAAACGATTGATCTTGTTGATGAGATTATTAGATTCCTCATCCAAAATGGCTAATGGATCGGTAAAAGTTGGCTCGTCGCGGAATTGCAAGGCAACAGAATTAGGATTGAAAAAGAGCAAATTACGTAAGTGACTAATTTGTCCCCAAAGACTTTCAAACTGCAAGCCATCACTGAGTGACTTTTCAAAAGCATCACGTAAACGATGAGCTTCATCGACAACTAAATATGGATGTGCTCCCCAAATCGTTTCTTGATAATGGCTAGCTAAATAAGCGTGGTTAGTCACTAAAATATCTGCTTGTTCTTGTCTAAGTCTGGCTAAGTTCCAAAAATCGACATCAGAAAAGAGTGAACCGACCCGGGCATCCCCAGGATGGATCACTTTTTTAAAGAGCGGATTTTGAAAATTAGTCAGCTCAAGTTCGTCTAAATCCCCTGTTTCAGTTTCAGTCAACCAGACTAATAATTGCATTTGCAAAACTAGCGTTGGCAAGTTAGTCGTTTTCTCTTGTAAAGTTTGGTAAAAGCCGTCTAAATCAAGATAGTGACGACTTGACTTGACTGATTCAGCGGACAAATCTAGTCCAGTAATCTTTTTTACTTTGGGTATTTCGACATTGATTAATTGATTTTGTAAGACTCTAGTGGGCGTACTGATGACTAGTTTTTTATTATTTTTCAAAGCATAAACATAGCCTAACAAGTAAGACAGCGTCTTCCCTGTCCCATTGGGAGCTTCAATCAACAATGGATGACTGTCGGTTTGTAAAAATGAGTGGAGCTGATTAATTAGCTCGAATTGACATTGTCTGAATGTTAGCTTTTTAGTTAACAGATTTTTTAGCTGAGACTTTTTAGGAAAGTTTTTGTAATTTTCCCTGGCTGGCAAGTCGGTAATTTGCTTTTTTAAAACTAAATTACGCACTTGCATTAATCCCTTATCTAAAGGACGTTTATCTTGACGCAATTCATCACTAATCACTTTAAAAATCCAAGAAGTATCTCTTAATAAGTTCTTAGAAAGACTTCGTAACTGATTCAAAGTGGATTGTGGTAAACTAGCTAATTTGTTGAAAATGTCCAATAGCAAAATTGCTGTCCCATAAGCATCAGAATCAGCTTGATGTGGATTTAGGTGCTTGATATCTAAGCGATTAGTTAAATCCACTAACCGATATGATGGTAAGGTTGGAAAAGCAATTTTGGCTAATTGCACTGTATCAATTGCTCGCCCCTTAAATTCTGGCAAGCCAGCATTTTTCAATTCATGGTTTAAAAATGGTAAGTCAAAGTTAATATTATGAGCTACGAAAACCGTATTCTCTAATATTTGGCTGATCTTTGGTGCAATTTCTTTAAAAAGTGGTGCATCTTTAACATCATCATTAGAGATGCCTGTTAAGTTTTGCACTGAAATGGGGATGTCCTTTTCGGGGTTGATCATTATGGAATAAGTTTCGGCTACTTGAAAATTGCGAATGATGGCACATCCAAATTGAATGATCCGATCACCTTGCTCTTTACTAGTACCGGTAGTTTCCAAATCGACAACAGCGAAATTGGTCTCCTTGAGCACTTGGATCATGACTTACCTCCTTTCTAAACGGGTACGATTTGCTGACAATCTAACAAGATCAGATACTTCTTAATAACTGACTTTTGACTAAATTCCGAGAGAGCTTTTTCATATAGGCGAAGCTGACCCTGATATTTTTCTTGCAGTTTCTTAATTGCCAAATCTTGATTCTTTCGATCGACATGATCCGTCTTGTAGTCAAATAAAATAATACCATTCTTTGTGACAAAATAACCATCGATCGTACCGTGAATTAAAACTTTTGCATCAGGATCACTGAAATTGTGGGCTAATAAGTCAGCTTTAATCGTGCTTGAGAATGATTCTTCTCTAAATAATTGCTCAGGATTTTGATAAAACGGCTTGGCAAAATCTGATGCTAAAAACCACTTGATAGCGTCAATTGGCAATTTCTTAGCTAACTCTGCCTGGAGCAAATTCTTGTCAACTAAGGCTTGAATTTGGGCTTCTAAGCTGATTTCTGGATGATCATATTGATAATATTGCAAAACTAAGTGTGTTGCTGAACCAATTTCGGCACCAGTGAAGTTTTCTTTATATAAAAAATTAGGTTCTCGTTCAATTGGTTGCAAATAATGATTATGCGACTTAATCAAATGAGCATTTTCTAGCTCGGTCTCATCGTCAGAAAATGAAGCTTTAACTTCAGAAACAGACTGATAACTAGTCATTTCAGTTGCATCTTGATGATCATACTGAAAATCAAACATTTTCTTAGCAAATTTATCTAGATCATAGCTGATGATTGAAGGTTTAGCAGCAAGATTTTGAGTTTGATCTTGCGTAATTGCTTGAGCCTTAATGGCTTTGAAAAATTGGCTATCTCGACCTAGTGGCATTGCGCCAGCAATCAATTTTAATGGCGTAGAAGCAGCTAATTTTTCTTGCAAACTGATACCTAATTCTCGTTGGCTATTAATCAATTCCATCGTATTATCCAGATTGTTGAAAGTAGCAGGAATAATTAATTTTTGCTTAGCTCTAGTCAAAGCAACGTATAAAACACGGGTTTCTTCTTCCAGTTCAGCCTTGGTTTTAATGAAGTTACCATAGCTTTTAACGAGGGTGTTAATTCGCCATTCTTGGCCAGTAATCGTAATACCTAAGCCTGATTGATTAATAATGTAATTGTTATACAGGTCACTCTTTTGAAAACGTTTGTTGAGTCCTAGATAAAAGACAACTGGGAATTCAAGCCCTTTAGAACCGTGAATCGTCATTAATTGGATGCAATTATTGCTTTCACTTGCCACAATTGGCTGAGCTAAATCTTTTTGGCGTTCTTGCATTCTGGAAATAAAGTTGATGAATTGGAAAATCCCTTTAAAACCAGCAGTTTCGTAACTTTTTGCTCGATCAAAAAGTGCTTCCAGATTAACTCTTCTTTGGGCACCTCCAGGCAATTGTGTCATCAATTCCAATAAATCAGTTTCTTCATAGATATGCCAAATTAGTTCAGAAATTCGATGAGCATTTGCGTAGGCTCTAAATTGACTTAGTTCGTTTAAAAAGGACCGCAAACGAACTGCTAAATCGTCATCTTCACCTGCCCGTTTAGTTACGGCTTGATAAAAGTTACCCCGCTTACTGTAGACCCGGATTCTCGCTAAGTCATTTTCACTAAAGTTGTAAAGTGGACTACGCATGACAGCAACTAGCGGGATATCTTGAATTGGATTATCAATGATCTTCAAATATGACATGATAATCGTCAATTCAGTGGTTTGAAAATAATTCTTGGTGTCAGACACTAAAACTGGAATATTGGCAGCTTCAAGTGCCTTAATAATTTCGAGATTTTCGCCCCGCCCTCTTTCTAGGAGAACAATATCGCGATATTCGATTGGTCGTTTTTGCTTGGTTTTGACATCATAAATCAAGGTTTTTTCCGCAATTAACTTTTTAATGCGGTTAACAATTAAGTCGATTTGAGAAAACTCATCTTCTGAATAGTAGAGTTCGCTGGCACAATCAAGATCGCTAGGATAATAGCTCGCCCCAAAGACTAATTGACCTTCTTTTTGATAATCAATACCACCAAAGTTTTCGGTCATTAATGGATTGAAAATCTGATTAACCGTGTTAACGACACCAGTAGTGGATCTGAAATTATCTTTCAAAATGATCTTTGTATCAGGACCACTAGCTTGATAACTTTGATATTTAGCAAGGAATAATTGCGGTTCAGCTTGGCGGAAACCGTAAATTGATTGCTTCACATCCCCAACAACGAAAGAGCGGTTATCCGCTTTTAATGCAGTCAGAATACTTTCTTGCAATGGGTTAATATCTTGATATTCATCAACTAAAACTTCTTTGAATTTTTGTTGATAAAAATGCTTCGACATCGCACTTTCAGTTGTATCGCTAGTGAATAAATCACTGGTTAATTGTTCTAAATCAGTAAAGTCAAGCAAGTTGTTGCGTTTCTTAAGTGCTTGATACTGTTTGATAAAGGCCAATTCCACTTGATAAATCGTTTCGACAATTTGCTGACCTTGATGCATCACCTCAATTTGTTGGGCTTCATCAGTGGCATAAAAGCTACTATATAAATCTTTAGCTTGGCCGATAATCACTTTATGGAAGTTCAACATTTGCTTGAAGTAGCTTTTATCAAGTTCATCCATCTTCTTTGGGGTAACTACCCGATTGAAGTTCTTGATTTGGGCCAAATTAGCTCGTTGTTCATTATATGGCTGATCAGTTTTGAGGCTGGTGAGGTAGTTGTTGATCAAAAGCTTAAACTTTTCAGTTCGATCAACTAATTTTTCAAAACCTTCTTTAGCAAAATGTGGATCATTTGATAAAAGAGCCAATTGGTGACTAAGTTCGTTGATACTAGTGTATAAGTATGCTTTGATCTTCTTTTGCCAAAGTTCAGTTTTAACCAAAGAATCGGCTACTTCATAGTCACGAGGTAATTCTTTTAGCCATTCTCGGTAATTAGCCTTGGTCATAGCAAAGTTATAAAGACTCAGCAAAAGTTCTCTTGCAGTTTGCGAATCCTTGGCATCGCTGAAATTATCATAAAAGGCCAAAAATGCAGGATCATTCAACTTTTCCTTTTCAATCATCCCCAAGGCTTCTTCACGCAAAAGTTCAGCTTGCGTTTCATCTGTTAAAAGACTAAATGATGGATCCAAATCTAAGCAGTAATAGAATCGCTTCAAGACTTGCAAACAAAAGGCATCAATTGTCGAAATGTTGGCTGATTCTAGCTTAGTCAATTGCGTTTTAAAGCGATCATCCTCAGCAGCTAATTTAGTGAGTTCAAGCTTTAAACGAGTTTTCATTTCCAATGCAGCCGCATTAGTAAAAGTCACAATTAGGAGTTCGTCGACATTAATTCCATTTTTGATTAGCTTCAAAACCCGCTCAACTAGTACAGTTGTTTTACCACTACCAGCAGAAGCTGAAACTAAAATATTTGGTGCCAAACAATCCATTGCTGCTTGTTGTTCTTTAGTAAATGGCATTAATCAGCGTCTCCTTTCATTTCTGTTAGTAATTCATCACGACTTTGTGGCGTAATTTCACGATATTGATTATTAGCGAACATATGGTCAAAAAAGAAAATATCCTTATAGTCAGAGTATGTTAAACCATTTCTTCTTTGATCAATGCGATATGGATTCAAAGCTAATTTACCGCTCAGAATATCCTGGCCAGCTTCTTTGATCAGCTTTTCATTTTGCTTGAGTAGCAGTTCAAATTCAGCCTGTGTGAAATTAGCCGTTTTTGAGCGTAATTTAGCATAGTTATCATTGTTAGCCCGGTGATCAATATAAATACCGAAGTATTTGAGGTTTTTATGATCATTTGGCTTTAAAACGAGATCTTTATTGAAGTTATCTGCTCGATTGATTAAAGGTAAACTTCTGGTGAAATGTTGGTAAAGTCCACCAATGAGCTGCTCATCAGCTTGCAAACGATTATTGATCACAGCTAGATAAGTCATCATTTGTAAAGAAAGGCCATAGTAGAATTCTTTTAAGTCAAATTCATGGTGAGAAGACTTATAGTCGATAACTTGGAAATCATGGGCATTTCGATCTAAGCGGTCAATCTTACCTCTAATATTAATCTCCCCTAGTTGTCCAAGATCATATTTGAGGCCAGGCATTTTTTCACCAAGACCGAAAGTTAATTCTGATGAGACTGGCAATAATGCTTGATCATCATTTTGGATCTTTTCTAACAAGTTTTGAGCAACTACCGAGCTAGTTTTGTCCAGACATCTAAAGAGATATTGATTGAACTTATCACGCTTTAAATAGCGATATTCGGCTTGTTCTTTGAGTTTATCTTGCACTTGAGCTAAAATAACCGCCAATTTATCTGCTGATAAGTCAGCAAAGTTCAACTTCGCTTTTTGAACAGTTTTGACTAAAAGGTCCATTGTGGCGTGTAAGTAGTTCCCCGCTTGAATACTATCGAATTCATTTTTGTTCCGGGGATGCAATTTTAAGCCGTACTTTAAAAAGTATTCAAATGAATTTTGATAGTAAGACTCTAATTGGGAAACTGAAGCAGATAAGCTGTTACCATACAATCTTTGAGCTAATTCTGGACTTAAATCTTCTGGATTATTGTCATAGCGTAAAGCTTTTTGAATGTTAGTGACTTTAGTTGCAATGTATTGTTTGATAGTTTCGAGTAACTGATGCGTTAAGCTAGTTGCATTAACACTATTCAGGTATGCCAAAAAGCCTAAACTAGCGTTAGGATTTGTCAGATATTTGGCTAATTCAGTTTCATCATTAGGTAAATCATGTTGCGTCGTCACTGGAGCTTGCCAATTCTTAAATTTCAGCCAATAAAACGATGGCTCAATCGCTTCATTTTGTGAGTTAAAAAAAGGATAAGTTAAGTGCAATTTTTGACTAATGGCCATAATATTGCCGAATTGATAGGCTTGATCCAAGGTATTTAATTCACGTTGATCATCAATTTCGAATTGAGCCACATTTTCTGGAGTTAAATAGCCAGGATTTTGACTGTTTTTTGGCAAATCTTGGCCAGTTGCCCCAATGATGAAAACTTCTTGATATTCCCCTGCTTGGCTAATGCCGAATTCAGAAAAAGTCACCGCATCTAAAGTAGCAGGAATTTGTGAAAATTGAGCTTCAGAAAAGCCTGATACCAGCAAGTTGAAGAAATCTTTGACATCAAATTTTTGCTCTTCAATCAACAAATAATCGTGTAATAAATTAAGCAATAAATCCCACAATTGCTTTGGTTGAGCTTGTACTTGCAATTCGGTACTTTCATTTCTGATTTCGTCTAATCGATCAGGCAGACCGATTTGCTTAATCCAATTGAAGAAGGCACTAACTCCTTTTTGAGGATCGGTTGTTTTTAATTTGGCTAGTAAATCTTCAAGTTGATTAACGATTTCTTGTCGCAATTTTTCGACGCCATCAGAAATTGTTAGATCAGCCCATTCATCACAATTAACATGCCATAGTTGACCATTAATTCCCCCAGCTAATGCCAAGTTTTCTAATTGATCAAGATCTAGCAATAGTTGCTCATTATTTTGGTAAAAAGCTGGTCGCCACAAAGCAGTTTTTAACATGGCAAAAATATTGCTTGATTGATAAGGATGTTCGATGAATTCGGCTAGATTTTCTAAGAAAATAACTAAAGGATGATACTTCATTTCCTTTTCTAAGTCATTGAAGTATGGGATTCCCATTTGTCGTAAAACTGGATCTAGATATGATTCATATTTTCTTAAATCGGGTGCTAAAACCAAAAAGTCTTTAAATCTAGCTTGACCTAAACTCACCTTTTGATAGATCGTTCTAGCAGCATAATAGACTTCACTGTAGCGTGAATCCGCAATTACTAGTTGAGGATTGGTCATGTCAGTTAGTTCGCTAATTTGACCACTCCAAAGTCGTAAGAGTGAATTTTGACTAGTTGGCAAGCTTTGATAATTGACTTTAATTGACCGCTTTTTACAAAAATCAGTAATGCGATAAATGGTCTTTTGGCAGACATAGTCATAATCTTCTTTTTGAGCAAAATAATGACTGCCGTCTTTAGTTTGAAAGCCCAGACAAACCGTCTTGGCTTTTTTGATTAAGGCAAAAATGGTCGTTAATTCAGTCTTAGTAAAGTAAGAAAAATGTGCAAAGAAGAAATGACTGTTAGCTAATTGATCGAGTTCAGGGATTAATTTATTAAATTGCATCACTAGATCAGATTTAGTTGAAAACTTATCATTAATCCTTTTCAGCAATTCCAAATTAATAATTGCTAAATCTTGCAACTTTAATTTAGTTTCTTCATCAATCTCTAAAGCTTCAATGTCACTTAAATCGACTTGATTTTCTTTTAATTGATTGATTGTTTGGTATAATTGCTTAATTAATCCTGGTGTAATTGTTTGAGATTTAAGCAAAGTCAATTGACTCTTTTTCTCAGTGATAATTTTGGCTAAAAGCATGCTAATGGCACTGTCATCCAAACTTTGCAGGATTTTAGCACCAGTTTGATTTAAGAAATACCAGGCTAAACGTGAAAATGACAGAACATGTAAATTATTAACGCTAGTTGTTTCCTTACCTTGAGCCTTTGCTAAAGTATTTAGCGCTTTAACTTCTGTGGTAAACTTAAGGTGATTTGGAACAATTAAAAAGACTGGTTCGTCAGTTTGGTAAGTTTTAATCGCTTGGTTTAAAACTTCATCGGCAACATGGCCAGCTTGGTCGCTAAGTATCAATTTAATGTTGTTCATGTCAATTTCCTCCTTTCAACATTTTAGCATAGAGGAAACAATCATTTATTAATGTAGGAGAAAAAATGCAAGTTTCAAATAGAGCTCATGGGAAAGTAATTATTATGGGTGAACATGCGGTAGTTTATGGTGCCAATGCCTTAGCTATCCCAATTAAATCATTGCAAATTAAGACAACGGTTTCAACTTGTTCGGAACTGATCATGAAGTCAAAAAATTATGAAGGCTTAGTTGAAGAAGCTCCAAGTGAGTATGCTGGATTAGTTGATTTAATTAAAAAGCTAACTAAGGGCAAAACTTGTCGCCTTGTTTTTGAGGGCGAAATTCCGATTGCCAGAGGCTTAGGATCAAGTGCAACGGTCGCTTTATCTACAGCTAGAGCTTTAAATGATTTTTGGTCACTGGGCCTATCTGAAAGTGATATTTTGCGTTTAACCAATGAAGCAGAAATGATCAATCATGGGAAAGCTAGTGGCTTAGATGCAGCGGTGGTCAATTCTAACGCACCAATTTTCTTCAATAAAGAAACCGGTGCTCATCAATTCAATGCTAGTTTAAAGAGTCATTTATTAATTATGGACACAGGTCAGATTGGTAATACTAAAGAAGCTGTGATGCTAGTTAAATCAGAATTAGCTGGTGAAAAAGTTAAATTGATGGATGAATTGAGTACTCTCCCCGACTTAACTAAAGAAGCATGGATTAATAATGAACCTGAAAAAGTTGGCCAATATTTTAGAAAAGCCCAAACGATTTTGAGTTCATTTAAGCTTTCAACTAAGAGAATTGATAAAATAGTGGAAATTAGTGATCAGTTTGCCTTTGGTACGAAAATCTCAGGTGGTGGCTTAGGTGGAATTGTAATCGCCTTATGCCCTTCTTTTGAAATTTGTGAAAAAATCGCCAAACTCTGTACTGATGAAATTGATCAATACTGGATTGAGGACTTATCATGAGAAAAATTGCTAGAGCTCATACTAATATTGCGTTAATTAAATACTGGGGTAAACAAGATCCTGCATTACGCTTACCTTTAATGTCGAGCATCTCCATGACACTAGATAATTTTTACACTGACACTTATCTAGAGAAAAGCTCAGAAAATCAATTTATTCTGAACGGACAAGTGATGGATAACAAGTTAAGCAAGCGAGTTTTTGACTATTTAGACCTGCTCAAAAGAGAATTTGGGATTAGTGAAAATTTAAAAGTAGTTAGTGAAAATCACGTGCCAACTGGTGCAGGTTTGGCTTCTTCCAGTTCAGCTTTTGCTGCTCTAGCCTATGCATTTAGTAGCTATTTTGACTTAGCTTTGGACAAGCAAGAATTATCGCGTTTAGCTAGAATCGGATCGGGTTCTGCTACTAGATCGATTTACGGCGGTTTTGTTAAATGGCAAAAAGGCGATGATCAAACTTCAGTTGCGATTCCGCTTGATGAGCATCCTACTCTACCGATGCATTTATTAGCAATTGAGCTTAATAAGGCTCCTAAGAAGTTGAGCTCTACTAAGGGGATGCAATTAGCTGAAAAGTCGCCTTTTTATAAAACTTGGCTTGACTTAAATGATCAGCAAATTGCGGACATGGAATTGGCAATTAAAGAGCAAGATTTCACTAAAATTGGTACTTTAGCTGAAGAAAGTGCTATGCAAATGCATGCCATTAATTTTGCTAGTCGGCCATTCTTTACTTACTTTGAACCTGATACTTTAAAGGTTTTAGCTATTTTACAAGAATTAAAGCAATCAGTTGAGTTATACGTAACAATTGATGCTGGACCAAACGTTAAAGTGCTCTGTTTAGCTAAAGATGTCGAATTTATTTCTAAATATTTAAAAAAGCATTTAGAATCGGTTGAATTGGTAGACACAAGCTTTGGTCAAGGGGTACAATTGCTTTGATATTTTAAACAGATTAGAGGGATATGCTTGATTTCGGAAAAGGCTCCAGGAAAGCTTTTTATTGCTGGCGAATACGCGGTTTTAGACAATAAATGTCCAGCAGTTATCGTTGGATTAGATCAATATGTTTACGTTTCGATTGAAGAAGCAACAGACGGTTTAATCAGTTCAAAACAATATCCAGATCAACTTGTATCTTGGACTCACCAGCAAGGAAAAATCGTTGCTAGTGAAAATAATTTTGCTTATGTTTTAACTGCAATGAGTTTTGCAGAACAATACGCTCTAACTAAGGGTAAAAGTTTGAAGACTTATCATTTATCAATTGATTCTGATTTGGATTCTCAAGATGGTAAAAAATTCGGACTTGGCTCAAGTGCTGCGATTACGGTGGCAACAGTTAAGGCAGTTTTGCATTTTTATGATCTAAAACTTGATGAAGCTACTGTCTACAAGATTGCTACCCTTTCCCACTACACGGTTCAAGGTAGCGGTTCATGTGGAGATATCGCAGCTAGTGTGTATGGTGGCTGGATTGCCTACCAAACTTTTAAGAAAAAATGGCTCTTAAAAATGATTAAACATGGTCATTTAATCGACTTAGTCGATCGTGATTGGCCCGGTCTTCATATCAAGCGTTTAACTCCACCTGAAGATTTACAACTTTTGATTGGTTGGAGCCAAATCCCTGCTTCAACTTCAGATCTTTTAAAAGAAACGAAAAGACATTCAAAGAGTTTAACTTGGATGTTTTATAAAGCTTCTCGACGTTGTGTTTTGAAAATGATTCGTGGTTTTGAAACACACAATATTGAACTTATTAAAAAGCAAATTAGAATTAATCGTCACTTGCTTCACTGGTATGCGAAGTTAAACAATATTCAAATTGAAATTGCCCCATTAACTCGTTTAATTAAAATCGGTGAAAAGTACTCAGGAGCTGCTAAGACTTCTGGTGCTGGTAATGGTGACTGTGGTATCGTAATTTTAGATAAGAAAAAAGAAGATGCCCAAGAAGTTTACCAAGAATGGCAAAAGAATGGGATTTTGCCTTTGGACTTCAAGGTTAAACAAGATAGCTTGGAGAAATAGATGTCAATTAGATCTAATCGAAAAGATGAACACCTCGCTTTAGCAAATAAATTTTTTGCTAACCGTTTAAATAGTTTTGATAAGATGCATCTTATGCGCCCTAGTCTGCCAGAAACGTCAGTTGATGATGTGCAGATTGAGCGCATTATTTTTGATAAAAAAGTTGCACCTTTTTACATTAATGCGATGACTGGTGGCTCAGATCAAGCAGAAAAAATTAATCGTGACCTAGCCAGTTTAGCTAATCGTTATCATTTAGCAATGGCGTTAGGATCTGCTAGCATTGTTGAAAAAGAAGCTGAATGGTTAGATAGTTTTGTTGTTGCTAGAAAAGCTAATCCGGATGGTTTAATTTTTGCCAACGTTAATCCGTTAACTTCTGTTAAAACAGCTAAGCTGGTGTGCGATGAATTAGCTGCCGACGCTTTGCAAATTCATTTAAATGTGGTTCAAGAAGTGGCAATGCCTGAGGGAGACCGTGATTTTCGCTGGCTAGACAAGCTTTTAGCAATTCGCCAAGCACTTACCTGCCCGATTATTATTAAAGAAGTTGGTCAAGGCTTAGATCAAAAATCAATTAAACGATTATCTAAAGCAGGTTTTGAATTCTTTGATCTTGCTGGATTTGGTGGAACTAATTTTGCTCAAATCGAAAATGCGAGAGATCATAGAAAACATGATTATTTAGAAAATATCGGTTTAGACACGGTTCTTGCTGCCTTAGGAGCTAGAGATTGCCAAGTTAATTACTTTGTCTCAGGTGGAATTCGTCATCCGTTAGATATTGTAAAAGCTTATGCTTTAGGTGGCCAATTAGCTGGTATTTCGGGGGCATTTTTAAATGAATATTTGGAACATGGCATTGATGCTTTAGCAGAAAAAATTGCAGATTACTTGGAAATGACCAAAAAATTATTAGCAATGTATGGCGTTGAAAAAATTGCAGATGCGAGCCAAATCCCCTTCTATTTAGATCAAGATCTTGCTTATGAATATGAACAAATAAAAAAGCACCAATAAGGTGCTTTTTTTATTTGTTGTTTTTAAGAATTTCGTACAATTCCTTTTGAACTGCACTGTCATTATTGCTACCAATAATTTTGTTAGCAACTCTTTTTGCTTCAGGCAAAGCTTGGGCAGTTACATATGCCCGACCAACGTAGCGTAACATTTCAACGTCATTACCACTATCACCGAAGGCAATCATTTCCTTTGGTGAAATCCCTAATTTCTTAGATAAGAATTTCAAACCATCAGCTTTAGAAAGTCCAGCTGTTGCTAAATCGATTGTTTCTGGCCCAGCAGATACGATTCCGATAGTTGGTAAATTCTTACATAAATCATCATACAAAGCCAAACGCTTGTCAGAATCAACTAGGACACTTAATTTGAAGATCTTATCTTCAACATCACGTAATGAAGAAACCTTTTTCAACTTATGGTAAAACCGTTGCATTGAAACGTACATTTCATCAGTAGTCACGTAACCGTAGTTGAGTCCAGCAGCGACAACTG
Source organism: Lactobacillus sp. (assembly GCA_030530865.1). Classification (GTDB taxonomy): domain Bacteria; phylum Bacillota; class Bacilli; order Lactobacillales; family Lactobacillaceae; genus Lactobacillus. The sequence goes on from JAUMUC010000002.1 coordinate 40,098, forward strand.
GATATTCGTATTTGTCCAACTGATCTAAAATCTTAGTCAAATCTTCCTTAGAAAGAACGTTAGTTTTTAAAACATTGGTTCCTTCTGCTACTAAACCACCATTTTCTGCTACATAGTAGATGTCCTTGTGCATCTCTGGAAAACGAGTTTGTAAATTCTCGAATTGATTACCACTAGCAACGACAAACTTAACATCTTGCTCTTGCATCAATTTGAATGATTTCATAAAAAGATCGTGATCGTAAGTTTTCTCATCAGTCAACCAAGTACCATCCATGTCAGTTGCAACTAATTTTACAGTCATATGATTTCCTCCTTGTTATTTTACTTTATTATATCAAAGTGTCTTATTGACGTAAGCCCTTTGGATAGAAATTCTTTATTTGACCATTAACAATTTTTCCAAAACTAAAGATTAGACCTTGATGGCTTACTAAAATAAAGCCAGATAAATCTGATTTAACGCGGACAGTTTCGCCGTGTAAATAGTGATTGTACTCATCTTCGTTCAGCTCAATTGCTAATACATTAGCCTTTTTACCTAAGTAAAGTGCCAATTGATGACTCGGTTCAAAACGATTCTTTTTTAAGATTCCTAGATCTAGGCCATTATTAAGAATTTTAATTCCAGTTAAGTCATTTGCTAATGCAGGAATAAAAACATGATCGTTTCGGATTACTGCGTCGCTTAAATCAAGTTCTGGATAATTAACAAGTGCTTTTTTGACTAGAGTAGCATCTTTGCCTAATTTTTTAGCTTTGAGTGGCTTTAACTTTTTAGCTGAATTTTCACCATGAAAAGTTAAATGAGCAGCAAATTGCCCTTCACCGAGCCCTGGCCAGAAACGAAAAGTTTTTTCGAGTTCGCTTGAGCCGATTCCTGGCTTGATTTTTGGATGATCAAGTTCTTTTTTATCAATTGAGAAATCTTTTGTTGTAAGCCATTCGACGATTTCTTCGTCTTCTTCTGGTGAAAAAGTACAGGTTGCATAAACCAGCTTTCCACCACTTTTTAGCATTTTTATGGCACTTTCTAAGATCTCTTTTTGCCGAGTTTGGCATTCTAGAACGTAATCTTGACTCCAATATTGAATAGCGTCATGATCTTTTCTGAACATGCCTTCTCCACTACATGGTGCGTCCACAATGATTTTGTCAAAAAATCCGGTAAAGTATTTGACTAATTTGGCAGGACTAGCACAAGTAATCAGGCTGTTTTTAACCCCCCAACGTTCAATATTTTCCTTTAAAATTTTGGCTCTGCCAGGATTAATTTCATTTGAGACTAATACCCCTTCATTTGCAAGATTCTCTAGGATGGCGGTCGATTTTCCACCAGGTGCAGCACATAGATCTAAGATCTTTTCTCCAGGTTGTGCATCTAATAGATAAGCTGGAAACATAGCTGCGGGATCTTGTGAATAGACATAGCCACCCGTCCATGCACTATCATGCCCAGAAATTTGTCCATAATAGGCGTTGCCGATAATTGGCACTGGCTTTGACAAATCATATGGCACGGTTTGATTGGCTAGTTTATTGATTCTGAAGGCCTTTTTAGCGGGTTCATCAAATGATTTTACGAATTGTTCATAGTCGTCATGACTCAATATTGACTGATATTTATTTAAAAACTCACTTGGTAGTTGCATGCTTTCTCCTACTTTGATAAATCGCGATTGCGGAAATGACGAATTCAGCGGACATCAAGCCCAATAAGAAAAGTAAGTTTGAATAGAAAACAAAATGAGATAACAACATATTGGTTATTATGTAAACTACTAATACACCCACGATTGCTTCCCAATACTTTTTGAACTCTTTAGCGATGGTATAACTTAAATCCCAATTAAGGAAAGTTAGAAATGCTAAAATGGCTGTCATGATCATGATATAGTCCCAACGAGGTTGATAATTTTTTACAAAATTTGGCACTTGCAATTTATATTGCTTGCTCAGGTTCTTTAAAAGCTTCTTTGGACCATCAACATAGACAGTATAGTTAGATAGTAAATCTAAGCTAGTAGCTTGCTTTAAACCGGTTGTTAGATAGTAATTATTGCTCTTAGGTTTAATCTCCCCTATAACGGGATAATAGGTATTATTGGCAATTAAATACTTATTTCCTTGCAATTGCCGTGTATTTAACTTGGCACCATATTCAACTGCTGCCACCGTTACCCGGCCAGAGAATTCATCTAATGAAAAATAGCGTCCAGAATAAGTTGGCATCTGCCTAATTTCTTTATTTGCCCAGATCAATTTAGCGTGTTTGTTATAAATGTTTGAAAAATAAAGTTGAACATTCTTGTAGCGATTAACTTTTTTGATAAATTGGCGGATGGTCGTCTCATTATCATCAGTTTGGAAATATCTAGTGTCTGGACTTAAGCCATATGCTTTAATCAATTCATTTGCTTGGTGAGTTTCGATTTTTGAAACCATAATGCCACACAAGGCCATCAAGCAAAATAGGTAAAATAGAAAGCTATAGCGTCGTTTAATTTTTAACATATAACTTGAAAAATCTCCTCATCAATAAAGTCAAAGCTTGGAAAATCAATCGGTACTCGCTCTAATTTAACTTCTTGCCAGAATTCTGGTGAGTTAGTTGCACCCTCTTTTTCTCCAATGAAGAATAATTTTGGCCTGTTGGCTAATTTTCGCCAAGCATTGACTAATTCAAGATCACTTTTGCCAAAATTCGGTGACCAACTAACTAGGATAAAGTCTACATCTTGATACTTTTCTAAGGCTTCGAGTGCGTTTAAAGATTCTACAGGGAAAATTGGCTGACTACCAGTTTTAGAACTGATTGACCAGCGCAAATTATCAGTCGCAATCATCTTGACCCCTACTTCACTTAAAGCTTTTGACCAATAAGCATTGCCAGCCATTAATTCTAGTCCTTGCTTCAAATTGAATAATTTTTTCAAGGCACGAGCTTTGACCAAATCGGGCAAAGACCAGATTCCGTAATGTAAAGATAAGTATTGCCGAAATGAACTAATTAAATTTTGGGCCACCGGATCAGCATAATAGCCTAGTTTTTTGGGAGAAACGGTTGGTAACTTTCCTTGGTCCAATAGTTCAACAATCTGCTTGATCTCATTTATTTGTCTATTTAGTTCGGGATTATTTATATTTAGTAATTTTAAAGTTTTATTTAAATATGAGCTCATAACAATAACCTAACATGATTTTACCATTCAATTAGATCTAAATCAGTTATAATAGAAAAGTAAAACCATAAATTGAGGAGATTTAATATGGTAGAAGAAAAGAAAGAAACTCAACCAGAAGAAAAGAAAGGCTTGTTGCGTTCTACAGCTGAAGTTGCTGGATTAACGATTTTGATGTTCGCCATTTGGTACGTTGTTTTCACCTTTATTTTGGCAAACGATTCAGTTTCTGGTCCATCAATGCAACCTACTTTTGAAAATAATGACCGCATTATTTCTATTCGTCACTTCACAAAGAAACGCGGTCAAGTAGTCGTAATTAAAGCCCCTGACCAACCAAACACTCTTTACATTAAACGTTTAATTGGATTGCCTGGTGATACAGTTGAGTCAAAGAATGATCATCTTTACGTTAATGGTAAGGAAGTCAATCAAAGTTATTTAAGTAAAAAATGGATTGCTAACGCTCACGCAGCTGGCATGAAATATACTAATGACTTTAAAGTAACTGTACCAAAGGGCTACTACTGGGTTATGGGAGATCACCGTGATGTTTCAAATGACTCAAGACGCTTTGGCCCTGTTAAAGCAAACAAGATTGTCAGTGAAGTTAAACTTCGCTACTGGCCTTTAACTGATATTAGTTGGTTCTAAGATGAATAAAGAACAAATTGCTGATTTAGTAATCAGTTTTGAACTCGATGCTAAAGTTAATGATACTGAACTTGCTTTTGGAAGCAAGCTCACGGTTGAGAAAATTCACCAAGTCAAGAATCAAAAAACTAACTTGACTGAAGATGAGCTACATCAACTTGTTGATTTCATTTCATATTATTAGGCTCCTGTTTCACGGTGTCGATTTTGAGGTTAAAAAATAAATAAGAGGCTGAGAACCTTATGTAACTAGGTTCTACAGCCTCTTATTTTTTGCTTGTGGTATAAGTGAATAACTTAAGATTTGTTAAATGTAAACGCAATCATTCACTTATCATGTGATTTAAATCACTTAACGAAGTCTTCGGCTTTTAGGCGATTTTTTCATGAATTTTGTTTCACTATTTTGCACTTTGAGCATTTAGCTTGATCATTTCAATAATAACATCACAAGCTAAATACATAGATTCTAAGACAGTGTATTCAAAACGTCCGTGCATATTTTCTTCACCAGCGAAGATGTTTGGACATGGCAATCCCATGTATGTTAGTTGTGAACCGTCGGTTCCCCCTCTAACTGGATCTTCAACTGGAGTTAAGCCACAATTCTTGTAAGCTTGACGTGCTAAGTTAACTACATCCATGTGATCCTTCAAAACATCAGCCATGTTGTAGTATTGATCACGCATTGCTAGTTTAATACGATCAGTCTTGAATTCTTCATTCATCTTGTCGACAATTTTCTTCACAAGAGCTTTTCTTGATTCCAAGCCTTCACGCTTAAAGTCACGAATAATGTATTCAGCGTGTGCACTATCGACATCACCAGTTAATTTAGTTAAGTGGTAGAAACCTTGATCGCCACTGGTATGTTCTGGACGTTCACTTTGAGGTAATTGATTATGGAAGTCAATGGCAACCTGCATCGCATTAATCATTTGACCCTTGGCTACAGCTGGGTGAACATTAACACCTTGAATATCGATTGAAAAAGCAGCTGCACTGAATGTACCCCAGTCTAATTTACCAGGACCTTCCCCATCAACTGTATAAGCAAAATCTGCACCGAATTCGTCAACATCAAAGTGAGTTACCCCAGTACCAATTTCTTCATCCGGTGTAAAGGCAAAGCGAATCTTTCCGTGCTTAATTTCTGGGTGTGCCAATAAGTATTCGGCAACAGTTACTAATTCACTGACACCACATTTATCGTCTCCTCCAAGCAAAGTATCGCCTGAAGCAGTGATTAATGTTTGTCCAACATATTTTTTCATATTAGGAAAAACTTCAGGATCTAAGTAAAAATCAGAGTCGCCTAAACGAAGCTTTGAACCGTCATAATTTTCATGAACAATTGGGCGAACATTTTCAGCGTTAAAATCAGCCGTATCACAGTGAGCCAATAATCCCATTACTGGTACATCTGCATCGATATTTGCTGGTAATTCAGCAATGACACAGCCAGACTTTTGGTTGTAATGCACATCTGACAAGCCTAATTCTTCTAGATCTTTCATAATGACTTCTTTTTGGAATTTTTCTTGTCTTTCTGTTGATGGAAAACGGTCTGAATATTCGTCAGAACGAGAATTTACTTTTACGTATTTTAAAAATCTATCTAATAAATTTGGGTATTCCATTGTTTCCTCCTAAAAAAGATCAATAAATGGATTGGTTGAAACTTGTGATACATACAAGTCAGCTGTCCAATTATATTTGGCTTTCCAGTCGTTGAGGATTTCTGCTAACTTGTCCTTGAAAAGACTTTCAGTGTAGTGTCCAGGATCAACTACTGTTAAGCCAGATGAAATGATATCGTGGCCCACGTGGTAGTAAATATCACCGGTGATAAAGGCATCTACCCCATCATGTAAGGCTTCTCTCCAGTATTTTCCTCCGTCTCCACAGATGAAAGCGACGCTTTTAATTTGCTTATTAACATCGCTAGTAATCAAGCGAGACATTTGGTTTCCTAAATGGTCCTTAACATAGTAGGCAAAATCCTTAGCAGACATTGCTTCTTTCAACTCACCCTTGCGACCAATCGCAATACCATCGGTATCAAGAGCAAAATCAGTTACATTTTGTAAATCCAATGCTTGTGCTTGCCAATCGCTTGAACCATCTTTTGCCTTGTCGCTGTTGGTGTGAATTGAGTAAACAGTAATGCCGTGGGCAATTAGTTTACCGTACATCGCATTTTGTGGGTTAGAAAAGTCCAAGTTTTTGGCCGGCATAAACATTACTGGGTGGTGGCTAATAATGAAATTAATGCCGTGTTCGATAGCTTCATCAACTACTTCTGGACGAACATCAAGTGTAGTCATAACGCCAGTAACTTCAAAGTCTAAGCTACCAATTTGCAGACCAACTGGATCGCCTTGGCTAGCGATTTCTTTAGGAAAACGTTCTTCTAATTTTTCGACAATTTCAAGTGCTTTAGTCATTTAATTCCTCCTGAATCATTTGCAACTGTTGTTTAATATCGGTAATTCTTGCTGAGTCTGGTTTTTTGGCCATATTCAACTTATCAAGTAAGTTTTCTAAATATTTAGCTTGTGCTTGCCACTTTTCAAAGAAAACAGCATTTTTTTCGGCTAAAATCTTAGGACCAAAATAAAGCTCTTTAGGGCTCAATGGCTCAGTGACACCGTAGTTTGCTTTAATAATTTCGTAGCGGTGCCCAGATTGAGCTAATAAAGCTTCATCAACAATTTGATAATGATGCTTCATCAACCAAGTTCGAACATTGATTTCACCAATGTTAGGACCAAGGACTAGTTCTTTAAAAAGCAGTCCACGCTTTCGAGCCGCTTCGAGAATTTCGACAATTAGTTTGCCACCCATACCAGCGATCACTACAGTTTCAATTTTGTCCTGTTCGCTAATCGTATCAAGTCCTGCTCCTAGACGAGTTTCAATTTTATCTGAAAGTCCCGCCTGAAAAATGTCTTCTTTGGCATTTTCTAAGGGCCCTTTGGCAATATCACTAGCAATTGCAAAAGGTATTTTATTATTTTTCACAAGATCAATTGGCAAATAGGCGTGATCTGTACCGATGTCTGCTAGACGATGGCCAGCTGTTACGAAATCAGCCAATTTTGATAGGCGTTTATCCATAATTCAACTCTTTCTTAAGTGTTTAGTTCTAATATACCAAAAAAAGTAAAAAGACTGTACTAAAACAGTACAGTCTTTTGCTTAATCTAAAAAGTCTTTCAATTGATTTGAACGGCTTGGATGACGAAGCTTTCTAAGAGCTTTTGCTTCAATTTGACGAATTCTTTCTCGAGTAACGCCAAAGACACGTCCTACTTCTTCCAAGGTTCTAGTACGTCCATCATCTAATCCGAAACGTAAACGAAGTACGTTTTCTTCACGGTCAGTTAAAGTATCAAGCACTTCTTCAAGTTGTTCCTTTAACATTTCGTATGAAGCATGTTGTTCTGGACTAGTGGCATCTTTATCTTCAATGAAATCACCTAAGTGTGAATCATCTTCTTCACCGATTGGTGTTTCTAATGATACAGGTTCTTGAGCAATCTTCAAGATGTCGCGAACTTTTGCAGTTGGCATATCCATTTCAGCCCCAATTTCTTCTGGAGTTGGTTCACGACCTAGATCTTGCAATAATTGACGTTGAATTCTGATCAACTTGTTGATGGTTTCAACCATATGAACAGGAATTCTGATTGTTCTAGCTTGGTCAGCAATGGCACGGGTGATTGCTTGTCTGATCCACCAAGTTGCATAAGTTGAAAACTTGAATCCCAAACGGTAGTCAAACTTATCTACCGCCTTCATCAAGCCCATGTTACCTTCTTGAATCAAGTCCAAGAATGACATACCACGACCAACGTAACGCTTGGCAATAGAAACAACCAAACGCAAGTTAGCTTCAGCTAATTCTTGCTTAGCTTCTTGATCTTCTTTTTCAATTCTTTTAGCTAATTCAATTTCTTGATCAGCATTAAGCAAAGGCACACGACCGATTTCCTTGAGGTACATCCGAACAGGGTCATTCATCCGTACACTAGTTGGAGCAGTTAAGCTAGTGTCTTCTTTTTCAGCAACTTCAGTTTCCTTCTTTAGGGAAAGTTGAGAAGGTTCACCTTTTTCGTCAACAATACTAATACCGTTGTCTTCGAAATCTTCAACTAATTTGGTGACAGCTTCTTTTTCAAGTTTGAAAGGATCGATTACTTTTTCTTTTAAAACAGATTCTTGTAGAACCTTGTCTTTTTTAACTTCTTTAGTTAATTCATTGACAACTTGTTCTAATGTTTTCTTAGTTTCTGCCAAAGTTAGTCCTCCTTCTGATATTTTTCAATTTCTTTTTTGAGTCTCAAAATATTTTTGGTTGAATTAAAGATACCCTCAGCATCGTTAGCAGCTTTTGCTAAATCTAATTGCTCTTTTTGCTCTTTAATTGCTTGGTCAAATTTTCTGAGATCAATGGCCCGAATTTGATTATTTATTTCATCAAATGTAAATGTATCCGGATGATTACTTAATTCAATATTAACTATTATACTCTGAAGTTCGTCAGAAATGAAATTAATAAACTCATTCACTGAGGGATTTTCTGCTTTATTTATATAGTCTAACCATGCAGTTGCTAATTCTTGATACTCACCGGTTGTGAATTCAAATGAATTTTCAAGCAAATAATCGCGAGCTTCAGGTTCATGAATAAATAAGTATAACAGACGATCTTGCAGTTTGTCATTGTGAAAGCTTACGGCTTGTTCAACTTCTGGAATAGGAGCTTCATAAGTTGGCACACTATTTTGTCGTCTTTTAGCTGTTTGTAATCGGCGACGCTCCTTGGCCAAAGTTGATTTCAATGATTCTTTGGAGACATTTAATTGCTTTTGCAAACGATCAATATATAGCTCTTGTTCAATTGAACTTGATACTGCAGCAATAATTTTAATCGCTTCATTTGAATAAAGTAGTTTTTCACGGTCATTATTCAAATTGTATTGCTTCGCTAATTGTCTTAATGCAAAGTCAGTGGTCGTTAATGCACCATGTAATGCATCCAAATAGGCTTGTGCACCATTAGCTTTGATGTATTCATCTGGATCTTGGCCATTTGGCAAGAGCACAATTCCTAAGTTGACATCGTCAGAAAACATTTCGCTAGCTCTTTGAGCTGCATGGATTCCGGCACTGTCTCCATCGTAGTTCACAATGACATTTTTGGTAATTCGCTTAATAATCCAGACTTGTTCTTTGGTTAAACTTGTTCCCATGGAAGCAATTCCGGATTTTACGCCTGCTTTATAGGCAGCGATTACATCCATATATCCTTCGTATAGGATTAAATGTTCTTCGGTTTTTACCGCTCTTTTAGCTTCGTTTAAGTGGAAAAGGTTTTTTGACTTTTTAAAAAGTGGTGTTTCTGGTGAATTGACATATTTAGCTTCCGTCTTGTCATCGGTAATGCGACGACCAGAAAAAGCAATAACATGCCCATTTTCGTCTCCTAATGGAAACATGAGTCGATTTCTAAAACGGTCATATAATTCTCCATTTTTAGTTTCGACAAATAAGCCACTATTTTTTAATTGTTCATCAGAAAAACCTTGTCCAGTCAAATAAGTGTACAAGACGCGATCATTGTTTGGTGCGAAACCAATTCTAAAATGATCTAGTAGTTCGCCATCAAGTTCACGATCCTTAGCGTATTGACGGCCATCCTCCCCTGCCTTAGTTGCAGTTAAAACCTGTTGATAGAATTTGCAAGCAAGGTCTTGAATCTTTAATTCAGGACGCAATTCTCTAGTTCCAGCAACTGATTCTGGTAAGTTAAAGCCTGTCATTTTAGCTAATTCAACGACAGCTTCTGGAAAACTCAGATTGTCTTGATACATTAAAAAGCTGAAGACATTACCACCTTTACCGCATCCGAAACATTTGAAAAATTGCTTTTCGGGACTAACAGTAAATGATGGAGTTTTTTCTTGGTGGAATGGGCATAAGCCAAGATAATCTTTACCCTTACGGCTAAGAGAAACATATTGGCTGATGATGTCAACAATATTAACTTGTTTGAGCAAGTCATTGATATAAGTTTCTGGAATTCTTGGCATATCCCCACTCCTTTCTTTAGATTATTTGATGACTAATTTGTTAAGATCACCCAATTTTGTAGCTAATTGTTCAATTTTAGCTAATTGAGTTAATCTGTTCAATTTAATTGCTTCATCCTTATCCATGATCATATTAGCTGAGAAGTAAGCATCGATAAATGGTTGCAATGCAATGAAACCATCAAATAATTCAGTGAAGTTTTCCTTTTCAGTCAAAGCCATGTAAGCATCATAAAGCTTTTGTTCACTTGCATCAGCGAATAAATCTGCTTTGACGTCGCCAGTTAATTTAGTATCAGCTTTCTTCAAGATGTTTGAAATTCTGACTAAACTTTCAACCACTGGCTTAAAGTCAGCATCATCGTGGTGCTTTTCAAGAACATCGGCAGCCATAACGATTTGCTTTGGATCTTGTTGAGTTGAAGCTAAGCTGGCATCGATAACATCGTACTTGTAGTTGTTCTTTTGTAAGTATTGTTTTACACGGTCACGAATGAATTGAGCCAAGTCATCTGTATCTTCAGGTAATTTTGCCTTAGTCTTTCCTGCTAATTTATCAGCTAATTCTGGTAAAACTTCAGTGAAGTTCAATGACCAGTTTTCGCCTAAAAGAATTCTAACGATACCGTAAGCGAATCTTCTCAAGGCATAAGGGTCGTTAGATGATGAAGGAATCATATCTGCCCCAAAGAAAGTCATTAAAGTATCTAACTTATCGGCAACTGAAAGTAATGAACCGATAGTAGTTTCTGGCAATTCACCTTCAGCAGTGGTTGGCATGTAGTGTTCCTTGATTGCAAGACAAACGTCTTCTTTTTCACCAGCTAAACGAGCATAGTGCATACCCATCACACCTTGTAATTCAGCAAATTCACCAACCATGTCAGTAACTAAATCGAACTTGTAAAGTTCAGTAGCACGTTTAAAGTCAGGAACGAGTTTGCTATCTAAACCAAGCTTATTAATTAAGTATTCACCAATGATGTCAACACGTGCCATCTTTTCAGCCATTGAACCGATCTTATCGTGGAATGAAACGTTAGTTAAACGATCGACAAAGTGACTTAATGGGTACTTTTGGTCTTCATCATAGAAGAATTGAGCATCATCCAAACGAGCAACCAAAACTTTTTCGTTACCCTTAATCACATTTTCAATGTATTCACTGTTACCGTTTCTGACAGAGATAAAGTGATTAATTAGCTTGCCATTTTCATCATAAACTTCAAAGTAACGTTGATTATCCTTCATTGAAGTAATCAAAACTTCTTCTGGAATGTTCAAGTACTTCTTGTCAAAACTACCAGCAAAGACTGTTGGATACTCAACTAAGTTGTTTACTTCTTCAAGTAAGTGTTGATCTAGGTTGATCTTCCAGTTTTCCTTTTCAACAAGGGCATTAATTTGATCAACAATCATCTTCTTACGTTCATCCGCATTTACAATGACAAATTGATTCTTAAGTGCATCTTCATAGTCTTTAGCGTTACCTAAAACAACGTCGTTACCTAAGAAACGGTGTCCTCTAGTCTTACGACCAGCTTCGATGTTTAAAATCTTCACTGGGACAATTTCGTCATCTAAAAGTGAGACTAACCAGTGAATTGGACGAATGAATTCAAAAGTGTTGTTACCCCAACGCATTCTAGTTGGAAAAGTCATTGCTTTAATAATGTCACTCATGCCAGCTAAAATTTCACTAGCCTTTTTACCTTCTTTTTTAACGTGAACATAAGCGTATTCTGTACCCTTAAGTTCTTCGAAGTATAAATCATCAACGGTCATGCCTTGGCCTCTAACGAAACCTTGAGCAGCTTTTGACCAGTTACCATCTTGATCTAAAGCGATCTTCTTTGATGGACCTTTTTTCACTTCGTCGATGTCTTCTTGCTTATCAGCTAATTCATCAACAACGATTGCTAATCTGCGAGGTGTTGAAAATGTCTTAATTTCATTGAATGATAAGCCATTTTCAGTCAAGAACTTTTTAGTTAAGTCTGCTAGTTGTTTAACGCTACGGGTTACAACGTGTGCAGGCATTTCTTCAACGCCAATTTCAAATAAATATGTCTTAGGCATTTTCTTGACTTCCTTTCTTTTCTTCTGCGGTCTTAAGTAGAGGGAAACCTCTCTTTTCTCTTTCTTCGACAAAGGCTTGAGCTACTTCATGAGCCATTGAACGAATTCTTGATAAGTAACCTGCTCTTTCAGTAACTGAGACAGCACCACGAGCATCAAGCAAGTTGAAAGTATGTGAACACTTCAAAATGTAGTCGTAAGCTGGGTGTACGAGATTTGCTTCAAGCAATCTGTGAGCAGTCTTTTCATATAAGTCAAACAAGTGAAGTAAGTTTTCTTGATTTGACATTTCGAATGCATATTTAGAATGTTCATATTCAGGTTCTTTGAAAATGTCGCGGTAAAGTACGCCATCGCTCCATTCAAGATCGAAAACGTCGTTAACGTTTTGAATGTATGAAGCTAAACGTTCAACACCGTAAGTGATTTCTGACATAGTTGGTTTAACTGGTAATTCACCAACAGTTTGGAAGTAAGTAAATTGTGTAACTTCCATTCCGTCAAGCCAAACTTCCCAACCAACACCGGCACAACCCATTGATGGGTTTTCCCAGTTATCTTCGACGAAACGAATATCGTGTTCAAGTGGTTCAATACCCAACACACGTAATGAATCTAAGTAATATTGTTGAATTTCACTAGGTGCAGGCTTAATAACCACTTGGAATTGGTGGTGTTGGAACAAACGGTTAGGGTTTTCACCGTAACGTCCATCGGCAGGACGACGACTTGGTTCTACATAACAAGCAGCCCAAGGTTCTGGTCCAATTGCCCGTAAAAAAGTATATGGGTTCATGGTACCGGCTCCCTTTTCAACATCGTATGATGGCATAATCATACAACCCTTGGAGCTCCAAAACTGTTCTAGCTTGAAAATCATATCTTGAATGGTAATTTTCTCTTTTGACATTGTTTTTTCCTTCCTAAAACATAGGCATAAAAAAAGCCTATGCAAACAGATTGCATAGGGACGATTACTCGCGGTTCCACCCTAATTCAGGAATAAGTCCTGCACTTAATTAAAGCTGACTAGGGGTGCCTTTTCCCAGATGCCCTTTCACCGCACGGCATTCGCTAGACTGGTACTTTTTCCTTCCCCATCTTCATCAATGTACATATTATAACATAGATTGATTCATCAGACGGAGTTCGTCCAAAAATTTTTTAGATCTTAAATTGAGGTCAACCGTGCGTCGATAAATTCGGTCGATAGCTTGTCTTGTCTCAAGCCTTAAAGCATTCGAAATGTTGATTTTGCCAATCTTATCTAGTGGAATTTTGGCTAAAGTACGTAATAAACTAATCGCCTTGTCAGATAAGTGCAAGCGATGCGTTACTCTATTCCAATCCTTTTGACAAACTAAACCGCCAGCTTCGATGGAATAATCAAAGTTGCCAGTAGTTTCATGACAAAAAACACATGAATCCCATGCTGGTCCTACCCCAAAACTATTCAATAAATGGAGCTGACAAATCCAGCAAATTACTTCTGGGTCAATTTCTGCAGCAATTTTGGTTAAAGCAAATTTGGCTAAATTGTAGTCTTCTCCAACTGGGTGATGATCTAAATAAGCATGATCAATTAGATCAAAAATATATGCTAAATAGCTTGTCTTCTCAACATCAGAAAACAAGCTATCAGCTTGCCATATATCTTTGGTTGTTTTTAAAATGCTAAGCCCACTTTTAGGAATAATGATGAATTTTCCTGCGGTGTAAGTCAGACAGGCTGACTGTAACTTGGTTTTTGGTTTTAAAACACCTTTGGCAATCACGGAAATAATTCCTTGCTCTTTAGTCAAAATTTTTAGGATCAAATCAGAGTCATTGTATTTTTGACGCTTAAAAATAATCCCAGTAATTGTGATCATTAGGATACATCCTTTGGATCATAACCAATTTGTTTTAAGAAATTGGCATCTTCACGCCAATCTTTTTGTACTTTGACCCATAATTTAAGGTTAACTTTTTCACCAAGTAAAGCTTCAATCTTTTTACGTGAGTTGATTCCAATTTGCTTTAACTTGCTGGCACCTTTGCCGACAATAATCCCCTTTTGACCTGGACGTTCGACATAGATGTTAGCAATAACTTGCAATTTTCCTTGCTTGTATTCATTCATTTGTTCTACAAATACAGCGGTTGCGTGAGGTACTTCTTGACCAGTTAAGTGCAAAATTTGTTCACGAATTAATTCGCCAACAATGAAATACTCAGGACGATCTGTCATTTGATCGTTGTCGTAATATTGTGGGCCTTCTGGCAAATACTTTTTCAAAGCCTTAATTAATTCAGGAATACCTAAACCTTTTCTTGCACTAATTGGAATAATTTCCTTAATGGCATCAAGCTTAGAATATTCATCAATTAATGGCAAAAGCTTATCTGGATGAATTTGATCAACTTTATTGATCACTAAAAAGACTGGAGTTTTACTTTCCTTCAGTTGATCGTAAATATATTGATCGCCTTGTCCTAAGCTTTCTGGTTCAACCATGAAAAGAATCAAATCAACATCAGTTAAGTTGTTGAGACTAGCTTTTCCCATGTATTGATCCAACTTTGAATGTGGTTTAAAGACTCCAGGGGTATCTACGAAAATTGCTTGTAAATCTTTTTCAGTATAAATACCACTAATTCTATTTCTTGTTGTTTGTGGCTTATTTGAAGTAATTGCGATTTGTTCACCAATGAGGTAATTCATCAATGTACTTTTACCAACATTGGGACGGCCAACTAAGGCCACAAAACCAGATTTATGAGCCATTATTTTCCTCTTCCTTCATCGAGCTGATCCTTATAAAGAGGTAGCCCGTAATCTTCAAGAACCTTTCCTTGAATGCCAAACATTTCTTTAGCTTCATCAGGTTCAATATGATCGTAACCGTTCAAGTGAAGATAGCCATGAACAACGGTATATCCGAATTCACGATCAAAACCTGTACCATATTCGACACTATGACGCTTAATCACATCAATACAGAAAAATAGGTCACCTAGATCTTCTACAAAGTCAGGTTCATCGATAAATTCAGCAAGATCTAAGCCATCGTCTCCATCACCAATAGCAAAACTAATGACATCAGTGGGACGATCCTTGTCACGATAATCACGATTAATTTTTTGACTTTCTTCGCTATCAACAAAATTCATGCTTAACTCTTGAGCATTTTCTTTGCCGATTTCTTTTTTAGCTAACAAAAGTAGATCTTCAATCCACTTTTTGCGAGCTTCATCTAAAAAGTCAGTTTTATCTTGATAACTAATTTGTAGTTTTTCCATCGTGATGTCCTTGTTCATAAGCATTGATAATTTTGGCAACAACTGGGTGACGTACTACGTCAGCTTCAGTAAAAGTAATGAAGTCAATTTGTGGTACATCTTTCAAAAAGAGTTGAGCTTCTCGTAAACCACTGATTCTTTGGCCTGGTAAATCGACTTGCGTTAAGTCTCCGTTCACAACCATTTTTGAATTAAATCCAAGACGGGTTAAGAACATTTTCATTTGGGCACTTGAAGTGTTTTGAGCTTCATCCAAAATAACGAAAGCTTCATCCAAAGTCCGTCCACGCATGTAAGCTAGTGGTGCGATTTCGATGACTCCTCTTTCCATCAAACGATCAGTTGTACTTTGTCCCATGATTGTGTATAAAGCGTCATAAATTGGCCGTAAATATGGGTCAACTTTTTCTTTCAAATCCCCTGGCAAGAATCCGAGTGACTCTCCTGCTTCAACTGCAGGTCTTGTCAAAATGATTCGAGATACTTCACCCTTTTTAAAAGCACTAACAGCACAAGCAACAGCTAAAAATGTTTTACCAGTACCAGCTGGTCCGATCCCGAAAACAATGTCTTGGTGCTTAATGGCATTAACATACGCCTTTTGTCCTAAAGTCTTAACTCTTACCGGTCTACCTTTAGCATCCCGAATAATAATTTGACTGTATAATTCACCAAAATATTCTAATGTTCCCTTGTCAGCCATCTTGATTGCACTGGCAATATCTGGTGCAGAAATCATGACACCTTTATCAATTACTTTTTCTAAGGAAATCAGAATTTCTTGCACTAAATGACAGTCAGGATTTTTCCCAGAAATTGAAATTTCTCGACCATCGTTGTTGAGCGTTACGTCATAATGCATTTCAAACAGACGTAAGTTGCTGTCATTTACACCAACTAATTGTGGTAATAAATCAGGACTTTGGGGAGTAAATGTGCTCTTTTCCAATCAATAAACTCCTTTATTTCAATTGCTCTTTGACAATTTCAGTAGCCATTTTACCGTCGGCACGGCCTTTGATTTTTGGCATCAAAACTTTCATGACTTTACCAAATTCTGAAACAGATGAAACTTGAGCTTCACTAATAGCTTCTTTAACAATTTCAGTTAATTCTTCCTTAGAAAGTTGCTTAGGCAAGTATTTTTCAACAATTGCGAGTTCAGCTTTCGTTTGTTCAATTAAATCTTCACGGTTACCCTTTTTGAATTCTTCAATTGATTCTTCTCTTTGCTTCTTTTCACGAACCAAGATTTGTAAAGCTTCTTCATCTGAAAGATCATGACCAAGCTTGATTTTTTCGTTCATCAAAGCTGACTTAATCAAACGAACTGTGTTCAATTTGACTTGGTCGTGTTCCTTCATCGCAGTCTTTAAATCTTCCATTATTTGTTTTGTTAACATTGCCATTCACACTTTCTTTTTTCAATACTTTTATTATAGCAAAAGTATGCAAAAAACACTCGCCGATTTGACGAGTGTTTAATGATTAATAATGCTTACGCTTACGTGCAGCTTCTGATTTAAGCTTTCTACGTACGCTTGGCTTTTCGTAGAATTCACGTTTACGGTATTCTTGCAAAGTACCACTTCTTGAAACGGAACGCTTGAAACGACGAAGAGCATCATCAATAGACTCATTTTCGTGAACGATTGTTTTAGCCATGTCTGAACCCTCCTTCCATTTCTTGGCGTGTGCCGTACTATGAATTCAATTATAGCAGACTTTATTATTTGGTCAACACATTTTCTTCTTTTTCTAAAAATTGTATAATTTAAATAGAAAGTGAGGGGTAAATATGACAGATACTCAAAAGGAATTAAATTTAATCATCATTTCTGATGCTGCCGGTGAAACCGCTTACAAAAATGCCGTAGCCGCTGCAGCTCAATTTCCTACTGCTACCGTAAATTATCGCCGTTATCCATTCGTTACTAATGTTGAAAAATTGGAAAGCACTTTGGATGAAGTCAAAGAATTGTCAAACGTAGTAATTATCTATAGTTTAGTTAAAAGTGAATTGCAATTGCCAGTGATTAAGTTCTCTCGTGAAGCCAATATTCAAGCAATTGATATCCTTTCACCTACTGTTGAAGCTATTAATCAAGTAACTGGAATTAAGCCAGTAGAAATTAGTGGTGCTCAACACCAATTGAACCAAAATTACTTTGATCGTATTTCTGCGATGGAATTTGCTGTATTATATGACGATGGTAAAGATCCAAAAGGTTTCTTAGAAGCAGACGTTGTCTTATTAGGGGTTTCAAGAACTTCGAAGACTCCTCTATCACTCTTCTTGGCTAATAAGAACTTGAAAGTTGCCAATTTACCTCTCGTACCTCAAACTCACATTCCAGACGAAATTTACAAGATTGATCCTAAGAAAATCATTGGTTTAACTAACGATGCCAAGGTCTTGAATGAAATTAGAGTTGCTCGTTTGAAGAGTTACGGTATTGAAGCTGATAACAGCTATTCAAACATGGATGCAATTAATGAAGAATTGAATTCAGCTAAGAAACTTTTCGACAAGTTAGGCTGTTATGTCATTAATGTTTCTCATCGTTCAATCGAAGAAACAGCTGCTTTGATTATGAAGCATCTAGAAATCGAAGATGAATTATAATACAAAATAAAAAAGCTCATTTGAGCTTTTTTTTTTTAGACTAATTCTTGTTCTTTGAAGCGACCATAAACTTTGGCCACTTCACTGATACTTACGAAGGCATATTCGTCATATTTGAAAATAATATTGTGAATATCATACATGTCGTAGCGGTCAATTACCATAAATAGAATGGTCTTTTCAGCATGTCCATATGCCCCTTCAACGTCGTGAATAATGGTAATTCCACGGTGCATTCTCTTTTGAATACCTTCAATAATATCTTGTGGATGTTCAGTAACCACCATGACTTGCATTTTTTGGTGTTGCGTATAAACCGCATCGATTACCCGTCCATTAATGAAAATGTTTAAGGCGGTGTAAAGTGATCTGGTCCAGCCAAAAACGAAGCCAGCCGCAATCACGATGATTAAGTTAATCGCAATATTAATTGAGCCGAAACTTTGTCCAGTTTTCTTTCTTAAAATAATGCCAATAATATCTAATCCACCAGTTGAAATACCGCTCTTTAAAGCTAAACCGGTACCTACCCCATTGATAACTGCCCCGAAAATCGCACAAACTAGTGGATCAATGGTTGTTTGTAAAGGCGAAAGAGCATGGATAAAAATAGATGCAAGAAAGACTGCTAAAATTGTAAATAAGGTGAACTTTTTACCAATCTTGAACCAGCCCAAGATAAATAAAGGCACGTTAAGTCCGAAATATAGAACTGATGTAGAAATTTCAAATGGAAAGTAACGTTGTGAAATTGAATTCACTAATTGAGCAAATCCCGTTACCCCAGATGAATACATATGTCCCGGTTGCCAGAAAAAGTTTAAGGCAACTGCAACAGCTAAGGCATACAAAAATGCAGCTGAAATTTTGGATAATAAATTATATCTTCTTGAGATACCTTCTAGTGATTCCATAAAAAAACCTTCATAAATTTAGTAACAATGTAAGTGTACCAAATTTAGAAGGTTTTTGTTAATAATTATTTATTCCAATGACGCTTAATGAAATCGGCACGGCCACCTGATTCTTCCAATTCAAAACGTTCAGGATTTTTCTTGTAAAAGTTTTGATGATATTCTTCAGCTGGGTAAAATTCCTTGGCTGCTTCAATGCTAGTCACAATTGGCTTATCAAAGCGACCAGATGCTGCTAGTGCTTCTTTACTCTTAGTTGCAATTTCTTTTTGTTCTTCTGAATTGTAAAAAATCACAGGACGATAAGAATCACCACGATCTTGGAATTGACCCATAGCATCAGTTGGGTCAGTTACTTGCCAGTAGTATTCAACTAACTTTTCATAAGGCATAATTTCTGGGTCAAAAGTGATCTTGACCGCTTCAGTGTGTCCGGTTATGTGAGAACAAACTTGTTCATAGGTTGGATTAGCCACGTGGCCTCCAGTATAGCCAGATACAACGCTTTTGATTCCTGGCAAAGTATCAAATGGCTTTACCATGCACCAAAAACATCCTCCAGCAAAGATAGCAGTATCTTCCATCTTATTATTCCTCCAAATACTTTAAATATGCACCATATCCTTCAGCTTCCATTTTGCTTTTTGGAATAAAGCGTAGACTGGCTGAATTAATGCAATAACGTAAGCCACCTAATTCAGTAGGCCCGTCAGTGAAGACATGTCCTAAGTGAGAATCAGCATCCTTTGACCGCACTTCTACTCTTTCCATTCCGTGGCTTTGATCACGTTTTTCAACTAGCTTGGTAATTGGCTTAGAAAAAGCAGGCCAACCACAGCCAGAATCATATTTATCTGAGCTTGAAAATAATGGCTCTCCAGATACAACATCAACATAAATTCCAGGTTCAAAGAAATCATCATATTGACCAGTAAATGGCATTTCTGTCCCCTGATGTTGGGTAACCTCTTTTTGTAAATCGGTTAATTTACTAATAGCTTCTTGTTTCTTCTTTTCATCCATATCAATCACCTGTCTTCCTGCCTATAATCATACCTAGAAAAGCATAAATAGCAAATAAAAAAATCGTAAGAAATAAATCTTACGATTTTCTTATTAATCCTTGTTAGGAACGTGCTTGATTTCAAGTTCAGCTAATTGTTCATCATCAACTGGACTTGGTGATTTCATCATTGGTTCGCTAGCGTTTGAATTTTTAGGGAAGGCAGTCACATCTCTGATGTTATCCTTACCTGCTAACAACATTGCAAAACGGTCAAGACCGATTGCCAAACCTGCGTGAGGTGGGAATCCTAAGTCAAGAGCATCTAGCAAGAAACCAAATTGAGCATAAGCTCTTTCTTCAGTAAAGCCAAGAGCCTTGAACATCTTCATTTGGATGTCCTTCTTGTGGATCCGGATAGAACCACCACCAAGTTCGTAACCGTTCAAAACGATGTCGTATGAACGAGCATGTGCTTTGTGAGGTTCAGTTTCCAATAATTCAATACCCTTGTCATCTGGCATGGTGAATGGGTGGTGAGCTGCGATCCAACGCTTGTCACCTTCGTCGTATTCAAATAATGGCCAGTCAACAACCCAAACGAAGTGGTAGTCATCTTTAGATACCATGTTTTGTTCCAAAGCGATAGCTCTTCTTAAGTAACCTAATGAGTCACAAACAACTTTCCATTGGTCAGCAACAAAGAGTAATAATTCTCCACCCTTTAAGTTGAAACGTTCCACTAACTTACTGCTTGCTTCTTCAGTAATAAATTTAGCAACTGGTCCTGAGAAAGCTCCATTTTCAAATTTAGCAAAAGCCAATCCTTTTGCACCAAATCTTTCGATGTATTCTTGCATCTTTTCAATGTGCTTTCTTGAGTAAGCCTTAGCACCTTCTGGCACGGCAATTGCACGAACGAAACCACCGTTTTCAATGGTTGAACTGAAGACTTTAAATTCACTGTCTTTAAAGATGTCGTTTAAGTCAGTAATCTTCATGTCGAAACGCATGTCTGGCTTATCGCTACCGTAGTAGTTCATGGCGTCATCCCAAGTAATTCTTGGTAAAGGCAATTTGATATCAATGCCCTTTACGTCATGCATAACTTTCTTCAAAAGGCCTTCAGTGTATTCTTGAACACCTTCTTCATCTAAGAATGAAGTTTCTAAGTCGACTTGCGTAAATTCAGGTTGACGGTCACCACGTAAGTCTTCGTCACGGAAACAACGAGCAATTTGGTAGTACTTGTCAAAACCTGCACCCATCAATAACTGCTTGAACAATTGTGGTGATTGAGGTAAAGCGTAGAAGCTACCTGGGTAAATTCTTGAAGGAACAAGGTAGTCACGAGCACCTTCTGGAGTTGATTTACCAAGGATTGGGGTTTCAATGTTAATGAATCCTGCTTGGTCGAAGTATGCGTGGATTGCAGTCAAAATCTTTGAACGCATAATTAAAGCTTTTTGCAAGCTTGGTCTTCTAAGGTCTAAGTAACGGTACTTCCAACGAGTTTGTTCACTGGCAGTTACGTCATCTTTTACTTCAAATGGCAATTGACCTGCATGGTTCAAAACGTCGATCATTTTTGCATCAACTTCGATTTGACCAGTCTTCATATCTGGGTTTACGCTAGAACGCTTTCTAACTAAACCTTTAATTTCAACGACGTCTTCGCTTGAAAGACTGTCAGCTTCGTCCATTAATTCTTTACCAGAATCTTGGTTAACTACAACTTGAACGATTCCTTCACGGTCTCTTAAGTCGATAAATACAAGGTTACCAAGGTTTCTTACCTTTTGAACCCATCCAAAAAGAGTAACTTCTTGGTCTAAATATTTTTCTGTGATATTTCCACAGTAGTCTGTACGTTTGTCCATCATCTTACCATTCCTCCAAAATTTGCTTAAAGTTAGCTAATTCTGTTAATTTAATTTCTTTTTGTTCACCGTCAGCCATTGATTTAACTTGAACGACACCATTTTCAAGATCTCGTTCACCAATGGTTAAAACGTATTTTGCATGTAAACGATCGGCCTTCTTGAATTGAGCCTTTAATTTCTTTTGATCAACATCATAAACAGTTGATAAACCTTGTTCACGTAAAGAACGTGCCATCTTAACTACTTCTGAGGTAGTCTTTTCACCGATGTTAGCGATGAAAAGATCAATGCCTGTGTCTTTGAAAAATTCTGGATTTTGCTTTTCCAAAACTAACATTAAACGTTCTTCACCAATTCCGAATCCAACTGCTGGTGTGTAAGGACCATCAAATTCTTCAACCAAGTGGTTGTATCGTCCCCCACCTAAAATGGTGGTTGGGCTAGCCCAGAGACTTGTATCAGCGACTTCAAATTCAAAGATGATGCCAGTGTAGTAGTCTAATCCACGAACTAGATCGTCATCGATAACATAGCTAATGCCTAGTTCATCGAGCATTGAAGTAACTTTTTCAAAGTTTTCTTTGCTGGCATCATCCAAATATTCACGAATTTTTGGTGCATTAGGCAAGAATTCTTTGTCCTTTTCATCTTTAGAGTCAAGAATTCTTAAAGGATTCTTTTCTAAACGACGTTGACTATCTTCAGATAATTGATCTTTAACTGGTGTGAAGTAGTCTACTAAAGCATCATGATATGCCTTTTGAACATCTGGGTTTCCAAGTGAATTTAAATGCAATTCATAATTTTTAACGCCTAATTCGCCAAGCAAATCATGACCCATCAAAATTGTTTCTAAATCAGCTAAGTAAGTATCGCTACCAAAGCTTTCTACCCCAATTTGGTGGAATTGACGTTGACGGCCAGCTTGTGGACGTTCGTATCTAAAAGTTGGTGAAATGTAGAAAACGTTGTATGGCTTAACATGTTCAGGTCCATATAACTTATCTTCAACATATGCTCTAACAACACCAGCTGTTCCTTCAGGTTTTAGTGCAATATGACGGCCACCTTTGTCATTGAAGTCATACATTTCTTTTTCAACAATATCACTTGTTTCTCCACTTGATCGTGAAAATACTTCATAGTTTTCAAAAATAGGCGTTCTTATTTCACCATATCCAGCTTTTTTGAAAAAGTTCTTTGCAATGCTTTCAACTTTGTTCCAATTAGTTGTATTTTCTGGTAACAGGTCAACTGTTCCCTTTGGTTTTTGAACTCGCATTTTTTCACCTTATCTTTCGAATAAAAAAGCGCCACTTGAACTATGTCAAGGGCGCAAACTGCACGGTACCACCTTATTAAATCCTACGATTAACGCTCGCGAAACGGGATAACTCTGAAGGTGTCACGGATCTAAATCTGGTATCTTTTCACCTAACCGATACTCTCTGAAGCAGATTATTAATCCTCATTTCTTCGTCTTTGTTATCTTGTGGTTTAAATATGTTTTCATTTTATGCTTGTTATTCAGTCAAGTCAAGGGCAATTGTAAATGGACCATCATTTTCCAATAGCACTTTCATATCGGCACCAAAATGGCCAGTTTCTACATGAAAACCGTAATTTTCTAATTCAGAATTGAAAAATTCCCAGTATTCCTTAGCCTGATCTGGTTGCATGGCACTAGTAAAACTTGGGCGATTACCCTTTTTAGTATCAGCTAGTAAGGTAAATTGACTAACTGATAAAATCTCACCTTGAATGTCGTGCAGACTTAAATTAGTTTTGCCATTATCATCTTCAAAAATCCGCATCTTACTAATTTTTTGAGCAGCTTTTTTGACAACGTCTTTGGAGTCGCCTTCACCCAAGCCAACTAATAGTAGTAGTCCTCGATTGATTTTTCCAACAACTTCATTGTCGATGGTAACTTGGGCATGGTTAACTCTTTGAATGACAACTTTCATTAATTAATTGACCTCTTAGTTTCATAAACATCAGGTAAATCACGTAATTTTTGCAAAATATCTTGCAATTGTGTGGCGTTTTTCACTGATAGTGTGATGTAGATGTGAGCTACATTATCATCATTGACCTTACCTGAAATGTTAGTTATGTTGCTGGTCAATGAATTTAGTTTGTTGATGACGTCACTTAATAAGTTAGAACGATTGTAGCCGAATACTTCAATGTTCGCGTTGAACAATTGCTTGGTAGTTTCGCTCCAATTTTCCCAAGCAACATCAATAACGCGTCCTTGGCTAAGTGCTTCTGGAGTAATGTTTGGACATTCTAAACGGTGAATAGTTACCCCTCTACCCTTGGTAACATAACCGATAATTTGATCACCTGGAACAGGATTACAACATTTTGCTAAATGTTGCATTAAGTCAGAAACCCCTTGGACAGAGATAGCTAAACGACCAGCTGTTTTATCGGTTGAACTAATATCAGTTGCTTGCGTCTTATTTTGACCTTGATTTAAGATAGCAGCTTCTTTTTCTTTTTGTTCTTTATCAAGAGCGGCTTTTCTTTCTTTAGCAGTCAATTTGTTGACGATACTTATAGCCGAAATATCGCCAAAACCAACCGTTGCAAACAATTCATCTCTAGTGTGGTAATTAAGTTGGCTGAGTAATTCTTCAATATGCTCTTTGTCCAAAAACTTGCTTGCTTCATAGCCTTCAGCTCGAAGAATATTAGCAACTTCTTTTTCACCATGTTCAATTGCTTGATCACGTTCTTGACTCTTGATGAAACGTCTAATCTTATTTCTGGCACGGACAGTCTTAACCATGCCCATCCAGTCTTTACTTGGAAAGGCACTAGCTTGAGTCAAAATTGAAACTACGTCCCCAGTTTTTAGTTTGTAATCAAGTGGGACCATCTTGTTGTTAATTTTGGCACCAATGGCATGTTCACCGACTTGCGTGTGAATGGCAAAAGCAAAGTCCAAAGTTGATGAACCTTTTGGCAATTCATAAACTTCACCCTTAGGGGTAAAGACATAAACTCGGTCAGAAAAGATATCACTTTTGACGCTCTTCATAAATTCATCAGCGTCACTAGCTTCATCTTGTAATTCAAGAATTTCACGAACTAAGTCCAACTTGCGACCTGAATCGGTACTTTCCACGGCGTTAAAGTCACCACGCTTGTAAGCCCAGTGTGCGGCAACCCCGTATTCAGCGATTTGGTGCATTTGTTCAGTTCTAATTTGAATTTCAAGTGGACGTCCACCAGGTCCAATAATGGTGGTGTGAAGTGATTGATATCCGTTAGCTTTTGGTACAGCGATATAGTCTTTGAAGCGTCCTGGAATTGGTTTCCATTTTGTATGGACAGCACCAAGCACCGCATAACAGTCCTTGACGGATTTAACGATTACTCTAACGGCAAGTAAGTCGTAGATTTCGTCGAAGTCTTTGTGCTTTTCAACCATCTTCTTGTAAATTGAGTAGATGTGCTTAGGACGACCGTAGATGTCGTAAGAAATACCTAAGTCATCTAAAGTTTTCTTCAAAAAGCTAGTTGCTTCCTCGATGTATCTCTCACGTTCAGTTCGCTTGACATCCATTAAGCCGACAATACGGTAGTAAGCTTCTGGGTTCAAGTAGTGGAAACTGATATCTTCTAATTCCCACTTGATAGTACCGATACCCAAACGGTCAGCTAGAGGTGCGTAAATATCCATAGTTTCAGAAGCAATTCGTCTTTGCTTATCAGGACGTAAGTGCTCTAAAGTATGCATATTGTGCATTCTATCGGCTAATTTAACCATGATAACCCGCAAGTCTTGAGCCATAGCAATCAACATCTTACGGTGATTTTCAGCTAAAAATTCTTGGTGAGACTTGTATTCAAATTTATTTAATTTAGTTACCCCATCAACGATAAAGGCAACATCTTCACCGAATAAATTCTTAATATCTTCATTAGTAGTTGGAGTGTCTTCTACTGTGTCATGCAAAAATCCTGCTGCAACAGTATCGACATCCAATTTCAAGTTTGCTAAAGTACCAGCAACTTGAGTTGGGTGGATAATGTATGGCTGACCTGATGCTCTAGTTTGATTCTTGTGAGCTTCATTAGCGAATTCATAGGCACGTTCAACAAAGGCCACTTGATCCTTATTCATATATTTTTTACAAGCATCAATGACCTCTTGGTGAGTCATTTCAACGTATTTTGACATACAATCGTCCCCTTTGCACACTTTTTAATATATTTTACTTAAAATTCTTAAGGTTTTCTAGTAATAATTAAACCAATCCATCTTTTTTCTTGAAGTTTTAAGCTTACTTGCATGCCAATTTGATCCAAAGCTTGTTCAATTTTTGGTAATTGTAAGTAATCAATTCCTGAGAAAATAATTTGTCCACCTTCGTTGAGGTGTTCATCTAATTGCGGAATTAGTTCTAATAAAATTTCAGCCAAAATATTGGCGATGATTACATCAAATTTACCAGAAATACCGCTTAGTAAGCTAGTTTTTTGAATTTCAATGTCTTCAATTTGATTCAAAGCCATGTTTTCATGAGTGGCATTGATTGATTCGTCGGTAATATCGGTTGCTAAAACTGAGCTAGCACCAAATTTTTTGCTGGCAATTGCCAAAATCCCTGATCCAGTACCAACATCAACCACACTTTTTGGCTTAGTCATAACTCTTTCTAAACAAAGCATGGCTAACTTGGTAGTTTCATGGTTTCCTGTACCAAATGCCAAACCTGGATCTAATTTGATCACTTGTTGATCACTAAAGGCTGGAGTGTAGTTTTCCCATTCAGGAACAATTGCCAAGTAACGGCTGAATTGAATTGGATGATAATATTTTTTCCAAACAGTATTCCAATCTTCATCTTTAATATAGTCATGAGTAAGCTGACCTTCACCTACTTGTAGGCCATAACTTGCTAATTCTTTAAATTTGGCTTGAATTTTTTCAGTCAATTCTGGAACATGTTCTTCACTTGAAAAGTAGGCAAAAAGCTTAATGTCTTCAGGAACATCCACATCTTCCCAAACAACAAGCGTTGAGTCGTGACGATCCTCTGCAGTTTCAAAGTCACTTCTTCTAATCATTTCTGTTCCCAAGGCATGCAGATCGTTTTCTAAAAAGTAGACCATTGCATCTTCAATTTCATGGCTAATTTGCATTTCAATTCTTAAAAGTTTCATCTATTTCTCCATTTGCAAAAAATTTCTGAGATGCGTATGATAATAGCGGTGATTATATGTCAAAAAAGAAAAAACAACAATTAGAAAAAACTTTAGTTGAAAAGATTCTTGATCAACAAAAAATCGCTTATCGACAAGTTTCTTACGAAACTGAGTTTGATCACGGCGTAGCTCAGGTCAATAATACTAGTTTAAATAAAAATGAAGACTTAGTCTATAAAACTTTGGTTACAGAAGGAAAAAAGACTGGTCCAGTTGTTGGTGTTGTGCCACTTTCTGGTCACTTATCTTTGAAAAAGCTAGCTAAGGTTTCCGGTAATAAAAAAGTGGAAATGATTCCACTTAAGCAACTAGAAAAAACTACCGGTTATGTTCATGGTGCTAATACGCCTATTGGTATTTTCCATACACATCACTTCCCTATTTATTTAGATGAATCGATGCAAGAACATGATGAAATTTGTGTTTCTAGTGGAAAAATTGGCCGAAGCATTTACCTAAAACCAGCTGACTTAGCTAAAGTTTGTCAGGCTAAATTTTATGATTTACAAGAAGAAAAACCAGAATCCTAAGATTCTGGTTTTTTATTTTATCCAATATGACGCCATTTTTTATCAGTTAAAATTCTGGCAGTAATTAAGCCAAATGGTAAAGCAATAATGATTAATAATGCTTGAATAACCCAGCCTAAACCATTTTCAAATTGACTTAATCCTAGATAGAAGATTCCGCGGTAGAGATATAATCCTGGAACCATGATCACAATTGAAGGAACTGTGATGGCAATTCTTGGAAAGCCAGTTTTCTTTCTGACTAAGCTTGCCAATAATCCAGATAATAGTGCTCCGATAAAGGCAGCAAAGCCTCCTGGAATTAACAAAAATTGCACTAATGATAAACGCAATGTATTCGCGATTGCTCCTAAAACTCCAGCTGTAGCTGCTAACTTAGGACGAGAATTGAACATCAATGAGAAACCGAATACCCCGCAGAAACTAGCAATTAAACGTAAGCCAGTTAATGTGATTGGATCTAAGCCTAATTTAGGAAAATCACCGGGATGAATTTGGCAAATAGTTGCTGCACCCCAGGCAAAAGTGGTTGCAATCACAACAATTTGAATGGCATGAGCTAATCTTTCTAGCCCAGATCGCATATCGAGTTTTGACATGTCGAGTCCTGAGGTAATGAACGGAAATCCAGGAATCACGAAGAGCATGGCGCCGATATAACCTCGAGTATGAACTGTTCCAACATGAAAAATACTGTTGATGATGCTAAAAGCTAAGAAGTACATCAAGCACGCAATCATGACTGAACAAGAAATCTTAGCAAACAAAGTCAATTGCTTTTTACCCATATAAGCTCTGGTGAAATTACCAATTCCTGCACCAATGAAGGCACAAATAACTTCAATAATTCCCCCACCAAGTAAAAAGATGAAACCACCACAAGCTAATCCGGATGCTAAGCCAGCAATACTTGCTGGATACAAACTGCGCTCATGATTGATTTCATCTAAAGTTTGATGAACTTCTCCAATCGTTAGCTGTTTAACCTTAGTCGGAAATTCGGTGACAAACTGTTCCAATTTAGTCAACTTGGTCATATTAACGCCAGTTGCTGGTAAAGAAAGAGTTTGACTATATGAGAGGTTGTTTTCTGTAAAACAAGTATATTCAATACTTGTGAGTCCGATATCAGCTGAACATTTGATACCAAGACTTGATGCAATCACATCCATACTTTCTCTAACTCGCCATGCTCCTGTCCCGCAGGATAATAACATGATACCAATTCGACCGACGATCCCTGATTGATCGACTAAAGTTGAATTAGTAATCGGAGTTTGCGTTGGACTTTTGGTAAATTCAGTCCAATTGATTTGCATGTGATGCTTTTCCGCTAATTCTAATTGCTCGATTAGAGTGTCTTTATTCATTATTTTTCCTTCTTTTAAAAAATCTTGTTTTATTGTATCACAAAATTAGTGAGTAGATTTTTTAGCTAAGAAGTCACCAATAATTTGAACAATGAGGATTAATAAAATTACTAAGACAGTTGCAACAATAGTTACATCATTATCAAAACGGTTGTAACCGTATGTGATGGCAGTGTTACCTAATCCACCTGCACCGATGGCACCAGCCATGGCAGTTAAACCAATTAATGAAATAACTGTTACAGTAGAAACTCTGATTAATTCAGGCTTTGCTTCTGACAAGTAGACGTTAGTAATAATGTCAGTTGGCGTAGCACCTAGAGAAACAGCAGCTTCAATTTTTCCATTAGGTACTGCTTCTAGAGCTACTTGGACTTGTCTAGCATAGAATGGGAATACTCCCAAAGTTAATGGTACTAAAGCAGCAGTGGTACCAATTTGCGTACCAACGATTGCTTGAGTTAATGGTGCAATAAAAGCCAATAAAATAATGAATGGAATGGCTCTGAAAATTGAGACAATTTTATCGCAAACACTGAAGCAAACACGATTTTCTAAAATGCCACCCGGTTTAGTTACGACTAAAATGACTCCGAAAATAATTCCTAAAATGCCTCCAAAAACTGCTGACCAGCCAGTCATAAATAAGGTTTGCAAGATACTAGTTCCCCAACCAGTATCACCATTCCAGCCTAGGCCTGCTACATTTGGAAAATATTTAACTAAAACATCCATCTTATGCCTCCCACTCTAGCTTAGTTGCAACTACGCCTTGTTCTTTAAAGAATTCGACTGCTTTTTCTTCGTCACCCTTTAATTGGACAATCAAGGTTCCAATGGCTTCATCGTTGATTAATTCAACATTACCATCAAGAATTGAGGCTTCAATTCCCAACTTTTGATACAAATCAACCACGATTGACTTAGTGACGTTGTCAATTGA
This sequence comes from Lactobacillus sp., assembly GCA_030530865.1. Classification (GTDB taxonomy): domain Bacteria; phylum Bacillota; class Bacilli; order Lactobacillales; family Lactobacillaceae; genus Lactobacillus. The sequence goes on from JAUMUC010000002.1 coordinate 69,885, forward strand.
GTAAACCAATTGATAAAGAGTTTCATCCTTAGCTAGATCAGGCAAGTCTAGTTGGCTGAGTACTTGCATTGAACGACCAACGAATTCTCTTGTTAATTTAGCTTTTGGCTTTAAAGCAATGTCCTTGAGTAAACCTTTTTCAACGATTTGACCATTTTCCATGACGGCCACTTTATTACTAATGGCTTTGACTGCGTCCATTTCGTGGGTAATCAAAACGATCGTCAAGTTGAGTTGACGGTTTAATTTTTTCAATAAATCTAAGATCTGCTTAGTTGTTTGAGGGTCTAAGGCACTGGTAGATTCGTCAGAAATTAGAATTTCAGGATCATTTGCTAAAGCTCTAGCAATTGCTACTCTTTGCTTTTGTCCACCAGACAATTGTGATGGGAAATATTCAGCCTTATCTTTGAGATCGACTAATTCAAGTAATTCGTAACAACGCTTTTCGAGTTCTTCGAATGGTAATTTGGCATGTTTTAATGCAAAAGCCACATTTTCAATTACAGTTTTTTGATCTAATAAGTTGAAAGTTTGAAAGACCATTCCGATCTTTCTTCTAGCTAGACGTAGGTCTTTGTTAGAAATGACGACTTTGCCGTCTTTGACGAAAGGTTGATCAAGAACGGTCAAATCCCCTGCACTTGGCTTTTCTAGCAAGTTGATTGTTCTAACAATCGTCGACTTACCTGCTCCACTAAAACCGATGATTCCGTAGATATCACCTTTTTCAATGTCTAAAGAAAAGTCTTTGACAGCGACAATACTTTCTTTATTTTGTTTGTATGTAACGTCAACGTGCTTGAATTCAATCGCACTCATTGGTCAACACTCCTTTATTCCTTAAAACTTAATTCCCCATGCAGTAACTTCTGAGTTACCGTATAATTTCTTAACTAACTTCTTAGTTTTTTCAGTTTGGAAAGCCTTAACTACATCAAGGTAAGTCTTGTTGTTCTTGTTCTTAGCAGTTGCAGCAATGAAGTTTACCCATTCTCTTGAGTCTTTGTTAATAGGTTCAATGAATAAAGTTTCCTTGTCACCTAACTTAGCAGGTACAGCAAATGAGTTGTTGATTACTGCGGCATCAACTGAAGCTAAGGCACGAGCAGCTTGGTCTGCAGCAACTTCTTTAATCTTCAAGTTCTTCTTGTTTTCCTTAATATCTGCAACAGTCTTAAGTGCGTTACCAGACTTAAGAGTAATTAATCCAGCATTCTTTAACAAGTATAAAGCTCTTGATTCGTTTGAAGCATCGTTTGGAATCGCAATAGTTGCACCGTCTGGCAAATCGCTCAACTTCTTGTACTTCTTTGAGTAAAGTCTGATTGGTGCTAGGTATGTATCACCAATTGAAACGATGTTAGTCTTGTTAGCCTTGTTCCAAGCCTTTAAAAATGCGTAGTGTTGGAAAGCGTTCAAATCAATATCGCCACTTTCTAAAGCCTTGTTAGGTTGGTTGTAATCAGTGAAGTTCTTAATCTTGATCGTGATACCGTACTTTTTCTTAGCAGTTTCAGCAACGCTATCCCAAATCTTTTGGTCTTCAGATGTTTGACCAACTACCCCAATTGTGACTGTTTTGGCAGCTTGATGTGAATTCTTAGGTCCAAAGCTGAACCAAGCTAATAGAGCGACAACAATTAATGCGATAATACCAAAAATGGTTTTATTATGACTTCTTCTCATTTTATATTTCTCCTTAAAAACAAAAAAACGGAAAGCCTTCCTAGTAAAGGACGACTTCCCGTGTTACCACCTTTAATTTTTCTCTAACTCACGCTAGAGAACTTACTAACTTTCGATCAAAAGTTTGCTTTGATAACGGATGCAACCCCGCTGCTGGCTAAATATCACCAACAGAGATCATTCAGTGACCATGTTCACTTAACTCGTTTTCTCGCTTCTCATCAACCGCGATTTTCTGTAAAAAACGAAGATTAAATTACTCTTCACTTCGAGATCAATATTTTTAATTTGAAATTAATTTACCATGGTAAAAATACTCTGTCAACAAAAAATTAATTATTTTTTGCGAAAAGTTTTAAAAGTGTAATCGTATAGATTCTTTTCATCTTTAGCAAAGCTTTGTTTAGCGACTAATTCAAATTTTGAATAGTCAATTTCTGGCATGTACGTATCCGCAGAAAATTCAGCATCTATTTCTGTTTTTTCTAACACATCTGCTAGATCAATTAAATTTTCAAAAATTGAGACTCCCCCGATTGCAGTTAACCGATCATGGTAATTTTTAATAAAGTCTCGCAAATTTTCTAAGCCGGTAAAAACTTTCACTTGATCATGATTCGCATATTTTTGAGCAAAAGCATGATCTCTTGTCAAAACTATATGTTGGCGATTGGCCAACAATTTTGGCAAGGATGCAAAGGTTTTTCGGCCCATAATCATCGGGTCTGTCGCCGTGATTTTTCTAAAATGCTTCATATCCGCTGGCAATGACCAAGGTAATTTTCCCTGATAGCCGATGGCATGATTTTTATCTTCAGCCCACACAAAAGTTAACATTAGACAGCCACCGGTGCCTTAATAGTTGCATGATGTTGGTAATCAAGCACTTTAATGTCATCCATTTCAAAGTCAGTAATAAACTTTTTATCAGGATTAAGCCATAATTTAGGGCTATCAAATGGCTTTCTAGAAAGTTGCTCTTTAACTTGTTCAAAGTGATTGCTGTAGATATGAGCGTCACCGATTGTATGGATAAACTCGCCTACTTCTAATCCAGTTTCTCTAGCAATTAAGCTTAAAAGAAGTGAATAACTGGCAATGTTGAAAGGAATTCCTAAGAACATATCGCCTGAACGTTGATATAATTGCACACTTAGCTTGCCATTATTGACATAAAATTGGAACAAAGTATGGCAAGGAGGAAGTGCACTAGTTGGCACATCTTCTGGATTCCAAGCAGAAACAATTAAGCGACGCGAATTTGGATTACTCTTAATTTGATCAATTACATCTTGAATTTGATCGATTGTACCACCTTCACGCTTTTGCCAATGACGCCATTGTGCACCGTAAACATCACCTAAAGAACCATATTTTTTAGCAAAATTAGCATCTTGCAAAACTTTTTCGGTAAATGCGGCCATTTGTTCTTGGTAAACGGCTTTAAATTCAGGATCATGCAATTGACGGTTACCAAAATCTGTCATGTCTGGACCATGATAATCAGGACTTTCAACGTAACGCTTAAAAGCCCATTCGTCCCAAATATGATTATTGTGCTCTAACAAAAAGCGAATATTTGTGTCGCCACGTAGGAACCACAATAATTCGCTCTTAATTAGGCCAAATGGTACTCGCTTAGTAGTAATTAGCGGAAAGCCTTTAGATAAATCGAAACGCATTTGAGCACCAAAAATACTTTTAGTACCAGTACCAGTTCGATCTCCCTTAAAGTCTCCTTCATTAATAATTTTTGCTAATAAATCCAAATATGGAGTTTCTAATACTGCCATTATGACTTCTTTCTATGTCTAATTAAGTAAACAACCACAGCTACAATCAAGACAATTGCACCAGCGATAACTGAAATTCTAGTATCTGGGTTGATGAACATAAAGACCACAATTAAAGCTAACATGATCATTGCAAAGTAGTTTGAAAATGGGTACAAAGGCAATGAAAATGGATGATCTTCCATCAATTCAGGATTATGTTTTCTAAACTTCAATTCCGCAATCAAAATACAGAACCATGGAATCATTCCTGGTAAAACTGAAGAACTGAAGACAATCACAAACAACTCACTCATTGATTTATTGAATTGAGCTGCAATGACGTTCAAAATAAATCCAATTAAAATTCCTGATCCGATTCCCAAAATGGCACGGTCTGGAACATGGTGCTTACTTAAGTTATTGAAAAACTTAGGAGCATCATTATGTTTAGAAAGCTTTAACAGCATTCTACTTGATGAATAAATACCAGAGTTGGCACCTGACAAGGCTGCAGTTAAAACAACAAAGTTAATAATTGATGCAGCTGCAGTAATACCAACTTTCGCAAAAGTATTAGTAAATGGTGAACCACCAATTTGATCCAATTGATTCCATGGATAAATTGAAACAATCACAAAAATTGCTCCAACGTAGAAAATCAAGATTCGCCAAATAATTGACTTAACACTTTTGACAATCGCTTTTTGCGGATTAGCAACTTCCCCAGCGGAAATTCCTAATAATTCAATACCTTCATATGAACCAACCACAATGGACATTGAAAAAATAAAACCTGAAAGACCGCCAGCAAAGAAACCGCCATGTTCCCAAAGATTTGAAACACCGATTGGTTGGCCGTGATTTCCGATACCAAAGAAAATCATCAAAAAGCCAAGAATTATCATCAAAATGATTGTGACTACTTTAATCATGGCAAACCAAAATTCAAGTGAACCATAGGCTTTGGCACTTGCTAAGTTAGCCATGATTAGAAAAGCAATAATGATAATTCCGACAGTTAAGCTATTGATATTTGGCCACCAGAATTTCAAATATTCTGTTGCAGCAACAACTTCACTCATCCCAACAACAATATATTCGAAAACATTGGCCCATTCAGCCATATAACCAGCTAATGGATGAACATATTTGGTGGCATAATCAGCAAAAGAACCTGTACCAGGATTAATGTATAACATTTCTCCCAAGGCTCTCATTACTATATATAGAAGAAAACCAACAAATAAGTAAGAAAGAATAACAGATGGCCCGGTCCACTTAATAGTAGAACTAGCACCCATGAATAGCCCTACTCCGATGGCACCTCCAAGTGATATCATTTCCATTTGTCCAGCGGACATCGAGCGTTTCAATTTTCGATGCTGACTCATTACATCCTCCTACTTTGTTCCCAATCCAGCCTTAATCAGTTCAACGGGATTTAACCAAACGCCATTATCTGACCAATAATTGTTATCGGGTGCATGATATTTCTTTTTAATATATGGTTTGTCTGTTCGTGTCACACCTAAGTGCAAGTGATTACCAGTTAAGACACCTAATTTTTGTCCTAACTTCACATGTTGACCTTTTTTGACAATAATATCTGTCATATTAATGAAAGCTTCTTGATAAACTGTAACGTAGCCATCTTTGCTAATAATCCAAATGTAATTGCCGATTCCAGGAGCCCAGCCCACTTTATGAACTACACCACTATGAACGCAGAGCACACTTGCATTTTTGCCGACTTCGCCCCAGCCAAAATCCCAGCCATCATGCCAATATGTTGGCTTACCTTTATGGTCACGAGCATAACCAGTTTTACCAAATTGTTGACCATCTTCATATTTTGGACCAGAATCCTTAATCTTCTTAAATGGCCAGCCCCAAGTTGCTTTGACAACTTTTTTCTTCTTTATATTAGTTTTTGCATTTGGCTTTTCATAGAAATATTTAGTGGCCTCACGTTGAGCAAGTTGCCAGCTACGACTATTTATTGAAAAATATCCAATTACAACTAATAAAACGATGACAACCAGTAGTAAGAGTTTACTAGCTAAGTTACCTTTTTTATTTTTTGCCATAAAACATCCTCATACAATTTGGTTTTGTTAAAAATTAACTCTTAAATGATATCATAAACCTGTAAAGCAAAAAAGAGCCTGACGGCTCAATTAAGGAGCGTACAAGATTTGAACTTGCGCGCCGAAAAAATCGGTTCGCCGGATTTCGAGTCCGGTGCATTACCACTCTGCCAACGCTCCATCTCATCCATTTTAGCAATTTTTCGATAAATGGTAAATAATTCTGATAAAATAGACGAAACAAGTTATAAGATGACAGGTGCTTATGATATTTCAAAATATAATTATCAGCACAATGCTGATTATCATGCTGATTACTTTGCTGAATCTGAGTGATCGCTTTAATTATTGGGACCATAAGATAGAAACTTTAATTGATTTTCCACATACGAATGTAATCTGGAAAATTATCGCCTTTATTTATGACCCAAAAATCATTATTGTAGCGGTTGTTTTGTTAGCTACCATGGCATTACAAGATAATGACTGGAAATTAGCGACTTGGCTGTTAATGAACATCGGTTTAAGTGACGGGATTGGATACGGCTTGAAAAAAGTCGTTCATCGCCCTCGTCCCGAGGATCACTCACAGCTTGATGGTGGTTACAGTTTTCCAAGCGGTCACATCTTAAGTTCAACGACCTTTACCCTTTTGCTTTTGCACTTACATGATAGTTTTTCTATATATAGTATTGTGCTAATTGCCGGTTGGGTTTTATTAATCGTTTCTAGAGTGACTTTATCAGCCCACTACCCTAGTGATGCAATTGGAGCTATTTTAGTCAGCTTTTTGAGTTATAATTTATCACTTTACATAATAGATATTATTTCTATTTATCTTTAGTTGTGAAATCCAACTAAGATACCGCCACGTTCACCGTAGAAAGTGCAGATTCCTCTAGTTTTTCTAATTGTAATTTTGGCATTTGGAAAGCTTGCTAGGATTTTATCCTTTAAAATAATTGATTCTGCTTCGTTATCGCAGTGATCGATATAAACAGTTCCACCTTGATAGCCTTTGGCCTTCATTTGATCAATGATGTCGGCCAAGGCTTTTTTCATACCACGGGTTTTGTTTAATAAAGCAAACTTACCTTCTTCATCAACAGTACCAATTACCATGATTTTTAGCATGCCGGCTAATCTGGCAGCAACCATTGGTAAACGACCATTTAAGGCTAAGTTTCTGAGTGACTTCAAAACGAAAACTAAGTCAGTATGAGTCATTTCTTCATTAATACGGCCTTCTAGTTCGTTAAATGGAACATCTTCTTCGGCTAATTTTTCAATGATATCGACAATCACTCTATTTTCTGGTCCAACAGTTTTTGCATCTAAAACGAGTACGTTACGGTCAGGATATTTTTCAAGATATAATTCTTTAGCTTGCAAAGCAGCATTATAAGAACCTGACAAACCGCTAGTCAAAGGAAGCATGACAATATTTTCACCAGTCATGCGGTCAAGCCAATCTTGAATATTTGGACATGAGCTTCTACCTGCTTCCTTAGTAGTAGCCATGGTTTTTAATAATTCGTTAGTATCAAGAGAATCATCATCGATATAAGTTTTATCTTTGAAAGAAATTCTCAATGGTGTAATTACTACGTCATCGGTACGATCATTTGATCCTGAATCTAAAATAATTTGAATTTTCATATTACTGTCCGTTTCTTTAAATCATATAGTTTTTAATTAAAATAAACTATTTATCATTCATAGTCAACAATAATGTTAAATCGTTTTTAAAAATTTCCTCTGAAATGTTTACACTTTCAGTCCATTAAGCTAAAATCAAATATGGAAATAAGAGCAGATGCTCTTGTCGGTGTTTAGTCTTGCATGGATAAACACCATAAATTTTGAGGAGGTTTTTTGATGTTAAAACCAGTTATTGAAAACGTACATGCTAGAGAAATTTTTGACTCACGTGGTAACCCAACTGTTGAAGTTGAAGTAACCCTTTCAAACGGCTTAATGGCTCGTGCTGAAGTTCCTTCAGGTGCTTCAACTGGTGAAAATGAAGCTGTTGAATTACGTGATGGTGGTTCACGTCTTGGTGGTAAGGGTGTTGCTACTGCAGTTAACAACGTTAACACTGAAATCGCTAAGGCTTTGAAGGGTATGTCACCTTTCAACCAAGCTTTAGTTGACCAAACTATGATTGACTTAGATGGTACTGCAAACAAGGGTCGTTTGGGTGCTAACGCAATCTTGGGTACTTCAATGGCAGTTGCTGATGTTGCTGCTAAGGCTACTCACCAACCTTTATACCGTTACCTTGGTGGTATCGACTTAGAAATGCCTCAAACTTTCCACAACGTTATTAACGGTGGTGAACACGCAGACAACGGTATCGACATTCAAGAATTCATGATCTGCCCTGTTAAGAAGACTTCATTCCGTGATGGTTTTGAAAAGATCGTTAACACTTACCACACTTTGAAGAAGGTTCTTGAAGACATGGGTTACGAAACTGGTCTTGGTGACGAAGGTGGTTTCGCTCCTAACATGAAGAACTCAGAAGAAGCTTTGAAGGCTTTACACGAAGCTATCGTTAAGGCTGGTTACAAGCCAGGTGAAGACATCGCTATCGCTTGTGACTGTGCTGCTTCATACTTCTACAACAAGGAAGATGGTAAGTACCACCTTGAAGGTAAGGTTCTTACTGGTGAAGAACTTGCTCAATACTACGACAAGTTATTGAACGAATTCCCAGAATTAATTTCTATGGAAGACCCATACGACGAAAACGACGTTGAAGGTATGGTATCATTCACTAAGTCACACAAGGACCGTGTACAAATCGTTCTTGATGACTTCATTTGTACTAACCCTGCTCTTCTTAAGAAGGCTATCAAGGAAGGTGCCGGTAACGCTTCACTTATCAAGTTGAACCAAATCGGTACTGTTACTGAAACTCTTGAAACTATCCGTCTTTCACGTAAGAACGGTTACAACACTATGATTTCTCACCGTTCAGGTGAAACTGGTGATACTTTCATCGCTGACTTAGCTGTTGCCGTAAACGGTGGTCAATTGAAGACTGGTGCTCCAGCTCGTTCAGAACGTGTTGAAAAGTACAACCAATTATTAAGAATCGAAGAAGAACTTGGTAAGGGTGAACGTTTAGCATTCTTCCCATACTCAATCGATGCTGAATAATTAAAATCAGTTTTATAACAACGGAGCTTCTGCTTCGTTGTTTTTTTTAAGGAGATTTTATGGCAGAAAAATACCAAGGCCTCTCCTCTTCTGAAGCAGAACAACGACTCAAAGATAATGGATATAATGAAGTACCTGAGCCAAGTTACAATTTCTGGAAAGCCTTTTTCGGAAAACTTTGGAACCTCTCTGCTTGGATTTTGGAAGCAGCCTTAATAGTTGAATGTTTATTAGGTAAATGGGTTCAATCCCTCTTTGTTTTATTGATGTTGCTTTTTGCAGCTTATAACGGAGCCACTCAAAAGAAAAAGTCACAAAAAGTTTTAAACAAAATTTCTCATAAGCTAACTCCTCTAGCTAAAGTTATGCGGGATGGAAATTGGCAAAAAATTGCAGCTAAGTTCTTGGTAGTTGACGATTTGGTCAGCTTACAAAAAGGTGATGTTTTAGCTGCCGATGTTGAAGTCCTTTCTGGTGAATTATCATTTGATGAAAGTAGCATTACCGGTGAATCTGAAGCTGTTAAAAAGCAAATTGGCGATACCGCCTTTGCTGGTACAACGGTTGTTAACGGTTTTGGTTTAGCTAAAGTTACTGCTGTTGGTAAAGATAGTCGTTCAGGTAAGACGATTAACTTGATCAACAAATCAGCTGCACCAGGACACTTGCAAGAATTATTAACTAAGTTGATTTTCTATCTATGTGTGTTAGATGGAATTTTGACTGTCTTCATTATCATTGGTGCGTTAGTCAAAGGTGAAGGTTTGCACGGCATTATTCAAATGTTGCCTTTCTTAGCAATGATGTTTATTGCTTCTATTCCGGTGGCAATGCCCTCTACTTTTGCTCTTTCTAACTCATTTGAAGCCACTGATTTATCTAAAAAAGGAATTTTGACTGCTGATTTGACTGGTATTCAAGATGCAGCCAATTTGAACTTATTGCTTTTAGATAAAACTGGAACCATTACTGAAAATAAAACTAGTGTGGTTGAATGGCATAATTATTCAGCTTTGGCAGATAAGGAAATTCTGGCTTTGCTTTCTTCAGCGGTTGACCGTCAAAATGAAAGTATCATTGATCGTGCTTTATTAGATTTATTAACTGAAGAAAAAATTACTTTACCTGAATTCTCAAGTTTTGTTCCCTTTTCAAGTGATACCGGATATTCGCAAGCAGAATGCCAAAACCATAACATCAAACTTGGTTCATTTAAGCAATTAGCCTTAATTGATCCTGAAGCTGAAAATGTTGCTAAAGAACTCGACTTTTCAAAGGGTCGTTCAGTTGCATTATTAGTAGATGACCACCTAGCCGCTGTCTTTTTATTAAAAGATCGCATTCGTTCTGATTCAAAAGCTATCTTATCTGAATTACAAGAACGTGGCATAAAAACTATTATGTTAACTGGTGACAATCGTCGTACGGCTGAAGCTGTTGCGCGTGAAGTTAACCTTAATGGTGATATTATTGCTATTTCTGATTTAACTGATAGTACTGATTTACAAAAGATTAGTGGTATTGCTGAAGTTTTACCTGAAGACAAGTTAAGAATTGTACGCTTATTCCAAGAAAAAGGCTTTATCGTTGGAATGACTGGGGACGGTGTTAATGACGCCCCTGCTTTGAAACAAGCTGAAGTTGGTATTGCAGTTTCTAGTGCAGTCGACGTTGCTAAGCGTTCAAGTAAGATGGTACTGCTTGAAGATGGTCTTTCTGGTATCCTTCACATTTTGGATTCAGGCCACCGTGTATATCAAAGAATGACTACTTGGTCATTGACTAAGCTTTCTAGAACTGCAGAATTAACCATGTTAATTACCTTTGGTTACTTGTTCTACAACTTTATTCCACTTGCATTAAATGCCATGGTTATTTACACCATCATGAATAATATGGTTACCATGATGATCGGTACCGACCGCGTGACAATTACTAAGCAACCAGAAAATTGGGATATGCTGAAATTAGCAAAAATTGCTTTTTCATTAGCATTTGGTTGGCTAGTTGTCGGTGTGCTCTTTGTTTCAGTACTTTTGCATCAAGGATTTGATCATAATTCAATCGCTACAATGACTTACATTTTCTTGGTAACAAGTGCGATGTTGCTTGTTTTGATTACAAGAACTAAAGGATACTTCTGGATGGACTACCCTTCAAAATTTGTCGGATCTGTCCAAATTATCGATATGATCCTAACTATTTTATTAGCCACTTTCGGAATTGCGATGGCTCAAATTGACTTTAAGTTGGTTCTCTTGAGTTTGGCAGTTTCTCTAGTTGGAGCAATCATTATTGATCTAATTTATAGTCCAGTTATTAAAAAAGTTAAATAAGCAAAAAAAGCTCGATGAAATTCATTGAGCTTTTCTTTTATTTTCAAAATAATTTTAGTATACTTAAACTAATTTTTATTTTTGAAAAGGAGAAGAATATGAAAGCTTTTTTTAAACGTTTGTCTTTGAAAGAAGATCCTTCGACCTATCAAGATAAAGATTCTCATTTGAAACGTACTCTAACAACTAAGGACTTCTTAGCTCTTGGAGTTGGTACAATTGTCTCAACTGGAATTTTTACCTTGCCTGGTTTGGTAAGTGCTAAATACGCAGGTCCAGCTGTTTCATTATCATTTTTAGGTGCTGCAATTGTGGCTGGATTAGTTGCCTTTGCTTATGCAGAAATGGCTTCAAGTATGCCTTTTGCTGGTAGTGCTTATTCTTGGATTAATGTAATCTTCGGTGAAATGTTCGGCTGGGTTTGTGGCTGGGCATTATTAGCTGAATATTTTATTGCAGTTCCCTTTGTGGCCAGCGGTTTGAGTAGTAACTTACAAGGATTGCTTGGTGGACTTGGCGTGACATTACCTAAACAATTATCTGTAGGATTTACTAGTGGCGGAATGGTCGACATTTTTGCGGTCATTAGTATCTTGATTATCTCCTTCCTACTTTCTCGAGGCGTTCAAGAAACTGCTAGAGTTCAAAATACTTTGGTTGTCTTGAAAGTTTTGGCTATTATTTTATTCATTATTGTTGGTTTGACTGCAATTCATCCACAAAATTATGTACCGTTTATTCCAAAACAACATGTAAACCCTGACGGCTCAACATTTGGTGGTTGGGTTGGAATTTACCAAGGTATTTCAACAATTTTCCTATCATACATCGGATTTGATTCGATTGCAGCTAACTCTGCAGAAGCAAAAAATCCGCAAAAGACCATGCCTCGTGGAATTTTAGGTAGTTTGTTGATTGCCGTTGTCTTGTTTGTCATTGTTGGAATGGTGCTAACAGGCATGTTCCATTACAGTAACTATGCTGATAATGCTGAACCAGTTGGTTGGGCTTTGAGACATGCAGGTCACCCATTAGTCGCTAATATCGTTCAAGCTATCGCTGTGGTCGGTATGTTTACTGCCCTAATCGGTATGATGCTTGCCGGTTCACGACTTTTGTACTCATTTGGTCGTGACGGTATGCTTCCAAAGAAACTTGGTTCATTGCAAAACAACAAGCCAAATGTCGCCTTACTTATTTTGACAATTGTGGCGGTAATTTTGGGAGCATTCTTCCCATTCAGTTTCTTGGCACAATTGGTTAGTGCTGGTACCTTGATTGCTTTCATGTTTGTATCATTGGCTATTTACCCATTGAGAAAACGTGAAGGTGTCGATATCGATAAGCCAGGCTTCAAAATGCCATTCTTCCCTGTTCTTCCTGTTTTAGCCTTTTTAGGAAGTTTTCTTACTTTCTGGGGACTAGATGTTCCAGCTAAAACTTTGTCGGGAATTTGGTTCTTAGTAGGCTTAATTATCTACTTTGGCTATGGTATTCGCCACTCAGCTTTGAATAAGAAAAATAAGTAAAAGAAAAAGCCATACAATGTATGGCTTTTTTATTTGCAATAATTAAGCTCCGTGATATTTAACTAATGAGTAAACGTCAATATCAGGAATAATTTCACGACCCTTTAAGTCGGGTAATTCTACGTAAAATGCTGCCCCTACTAAAGAACCTCCCAAATCTTCGACTAATTCTTTAGTTGCACGCAAGGTACCAGCAGTTGCCATTAAATCATCACAAACAACAACTCTTTGGCCTGGCTTGATTGCATCGTCGTGCATTTCAAGGACATTTGAACCATATTCTAAATCGTATGATGCAGAAATGGTTTTTCTTGGTAACTTGTGAGGCTTTCTAGCTGGAACAAAAGGTAAACCTAATTCAGTAGCAACCGGACAACCAACGATGAAGCCACGAGCTTCAGGTCCAACAATTACGTCAGCCTTCATCTTCTTAGCGTATTCTGCTAAGTCGTGAGTTGCAGCACGGTAAATGTCTGGTTCTAACAAAATAGGTGTAATATCACGAAAAGTAATTCCCTTGTTAGGAAAATCAGCTACACTTTTAATGTATTTTTCAAAATCTACTGCCATTAAGAAACCTCCAATGTTAAAAACTTGACTTATGGCATTACACTCTATTTTAACAATTAGTAAAAATTCAAGCAAGTTATAGATAGTTTTTTAGTTGTGCTAATGGCATGCTTTTCAAAGTATTGGTGAATTTAATTTGTTTAGCAACGCTTTGCAAATATTTTGAGCTCTTCAATTCACGCTTTTCTGGTGATTCAACTGGCATAATTTTGCTATCTTGATAAGTAACAAAGCCAAGTTCATAAAAGACCCGCAACACAAACCGCATTTCATTGGCAGTGATATTTAAATAGTCGCTGGCAATTTCATAATCGCTTAAAGTTAGATTTGGATGAAGCATAATATACTTCAGAAGTTTTGAAAAAGTTGCTTTATTCGGAATGGCTGAAATTGGCAATTGATCAAGCATAAAGCGAATAAAAATTTGCGAATAATCTAGTTGCTTCAATAATGATAATTCAGCTAAATTCTTTGGAGTATCAAGAATCGTAACTTTGTTACCTTCCTCTACTTCGTCAATTAACTTGATTTTCTTATTAGGTAAAGCCAATTGAGTTTTAGCGACTTCTAAATTAGCTTCGTTGAAGACGACAAATTGATCAGCAAAACCCATGATTGACTGAGATTGTCTTAGATCGATGATTGGTTCATTGTTCAAAGCTGCTGGAGTCATATAATCTAGATCAGTGACGATTGCCTGCAATTGCAACTGGTTTTTATAAGTATTTGTTCCTAAGGTCACAATCATATGATGAATAAAGGGCAATAGCTCCTGATTAAGCTCTGGATGGTTAAAAGCCATCACATCAATTCCAAAAACAGTCATCTTGGCATGATTTCTGTCCTTGCCTATTTTCATGAAAGAATCAAATTGCGGATTAGTTAGTGAAAATAATGGTTTGTCATTGTCAGTTCCAAAAGGGCCTGCTTGGGCAATTTCTTGCAGTGACTCAATTTTGAAATCAGCAGTTAGTTCGAGATCATAGAAGTTTTCATCATTATTTTTTTCAATATAAACCAAATTATCTTCGAAAGCTTTTTTCAATAGAGGCAATTTGTCTGAAGTTAAAGAGAAGCCACAAGCGAAGTCATGTCCACCAAATTTTTCAAAAACCTCATCTTTGAAAGATGAAAGTGTATCGAAAAGATTGATATTTTCTGGACTACGTCCTGAGCCTTTTAGCAAACCTTGATCATCGCTAGTTAGAACTAAAGTTGGCTTATGATATTCTTTGACTAATTTATTTGCAACTAAACCTAGAATTCCTTCATGAATGTTTGGATCATAGACGACAATTGTTTTTGAATCGTGTTTTACTTGCTTTTTGGATTCACTAAAAGTTGTTTTGGTCAGATCTTTACGCTTATTGTTTAGATTTTCAATTTCTTGGGCCAATGCTTGAGCTTTTTCATAATCAGTTTCAAGCAATAATTTGACTGCTAAAGAAGCATTAGCTAATCGACCAGTTGCATTTAATCTTGGGGCAATGTCAAAGCCAATATCAGTTTCGGTGATAGAACCAAGATTGAGCTTGGCTTTTTCAATTAAAGCTAAAAGTCCTGGGCGATCGGTCTGATTTAAATAAGCCAAACCCTCTTTGACCAAAATGTGACCTTCGCCAGTTACTTTAACCATATCGCCGATCGTTCCGATCATGGCTAATTCTGCGAGTTCTGGCACAGAATCTTCCATTAGTTTTCGGCAAATAGTGTAGGCAACCCCTGCCCCGCAGTAATCATCAAAAGGATAATCCTGTCCAGGATAGTTGCAGTGAACGATAGCATAAGCTTCCGGCATAGTTTCTTGGATAGTGTGGTGATCGGTCAAAATCGTATCTACACCGTGTTCTTTGGCATACTTGATTTCTTCGACACCGGTAATCCCATTATCAACAGTGATAATTAGTTTTGTTCCATCAGCAACTAACTTTTGATATGCTGCCATATTTGGACCATAACCATCTGAGAAACGATCTGGAATGTAAAAGTCGACTTCGGCTCCAATCACAGAAAGTGCTTCAACCATAATTGTCGTAGCTGTAATTCCATCAGCGTCATAGTCGCCGTAGACAGTGATCTTTTCACCATTATCAATTGCTTGGTTAATTCGATCTACTGCTTTGTCTAAATCATGCATCAAACTTGGATCAGCTAAATCATCTAAAGTTGTATTCAACCAAAAGTTTAACTTTTCTTCAGTATCAATTCCTCGTAAAGAAAACAACTTAGCCGATAGTGGACTAAGTTGAAATTCATTTATTAAATCATTTGGCAATGGCGTGTAATTACGTAATTTCCAATTCATTATTTTAATTTAAATACCTCTAAATTGTGGTGAGATGCTTTTTCAACCTTAATTAAGTTACCTCTAACTGCCCAACGATTAATACCACCGTCAGCACAAGTAATCAAAGTAACGATTTTCTTTTCAGTATTGTCTACTAACCAAACTGAAGTTGGGTCAACAACCTTCTTGTAGTAAATCTTGTAAACGTAAACTTTCTTAAGGTCAGTTAGGTATACTTTTTGACCAATCTTAGTGTTTTCTAATGGTGAGAATAAAATTCCTTTAGCAGTCATGTAGTGTCCAGCTAGAGGATAGTTACCTTCCCCCATCTTTTGGTCAGCTCTCATCGTACCACCACCAGTAGAAAGGCTATCATCTGATAAACCTAACATGATTGGTAAGTACAATTTAACTTTAGGAATTGCAATTGCCCCAATAGCATTAGCCGTATTCTTAATACGAGCTTTAGTGGCTTTAACTGGGTCCATGCTACCAACTTTGCTGAAGTCAAACATACCCTTTTTACGCTTGTTAGCGGCAATTTTACTTGCAGTTAAGCCGTTTAATGCATTACGTTGATTCCAGCTGACTAACCAGTGGCTAATTGGATCTGAAGCAATTAAACCTAAACCTACTACAAAAAAGATAACTGCTAAAGTTTTTACTATTTTTCTCTTAGTCTTAGTCTTTTTTTCCATTTTATTTACCCTTTATATCGTCATCGTTCATTTGTAAAACAGCCATGAAAGCATCTTGTGGTACTTCAACACTACCTACGGCCTTCATCCGCTTTTTACCACGCTTTTGTTTTTCAAGCAATTTTGCTCTTCTATCTGGGTCACCAGTGTGGATCTTCCAAGTAACATCTTTTCTGTAAGGCTTGATGGTAGCTCTAGAAATAATCTTGGCCCCAATTGCACCTTGAATATCAACTTGGAAGTTTTGCCGTGGAATCAGTTTTTTCAATAGACTTGTCATTTGACGAGCACGCTCTTGAGCTGCTGTTCTGTGGGCAATAAAAGTTAAAGCATCGACTGGATCCTTGTTCAAAAGCATATCAATCTTCACAAGGTCGGTAGCACGATAACCAATGATATCGTAATCAAGTGAAGCATAACCTTTGGTTGAAGATTTTAATTCATCGAAAAAGTCATAG
Source organism: Lactobacillus sp. (assembly GCA_030530865.1). Classification (GTDB taxonomy): domain Bacteria; phylum Bacillota; class Bacilli; order Lactobacillales; family Lactobacillaceae; genus Lactobacillus. Next base: position 86,479 of record JAUMUC010000002.1, read on the forward strand.
ATAATTTCAGCCAAAGGCATCTTATAAATCACGTTAACTCGGTATTTATCAAGATAATCCATGGTTTGGAATTCACCACGTTTTCTTTGACAAAGTTCCATTACAGGACCAACAAAATCGTTTGGCACCATAACTTCTGCCTTAACGTAAGGCTCTTGAACTTCTTTGTATTCACCAGCACTTGGTAAATCACTAGGATTGTCGACTAATTTGATTGATCCATCATTCATAATGGCATGATAGTCAACAGATGGAGCTGTCATAATCAAATCAAGATCAAATTCTTGTTCTAATCGCTCTTGAACGACATCCATGTGCAATAAGCCAAGGAAACCACACCGGAAACCAAAGCCTAAAGCATTTGAAGTTTCTGGTTCAAATTCCAAAGCGGCATCATTCAATTGCAACTTTTCAAGGGATTCTTTTAAGTCATCGTACTTAGCGTTGTCAACCGGATACATACCTGAGTAGACCATTGGTGTGATTTGACGATATCCAGGTAATGCTTCTGTGGCAGGATTATCGGCACTAGTAATTGTGTCACCTACCCGTGTATCACGGACAGACTTAATATTCGCGGTTAAATAACCTACATCACCAGCAACTAAGATATCCTTTTTCAATGGTAAAGGTGTTGTTACCCCAACTTCAGTGACTTCGTATTCCTTACCAGTATTCATGATTTGAATACGATCACCCTTTTTAACAGTACCTTCCTTAACTCTGATTGACAAGACAACCCCGCGATAATCATCGTATTTTGAGTCAAAAATCAAAGCTTCTAGCGGTGCTTGTAAATCACCAGTTGGTGCTGGAATATCAGTTACCACACGTTCAAGCATATCTTGAATACCAACACCAGTTTTACCAGAAACTTCACAAGCATCAGCGGCATCTAGCCCTAACATTTCTTCAATTTCTTCTTTGGCTTTCTCTGGGTCAGCACTAGGTAAATCGATTTTATTCAAGACTGGCACGATTTCTAAATCATTATCAATGGCTAAGTAAGTATTAGCTAAGGTTTGAGCTTGTACACCTTGTGAAGCATCAACAACCAATAAAGCACCTTCACAAGCTGCTAGAGACCGTGATACTTCGTATGAAAAGTCGACGTGTCCTGGGGTATCAATTAAGTGAAAAATATAATCTTCACCATTTTTGGCATGATACTTAACCTCAACTGCGTTCATCTTAATGGTGATACCACGTTCTCTTTCTAGTGGCATATCATCAAGCATTTGTGACTTCAATTGGCGATCGGACACAGTTTCAGTCAGTTGCAGAATTCGATCAGCAATCGTGGATTTACCATGATCGATATGAGCTACAATTGAAAAATTGCGTATATGTTTTTGATAATTTTGCAGTTCTTCTAAATTCATGCAGTTTACCACTCCTTAGTACATATCTTCTATTATAGCAAAAGCAATAAAAAAAGACTCATATTGAGAGTCTTTTTTATTAACTTAGTGAATCCTTTAGTCGTTCAAAGAATGACTTCTCTTGAGGTGAAATATTATCGCCACCTGCTTTGACATAATCAAGCAAAGCCTTCTTTTGTGCTTCGTTAAGTTTCTTTGGTATAACCACATTTACTTTAACTTGTTGATCCCCTTTGTTACCAGTACTTAATGATTTAACACCTTGACCGGCAATCTTGAAATTAGTACCACTTTGAGTACCAGCAGGAATCTTCAAGTCAGCATCTCCATAGACAGTCTTAACTTTAATTTGGTCACCCAGTGCTGCTTGAGCAAAGGAAATATTAGCTTCTGAGTAAATAGTTGTACCATTTCTGGTGAACTCTTTAGAAGGTCTTATTTGGTAAGTGATGTAAAGGTCACCATATGGTCCACCGTTTTGACCTGCTTCACCTTGTCCTGGATAACGCAATTGTTGACCATTATCAATTCCGGCAGGAACATTGATTTCGATTGTATTCTTCTTATCAACGATACCCGCACCGTGACAATTATGACATGGATTCTTGATGACAACACCACGTCCATGACATTTATCACAGGTAACTTGTTGTTGCATCATACCAAGCATAGTTTGTCTGGTCTTAACCATAACCCCTGAACCATGACATTGGTCACAGGTTTCTGGATGTGATCCTTTTTCTGCACCATGTCCACCACAGACATCGCAAGTTTCACTACGAGTGTAAGTAACTTGCTTTTTAATTCCGTTAATAGCGTCCATGAAGTCAATGGTCATTTGATAGTCAAGATCTTGACCACGTCTTGGAGCAGTTGGATCAACATGTCGAGCTTGTCCTTGACCTCCGAAAAAGTCTGAGAAGATATCTGAGAAATCGCCAAATCCTTGTCCACTGAAGCCTTGGGCACCAGCACCGCCAAAACCTTGAGCACCAGCTTTTCCGTATTGATCATATTGAGCTCTCTTTTGCGAGTCATGTAATACTTCGTAAGCTTCGTTAACTTCCTTATATTTTTCATCAGCACCCGGCTCATGATTAATATCAGGGTGATACTTTTTGGCTAATTTACGGTAAGCTTTACTGATTTCACTATCACTGGCATCCTTAGAAACACCAAGAATATCATAGTAATCTCGATCTGCCATATTATCTCCTATTTCTTGTCAGGATCTACTTTCTTGAAGTCTCCATCAGTTGCACCATTTGCTCCGTTGTTGCCGTCAGTGTTTCCACCTTGTTGACCGTTTTGAGCATTAGCTTGGTATAACTTAACAGCTAAGTCTTGAGCAACCTTAGTCAAAGCTTCCTTCTTTTCCTTCATTGCGTTCAAGTCGTTAGCTTCTTGAGCCTTCTTCAAGTCTTCCAAGGCGTCCTTAACTGGCTTAACTTCAGTTTCAGGAACCTTGTCGCCAACTTCCTTCAAAGTCTTTTCAGTTTGGAAGATTAATTGGTCAACTTCGTTTCTTAAGTCAACTTCTTCACGCTTCTTGTTATCTTCTTCAGCGTGTTCTTCGGCTTCCTTCTTCATACGTTCGATTTCGTCATCTGACAAACCTGAAGTACTCTTAATAGTAATCTTTTGTTCTTTACCAGTACCCATATCCTTAGCTGATACGTTTACAATACCGTTCTTGTCGATATCGAAAGTAACTTGAATTTGAGGCACACCACGAGGTGCTGCAGGAATATCAGTTAATTGGAAACGACCCAAAGTCTTGTTATCCTTAGCCATTGGACGTTCACCTTGTAAAACGTGGATATCTACAGCAGGTTGGTTATCAGCAGCAGTTGAGAATACTTGGCTCTTTGAAGTAGGAATAGTAGTGTTTCTGTCGATTAACTTAGTGAAGACACCACCCATAGTTTCGATACCAAGTGACAATGGAGTAACGTCAAGTAAAACGATATCCTTAACATCACCACTAATTACCCCACCTTGAATAGCAGCACCTAATGCTACGGCTTCATCTGGGTTGATTGAATGGTCAGGTTCCTTACCAGTCCATTCCTTAACAGCCTTTTGGACTGCAGGAATACGAGTTGAACCACCGTTCAAGATAACTTTATCAATATCTGAAAGTGACAAACCTGCATCACGTAATGCGTTGTCAAATGGAACCTTAGTCTTTTGAACTAAGTCATCAGTTAATTCATCGAACTTAGCACGAGTTAAGTCTGCTTCAAGGTGCAATGGACCACTTTCACCAGCTGAAATGAATGGTAATGAAATGTGAGTGCTTGATACACCTGACAAGTCCTTCTTAGCCTTTTCAGCAGCATCCTTCAAACGTTGCAAAGCCATCTTGTCGTTTGATAATTCTACGCCGTTTTCAGCCTTGAAGTTGCTAATTAACCAATCGATAATCTTTTGGTCAAAGTCGTCACCACCAAGGTGAGTATCACCGTTAGTTGAAAGCACTTGGAAGACACCGTCACCTAATTGCAAAACTGAAACGTCGAAAGTACCACCACCAAGGTCGTATACTAAAACTGTTTCGTCGTCGTCATCCTTATCAAGACCATATGCCAATGATGAAGCAGTAGGTTCGTTGATAATTCTTTGAACATTAAGACCAGCGATCTTACCAGCGTCCTTAGTAGCTTGACGTTGAGCATCGTTGAAGTAAGCAGGTACAGTAATAACTGCATCAGTAACAGGTTCACCTAAGTAATCTTCAGCAAACTTCTTAATGTATTGCAAAATAAATGCAGAAATTTCTTGAGGAGTGTATTCCTTGTCTCCTACCTTAACCTTGTAATCAGCTTCACCCATGTGGCTCTTAATTGAAACAACAGTGTTAGGGTTAGTGATAGCTTGACGCTTGGCAACTTCACCAACTTGAATTTCACCATCTTTGAAAGCAACTACTGAAGGAGTAGTTCTATTACCTTCTGGGTTAGTAATGATTTTTGGTTCTTTACCTTCCAATACAGCAACTGCTGAGTTGGTAGTACCTAAGTCGATTCCGATTACTTTTGACATAAATAATTATCTCCTTTGAAAAATTTATTGTGCAACTACGACCATCGCTGGACGAAGAGTTCTATCTTTGTAGCGATAACCTTTTTGCAATACTTGAACAACAGTATCTTTAGGGTGTTCATCTGTTGCTTCAATTGTTTGAACAGCTTGATGAAGTGCTGGGTCAAACTTTTCACCGCTAGCAGAGATTTCTTCGATCTGTTGATCTTTCAAGCTCTTCACTAGCAATTCCAAGGTCATTTCAACACCCTTTTTCAATTGTTTAGCAGCTTCATCATCGACTTCAACCGCTAAAGCTCTCTCTAAGTTATCAACGGCTGGTAAAATTTCCGAACCTAACTTTTGAGATTCATACTTAATTAGCTGTTCTCTTTCTTTGGTGTAACGCTTTTGTGCGTTTTGAATTTCAGCTTGACTACGCAAGTACTTGTTTTCAAGTTCATCACGTTCCTTAGTCAATTCAGCTACCTTTTCAGTTAATTCCTTTACGGGATCAACTTTCTTTTCTTCAGGTTGCTTCTTTTTCTTTTCTTCGCTCAAGCTGCACCCTCCTTTATTTGATATTTCCGTAATAATCTAATAACTTATTTGCCAATTGCTCTCTAAAGTAATCTAAGAGACCAATGACTTGTGAATATGGCATTGAACTTGGGCCTAAAATGGCGATTGTTCCTTTACCATATTTACCTACTTGATATTGAGCAGTTAATAAACTGTAATGCTTCAACAAGTCATTTTGCATTTCAGAACCCAAAACAACTTTTACTGGGTACTTAGATTGTATTTCTGAACTTGTTAAATGCACCATCTCGCTCGCTAAACCATTGTTATCCAACAATTCATAAAGCGAACGGACATCATTAACGCTATTGACAGCTGTATTGTTCAACAGATTGATTTGACCATCAATATACATCTGTTCACTTGCAGCGTCACGCAATACATCTTCGAGCAAGTCTAAGAATAACTTAGATTGTTCCTTATTAAACTCTTGTAAGAATTGCTTCTCAAGTAAGCTATAAGTTAATTCTGAAAGATGATGACCAACGATTATACTGCTAATCAGGTTAACCGCCTTTTCTAATTCGCTTGAAGAAACATTGTGCGGAATGGAATAAATCTTATTATGGACATTTCCATCGTCGGTCACAATGATTGCCATCACTTGCCGTGGCGAAAGTGGCACGAGTCTAAAACCTGTCACAGTCACTTCTTGCATTTCTGGCCCTTCAGCAAATGCAGTATAGTTGGTTAAATCTGACAAGATTTTCGCTGCTTCTTGGACAATTTCGTTAACTTGATTAAACGGCCGATTTAGCTGAGACCCAATTGCTGAGTGAATGCTATCGGATAGTTCAAGCGGTTCAACTAGATAATCCAAATAGTAGCGATAGCCTAGTGCTGATGGAATCCGACCACTAGATGAGTGCGTTTTTTCAATTAAACCCGCATCTTCTAGAACAGCCATCTCGTTTCTAATCGTTGCACTAGATACCTTAAATGGTAACTGACTCATCACGGTCTTCGATCCGACCGGTTCATGAGTTTGCGTAAAATCTTGGATAATTGTTTTCAGAATCACTTCTTGACGTTCTGTCAGCATATTATCACCTTCACTTTAGCACTCAAAACTACTAGGTGCTAACACATACTATGATACAAGAATTTAGCAGAAAATCAAGGGGAGTGCCAAAAAAGTATAAAAAAAGTCGATACTTTTGTATCGACTTTTAATTATTAATATATTTTTACTTATTCTTTACGTATACTTTCACTTCGGTATTTGAATGGATATTAGCAATTGCTCTACGCATTTCTTCTCTTTGCTGAATTGCAATATCCATTTTCTTTGTCATGATATCCTGATTATAAATCACCGTTTCTTGATAATTATCAGTTTTATATAGATTTACCATATCTTTAACATTATCTGCTCTGTTGTTCCTAATAATAGCGATAAATCTGTCGACTGCTTCAAGATTATAATAATCTTCTGGGTACCACCAGTCATTGTATTTTAGCATTTTGTCGAAAATCTCATTATATTTTATGGCACAATCATTCATTTGATCTTGAAGAGTGTTATTTTCTGCCATCCATCTTTGGTTTTGATTATTTATATTCTGATTTTTTTGAGCAATAACATTTTTCTTCAATCTTATTCTCTTTGTATCAAAGTCAAAAGTAAATCTATGTCCTATTATCAATAAGATTATTACGGTTATTCACACCAGTAAACCCAGTATATTAGTTGATATATATCCATATTGAAATGATTTAGTTGCATATAACTTATCAGTCTTCATAAAAGAATAACAAAGAGCATAAAACATTTCTTCAAACCATTTTAACATCATAATGATATTGAAAATCGTTGCTCCCCAAACCGCTTTTGTAATTTGTAAATAATGACCAATTAGCAAAACAATCAAAGTCACGATGCAGAATTTACCAATTCCTAAATTTAGCCACCAAAACTTGGCAAGTTTCTGAGTAATGAAAATAAATGCGATAGAAATTCCAACACCAGTAGTAAATGCACCAAATTTATATGGTAATCCATAAAGCTGATTGTATGTTATTTGTCTATTATTGTTGATTCGTGAGACATTATCATTGTAATTTTGTTTTATTTGAAAATATTTATTGGCTTCATTATTTGTTGATTCTAAAAAACTTTTCACATACCCTAATCTTTTAAGTAAATCTTGACCTTCTGGTAAAGTTTTATTTTCCATATATCTTTTCCTCCAATGAAAGATAAATTTTAAAATTACAAAAAACTACTCTATAGCTAATGTTATAGAGTTTATTTATTATCAAATATCTCACTTATTGCTGTAAATACGCTATGTATTCTAGCGTAAATACATATGATTGTAAAGATTGTTTGCTATAGCAAAATATATAGTTTTTTCAAAATAAAAAAAGAGCCACATGGCTCTTTTTTACTTCAATCAAATATTTTGTTTACTTTCAACTTCACTGAAATAGTTCTTAATCTCAACTTCATCAAGCTTAAGGCGTTCTTTTAACCCATCTAGTGATGAAAACTTAATTTGTCCTCGCATGAAATGCAAAAACTCAACGGTAATCTCTTCACCATAAATATCTTCATCAAAATCAAATAGATAGGATTCAATAAAAAGTGTCTTTTTGTCTGTTACCGTGGGATTTGATCCAATGCTGGTCATTGCTTGGTAAGTTTTACCATTGTATTTAATTAATGTGGCATAAACACCAATTTTGGGTAGTAACTTCTTTTGATTCCACGATAGATTTAATGTTGGATACCCTAATTTGTGACCATTACGTAAGCCATGAACTACAGTACCGCTGATCGAATAGTTTTCGCCAAGTAGTTCACTAGCTTCTTCCATTTGTCCATTTTGAACTAATAAGCGAATTCTAGTAGATGAAATCTTCCTGTCTTCATAAGTCTTTTTAGCAACGGTAATGACATCATATTTGCCAAGACCTAATTCTCTAAGTTGAAAAGTTGTTCCTAATGCCTTGTAACCAAAAGTGTAATCAAAACCGGTGACAATGACTTTTGGCTTTAATAGTTCTAGGACTTCTTCTACAAATTGAATTGGCCGTAATTGCCGAAGTTTTTCATCAAAGTTCAGGAATAGTAGATAATCAACCCCTAGTTTTTCCATCTTAGCAGCTTTTTCACTGTTTTCATCAATGTATGGGAAATACTTGTCCTGAGCACAGACTTCTTTAGGATGTTGTTCAAAAGTCATTACCATCAAAGATAAATGAAGTTTGTCTGCTTGTCTTCTGGCAGTATTAATTATTTCTTGATGTCCTTTATGTACCCCGTCAAAAAAACCTAGAGCTAGTACAACTGGCCCTAGTTTTTCGGTGTCTTTAATTGGATATTTGAGATGAAAAATCTGCAAAACTAGTCCTACTTTTCTATTTAAGAATTTTGTAAAAGCATTAAATCAGCTTTGTAAATATTACCCTGCTTCTTGTAAATTGCTTTCAATACACCTTTATAATATAAACCTATTTGATTATCATTTCTAGCTATTTGCACGCTGGCTCCGTTGGAAACTTTCTTCCATTCTGCGTCGTTTAAATCGTATTTAGCTACGTCTTTAAAGTAACTAGCTATTGGTAAAATGGCTTCTGTCGCCTTTTCAGGATTTTCTTGTAAGCTCTGTAAGGATACTGCATCTTTTTCAGTAAAGCCGGAACTGGCGGTTCTTCTAAGCTTGGTCATTACGGCAGGAATGCCTAATTTGTCGCCCAAATCATTGACTAAACTTCTGACATAGGTTCCTTTTGAACATTTAATTTCAAAGTCGAAACTCACTTGTCCTTTTTCACTATCAAAACGCGGTTCGCCAATTAAGTTATATTCAAAAACTTCTACTTGTCTTTTTGGTAATTCCACTTCTTCGCCATTACGAGCGTATTCGTAAAGTTTTTTACCATTAACTTTGACTGCAGAATAGATTGGTGGAACTTGCGTAATTTGTCCTAAAAAGCTGTTCATGGCTTCGCTAATTTCTTCTTTAGTCAGATTGCTATCTAACTTTTTTTCTGCCAAAATTTCGCCATCAAGATCATAGCTGTTGGTCTTTAAGCCAAAAAGGCCTGTCCCTTGATAAGCTTTTGGCTTTTCATGCATTCTTTCAATTAACTTGGTAGCTTGGCCAATGGCTACAGGTAAAACGCCGGTTACTTCAGGATCAAGGGTTCCAGCGTGACCAATTTTTCTAAAATGTAAGATCTTACGTAAATGATAAACAACATCAGCAGAAGTCATTCCCGCTTCTTTATCGATGACAATGATTCCGTTCATAGTTTTCCTTTCAAAAAAAGACGCCTCTTGGCGTCTTAATTACTTATCTATCCATTTCTTGACGATGCAATTGTTGGATTAGTTTATCAATCTTGCTTCCGTAAGTGACTGAAGTATCTCTTTTAAAGATTAATTCTGGCACCTTGAAAAGCGTTAATTCTTCACTAAGATAGTGACGCATGATTCCTTTAGCCTTTTCCAAGCCTTCTGCTACATCTTCTTCAACAGCAGTATCTTCAGAAAGAATACTGTAGTATACCGTAGCATAAGAAAAATCATTGGTACAATCTACTGCTGTTAGGTTGATATCTACTAAACGTGGATCACGAATCTTCTTTTGAAGAATTTTTGAGAGTTCACGCAAAATTTCTGCTTCTACTCTACCCACACGATGTTTCATAATTGTACCTCCTTATGACTATTCAGTAGGAACCTCTTGCATTTCATAAACTTCAATTTCGTCATCAACCTTGATGTCGTTGTAACCTTCAATAGTCAAACCACAATCAAAGCCGGCTTTAACTTCCTTAACGTCATCTTTGAAACGCTTCAATGAGCCGATTTCACCATCGTAAATAACCACACCATCACGGATCAATCTTACGCCAGATTCTCTAGTAATGTATCCATTGTCAACGAATGCACCGGCAATAGTACCAACCTTAGAAAGTTTCCAAGTATCACGAACAGTAAGGTTACCGATAACCTTTTCTTCGTAAGTTGGTTCAAGCATACCCTTCATGGCACTAGTTACGTCATCGATTGCCTTGTAGATAACGCTGTAAAGCTTGATATCCAAACCTTCTTGTTCGGCTTGTGATCTAGCAGTTGCTGTTGGACGAACATTGAAACCAATGATCAAAGCGTTTGAAGCACTAGCCAAAGTTACGTCACTTTCATTAATAGCACCAACACCACCGTGGATGATGTTACAACGTACGCCTTCAACATCGATCTTTTCAAGAGATTGTTGTAAAGCTTCTACTGAACCTTGAACATCGGCCTTGATAACAATAGCAACTTCTTTCATGTCACCTTGTTTCATAGTGTCGAATAAGTTGTCCAAAGTAATGTGAGTAGTGTTTTCACGACTCTTTTGAAGAGCAATTTGAGCACGAGATTCACCAACTGAACGAGCAGTCTTTTCATCATCAAAGACAACTAACTTATCAGCTGATTCTGGAACATCGTTCAAACCAGTAATTTCTACAGGCATACCTGGAGTAGCCTTCTTGATTTGGCGACCACGGTCGTTAGTCATTACCCGAACACGTCCGAAAGTATTACCAACAACGATTGGATCACCAACATGTAAAGTACCTTGTTGAATCAAAAGGTCAGCTACAGGACCACGACCTCTTGATAAGCGAGCTTCAACAACAGTTGCGATAGCCTTTTGAGCTGCATTAGCCTTAAGTTCCATCACATCAGCTTGTAAGAGGATCATTTGCAATAATTCTTCAACGTTTTCACCAGTCTTAGCAGAAATTTGTACGTAAATAGTATCTCCACCGTAATCTTCTGGGATTAAGTTGTACTTCATCAATTGTTCAGTAACGTGTTGAGGATTTGCACCTGGAGCATCCATCTTGTTGATCGCTACAATGATTGGCACACCAGCACTCTTAGCGTGGTCAATAGCTTCAATTGTTTGAGGCATTACACCGTCATCAGCAGCAACGATCAAAACAACGATATCAGTTACTTCGGCACCACGAGCACGCATGTTAGAAAAGGCTGCGTGTCCTGGAGTATCCAAGAAAGTAATTGGACGATCGTCGATTCTAACTTGGTAAGCACCGATCTTTTGAGTGATTCCCCCTGCTTCTTTAGCAGTTACGTTAGTGTGACGAAGTCTATCAAGCAAAGTAGTCTTACCGTGGTCAACGTGACCCATGATAGTAACTACTGGTGGACGACTAGTTTGTGTCTTAGCATTCTTAGCTTCATCCAAAAGCTTTTCGTATACAGTATCGATATCTGATAAATCTTCGTGAACTTTTTCTTGAGATTCAATACCGTATTCAGCTGCAATCAATTCAATGGTATCTTTGTCCAATGATTGGTTTTGGTTAGTCATCACACCAAGCATGAAGAGCTTCTTAACGATTTCAGCCGGTTCTCTGTGCAATAACTTACCCAAATCTTGAGCGTTCATGCCAGGTTCAAAGACCAATACTTCTGGTAATGGCTTTTCCTTTCTTTGAGTAACTGGCTTCTTAGCTACTGCTTGATCTTGCTTTTGACGCTTCTTGTTGTTCTTCTTACGACGACTTTGTGAGTCATTGTGAGAATGTTCAAAGTTCTTCTTACCCTTACGTCCTGGCTTACCTTTGTCTCTACCTTTTGAAGGAGCTGGCCTTGGAGCTTCTGGCGTAATTACCGGCTTAGTTGCTTCTTGTTTAGCTTCTTCTCTCTTTGGAGAAGGCTTAATAATCTTAGGTCCGATGGTTCTTTCCTTTGCCTTTTCAGGTTCTTTCTTATTAAGATCTTCGTGGTATTGCTTCTTAGCGTTAGCAGCTTGTTTATCAAGCACTTCTGCTTCAGCTCTTTGCTTAGTTTGCAATTGCTTCAACAAATCACGTGCAGCTGGCTTGTTTGCTGGCTTAGACTTTTCAGAATTTTGTTGAGGCTTTTGACGATTGTTGTTGCGGTTACGATTACCACGGTTGTCTTTTTTGTTGTTTTCAGGTTGTTCTGACTTGTGCTTTTTACGCAATGAAGAAGCATAAATCTTAATTTTAGGAGCAGCCTTCTTCTTAGGAGAAAGAGCTTGTTCAATTTGCTTTGCACTTTCTTCAGCCACAGATGACATGTGGTTCTTAATATCCATTCCAAGGTCCTTAGCTTTTTGTACCACAACCTTGTTGTCGATATTTAATTTTTTGGCGATTTCATAAATTCTTACTTTCGTCATCAAATCACACTCCTTCTTTTATTTTTTGCTTTAAGGCTTTACTGAATTTCTGATCAATTAGTCCAATTACCTTTCGCTCTTGACCGATCGCCTGGCTGATTTCATCAGATGTGAAATCTTGATTGACGATAACGTTCACTTTAGAGCTAACTTGCGTAATTTTCTCTAAACTATTTTGTGTTAAATCAGATCCTACTAATACGAAATAAACTTTTTTAGCTTTCAAGCCAAGAATCACGGCATCAGTACCAGTGACCAATTTGCCAGCTTTTTGAGCTAATCCTAAAAAGTTTAATACTTTTTGTCTTTGATTCACTTATTCACCAAACAATTCTTTACGTGCCTTTTGATGATCAACATATGCAAAGAGTTCTTCGTAAAAGGCATCGGGGACTTTCGTTCCTAAGCTTTTATCAAGCACTTTTTTAGCCTTTGCATCATTAATTGCTTCTGGATTAAGAGAAACATAGGCACCACGACCTGGCTTCTTACCAGTTGGATCAACGGAAATTTCTTTTTCTTGATTAACGACAACTCTAACCAATTCTTTCTTTGGTTGCATTGTGTTAGTCAACAAGTCCTTTCGCATTGGGATTTTTCTCTTTTTCAAAAAAATCACCTATTCTTCTGTTAAATCTTCTTCATCGTTTGAATCTTCATCGACAATTTCAACTTCACTTTCTGAACGAATGTCGATCTTGTATCCAGTTAAACGAGCTGCTAAACGAACGTTTTGACCTTTCTTACCGATTGCCAATGATAATTGGTAGTCAGGAACGATTACTAAGGCATCCTTTTCGTTTTCGCCATCACCAAATTGAACTGCAAGAACTTCGGATGGGCTTAATGCATTTGCGATAAAGTCTGAAGGGTCTTCTTCGTATTTAACAATATCGATATTTTCACCGCTTAATTCGTTAACGATGTTTTGAACTCTAGTACCTTTACCACCGACACAAGTTCCGACTGGATCAATGTTTGGGTCATTTGACTTAACAGCAATCTTAGTACGGTCACCAGCTTCACGGGCAATTGAAACAATTTCAACTGTTCCATCGAAGATTTCAGGAACTTCTTGTTCAAAAAGTCGCTTAACTAATTCTGGAGCAGTTCTTGAAACAGTTACGCTGGCACCTTTTGAATCACCACCAACACGAGTTACCACAACTCTGATCTTGTCTTGAGGGTGGTAAACTTCATTAGGCATTTGGTCACGAGTAGGCATGACTGCTTCAACGTTATCAAATTTAACGTAAACAAAGCGGTTATCGATTCTTTCTACTTCACCAGTGATGATTTCGTTTTCGTATTGGCTGTATTCAGCAACAATGTGTTCTCTTTCAGCTTCACGTAAACGTTGCATAATCACTTGCTTAGCAGTTTGAGCAGCAATTCTACCAAAGTCCTTAGGAGTAACTTCGAAGCGGATTTCATCGCCTACTTCGTAAGCCTTGTTTAATTCAAGAGCATCCTTCAATGAAACTTGTAAACGATCATCTTGAACTTCATCGACAACTGTCTTAACAGCGAAAACTTTGAAGTTTCCACGACGTTCGTCAAACTTAACTTCTACATTAGCTGCTTGATCGTAATTCTTCTTGTAAGCTGCGATCAAAGCTGCTTGAATTGCTTCAACAATAACTTCTTGCTTAATACCCTTAGTTTCTTCAAGAGCACTAAAGGCTTCTAGCATTTCTTTTGACATAAATTATTCGACCCTTTCTAAAATTCGATTGCGTATCGCATGCTGCTGATAATCTTCTTAGGAATTGTAATTTCTTTTCTTTGCGTTTTAATTTTCACTTTTAAAGTTAGTTCATCTTGATCCAACTTCACTAATGTTCCTTCATAGATCTTTTCACCATTTACTTTTTGGTACAAAGCAACATGAATATATTGATTAATTGCGTTCTCAAGTTCTTCATCAGTCTTAATTGGTCTTTCAACCCCTGGAGAAGAAATCTCAAGGATATAAGGATCAGGAAGTGGGTCAGGAACAATGCTATCGAGCTTGGCACCAACCAGTTCACTTAATTCAGCAATTTCAGCAATGTCAATTCCATTGGGTTTACGATCTACGTAAACTCGTAAATAGTTTTGACTTTTTTCAGTTACATATTTAATGTCAACTAATTGATCGTCTCGACTCTCGATAACAGGTTTTATTTCTTTTGAAATTAAATCAGTTAATTTCGACACACTAATCCTCCATTAATCTTTTGCAATAAAAAGAGTGAGCATTTCTGCTCACTCGAATTAATATTCGAAGTTCAATAGAAAGTATACCATATCAGCTGTTAAAAGCCAAATCTAAAAGAGTGATAGCTGATTTTGGTCTGGTAAACCTTCCAAAACTCCATTTTGTTCAAAGTAATCCATGATAGTTTGCGAAACTTTACCACGAGTAGATAAATCTTCCTTAGACAAGAAAGGCTTTTCTGCTCTGGCAGCCACAATTTGCTTAGCAGCGTTAGTTCCTAAGCCAGGAACAGCGTTGAATGGTGCCAAAATGGTATGTTTATCCAAAATCTTGAAGTTTGTTGCTTCAGATTGTTCAATATCTACCATCTTAATCTTGATACCACGAGCTAAACATTCATTGGCAATTTCTAAAACAGTTAATAGTGACTTATCCTTGGCTGTAACGTTATTACCCTGCTCATTAATTTGCTTCATGACAGTTTGAATTGAATCTTGACCACGACTCATGGCAACTAAATCAAACAAACTGGCTCTAACTGAGAAGTAAGCAGTGTAGTAAATTTCTGGATAGTAAACTTTAAACCAGGCAATCCGCAAAGCCATAATGATGTAGGCAGTGGCGTGAGCCTTAGGGAACATGTACTTAATCTTCAAACATGAAGGAATGTACCAATCAGGAATTTTATCATTAGCTTGTAAAACAGCCATGTTTTCATCACTAATTCCTTTCCCCTTACGGACAGTTTCCATCGTTGAAAAGGCAACTTCAGGCTTAACGCCCCAGTGAATTAAGTCGACCATGATGTTGTCACGACAACCGATCACGTCTTTTAATTTACAAGTGCCGTTATTGACTAAGTCTTCAGCATTACCTAACCATACATCGGTACCGTGAGACAAACCTGAAATTTGCAATAATTCAGCAAAAGTTGTTGGCTTCGTTTCTTCTAGCATTCCTCGTACAAACTTAGTACCAAATTCAGGAACACCTAAAGTACCTGTTTGTGAACCAATTTCATCTGGAGTTACTCCCAATTGCTCAGTTCCTGAGAACAGCGACATCACACCAGGATCGTCTGGCGGAATGGTAATCGGATCAACTCCTGATAAATCTTGCAACATTCTGATCATCGTTGGATCATCGTGTCCCAGAATATCGAATTTCAAAATGTTATCGTGAATTGAGTGGAAATCAAAGTGCGTGGTTAACCAAGCAGCATTGACATCATCAGCTGGATATTGGACAGGAGTAAAGTCATAAATGTCCATATCATCAGGAACTACAACGATCCCCGCAGGGTGTTGACCGGTAGTTCTTTTTACCCCGGCTACACCGTTAGCCAAACGATCCAATTCAGCATTTCTTAAATGAAGTTCGTGTTCATCTTCATAGTGTTTTGCATATCCATAGGCAGTTTTATCAGCCACAGTCGCAATTGTTCCAGCCCGATATGAATTGATTGGTCCAAACATAACACGGATAAAGTTGTGGGCTACTGGTTGGTAGTCACCTGAGAAGTTCAAATCGATATCAGGAACCTTGTCCCCATGGAATCCTAAGAAAGTCGCAAATGGAATATCTTGTCCATCCTTAACTAATGGATGACCACACTTAGGACAATCTTTATCTGGCAAGTCGAATCCTGAACCATATTCCCCATTTTCAAAGAAATGTGAATACTTACATTCTGGACAGCGATAGTGTGGAGCTAAAGGATTTACTTCCGTAATTCCTGACATGGTGGCTACAAGTGAAGAACCAACAGATCCCCGACTACCAACCATATATCCATCTTTATTAGATTTAGCCACGAGCCGTTGACTAATTAAGTAAATAACCGCATATCCGTTAGAAATAATTGAATTTAGTTCCAATTTAATTCGATCTTCGACCAATTTTGGCAATGGCTTACCGTAGAGCTCATAGGCCTTATTGTAAGTCAAATCAGTCATTTCTTGATCGGCATGTTCAATGTGCGGTGGAAATAGGCCAGATTTAATTGGCTGAATTTCTTCGATTTGATCATTAATCAAATGAGGATTATCAATTACCACTTCTTTGGCAATATCTTCACCTAAAAAGGCAAAAGCATCCAATAATTCTTGGGTTGTATAGAAGTGTAAGTCTGGTTGCTCAGCATTGCGGTTTGGATTTGAACGTTGAGCTGCAATCAAAATTTTCCGGTAAATTGCTTGATGAGGTTCAACATAGTGACTGTCAGTTGTAGCAACTACAGGTTTGCCTAGTTCTTTACCTAGTTTGTAAATGTTTCTGATGATTTCTTCAAGCTCGGCTCTATCCTTGATCAAGCCGTCGTTAATGTAAGCTTCAAAATTTGCAGGTGGTTGAATTTCTAAATAATCATAGAATTTAGCTTTTTCTTTTGCTTCTTCATATCCTTTTTGCATCATTGCAATGAAGACTTCGCCCCGTAAGCAGGCAGAACCATAAAGTAATCCTTCATGCATTTCTTCCATGGCACTTCTAGGAGTACGAGGTCCTTGGTAAAAGTGCGAAGTTGACGCAATTGAAACAAGCTTATAAAGATTCTTAAGTCCAGCTTGAGTTTTAGCCAAAATAGTGGCGTGCGTTGGACGAGCACGTTTCCAAATTTCACTACCAATTGAGTGCTTATTCAGATTATTTAAATCATTTTCACCAAACTTTTCTTGGAATGCATCAAGCAACTTGAACATCAAGAAACCAGTTGCTTCCGCATCTTGGTTAGCACGGTGGTGGTGTTCTAGGACTACATTGTACTTTTTACAAAGAGAATCCAAGGTATGACGACCTTGTTCTGGGTGTAAAAGTCTTGAAACTTCAAGCGTATCAACGACAGGTTGGCTAATTTCTTCCATGCCTTGACGCTTCAAAGCAGCATTAATAAAACCAACGTCAAATTGGACATTGTGACCACATAGAGGTAAATCACCATAAAAATCTTTAAACTTCTTGATGATCACATCTTCATCGGGAGCTTGTTCAACTTCTTCATTAGTGATACTAGTCAAATTAATTGTCTGTTCACTTAATGGATGATGCGGATTAATGAATTCGTCAAAGCGTTCAAGCACTTCCCCATTCTTCATCTTAACGGCACCAATTTCAATAATCGTGTCATAAACTGAAGAAAGTCCTGTAGTTTCGACGTCGAAAATTACAAATTTTTGATCTTCATAGGTCATTGGTGCAGGATTTAGGACCAATTTGGCAGAATCATCAACCAAATCAGCTTCTAAACCGTATAAAATCTTAATGCCTTGGGCTTTTCCAGCAGCAACAGCATCAGGGAATCCTTGCACATTACCATGATCAGTAATGGCAATTGCTTCTTGTCCCCAACGCTTTGCAGCAGCGACAAATTCGGCACACTTGCTCGTTGCATCGACTTGACTCATATTTGAGTGAACATGCAATTCAATGTGCTTTTTATCGCCTTCGTATGTTTCTTGACGTTCAACGTGATTAATCACTTCAAAGTTGGCAATGTTAAAGACAACTTCATGTTGATACATGTCATCCATAACGCTACCTTGTATTCTAGCCCAACAGCCTGGCTTTAAGCCTTTCAAGTATTCAATTTGATCCTTATCGCTCACAAACCGTTTGAAGGAAATTGAATCAGTATAGTCGGTAATTTCACCCATGAAAATGAAGGTACCTTTTTTAGTCTCACGGCCATCAACGGAGAAAATTTGCCCTTCGATAATGACATTACGTTGTCCTTCTTCAATATCGGCAATGCGAGTCGCAGGCGTATTTTTGTCCATTTCTTTTTTGCTGAAACGTTTATGTTCAACTGGGCGTTGCACAGGCTTGTCAGGAATATTCTCATATTCAACCTGCATTTGCTTATCATGTTCTTCTTGGAGAGCTGCCAAACTTTCTAAATTCTGATCTGGTTCAGCTTGAGCTTGGGCCACTTGAATATGAATGTCATTAAAACCGTATTGAGCAAATTCTTGGCTTAGAGTTTGCTTCATTTCTTCATCAAAAATTTGTGCAAATGAACGGTTCTTAAAACGTAAAATCAACTCATTACCATTCAATTCTGGCTTAATCTTCAAAAGAGTTGATTTAACAATCGGAGCCTGATCTGCTTCTTTGATCATTGTTTGCCAATATTCATTAAAGAAGCTCAAATCTTGTTTATCAGTGTGCACACTTAAAACGACTTTCTTTAAAAAGCCGGAGAAATTATGATTAATAGCCTCATTTAGGGCTTGATATGTCGCTAATCGAATTGGTGACTCAAAAAAAACGTGGATATTCCACTTTGATTCTTTAGCGTAAACATCCACATTTTCGATTCTTCCTTGAGATAGTAAAGCTTGATCTTCTGTATCTTCAGGAAAATTAATTTGAGACAGCAATTTTTTAAAGAGTTCGTTTTTGTCAGTCACGATTTTAACCTAATTCTGTTTCTACAAACTTTTGTAATTCATCTAGAGTCATGTCTTGTGATTGATCATCACCAGCACGTTTAACTTCTACGATTCCTTCGCTAGCTTTCTTACCAACAGTAATTCTAATTGGTGCACCAACGAGGTCAGCTTCAGCAAACTTAACACCAGCACGTTCCTTACGATCATCGTACAAAACATCATACTTCTGGTAGTCGTTTTCTAACTTAGTTGCTAATTCTGTTTGAGCATCATCATTCATCTTCATTTGAACAATATGAATGGCAAATGGAGCAACTTCCTTTGGCCAAGCAACACCATTTTCGGTTTGGTGTTGTTCAACAATAGCTGAAAGCATCCGACTTACACCGATACCATATGAACCCATGATAACTGGTTGAGTCTTACCGTTTTGGTCCAAGAACTTAGCACCCATAGTTTCAGTGTAGTAAGTACCAAGTTTAAAAATGTGACCAACTTCGATAGAAGTAGTAAATTTCAATGGTTCATGATCAATTGGATCAGGTTCGCCTTCATTAGCAGTTCTGATGTCAGCAAAAGTAGTAACTTCAAAGTCACGGCCTAAATTGGTGTTTTCATATTGAGCATCAGTTTCGGCACCAACGATAAAGTTAGTTAAGTCCTTAACAGTTTCATCGGCAATGATTTCTTTGGCAAATGAAGCATTAACAGGACCTAAGCCACCCTTACCTACGCCAGCAATCTTAGCTAATTCAGCATCTTCGGCAACTCTTAAACTGTCGCAATCTAATACGTGGGTTAATTTGACTTCGTTAACTTCCTTATCACCACGGATTAAAACTAAAACTGGATCCTTTTCATCAACGATGTAAAGAACAGATTTAACAATCTTCGTGGTTGGAACTTTTAAGAAATCAGCTAATTCTTCAATAGTATGAACGTTTGGTGTAGATACTTTGTTCAAAGGCTTAGCTTCTTCTTTTTCAGGCTTAAAAGTATCAATTGAACAAGCCATTTCTAGGTTAGCAGAGTAAGTTCCACTTTCATTAGTAGCAATAACATCTTCACCAATAGCTGCTGGAGCTTGGAATTCAGTAGAATTCTTACCACCCATTGTACCTGAGTCAGCAATTACAGGACGAACTGTGACACCACAACGCTTGAAAATTTTCTTATATGCCTTGTATTGATCATCAAATTGTTCGTCTAATTGTTCTCTAGTTGCTGCAAAACTGTAACCATCTAACATCACAAATTCACGACCACGTAATAAACCGAAACGAGGACGGTTTTCATCACGGAATTTGGTTTGAATTTGGTACAAAGCAATTGGCATTTGCTTGTAGGACTTCATGTTTTTGCCGATGATTTCAGTAAAAGTTTCTTCATGAGTAGGTCCTAATAATGATTCACGATCATGACGGTCAGTTAATCTAAACATTTCTGCACCGTACTTTTGTAAACGACCAGATTCTTCCCATAAAGTTGCCGGTAATAAATGAGGCATTTGCATTTCATTAACGCCAATGTTGGCCATTTCTTCTTCAATGATATTTTCAGCCTTCTTTAAAACTCTAAAAGCTAATGGCAAGTAGCTGTAAACACCTGCAGTCACTTGGCGGATGTAACCACCACGCAACATGATTTGATGACTTTTAGCTACAGCATCAGCTGGAGTTTCCTTAAGAGTTGGCATGAATAATTTTGATTGTCTCATTTATAATCCCCTAACTTTTATTTGATAAAGTATCGATATATATCGTTAATTGTTGTAGCGATCATTAATCCAACTAAGATGACTACCCCAGCAATTAAGATTGCAGTTTCGTATTTTTCAGGAATAGGTCTTCTGATAATCATTTCGACAATGTTTAATAAGACCTTTCCCCCATCTAAACCTGGAATTGGTATTAAGTTAACCATTCCAATGTTCATTGAAAGCATACCTAAGAAGAAACAAATGTAAGTGATTCCCATAGATGATGCGTTCTTAGTTTGAGAATAAATTCCCACTGGACCTGATAAACGGTTCAAATTGAAATGAGTAAATAACCGTTTCAAGGCACTGAAGATCAAAGTAGACATATTAACGCTTAATTTGTAACCACGTTTGATCTTAGCTCCTAAACTGTTATCAGCTTGGAAAAGAACTCCAATGATATACCGCTTATTTTCTTTCTTAGGTGTAATTTTTTTAGTAATTACTTGGCTATTACGCTTAAAAGTAATTGTTAATGTCTTGCCTTTGCTGTTTGAAACAGTGTTAACCAACTTATCAACTTCAGATAAAGCCAACTTTTGATTATTAATCTTGATAATGCGGTCATTAGCCTTTAAGACTTGATGAGCAGGACTATCAGATGTTGTGCTTTTAACGATGTTGACACTTGGTCCTTCTGAGGCAAAGCTGAAAACAAAGAGCATGAACACACCTAATAAGATGTTCATAATTGGGCCAGCGATATTAACTGAAAATTTTTGCCAAGTTTTTAAATGCTCTACTTGCATATTTGCAGGAGCAATAATAACTTCATTGAATTTGGCATCAATGACGGTACAATCTGGTGATACTTGATAAGTCTTTTCGACTTCTTCATCACCATTTTCGTAACCTTTGATTTCTAAGGCATTAGTCAAGTCAGCGTTAGTAACTCGCACTGGAATCCCTTCGATTGGGTTATCACTATTACTAGTATCAATTCGTGTAACCAAACCATCTTCAATTTGTAAGATGACTGGAGTACCAGGCTTAATTTCATCTTCTTCCATTGAAGAAGCTAAGCGAACATAACCTCCAATAGGTAACCATCTAATCGTGTAAAGAGTTTCAGCTTTTCTAACTTGAAAAAGTTTAGGACCCATCCCAATAGAAAATTCACGAACTCTAACTCCGCAAAGCTTGGCAAGAGCAAAGTGACCAAATTCGTGAACTAAAACGATGATCCCAAAGACAATGATGAAAACAATAATTCCCTTCATAAATCTTTCCTTAGATAATAGTAAAGCCTAAAATTGCAGCAAAGACTGGAAGAACAAATAAAGTAGAATCGAATCTATCTAAAATTCCACCATGTCCTGGCAAAATCTTACCTGAGTCTTTAACACCCCAGTAACGCTTGTATGCTGATTCAACCAAGTCACCTACTTGACCAACAATTGAAAGCAAGAAGGCAATTCCGGCGGTTTGAACCATAGTAAATTTCATATGGAAAATTGATGCGTAAATTACGGCAACAATCATGGCAACAACAACAGCACCAATTGAACCTTCCCAAGTCTTGTTAGGACTGATTTCTGGCCATAACTTGTTTTTACCAATTGCCTTACCAACCATGTAGGCACCAATATCAGTTGACCAAATAATTGCAAAAGCTAAACCGATCATTACAAGACCTGACTTGTTTCGAATCGCAGCTAAGTAGTGGAAACCAGTTCCGATGTACAATGATGAAAGTGTGTAAATACCAACGCTTTCAAAGTTAGTTCTGTTCTTTGATAAGACCATCCATGTAAGTAAAAGCATGATCATAGCAAAGTAAAAACCAAATTTAGTCATTGGAATTCCGTTCAAGAAACTATCTGGAACAGTCCAAGTAAATGTTGCTAATAAAGCAATTAAAAATTCAACTGAAACAATAATTTGCTTCTTCATCAAAAAGATTTCTGAAATACCTACAGCAGCTAATAATGCAGCTAACCAATCGATGTATAAACCACCAGCAAATAAAACTGGGATAAAGATTAAGCAAGCAATTACTGCAGTAATAACACGTTGTTTCATAAAATTCCCCTTTATTTATCCAATCCTCCAAAGCGACGGTGTCTCTTTTGAAAATCTTGGACAATTTTTGTTAAATCTTCTTTTGTAAACTCTGGCCATAACTTATCCGTAAAAGCAAATTCAGTGTAAGCTAACTGCCAAAGTAAAAAGTTGGAGAGACGTTCCTCTCCAGAAGTTCTAATCAAAAGATCTGGATCACTTAAGTCTCCTAAATCACCAGTTAACATATTTCGAGATAATAATTCTTCATCAATGTCAGACACTTGAAGTTCATGATCAGCAACTTTTTGAGCAATTGCTTGTGTAGCTGCCACAATTTCTTTTCTTGAACCGTAATTGAAGGCAAAGTTTAAAACTAAACCTGTATTATTACGTGTTTGTTCCATGGCATCTTGCACAACTTGATAAGTCTTTTCTGGCAATTGATCTAAAAAGCCCATAATCTTCACACGGACATTATTTTTCATCAAAGTTGGCATGAATTTATTGAAGAATTTTACTGGCAAATTCATTAAAAATGCCACTTCTTCTTTCGGGCGAGCCCAATTTTCAGTCGAAAACGCATAAAGAGTAAGCACTTTGATACCTAATTCATCACAGGCCAAAGTGATATTTTCGACGTTTTCCATACCTAATTGATGTCCGACAAAACGAGGCTTGCCCATATTTTTGGCATAGCGTCCGTTTCCGTCCATGATAATTGCTAAGTGTTTTAAAGAATTATTTTCCATAAATTAACCTTGCATGATTTCGTCACGCTTACTGTCAGCACGACGGTCGATTTCTTTAGTAGAATCGTCAGTTACTTTTTGAACTTCTTTTTCTAAAGAACGTTGTTCATCTTCAGTAATGTCCCCGTTCTTTTGAAGCTTCTTAACACTATCCATAGCGTCACGACGAACGTTACGAACAGCAATTTTAGCTTCTTCGGCTACCTTACCAACTTCTTTGGCGATTTCTTGACGACGTTCACCAGTAAGTTGAGGAATAACCAAACGAACAACCTTACCATCATTAGCAGGGTTTAATCCTAAATCAGCTGCAATGATTGCATGTTCAATGTCATCTAAAGATGATGCATCGTAAGGTGTAATCATTAAAACTCTAGCTTCAGGAATAGTGATGCTGGCCATTTGGTTCAATGGAGTTGGAGCACCATAGTATTCTACTTTTACGTTATCAAGCAAACTTGCATTTGCTACACCAGCCCGAATAGTTGCTAGACGTCTTGAGAAAGCGGAAATTGCTTTATCCATATCTCCCTTAGCACTAGTAATAATTTCGTGACTCATTATTTTCCTCCTCTAATTACTGTACCAATTTCTTCACCAGTAACGACTTTCTTAATGTTGCCATCTGTATTGATATTGAAAACAACCAAAGGAATGTCTGTATCCATTGAAAGTGATGAAGCAGTTCTATCCATAACTTTCAAGTTTTGTGAAATGATATCCAATTGAGTCAATTCACGGTACATGGTTGCTGATTCATCGACCTTAGGATCGGCAGTATAAACACCATCTACTCCATTTTTAGCCATTAAAATGACATCAGCGTTGATTTCAGCAGCACGTAAAGCAGCTGTAGTATCAGTTGAGAAGTATGGGTTACCAGTACCACCACCGAAGATTACGACGCGGTCTTTTTCTAAATGACGAATAGCCTTACGACGAATGTAAGGTTCTGCAACTTGACGCATTTCAATTGAAGTTTGAACACGAGTCGGTACACCGAGACTTTCAAGCCCATCTTGTAATGCTAAACCATTCATGATAGTTGCAAGCATTCCCATGTAATCTGCTTGAGCTCTTTCCATACCGAGCTTTTCGCCAGATTCACCACGCCACATATTTCCACCGCCGCAGACAATTCCGATCTGTACGCCTAATTCGTGTACAGCCTTAATTTCTTTAGCTAAGTGTTTAATTACGCTGGGATCAATGCCGACACCTTTAGAACCGGCTAAAGCTTCTCCAGAAATTTTTAAAATAATACGATGGTATTTAACTTGGCTCATTTTTTGCCCTCCTATATTAGTCTTTAATATTTTACCATACATCTTGATTTATGAAACTAAATCGCAAAAAAAGGAAGAGATATAAACCTATCTCTTCCCACAAATAAACATAATTATTTCATTTGTTCACGAACTTCAGCAGCAAAGTCAACTTCTGCCTTTTCGATACCTTCACCAACTTCGAAACGAGTGAAAGCAACAACTGAAGCGTTTTGTGACTTAGCGTATTCGCCAACAGTCACATCTGAATCCTTAACGTAAGGTTGGTCTACTAAAGTGATTTCACTTAAGTACTTGTTTACACGACCAGCAACGATCTTAGGAATAATGTTAGCTGGCTTACCTTCCTTTTCAGTTTCAGCAGTAAATACCTTAGTGTGACGGTCAAGTTCTGATTGAGGAACTTGTTCACGGTCTAAGTATTCAGGGTTAATTGCAGCTACGTGCATTGCTACGTTCTTAGCAACTTCTTCGCTACCACCCTTAACAGTTGCAACAGCAACAATGGCACCACCGTTGTGCTTGTATGCACCGAAGAATTCGTCATCATTCTTAGTCATCAATGAGAAACGACGTAAAGTAATCTTTTCACCGATAACTGAAGTCAAGTTAGTGATTTCGTCACCAATAGTTGAACCGTTCATAGCAACCTTCAAAGCTGCGTCAACATCAGCTGGCTTTTCCTTTAAGATAGTTTCAGCGATTGAGTTTACTAAGTTGATGAACTTGTCGTTTGATGAAACGAAGTCAGTTTCTGAGTTAACTTCGATTAAAACAGCATCGTTACCATTTACAGCGTATGCAGCTAAACCTTCAGCAGCAATTCTACCGCTCTTCTTAGCAGCCTTAGCAACACCGTTTTCACGTAAAATGTCGATAGCCTTTTCTACGTCACCTTCAGCCTTAACTAAAGCCTTCTTAGCGTCCATCATACCAGCACCGGTACGGTCACGTAATTCCTTAACTTGTTTAGCAGTAATGTTAGCCATTTGATCCTCCTAGAGAAACAGATTAATCTTCACTATCAGCAACTACATCTTCGATTGACTTTTCGTCTGATTCAGTTGCCTTGTCAGCTAATTGTTGTTCTACGCTTTCGCTAGCACCTTCACCTTGGTTACCTTCGATAACTGCATCAGCCATTGCACCTGCGATTAAACGAATAGCACGGATAGCGTCATCGTTTGATGGAATAATAACATCAATAGGAGTTGGGTCAGTGTTAGTGTCAACCATAGCAACAACTGGGATACCTAACTTGTTAGCTTCGTTAACTGCGATAGCTTCCTTCTTAGGATCAACAACGAACATAACATCAGGAATTCTTGGCATATCTTCGATACCACCAAGGTTCTTTTGTAACTTGTCCATTTCCTTAGTTAAAAGTGCAACTTCCTTCTTTGGAAGAACTTCAAAAGTACCATCTTCAGCCATCTTCTTAAGTTCCTTCAAACGTTGTACACGGCTTTGGATAGTCTTCCAGTTAGTCAAAGTACCACCTAACCAACGTTGGTTAACGAAGTATTGACCTGCACGAGTTGCTTCTTCAGCAATTGCGTCTTGAGCTTGCTTCTTAGTACCTACGAATAAGAATACACCACCGTCTTGAGCTACTGCCTTAACGTAGTTGTATGCATCATCCAAAAGCTTAATAGTCTTTTGTAAGTCGATGATGTAGATACCATTTCTTTGAGTAAAGATGTAAGGCACCATCTTTGGGTCCCATCTTCTAGTTTGGTGTCCGAAGTGTACACCAGCTTCAAGCAATTGCTTCATGCTTACTACTGTCATAATTAAAAATCCTCCTAGTTTTTTTCCTCTCAAGCGTTCATCTCAACCTTGGACCTTACGGCACCCCAAAGTTGATCGCTCTTGATGTGTATTTTTACTGCATGCTAATAGCATACTTGTCTATTTTATTAGATTTTTTAAATAGTTTCAAGAAAAATTTACGCCATGTTCTCGTAAAAATTTTTCTTTCCATTTACGATCGTGATGCTTAAACCAATATTCCCGTTTTAGTGCTAGGCGTTTTTCAGGAAATTCTTCGCTATATAGCAACTTAACAGGACGTCTAGTCTTCGTATATTTGGCCCCTTTTCCTTGATTATGATGCAAAACTCTTTTTTCAACATCATTAGTAAAGCCACCATAGAAAGTGCCATCTTTACATAAAAGAACATAAAAATAATATTTGCTTTTTTCAACTCGCTTAGCTTTTTGATCAGCATTTTCAGCTAAATACTGATTAATTTCTGGTAAATAGCCACCTTGATCATTTTGAGTCACAATCGCATCTTTTAAAACCAAACCGTCACTTTTTGAATGCCGCACCGCATCAATAATGATTAAATTAGCATCTTCGCCACGCTTGGCAGTAAAGGGTTGAACTTCTTTGACACAAACGTCATATTTTTCACAAAAACTAATGATTTCACCCAGCCGTTCAGGTCGATGAACCATCAATAAATGGCCTCGCATCTTCAAAAGTTTTGAAGCAATCATGATAATTTCTTCTAAATTAATCATGATTTCGTGTCTAGCAATGGCCTTCTTCTCATTTGGATTAACTTCATGGCCTGGACTGTTCTTGAAATATGGTGGGTTTACGCAAACTAGGTCATAAGAATCAAACCGAACCATTTTGCCAGCATCTTTGACATTTCCTAGATGCAGATTAATTCGGTTTTCAAGTTGATTAAGCTCAATTGATCTTTTGGCTTGATCATAAATATCAGCTTGAATTTCAATTGCATCATATTTTGCCAGATTAAAATAAGACATGTATAAAGTTGCAGCACAATTTCCAGCACAAAGTTCAATTACTTTAGCACGATCTTTGATATACTTTTTGGCCCATGCAGCCAAGAGAATAGAATCAAGTGAAAAATGGAATGCACCCTTTTCTTGAATTATTTTGATTTCATCATTAAAAATATGATCGACTTGTTCATTTTCAAAAATTTCTACCATAGTTTCACCCATCTACTTTATTTGCTATAATCATAACTAAAATTACGGAGGAAAAAAAGTGTACAAATTAATCATTAACGTTTGCAAAGGCCTAATCTTGTTACTAAACGGCCATTTGCAAGTTCACGGCAAAGAACGTTTGCCTGAAGATAATTATATTTTGATCGCTCCTCATAGAACTTGGTGGGAAGCCGTCTTGTTTGCTGTCGCAGCATATCCAAGAGAATTTACTTTTATGGCTAAAAAGGAATTGTTCAAAAATCCAATTTTTGCATGGATCATTAAACAAGCTCACGCCTTTCCAGTAGATCGTGAAAATCCAAGTCCTTCAGTGTTAAAGCACCCAATCAAACAATTAAAAAATGGTGACTTATCATTGATGATTTTCCCTTCAGGAACCAGACATTCTAGTCAATTAAA
The DNA here is from genome assembly GCA_030530865.1 of Lactobacillus sp. Taxonomy (GTDB): domain Bacteria; phylum Bacillota; class Bacilli; order Lactobacillales; family Lactobacillaceae; genus Lactobacillus. The sequence goes on from JAUMUC010000002.1 coordinate 114,421, forward strand.
AGGTGGTGCAATTGCAATTGCTCGCTTAACTAAAAAGCCAGTAGTTCCTGTTGTCTACCAAGGACCTTTATCATTCAAGGATGTCTTAAAGAGAAAACCTTTAAAGGTTCAATTCGGTGAACCAATCGAACTTGATTTAAAAAAGAAAGTTTCTAAGGAAGAAGAACAAGTTATCTTCCAAGAATTTGAACATGCTTGGGATAAACTCGATCAAGAACTTGATCCTAATTTTAAATACGTAGCAAAATAAGCGTTGGAAATATTCCAACGCTTTTTATTGTGCATTCTGAAATTCATAAAGACGCCAGTAGTAACCTTTTTGGGCTAATAACTCTTCATGAGTACCTCGTTCGATAATTCTTCCCTTATCTAAAACGATAATTTGATCGGCATCACTAATTGTCGACAAACGGTGAGCAATTGCTAAAGTTGTTCGTCCATTACGCAAGGCTTTCAAACCAGCTTGAATTTTATTTTCAGTTTCAGTGTCAACACTGGCAGTTGCTTCGTCCAACACTAAAATTTTAGGATTCATGACCAAAGTTCTGGAAAAGGAAATCAATTGACGTTCACCACTGGAGAATTCACTACCACCAGCTGAAACTTTTTCATGATACTTATTAGGCAATCTTTCGATAAAGTCATCGGCCTTAACTAACTTAGAAGCTTCAACGACTTTGTCTTCACCAATATCTTTGGATAAACGAATATTGCTTAAAACATCGCCTTTGAACATGAACGGATCTTGTAAAACTAAACCAAGTTTCTTACGCAATTCTGCCTTTGAATAGTTTCTAATATCATGATCATCTAGCAGAATTTGTCCTTGTCCAAATTCATAAAAACGCATCATCACATTAATGATCGAGCTCTTACCAGAGCCAGTATGACCTACAATTCCCAATGTTTGACCAGGCTCAACAACAAAAGAAACATCATGTAAGACATCATTTTCTCCATCATATGAGAAAGTCACGTGTTTAAATTCAATCTTTCCTTGAGTAATTGTTAAAGACTTATCTTCAGTTTGAGCTGGCTCATATTCTGTTTCATCCAAGATTTTGAAAATTCGCTTACCAGCCACAATCCCATCAGTAAAACTGGTTAAGGAATCCATCATGTTAGAAAGTGGATTGAAAAATGAAGAAATATATTGGTTAAAGGCGTACAAGACACCAGCTGGTACAAAGGCATCTCTTGCAGGAAAACCAAAATAAATCATAATCAAAGCTAAAGCAATTGAATAAAGTAATGAATTAAGTGGTGATAGCAACAAAGAGTTAATTCTAATCATTCGATTCCGCGTGGCCAACTGTTGATTGTTAATTTCCGCAAATTCAGCAGAAATCCGCTTTTCTTGACGGAATTCCTGAATCACGTCTACCCCAGTTAAGACTTCATTGATCCGAGCATTGATCAAACTATTTCTTTCACGATATTCACGGTAAATCTTAGAAATTACTCGTAAATAAGTGATGATTACCAACACGTAGATTGGAATAAAAATGGCGATAATCAAACTGGCCACTTTATTAGTTCCATACATCGCCATCACTGCAATTAACATTGAAATCACACCAGTGACAATCGCTGCGAAGATTTGGAAATATTCATTCATGGCCATCGTATCATTAGTTACTCTAGATAAAATGGATCCAGCTGGCACCTGATCAAAATATCGCATGCCAAGAGTATGCAATTTTTCATAAACTACCCGACGCATCTTTTCAAGCGTCTTTTCTTTACCAAGAGCAAAGAGATAACGATTCAAAAAGTAGAAAATAGAGCTCAAAATGACAACGATCAAATAAGTTAAGGCATAACGCATCGCAACTTGATAGCCACCTTGGAAATGAGCTAAATAGCGGTCCATGTAATCCTGCATAATTTTTGGAAGCAAAATTTCGCTGTAACTAATTAAGACCGCAAAGATGACTGCAGAAATAAAGTAGTACTTAAATGAAGCGGCAAATGAGAAAATTCGCTTGGTAATTTGGGCTTGTTCCTTGATTGGAATTGCTTTTGACCAAACTGATTCTTGATTATTCATTTTCCTCACCTCCGATACTTGATTCAAGTTGTTGTAGATTCCACATTTCAGCATACCAGCCGTTTAAAGCTAATAATTCGTCATGCGTACCTCGTTCGATAATTTCACCATGACGCATAACCAGAATTTCATCAGCATGAGACACAGCACTTAAACGGTGAGTAGCGAAAATCAAAGTTCTCTTGTCACGATCTTTTAACAAGTTTTTGATAATTTCTTGCTCAGTTTTATTATCGACAGCGGATAAGGCATCATCTAAAACCAAAACTGGACTGTTTTTCAGCAATGCTCGAGCAATGGCTAAACGTTGCTTTTGACCACCAGAAAGTGAAATTCCGTTTTCTCCAACTAATGTTTCGTATCCATTTGGAAAATTCATTACATCACTGTCTAAGTCAGCTAACTTACTTGCAGCCACAATTTCTTCATGGCTAGCATCAGGCTTAGCAAAAGCAATATTTTCAGCAATTGATCGTGAAAACAAAAATGTATCTTGCGGAACATAAGCCACTTGAGGCAAATATGAATCCTTTGAAATTGCTCTAATGTCTGTACCATCAGCTAAAATTTGACCATCATATTGATCAAATTGGCGAAGCAAAAGTTGCATAATACTGGTTTTTCCGCTTCCGACTTTGCCGACAATCCCAATTAAAATACCAGGTTTTGTTTCAAATTTAATATCCTTTAAAACAGCATGGTCACCATCTGGATATTGGAAATTTTTGATATCAAATGACATGCTACCGGTCATTTTAACTGATTCATTACCTAGATTCTTTTCTAGATTGTCTTCATTTAAAATCTTTTCAATTCGATCATAAGAAGCTGAACCTCTTTCGATCAAATTAAAGAGATAACCGATCGCAAACATTGGCCAATCCATTCGTCCAATATAGGCAATGAAAGTCACCATTTGTCCGATAGTAATGGTTTTATCAAGCACCATTTGACCACCGAAAATTAAGGTCAAGATGAAAGTTGAACCAATGATGATGGCAAAAGTTGGATCATACAAGGCATCAATTCTGAAAACACGCTTGTTAATATCAATTGTGTCGTAAGTCATTTGATTGAATTCTTGAATATCGCTCTTTTCTTCACCAAAAGTTTTTAAAACTTTAATACCCGATAAAGACTCTTGCGTCTTATTATTTAAGCGAGAAAAAGCAGCTTGTGATTTGTCAAAAGCCACGTGCAAGTGATCACCTAACACTTTGGCAGAAAGTGCCAAAAATGGCATTGGCAACATACACAAAATAGTCAAGCGAAAATCAACCAAAGTCATCATCGCAATCAGCGTAATCCCACCAGTGAAGACGATATCAATGAAAGTTAAAACACCGTCACCTGCGACAAATTGCACTGCAGAAACGTCATTAGTTGCGTGAGCCATCAGATCACCAATTTGATATTTTTTAAAGAATGGACGATCCATCTTCAAATAGTGATCAAACAAGCGTTGACGCAATTCCTTTTCGAGTAAAACTGCCCCACCCCAAATATTTTTACGCCAAATATAACGCATCAAATAAAGAAAGACTGAAGACAAAACAACCCCACCAGCATCAATAGTCAATTGCCAGGCAGAGACTTTACCTTCAGTAAAAAGTTCGGCTAAGTTACCCAATAAAATGGGTGGAATTAAGTTAAGAAAAGCCGTAATAATTAAGGCAGTTACTCCGATAATGTATCGCTTTTTTTCGGCTACAAAGAACCATTTCAAGCTTTTAAATATCTTCATAAGCCCTCCTATTTATTAAGAAGTTTTTTAATAAAATTTAAGATAGTTTATTTAATTAATCTTACGTTATCTCTCAAATTTAGGCAAGTAAAAAAGCCCATAAAATGGACCTTTTTAATCAAAATATTTTGTATTTAAATATTTAAGTAAGGTGCGAGCAACCGCTATTTTGCTCATGCGTTTAAATGACTTAACGCCATCTGAACTAACAATAGAAACTTGATTCTCATCTGAGCCAAATACATCTTGCGAAATGTCATTGGCGACAATCAAATCAGCTTTCTTACGTGCTAATTTAGCTTTAGCATTCTCAATTAAGTTTTCGCTTTCAGCCGCAAAGCCAACGACAAGTTGGTGTTGTTTCTTATGACCTAATTCTTTCAAAATATCAACGCTTGGATGCAATGAAATCATTAAATTTTCAGCAGCTTCTTTTTTAATCTTTTGATCTCGAACTTGATCAGGTTCATAGTCACTAACCGCTGCAGCCATGATTACACAATCACACTGGTAAAATTCATCAAACACAGCTGTCGCCATCTCTTTAGCCGTCTGAACTTTAATAATTTTTGCCCGGCTAGGTAATGGTAAATTAATATTAGCGGCAATTAAGCTAACTTCTGCTCCCAATTCTAAAGCAGCTTCAGCCAGACTAATGCCCATCTTTCCGCTAGAAAAATTGCCAATAAAGCGAACTGGGTCAAGCTTAGCTATCGTTCCGCCTGTTGTAATCAAAAATCGCTTGCCACGTAATGGCATGTCAAAACTTTCCATCACATAGTCAAAGATTTCATCAGGTTCTGGCATCCGACCAATGGCAGCATAACCTTCTGCTAATAAGCCAGTGGCTGGTGTCATCACTTTGACGCCGTATTCACGTAGCTTTTGTAAATTTGCTTGCGTAGCAGGATTTTGATACATCTTGTCATTCATCGCCGGAACCACGATTTTAGGACAATCCATTGCTAAAAAAGTTGTTGAAACAGCATCATCAGCAATGCCGTTAGCAAATTTAGCAATTACATTAGCGGTAGCGGGAGCTACAATTACACAATCAGCCCATTTAGCTAGCTTAATATGGGTAATTTTTTCAGATAAAAAAAGATCCGTGATAGCTTCATCCTGGATCAAACTAGCAACTTGCAACTTAGAGACAAATTTCAAAGCATTTTCAGTCATGACCACTTTGACTTCATGGCCTGCCTTTTTCAGCCTTCTAAGTAGATAGCAAGTTTTGTAAGCAGCTACTCCACCGGACATCATTACAACGAATTTTTTCATAGAATTCTCCATTAATTTGAAGCTTATTTTTGGTGCTTCATCATGTTCATAACTTGGTTAACCTTCTTAGCAGATGGCTTTTGACCCATTTGTGACATCATTGCGACAATCATGTCTTGGCTAATAGGTGGGTTTTCCTTGAAGTATTTCTTCATGTAATTTCTTGCAAAGAAGAATCCTGCAACTACACCTAAAACAAATAAAACAACCATTAATAAAATTGCAATTGGCAAACTCATAATTTCTAAAAATTCCTTTCCTCTGTCTAATCTTTACGTAAACCACGTTCACGTTGAATCTTTTTCACTTTTTCTGAGGTAACTTCCTTACCATCTTTGTTGACAATTACTAGATCTTCAACTTGTTGACGGAATCCCGCTCTAAAGTTTTCCAAGAATTTCTTATGAAGTTCTTTTCTTTCAGCTTCTTCAGCCTCAGTTAATCCAGATTCTTGCTTTTTCTTATAAAGTGCATTGATTCTGGCGGTTATTTTCTCAATTTCTTGATTCATTTAAGCCACCTCCCACTGTTAGACATATAGTGATATCGTACCACAAGTCGCATTGATGTGCTAGATTAGAACATTTGTTTTGCACTCGACTTATTATTTTGCTAAAATTAAGCTATGCTCTAAACAGAAAGGAAACTCACATGGCTAAAAAGAATAAAGCACTGGATGTGTTAGGATATATTTACGAATCAGTTGAGGCCCATGGCTATCCTCCTACTGTTAGAGAAATTTGTGAAGCGGTTGGATTGAGTTCAACTTCAACTGTCCACTCACACATTTGCCACTTACAAGATGAAGGCTATTTGTATAAAGATGCTACTAAGCCTCGTGCATTAGAAGTTACCAATGCTGGTAAAAGATTATTAGGAATTAAGCCACACGCTATTCCAATCTTAGGTAACGTCACAGCTGGTCTTCCAATTGAAGCAATTGAAAATATTGAAAGCTACTTCCCTGTTCCACCTGAATATAAGCAAGACTCAGATCTCTTATTCATGTTGAACGTTCATGGTGAAAGTATGATCAATGCTGGTATTCTTGATGGCGATAAAGTCATCGTTAAGAAACAAACCAATGCTTCAAACGGAGAAATTGTCGTTGCTAAAAACGAAGATGGTGAAGTTACCGTGAAGCGTTTCTATCAAGAAGATGGACACTTTAGACTTCAACCAGAAAATGATACAATGGCTCCTATCATTCTTGATCAAGTGGAAATTGTTGGTAAAGTCGTCGGCCTTTATCGTGATAATATCTTATAACAAAAAAGATTCACATCAATTTGATGTGAATCTTTTTTTGAACATCGATTATTTACGACGACGTTCTGGAATTCTAGCAGCCTTACCGTGTAAGTCACGTAGGTAGTAAAGCTTAGCACGACGTACACGTCCTTGACGCATAACTTCTACCTTAGCTACTCGAGGAGTGTTAACTGGGAAGGTACGTTCCACACCTACACCTGAAGCGATCTTACGAACAGTGTAAGTAGCGCCGATGCCGTAACCCTTCTTCTTGATAACAACACCTTCAAACATTTGGATACGTTCGTGACTACCTTCAACAACACGTACGTGAACACGAACAGTGTCACCTGCACGGAAATCAGGCATGTCATCGCGTAATTGTTCTTTAGTTAAATCGTAAATTAATGGATCCATTTGTTTCTCCTTCTACGATATTCATCAACATCTAGTGCCAGCGGAATACCCATAACTTATTTGTGGCATTTGCCACGCTTTATATCATACCAAGGCTGAATGATTTAATCAAGTTCTGACTTAATCTCAGTTAAAAGTTCTTTTTCTTCATCAGTCATTGCACGATTTTCTAATAAATCTGGTCGATGCAATAAGGTTGCTTTCAAGGCTTCTTTTAGTCGCCAACGAGCAATATTTGCATGGTGTCCACTCATCAAAACCTCAGGAACTTTTTTACCTTCAAATTCTGCTGGCCGAGTGTATTGCGGATATTCCAATAAACCGTCAGCAAAGGACTCTTCTTCGGTACTTGCAAAGTTACCTAAAATTCCTGGGATTAAGCGAACTGTAGCATCAATCATGCTCATGGTAGGCAATTCACCGCCAGTTAAGACATAATCACCAATTGAAACTACTTCATCGGCTAAATCATAAACTCTTTGATCAAAACCTTCATAGTGACCGCAAATAAAAGTTAAATTTTCTTCAGTCGAAAACCTTTTGGCCATCGCTTGATCAAAAGTCTTACCTTGTGGAGCGGTAATAATTACCTTGCCTTTGTTTTCTAGCGAATCAAGGGCTTTTTTAATTGGCATGATTTGTAAAACCATCCCAGCTCCCCCACCATATGGCGTGTCATCGACATGATGATGCACATCAGTAGTAAAATCGCGAAAGTTAACCAAATTTAAGTCCCACTTTTTATCTTCTAAAGCTCTACCTAGCAATGAAGTTTCAAGTGGTTTAAACATATCAGGGAAAAGCGTTAAAACATTAATCTTCATTACGCATACCCTCAAGCAAAGTTACTCTAACTTCGCCATTTTCTAAATCAACTGCTTTAACGAAATTAGGTACGTATGGCATCCAGAATTTCTTGCCATTTGATTCAGTAACTTCCCAGATATCATTAGCACCAGGCTGCTCAATATTTGAAACCTTGCCAATTTCTTCGCCAGAATCGTCATCAACGACCTTTAAGCCAATGATTTGGTTAAAGTAAAAGACACCTTCAGGCAATTCGGCTCTTTGATCACTACTTACAACCAGAATTTGGCCTCGCAATTTTTCAGCTTGATCAATATCAGCAACTTCTTCAAATTGTAGTAAATAAAAATTCTTAAATGGTCGACTTTGAGCCACTGTTAATACTTGATCGGTGCCTTTAACTTGCAATTCTTGTCCAACTTTAAAGCGGTCTTCAGGGAAATCAGTAATGATTTGAACTTTTACCTCACCGTTTAAACCATGAGTTGTCAATACTTTGCAAACATCAAAAAATTCCATCTTAACTCCTATAACAAAAAAGTTTGAAGCAGAACTTCAAACTTTAAAGCATATTACTTCTTGTACTTTGCATCGTGAAGCTTAGCCATAAGACCAGCACCTGAAAGCAATGAACGAACAGTATCTGAAGGTTGAGCACCCTTTTGTAACCATTCGAAAATCTTTTCTTCATCAAGCTTCAATTCCTTAGGATCTGAAACTGGGTTGTAGTAACCAACTTGTTCGATGAAACGACCATCACGTGGTGCACGTGAATCTGCTACTACGATACGGTAAAATGGCTTTCTCTTGGCACCACCACGGTGCATACGAATTTTAACTGACATAGATTAAATTCCTCCTAAAAATTACAAATAATAATATATCATAGCTCCAAAAACTTGTAAAGCATTTTTGCATTACAAAATTAAGAATGATATCTCTTCATATTCTTTAGACGTTTCTTCTTATTCTTCTTAAAGCGTTTGTTCATTGAACGCATTGCCATTTTTGCCATTGGCGAATCCATTCCTGGCAAGTTACCTAGCCCCTTCAAGTTACCTTTAGAAACTTTACTCATCATATCGCGGGCTTGCTTAAATTGCTTAATCATGCGGTTAACTTCGACAATAGCAATACCAGAACCTGCTGCGATTCTACGACGACGGCTTGGAGAAAGTAGTTCTGGATCCATTCTTTCTTCAGGTGTCATTGAGTAAACAATTGCTTTAGTATGAGTAATTTGCTTAGGATCAGGGGTAAAGTTTTGCAATTGAGGGTTATTTGCCAAACCTGGAATCATTTTCATGATTTGATCAAGCGGACCCATTTTTTGCACTTGTTCAAGTTGATCGATGAAATCATTGAAGTCAAAAGTATTTTCACGCATCTTTTCAGCCATCTTTTCGGCTTCTTGTGCGTCATATTCTTGACTTGCCTTTTCAATCAAAGTCAACATGTCACCCATACCCAAGATTCTTGAGGCCATCCGGTCTGGGTGGAAAGGTTCAAGGGCAGATAACTTTTCACCTTCACCAGTGAAAAGAATTGGCTTACCGGTCACACTTCTAATTGACAAGGCAGCACCACCACGAGTGTCACCATCAAGCTTAGTCAAAATTACCCCGGTAACATCAAGACGATCGTTAAAAGTCTTGGCAACATCAGCTGCTACTTGACCGGTCATTGCATCAACTACCAGCAAAATATTGTCAGGATGAGCAATAGCTTTCACGTCTTCAAGTTCAGTCATCAAAGCTTCATCAATTTCCAAACGACCAGCGGTATCGATAATCACATAGTCGTTCTTCTTTTCGTTAGATAGTGCTAAACCTTCCTTAACGATTTCTTGAACAGTTGCATTGTCCTTTTTGAAAACTGGAACATCAACTTGTTGACCAATAGTTACTAATTGATCTACGGCAGCTGGACGGTAAATATCACCAGCAATTAACAACGGACGGGCTTGTTCTTTTTGCTTTAAGTAAGTCGCTAACTTACCTACAGTGGTAGTTTTACCAGTACCTTGCAAACCGACCATTAAAATAATCGTTGGAATCTTTGGTGATTTAACTAAGGTAGCAGTTTCTTCACCCATCATTTTGGTCAATTCGTCATTAACAATTTTAATAACTTGTTGACCTGGTGTAAGTGAACCTTGAACTTCTTGTCCAAGAGCTCTTTCTTTAATCTTTTTGATGAAATCTTTTACTACACGGAAATTAACGTCAGCTTCTAGGAGAGCTAATCGAATTTCCCGGCTGGCAGTATTGATATCATCTTCGGAAATCTTACCTTTACCGGTTAGATTCTTTAATGCTTTTTGAATTCTTTCGCTTAAACTTTCGAAAGCCATACTTAGTCTCCTCTTACTATTTTTTGAATCTTAGCTAATTGCACTTTAATAGCGTCTAAATCATCACTTTTTTCAGCTTCTTCAGCTAATTGATCAATTTTGGTTAAGTCGGAATAAAAATGAAGTTTCGCTTCAAATTTTTCAAGTAACTTAGCCGTTTTCTTAATATTATCATACACTGCTTGCCGAGAAACTTGAAAATTATCAGCAATTTCAGTCAAACCAAGATCATCATAATAATAACTTTCACAATATTTTTGTTGTGATTTTGTCAATAATGATCCGTAATATGAATACAGATTAGCCAAGCGTTCAGTTTTGGTTAATTCCATAATTGCCTCTTTTATAAGTTAGCATCCATGTTGAAAGTCAACTTACTCATCTTAATTGATTCGGTCAACATTTGACCCCAGAGTTCTTCAGCAGCTTTTCTAGTTGCATCGACTGTCTTATCGTTTTCTTTAGTCAAAAAGTCGGTCAATTCTGCACCAGATAAGTTGGCAGAAGCCTTGGTGATTTCAGCCACCCGACTTCTGTGATAACGACGCATTTCAATTAAGAAATCTGTATCAAGTTGCACAAATTGAGGATAGTGACTTTCAACTAATGCAGCTAGTGACTTGTAGAACCACCAAGCATCACTTTGACGGAATGACAATTGAGTATCCTTAAAGCTAGCTGGCGTATCGTTCATATTTGCAAAGAATGGAATGAATGGTGTGAAAGTTGGTCCACCAATACATAGCCAGAAAATTGCTGCTCGATCTTCTGGGACATCGTTTCTAATTTGCAAAATGTGAGAATTTTGGGTTCTGTTCAAACCAATTGGACGATAACGATGCTTTTCTTCTTCAGTACCTTTTCCGTATGGATCAAAAGGTGTTTCGTTGTAATGACTGCCCAAAACATATTCCAAATCATCTGGGGTCAATAAACGGTTAGCTTTGCGAATAAATGGTACTTCACCATCTTCAGGATCTTGTTCAATTTCTGGATTGAAGAATTTTTGAGCAAACCAAACCCGTGGAGTGTTATAGTGACGGTCTTTTTCATTGCAAGTACCAAAAATGTGACGGAAGTTGAAACCTTCAGGGTTCATGTTCAAATGATGTTCGGCAACGAATTCTTGAATGCCTTCACTATACATGAAGTTGTCATGATCATTAAAGTCTACTTCTTGAATTGACACACGGTTAGCAGCAACTGCATAGCAATCATCAGGGATTCGTTGAGCAACCCAGTGGTGACCAGTCACAATTTCCATGTACCAAACTTCATCTTTATCAGAGAAAAGCACACTGTTACCGGCTGCAGAACCATATTTTTTAATCAAACTACCAAGACGGCGAATTCCATCTCGAGCACTATCAATGTAAGGTGCAACCGCATTTTGCATACAGTCTTCATCTAAACCATCTTTAACTAATGGATCAAATGCTAAAGTACGTTCATTACCATAAGTTGATTCGGTACATGACATGGCCACATTCTTTTCGTTAATGCCACTTTCTTCATAGTAACCAAATTTCTTGTAATCAACGTTTGGTACAGCTTGAGTGCGGTAACCATTAGCAGGCAATTCCATTTCGAACTTGTTGAGCCAACTCTTGAGCATCTTGCCAGGTTCGTTTTGATATGCTTCCTTGATAACGAATTTTTGCGGATTAATTGGCAAAAAAGTATCGTCATTTCTGGCAATCATGGTTGAACCATCAATTGAAGCTTTCTTTCCGACTAAAATTGTTGTACATGCACTTAATTTCTTCATGATCTTCTCCTAAAGTGTTTGCAATAAACCAATGAGATATTTTTCAGCATCAAAGTCGGCTAAATCAGTCGCCTTTTCACCTAAACCAACTAACTTAACAGGTAACTTCATTTCGTTTCTGATCGAAAGGACAACCCCACCTTTAGCAGAGCCATCTAATTTAGTCAGAACAAGACCAGTCAATTTGGTAGTTTTATCAAAGTCTTTAGCTTGCATTAGAGCATTTTGTCCAGTCGAGCCATCCAAAACTAACAAAGTTTCTGAAGGTTCTTCAGGCAAAATCTTTTTGATTGTTCTTTGAATCTTTTCTAGCTCATTCATTAAGTTGACTTTGTTTTGAAGACGGCCAGCCGTATCAACTAAGACATAATCAAAGTTTTCCTTTTGACCACGATCAACACCATCATAAACAACGCTGGCAGGGTCAGCCTCAATTTCACCAGCTACAACCGGTACATTATCACGCTTACCCCATTCTTTAAGTTGTTCAACCGCACCTGCTCTAAATGTATCAGCAGCAACAAGCAGAACTTTGTTACCTTCGTCAGATAAACGCTTAGCCAACTTACCAATGGTAGTTGTCTTACCAGCACCGTTAACTCCGACAAAGAGATAGACGTTGGTCCCAGCATGCTTAGCCAACTTTTCATGACTAGCATCAGCATGTGAATCATAAATTTCAACGAGCTTTTCAATGATCACTTGCTTTAATTCTTCGTGAGTCTTGGCATTTTGCAACTTGGCTTCATCACGCAAAGCTTCGTTTAACTCTTCAGCCGTGTTGACACCCACATCAGATTCAATCATTAATTCTTCAAGCTCTTCGAAAAAGTCTTCATCAACTGAACGGAAATTAGCTAAAAAGCGGTTGAGTTTTGCTCCAAAACCTTCAGAAGTTTTCTTTAAACCTTGACGATATTGTTCTTCAGTATCAGTTTCTTCAACTTCTTCAGTATTTTCTTCTACATCTGTAGCTTCTTGCTCAGCTTCTTCAACTTTTTCTTGAGCTTCTGCTTGTTCTTCTTTTTTTACTTCTTCTTCGGGTTCATTAAAGAGTGATTTTTTAATTCTATCAAATAATCCCATTAACTAATCTCCTCTTTTAAATCATTCAGTGACACTGAGAGAACCTGACTTACACCAGATTCTTGCATTACAACCCCAAATAATTGGTCAGCTTGTTGCATCATGCCCCGACGGTGGGTAATGACGATAAACTGAGTTTGGAAATCATATTTTTGCATAAAGTGAGCAAAACGAGTGACGTTAGTTTCATCCAAAGCGGCTTCTACTTCATCTAGAATACAGAAAGGCACTGGATTAACTTGCAACATACTAAACAGCAAAGTAATAGCTGTTAAAGCTCTTTCTCCCCCTGATAACAAGCTCAATCTTTGCAACTTCTTGCCAGGCGGTTGAGCAATAATTTCCACCCCAGTCGTCAACAGATTTTCTGGATCGGTCAAAACTAGTTTAGCGTTACCACCGCCAAAGACCCGTGGGAAAATCTTTTCAAAGTTTTCCGCAACTTGCTTAAAGGTCTTCTTAAAGCGGTCACTAACTTCTTGATCTAATTCAGACAAACTTGCTTCCAAATTATTTTTGGCGTTAACTAGGTCATCTTGTTGTCCATGCAAAAAGTCATAACGACTCTTTACTTCTTCATATTCTTGGATTGAATCCAAGTTAACTGGACCAATTTCAGCTAAACTCATTTGATGTAACTTAACAGCTTTACGCAATTCAGCCTGAGTTTCTTCAGTATTTTCAATTGTAGCTTGTGACAAAGCATTTTCGTAAGTCAAATGATATTCTTCATTCAAAGTATTCAACTTTTGACTTAACTTGCTGTCAATTTTAGCTAATTCAACAGAAAAATGTTCTTGTTCACTAGCAGCATTTTTCCGTAAATCATAATTCCGACTGCTAATCTCATCAAGATTATTAATCTTAGCTGACATTTGACCCATTGTTTGGTTTAGTTTACCAAGATTTTCATCTAAAGTAAGCTTTTCTGCACTTAATTTGGCTTTAAGGTCTTCTAATTCAGCTACTTTTGACTTAGATAAATCAGCATTTTCATCCAATAACTTCAATTTTGTTTGGATTGCCTTCAAATTATTAGAATTTGAATCAAGTGTAGCTTGTTTTTCAAGTTGCTTAGATTTTTCATTATCTAAACGAACCTTCATTGCAGCAAAACTGCTTTCTAATTGGCTAAGTTCAGCTTGCTTAGCTTGATTCGATTTTGCAAAGTCTTGAATTCCAGTTTCCAAATCAGCAATTTTTTGCTTAAGTTGCTGTTCATCTTCACCATATTTTTCCTTTAATTTGGTCTTTTCGGTGATTTCTGCTTGAATACGCTTAAATTCTGCTTGATCCTTCTCAGATTCAGCGGCAACAAGCTTTTCAGCATCAGATAAACGTTTAACTTCCTTTTCTTGCGTTTGATATTTGAAAGCTAATTCACGTAATTCTTCAGTTAAGTGTTGCTTTTCACTAGTCTTTTCAGCTAATTGACTTTCTAAACTTTTAACAGTTTCTGCCAATTCTTGACACTTACTGCTTAATTTATTTTCTTTGCTCTTGCCAATCTCAATTTGCTTTTGCAACTTGTTCAATTCAGCTGTTGTCTGCAAAGGTGAATTATTTTTAAGATTTCTGGCACCACCGGTCATTGAACCACCTGGCGTGATGATATCACCATCAAGGGTAATGATCCGGTAATAACTCACTCGTTGGTGCAACTTAGTAGCTGTTTCAATGTTGTCGACAATAATTACGGTGCCGAGCAAGTATTGAATCGCATTAGAAATGTCAGTATCGGCTTTACTTTCAACTAATTCACTGGCAATTCCTTCAAAACCTGGCACATTGTTTAAGACATTTCTGGTTGAAGCCGGAATTTCATTATGCTTCAAGCCGTCTAATGGCAAGAAAGTTGCTCGTCCACTGCCAGCTCGCTTCAAAGTTTGGATCGCAGCTTGAGCATTTTTGCGACTATCGGTAATCAGATTTTGAACACTACCACCTAAGGCAGTCGTCATAGCTTGACTTAAGCGTTCATCAAAACTAATCAATTCACCAACTACCCCAATCACACCAGGATATTGGTCAAGCCTGTTCAAGATGTTCTTAACGCCGTTATAGTAGCCATCATGACGCTTTTGCATATTATTCAAAACATCAAAACGCGTCACAATCTTGCTTAATTTTGCACTAACTTCCTGTAACTGACTATTTTCAGTTTGATAACTAGCCTTAGCTTTAGCCAATTGTTGATTTAAATCATTGACGGCTGCTTCTACTTTGGCAAAAACTTCCTTTTGCTTTTCACCAGCTGCCTTCAAGTTGGCTAATTCACTCTCAGCTTGATGCAATTCTGCTTGATCGCTAGTCAATGGAGATTTGTCTTGCAACTTTTGTAACTCAGTTTGTAAATAATCAAGTGAGTTGCTAGTAGCTGTTTGATCCCGCAATAACTGCATGTAGTCGTTTCTAGTCGCAGTCAATTGCTCTTCTAAACTGTCTGGATCACTAGCCAAAGTTGCCTTTAAGTCAGCAATTTGCTTTTTCACTGAGTTAAATTCAGCTTCATCATCAGCTAATTTTTGAGAAATTGCCTTCAACTCTGCTTCATCATTAGCGATTCCTTCAGTCAAAGTGGCAATTTGTGATAAATATTCCTTTTTCGTAGCTGAATCGAATTGATCAGATTGAGCAGCCATTTGCAGTTTCGTGTTGATTTCAGAGAGTTTTTGACCCTTGTCATACAATTCTTGTTGCAAATTATCTCGCTTAGCAGTCAATTCTTCATATTTGGCTTTTTCTTGACTAGCTTTTTCTTGAGATTCTTTAAATTCATGGTCAAGTCGATCTAATAATTTCTGACTTTCAGCACTTTTAGCTGACTTTTCGGCTTTTTCAGCACTTAAATCATGGATTTCAAAAGCTAAAAGCGTCTTTAGTTTTTGATCAAGCCCTTCTTTTTGGAACTTGTATTCTTTGGCCAAGCTGCTTTGTTCATGCAAAGGCTCAATTCTTGTTTCTAATTCTTTAACTAAGTCATTAATCCGAATCAGATTTTCCTTAGTCTTTTGCATTTCTAACTCAGCTTCGTGCTTTTGTTCTTTAAAACGTAAGACCCCAGCTGCTTCTTCAAAAATTCCGCGACGTTGCTCAGGTTGAGAATTTAAAATTTGGTCAACTCTACCTTGTGAAATGATCGCTAATGAATTTTGAGAAATTCCCGCATCTAAAAAGAGTGCACGAATATCCTTCAGGCGGACATTCTTTTTGTTGATTAAGTACTCTGAATCCCCTGAAGCAATAATTCTTCTAGCAATGCTAACTTGATCCGTATCGATAAATAATTGACGATCACGGTTATCAAAAACTAGCGTTACCATAGCCCGATTAAGTGGCTTTCTGCTATCACTTCCGGCAAAAATGACATCCTTCATGCTTGATCCACGAAGGCTCTTGGCACTACCTTCACCCATAACCCAGCGAATGGCCTCAGTGATATTACTTTTACCAGAACCATTAGGTCCAACGATTCCCGTAATTCCTTCACTGAAACTAATCTTGGTTTCATCAGCGAAAGATTTAAATCCGGAAATGATTAATTCGCTTAATGGCAAAATCTAGTCCTCCTGCTGTTCTAAGTATTTTTTAGCAGCTTCTTGTGATGCTTTCTTCTTGCTGCTACCGGTCCCTTTCGTGAATTTTTGACCGTTAATCACGAGTTGCACTTCAAAAAATGGTGGCACTTCAACACTATTAGTGACTTCATATGAAATTTCAACTGATCCATTGACTTGCAATTGTTCTTGCAATTCAGATTTATAGTCCCGCGCACTGTTGAATTCACCTTGTTGAATGTGCGGAAATACGGCAATTTTTAAGAAATCAACTACCTTATCCATACCTTGATCGAGATAAAGAGCACCATTGAACGCTTCAAAAACGTCTTCTAATAGAGCTTTGCGGTTACGAGAACCGTTATTTTCTTCACCTTTACCTAAAAAGATTTGATCTTTTAAACCCAGTTCTTCGGCAAACTTTGAAAAGCCTTCAGTTCTAACAATATTAGAGCGAAAACGAGTTAATTCCCCTTCATGCAAATCACGGAAATTGCGATATAAATAGTCAGAAATCGCTAATTCCAATACTGCATCACCTAAGAATTCGAGTTTTTCATAATTTCCAACCCAATGTGGATGCTCATTAGCGTAAGATGAATGCGTTAAAGCCTGCTTTAATAGGTCTAAGTTTTTAAATTCAATGTGATAATCTTTTTTCAATCGATCAAGAAAGGTTTGATTTAACATTATTGCCTCCTAATACTTACCTATTATACCAAAGAAAAAAGCAGACAATAGGTCTGCTTTTGGAAAAAGGGGAAAAATAATGAGTAGTTTAATTATTTGGCGTATCCAACTGGGAACCAAGGGTCGTTCTTAAGAGTTGGTTTGTTAGCATAAACGCCAGTCAATGCTTTATGAACTGCAGTAATGCTGTAGCTGTTAGTTACAGGAACAACGTATGCAGTGTCGTACATGTACTTTTGCCATTCTTTGAATTTGGCAATTCTGTAGCTAGAGTTGAAAGCTTTATCTGAGTCAATTTCTTTCAAAAGCTTAGTGTTTTCAGCGGTAACAAAACGATCGAAGTTAAATGGAGCATCTTCACTATATAGGTCATATGGTGAAGGTTCAGTAGATAAGCTCCAACCACCGAAGAACATGTCAATTGATGGATCGTCTTTTTCAATCTTGTCATAGAATGAGTTAAATTCCATCAAACGGCCACCTGTCAAGACAACGTGCAAGCCAATTTTCTTCCATTGTTGGATGTAGTTTTGAATAATTGCTTCTTGGTTGGCATCACCAGTCATGGCAGCCAAGTGAATAACGAGTTTCTTACCATTAGGTTGAACACGGTATGTGCCCTTCTTCTTGTAACCTGCTTCATCTAACAACTTGTTAGCTTTCTTCAAGTCGTAGTTGTAGCCAGGAATTGATGAATTGTAGAAACTCTTGAATTGACTTGGGATTAAAGTATTAATTCTGAAAGTCAAACCTTGGGTGTAGTGTTGTTGAACTTCATCAATGTTCATGGCATAAGCAATGGCTTTACGCAAGTTAGTGTTATTCATCTTAGAATTCTTGTCCATGACAGAAATGTTCTTGCTACTGTTGAACTTACCTACCTTAAAGCTAGGTAACGGTAAGACAATGGAACGGCAGCAATGAAGTTATAATTCTTGCTATTTTTAACTTGATTCCATTGTGAGTTAACAACAGAAACTTCATTAAACTTCTTACTCTTAATAGCTTGAGCTGATGAATTAGGTGTTAAAACGGTGTAAGTAATCTTATCTAGGTGAGGTTTACCACGCCAGTAATACTTGTTAGGCACCCAAGTGACTGATTGACCACGGACCAGTTTACTAATCTTGTAAGGGCCAAAGAACATTGGAGTTTTCCGAATCTTATCAGAACTCATCAATTTAGAAAATGGCACATCTTTCAAATAGTGATATGGAGCAGCATTTTCAAGGAAGTAGCCGTTTCCTGATTGATACATACCAGGCTTCATTTGCTTAAAGTGAATTACCACCTTCAAGCCGTTTTCACCATCAGGCATGTCAATTCCTGAAATGGTGTTTGTTTTACCTGAGTGATATTCTGCTAAACCTACAATATTGGCTAATGAACCAGTATAGTTTTGTGAAGCAGTACCTTTATTAGCAACGATTTCATAAGCGTATTCAATGTCTTTAGCATTAACTTGCTTACCATCTGACCATTTAACACCCTTCTTAATTTGAATAGTGATTGTCTTGGCTTTTTTATCTAATTTGAAAGTTGCAGGACCTTTATTGTTGATCTTGTAAGATTCATTTGTGTCAAACAAACCTTCAGAAGCAGGACTCATCAAATCAGCATCAATAGCAGAGGTGTTCAATTCTTCATTAAAAATTCCTGTGAAAGGTGTATCAGTTAATTCAGCAACTGTCACCGTTCCACCATCTTTAATGGCTTTAACTGGAACTTGCGAAGCTAATTTTTTAGCTTCCTTAGAACCAGATGAACTTGTTGATTTTCCTGACTGTCCGCAAGCAGCCAATGCCAACGCTGACATTGAAACCACTCCGGTTGTACCTATGTTTTTGAATAGTTTCATATAATCCCTCCTCTGGGTGATTAATAATATGTTTTTTATCATAAAACTTTCATTTTCAATCAACAAGGGACTTTCAACTATCTTTAGGATATTTAACTTATCGTAATAATTTTAAGATAAAAAGAAAAAAGCAGACAATTCGCCTGCTTTTAATTAATGAGATTTATTGTAGATAATATATTGGAATTAAGAAAGATAATTTTTATGTTTTATTTTGCGTAACCTACTAGGTACCATGCTTGGTTACCAAGTGATGGCTTGCTTGCGTAAACGCCAGTCAACTTGCTGTTAACAGCATCGATGCTGTAACCGTTAGTAGTTGGGATTACGTAAGCTTGTTCATACATGTATTGTTGCCATTCCTTGAACTTTTCAGCACGGTATGATTCGTTGAAGGCCTTGTCTGAGTCAATTTCATTCAACAACTTAGTGTTTTCTGCAGTAACGAAACGTGAGAAGTTGAATGGAGCTTCCTTGCTGTAAAGGTCTTTTGGTGATGGTTCACTTGAAAGGCTCCAACCACCGAAGAACATATCGATTGATGGGTCATCCTTTTCAACCTTGTCGTAGAATGAGTTAAATTCGATCAAACGACCACCAGTCAAGACTACGTGCAAACCAATCTTCTTCCATTGTTGGATGTAGTTTTGGATGATAGCTTCTTGGTTTGAGGTACCAGTCATAGCTGCCAAGTGGATAGTCAATGGCTTACCGTTAGGTTGTACACGGTAAGTACCCTTCTTCTTGTAACCAGCGTCATCAAGTAACTTGTTAGCCTTCTTCAAGTCGTAGTAGTAACCCTTGATCTTTGAGTTGTAGAAGTTCTTGAATCTGTCAGGAATCAAAGTCTTCAAACGGAATGACAAACCTTGAGTGTAGTGTTGTGAAACTTCGTCAATGTTCATAGCGTAACCAATGGCTTGACGTAATGCTTGATTGTTCATCTTAGCATTCTTGTCCATTACACTGACACCCTTCTTAGTGTCGTACTTACCAACCTTAAATGCAAGGTAGCTGTATGACAAAGGCTTAGCAGCGATGAAGTTGTAGCCCTTAGTACCCTTAACTTGCTTCCATTGTGAGTTAACAACACTAATTTCGTCAAACTTGTGGCTCTTGATAGCTTGAGCTGATGAGTTTGGTGACAATACTGAGTAAGTAATCTTGTCTAAGTGTGGTTTACCACGCCAGTAGTACTTGTTTGGTACCCAAGTTACAGATTGACCACGAACGATCTTGCTCAACTTGTAAGGACCAAAGAATAATGGGCTCTTACGGATCTTGTCTGAACTCATTAACTTACTAAAGGCAACGTCCTTTAAGTAGTGGTATGGTGAAGCAAATTCCAAGAAGTAACCGTTACCTGATTGGTACATACCTGGCTTCATTTGCTTAAAGTGGATAACTACCTTACGGCCGTTGTCACCATCAGGTAAATCGATACCAGAAATGGTCTTGCTCTTACCTGCGTGGTATTCTGCTAAACCTACAACGTTAGCTAAAGAACCAGTGTAACGTTGTGAGCCAGAGTCCTTGTTAGCAACGATTTCGTAAGAATATTCAACATCCTTAGCAGTTACTTGCTTACCATCTGACCACTTAACACCCTTTTTAACTTCAATAGTAATAGTCTTAGCAGATTTATCTAATTTGAAAGTTGCTGGACCATTGTCAGTAATCTTGTAGTTGTCATCTGTGTCGAACAATGATTCTGCACCAGGACTCATCAAGTCACTGTCAGTTGCAGAAGTTGATAAACCTTCGTTAAAAATACCAGTAAATGGTGTATCAGTTAATTCGGCAACTGTAACAGTACCACCATCTTTAATTGCTTTCTTAGGAACAGCAGTAGCTAACTTCTTAGCATCCTTTGAACCTGAATCTTTGCTGTTATCTCCAGACTTACCACAAGCAACTAAAGCTACAGCTGCTGCAGATACAACTCCAATTGTACTTAATGTCTTATATACTTTCATATTTTTCCCTCCATCTCTGGATATATCTAATAAGTATATATTAACATGTGCTTTCATAATTGCAAGCATTTTTTCATTTTTTTGTTAGAAAAAAGTTTGAACATATTAAAAGAACCTATCGAAACGGCGACAGGTTCAGTAATAAATCGAGTTTAAATATTTTTAATTTTCACGTTGTCTTGCATCGGCAGCTCTTTGAATTGCTCTACCAATGTAGTTAATACTCAATGAAATGATCAACAACAAGATTGTAGCTGGCAACCATAACCATGGACGGTTAATAACGTTAACTGGGTCACTAGCGAATCCAATCAAAGTACCAAGTGATGGTGTTGAAATTGGCAAACCATATCCAATGAATGAAAGTGCAGTTTCAATACCAATGTTTCCGGCAATTCCTAAAACTACGTCGATGATAATCATTGAAGTAATGTTAGGTAAAACTTCTCTAAACATGATCCGTAAATTAGAAGATCCTGAAGTCTTAGATGCTAAAACATATTCACGTTCTCTTTGAGTCAAAATGAATGATCTAAAGTATCTGGCAGTTGTTGTCCAACCAAACAAAGTGATCAATAAGATTAAAGTTACGCTGTTGTAGCTCTTTAATGTAGTGATCAAAACAATGATAATTGGAGTACTTGGCAAAACTTGCCAGAAGTCAACAACTCTCATGATAACGTTGTCGGCTATACCACCGTAGTAACCAGCGATCAAACCAACTAACAAACCGATGACTTCAGTTAAGAAAGTAACACCCAAACCAATCATGATTGAGTTACGTCCACCGACGATCATCATTGTTAAAACGTCACGACCACCATCATCAGTACCGAAGATGTGACCATTTGTAAACCAACCAACATATGAATCCAAAATGTTGATTTCTGCTACCTTTGATTGATTAAAGAATAATGAACCAACAAAAGTAATTAATAAAATTGCGACGATAATGATAAACGCAATTCTTGAAGCCCAGTTACCCCACACTTCTTTCCACACAACACTAAAACCAGAAGGTGGAAGTGATGGCTTCTTGTTTTGATCTTTTTTAGTATTCTTTTCAGCCATGTTCTATCCTCCTTACTGAATTCTAATTCTTGGGTCGACAATACTCATGATGATATCTGAAAGTAAGTTACCAACAAGAGTTAAGATACCGAACAAAAGAATTAATGAAGTTAATGTTGGGTAGTCACGTTGTGAAATTGAATCAAGGAACAACTTACCCATTCCTGGGAATGAGAAAACTGTTTCAATGATCATTGAACCACCAAGCAAACCTGTAATAGTGTTACCTAAGAAAGCTGCAATTGGTAAAAGAGAGTTTCTCAAAATGTGCTTGTTGAAGACAACCTTTTCTGGAACACCCTTACTTCTTGCTGTTCTAACGTAATCTTCAACCTTGTTATCAACAATACCGGTACGCAAGTATTGAACGATACCTGTAGTAGCGATACTTGCATAAAGGATTGCTGGCAAAATCATGTGGTAAATCATACTCATGGTTGTTCCAAAGAAACCAGATGCACTGTTTGAAACAGAACCACTGATTGGGAACCAACCAAGAATGAAACCAAATAGCCAAATACCAAGGATGTAGAATACGAATCCTGGAATTGCAAAAGTAATGTAGTTAAAGATTTGAATAGTAGTATCTTGCCATTCATCTTGGTGACGACCTGCGGTAATACCTAAAGGAAGTGCAATACCGTAAGTTAATAAAGTAGTTAAAAGTGATAACCAGAAAGTGTTTTGAGCACGATCGGCAATCAATGAAAGAACTGGTACGTTTTGAATGTAACTAGTTCCGAGGTTACCGTGGAATAAGTTACCAATCCAACGACCATATTGAATGTACCATGGATCATATAATCCCATTTTCATCTTCAAGTGTTCAATCGTCTTAGGGTCCATGTTAGGGTTAATGCTTCCTGAGAATGGATCCCCTGGCATCATCTTGGCTAACATAAACACAAGAATACTTAGCAAAATCAATTGCGGAATCATGATCAAGACTCTTCGTAAAACCGTTTTCCACATCTTTAATCACGCTCCTTTTCTTCAGCTGCCCCTTCAGGTGGTAAAGCAGCATAATGACTGTCTGAAATTTGTCTTAAAGGATAAACGAGGCCATCTTTGTCATACCACTTAGATTGACTTTCTAAGAATTCGTGTTCAACTTCCAAACGATGTTTCTTATGTTCTTCACGGTGAGAAACATCTACGTCAGGAATAGCTGACAACAAACGCTTAGTGTAGATGTGAACTGGGTGATTGTAAATATCATCACTCTTACCAAGTTCTACCAAACGACCTCTGTGCATGATTGCTAAATTCTTAGACATGTGGCGAACAACACCCAAGTCGTGAGAAATGAACAAGTAAGCAATGCCGTACATTTGTTGAATGTTCTTCATGAAGTTCAAAACTTGAGCTTGAACTGACAAGTCCAAAGCACTAGTTGGTTCGTCGGCAACAATCAATTTAGGGTTAGTTGCTACAGCACGAGCAACCCCAATTCTTTGTCTTTGACCACCAGAGAATTCATGTGGGAACTTGTAAATTGCATCACTTGGCATCCCAACAATGTCTAACAATTCTTGAACGCGGTCACGTTCTTGATCTGTTGTTAAGTTTTCAAAGTTACGGATAGGTTCAGCAATGATGTCTTCGATACGCTTTCTAGGATTCAAACTTGACATTGAATCTTGAAAAATCATTTGAACATCTTTGTTGTAGTTTAACTTGCGACGAACTGAAGCTTTAGTAATGTCTTCTCCCTTGTAAAGAATTTGACCACTAGTTGCTTTTTCGACACCTACAATTACCTTACCAGTTGTAGATTTACCTGAACCAGATTCACCAATTAATCCGTAAGTTTCACCTTCATGGATAGTAAAGTTGACACCATCGACAGCTCTAACATAATCAGTGATTCTGTTCCAGAAACCACTTCTGATAGGGTAATGAACTTTTAAATCTTTTATTTGAATGATTTCTTTAGCCATATTTTCCCCTCAACTATTCTGCTTCATCTTGGAAATGGAATGTCTTCCAGCAAGTACATCTGACAAAGTGTCCTGGTTCAACTTCGTGCATCTTAGGATCAGCTTCGTGAGCACTTTCTGGGATCCAAGGAATTCTTTCTGCGAATCGGTCACCCGTTCTAGGCATGTTCTTCAATGAAGGAACAGTACCTTGAATAACGTGTAAGTCTTCATCATCGTCAAGACCTTCAAGTTGAGGCATTGAGTTCAACAATGAACGAGTGTATGGATGTAATGGATGTTCAAAAATAGTCTTAACATCCGCCTTTTCAACCACTTGACCAGCATACATAACTGCAACTTCATCAGCAGTTTCTGCCACAACACCCAAGTCGTGAGTGATCAAGATAATTCCTGAGTGAGACTTCTTTTGAATGTCCTTCAACAAATCAAGAATTTGTGCTTGAATCGTTACGTCCAGAGCAGTTGTTGGTTCGTCAGCAATGATAATTTCTGGTTCACAGGCAATTGCCATGGCGATAACTACACGTTGACGAAGACCACCAGATAATTCGTGAGGATAATTTTGATATAACTTAATTGGGTTTGGAATACCAACTTGAGAAAATAGCTGAATGACTTTTTCTTTACGTTCCTTTTCATTAAGGTTTGTATGATAAAGCAATGTTTCAGCTACTTGGTCACCCACACGCATTAATGGATTTAAACTGGATAATGGATCTTGGAAAATCATTCCAATCTTGTCACCACGAATTTTGTTGAATAAGTCGACATTAAGTCCAACTAGATTCAAATCATCATACATGATGTCTCCAGTTACACGCGTATTCTTTTTATCATATAAACCGATAATGCTAGAAGCAATTGTACTCTTACCAGAACCGGATTCACCAACAATGGCAAGTACTTCGTCACGCTTTAATGTTAGATTAACATCATCAGCAGCATCGTAGAACTTACCTTGCAAACGATAACCTGTGTGCAGGTGTTGGATGTCTAATAATAGGTCACTCTGCTTTTCCACGGTCATTCCTCCATCCTTCTTCTTATCTTTTTAAGAAATAATTTATTTTTTAATTATTGTAATCAAAAAAAGACGTATTTGCAACTAAATACGCCTTTAAATTTATTTAATATGTTCGCTAATGTACGCCACAGCGTCTTTAACGGTGTGTAATTTTTCTGCATCTTCATCCGCAATTTCATTTCCAAATTCATCTTCCATGTTCATGATGAACTCAACTAAGTCAATGGAATCAGCGTTTAGATCATTCTTAAAATTAGTGTCCATGGTAATTTCATCAGCCTTAACATCAAAGTTTTCAGCTAATAGCTTTTTAATTTTTTCAAAAATTTCAGTTTCAGTCATGATTTTCTCCTTCACCTAGGGCAATTTTAAAGTTAGCGATTAAATCCTTATCCAAGATATCGGAAACTTGCTTAATCGTGTAGTAAATTGTCCGTTTCTTTGAATTTCCGTGGCCTTTAACTACTGGATGTTCAAGTCCAAGTAAAACAGCACCACCGTAGACGTCAACGTCAAATTTGCTCCGCATGTCTTGCAAAGCATTTTTAATCATTAACGCACCTAACTTCGCAATTATACCATTTTCTAATAAAGAAGACTTCAATAATGATAAAAGTGTCCGCGTTGTACCTTCAAGCGTCTTCAGTGATGCATTTCCAGTGAAGCCGTCTGTGACAACAATATCTGCTTTACCTTGCAACAATTCATTACCTTCGATATTACCGATAAAGTTCAAATCAGTTTCTTTTAATAATTGGTAACTTTCTTTGTGCAAGTCGTCACCCTTATCATATTCCGCCCCATTATTAAGTAAAGCAACTCTTGGATGATCAATGCCCTTAATTTTTTCAACGTAAGCATTCGCCATTTGAGCCCATTTAACGAGGTATTCTGGCTTACTTTGAGCGTTGGCACCAACATCAAGCATATTGAAGCCAGTACTACTATTTAAAGCAGGCAAAGTTGGCATTAAACCTGGACGAGCAACGCCTTTCATCCGGCCAATGATAAAAATACCACAAGAAAGCAATGCTCCGGTATTACCAAGGCTCAATAAAGCATCAGCCTTGCCTTCTTTAACATATCTAGCAGCCACAACCATTGAGGCATCTTTCTTTGTTCGGATTGCCTTCACAGGTTCATCTTCATCTAAAATGACTTCTGTGGTTGGAATAATTTCAATGCCATTTCCTAATTTGTCACTTGGGACAAGAGCCTTTAATTGTTTTTCATCACCAAAAAGTAAAAGTTCCTTATCTCCTAGCTCAGGCAAAGCTTGTAAAGCTGCTTCAACAATTGCTTGTGGAGCGTTTTCTCCGCCCATTGCATCAATGGCAATTTTTTTCATAAATTTCACCTATTCTTGACTTTGGTTTATTGCTTTATATTTTAACACAGATTTTAGAGGCTGATTTTCAGCTAGCTTTAATTCGGGATCAGCCTTAATAATTTCTTGAGCCACTTCTTTGGCAGCAGCAAGGGTGCGATAATTTTTAACAATATTACCGACCTTAAATTCAGGAAGACCCGATTGAGCCTTGCCGAACAAATCACCCTCACCGCGAAGCTTCAAGTCTTCTTGAGCTAGTAAAAAGCCGTCATGACTCTTGGTAATTATCTCAAGTCGTGCTTTAGCAGCATCTGTTTTTGCGTTAGCGATCAAAATACATTGGCTGGCAAACTCGCCCCGTCCAATTCGTCCACGTAACTGATGCAATTGACTTAAGCCAAAATGATCTGCATCAAAAATGACCATCAAACTGGCATTAGGAACATCCACCCCAACTTCAATGACGCTAGTTGCCACTAAAATTGGTATTTCACCATTTGTAAAAGCATCCATGATAGTTGCTTTTTCCTTGGCAGGCATTTGTCCATGAAGTAAGGCAACTTCTTGCACCGAAAATTCATTTTTGAATAAATCGTAAGCCATTTCAGCACTAGTTAAATCTAACTCTGAATCGCTAATTAATGGTGCGACAACGTAAACTTGCTGACCTTGATCAATTGTTTGTCGAACTTGCTTAAAAACGTAGGACAATTGATCGGGTGAAACGTAAGTCGTGGTGACAGGCTTTCTACCACTAGGCAATTCGTGGATTTCACTCACGTCTAAATTTCCATAAACCGACAAAGCCAAAGTCCGAGGAATTGGCGTGGCTGTCATCACCAAAATATCGGGATTATTACCCTTATTAATTAGTTTTTGCCGTTGTTCTACTCCAAAACGGTGTTGTTCATCGATAATCACTAGCCCTAATTGACGAAAAATCACATTATCTTCTAGTAAGGCATGAGTTCCAATGATTAAATTCAACATGCCTGATTCAAGCTCATTGAGAATTTCTTTTTTCTCATTAGGCTTAGTACTACCCGTTAATAAAGCTGCATGCACGCCAAATTGAGCCAAAATCTTTTGTAATTTCTGAGCATGCTGGCTAGCCAAAATTTCGGTTGGCACAAGTAATGCCACTTGATAGCCAGCAGTAATTGCAGCATAAATGGCAAATAAAGCAACGACTGTTTTCCCCGAACCAACGTCACCTTCTAATAAACGGTGCATCACTTTCTCACTAGCTAAATCTTCCAGAATATCTTTGATCGCCTTTTTTTGATCAGTTGACAAAGTAAATGGCAAAATAGCTTGTAACTGTTTTAATTCAGCTTTGTCATAAGCTTTGCCAATCCCTTGCTCATTGTAATTAGCCTGACTAAGCATAGCTAATTGCATTTGAAAAATGAAAAATTCGCGAAAAATGGCACTTCGTTCCGCCAATTTCAATTGATTCAAATCTGCTGGATAATGCATGCCAAAAACGATTTCCTGTTCAGAAAGCAATTTGAATTTTTCACGTAACCAATCTGGAACTACCTCTGGCAAGGCATCTTCATACTCATTGACCGCTTGTTCAATTAGACGAGCAAGCGTTTTTTGGCGAAAATGCCGATTTACAGAATAAATGGGACTTAACTTATCTGAACTAGCCTTTGCCACAATTTTGAAGGCAGTCATACTTTGCCGACCTGCATCATATTTACCATAGATGGCAATTTCTTGACCAACTTCAACTTGTTGCTTAATCCAAGGTTGATTAAAAAAATTGATCATGATTATCTCACGATCAATTTGCAATTTAAAGTTAAGTCGAGTTTTTTTATAGCCAAAACGACTGACAACGGGATCAGTAGCCACTAAACCCTTGAAGACGACTTTTTCACCATCTGCGACCTCACTAGGCAACATCATGACTAGTTGGTCATAACGATAAGGAAAGTCGTAAATCAAATCATAGACGCTATGTAAATCGAGCGTTGCTAGATTATCAGCCGTCTTTTTACCGACACCTTTGAGGTTTGTAATTGGTTCAAAAACTGACTTTGACATATTTATTTCCTATTCAACTGAAACTAAGAAATCGTAAACTGGTTGACCACCATCATGAATTTCAAATTCAAGGTCATCATGCTTTTCTTCAAGCTTAGCAACAACTTCCTTAGCTTGTTCTTCTGAGCTATTAGCACCAAAGATCAAAGTAACGATTTCTGAGTCTTCATCAAGCATTTCTTCAATCATCCAGCTAGTAGCATTGATTAAATCAGGATCATCAACCTTAAGGTCACCGTCAATCATACCAATGTAGTCATCTTTGTGAACTTCAACATCGTTAATTTCAGTATCACGGTTAGCCTTGGTAATTTCACCAGAAACAACGTTAGCCAATTCTTCAGTCATAGCTGCCACATTGTCTGATAATTCTGCATCTTCATCGAAGGCAAGCATAGCTGTTAAACCTTGACTAATAGTCTTACTTGGAACGATGCCAACAGGGATATCACTAACTTCAGCAGCTTGCTTGGCAGCCATGATGATATTACCGTTGTTTGGCAAAATAATTGCCTTCTTAGCACCAGAATTCTTAATGGTTTCCAAAATATCGGCAGTTGATGGGTTCATAGTTTGACCACCAGAAATAATTCTGTTAACACCGATACTTTCGAATAATTGACGAACACCATTACCTGAAGCAACAGCAATTACAGCGAAGTCAACAGCTTCTTGGTTAGCTTCATCATGGTCAACGATGGTTTCGTGTTGAATCCGCATGTTGTCGATCTTGATCTTACCAAGTTCACCGAATTTTTGACCGTATGAGAAAACTAATCCTGGGTGTTCGGTGTGAACGTGAACCTTAGCGACTTCACCATCAGAAACAGCTAATAATGAATCACCTAATTCTGATAAGTAAGCTCTAAAGTTATCAAGGTCGAAGTTTTCTTTAGAGCCGTCAAGCTTAACCATCATTTCAGTACAGTAACCATTAGCAATATCTTGTGTAGCTAATTGGCTAGCAGCTGAAGATTGGGTGTGAGCACTGCTCAACATTTGATCCATTTCGATTTCATCAGGTTGGTAGACATCAGTGAACTTATCACCCATAAGTCCTTCTAAGAAACCTTCGTAAATGAATAAAAGACCTTGACCACCAGAGTCAACTACCCCAACTTGCTTTAAGACAGGCAATTGTTCAGGAGTCTTCTTCAATGAAACTTTTGCTCCGTTAACAATAGCGGTCATAACTTCAGAAACATCATCTGTTTCACTAGCTGCATCATTACCGTATTCACTAGCCACGCGAGCAACAGTCAAAATAGTACCTTCAACCGGCTTCATCACAGCCTTATAAGCAGTAGCTACCCCGTTAGCAAAAGCATTTGCTAATTCTTGAGCATTAAGAGTCTTTTTACCTTCAGTAGCCTTGTAAAAACCTCTAAATAATTGAGAAGTAATAACACCTGAGTTACCACGGGCACCCAAAAGCATACCCTTTGATAAAGCAGTAGTTAAGTCACCAATTGCTTCGCTATCGTTTTCATTAACGGCTTTAGCACCACTTTCCATGGTGAGGTTCATGTTGGTACCAGTATCACCATCAGGAACTGGAAAGACGTTTAATGAATTAACATATTCAGCATTTTTTTGCATCCGATTTGCAGCAAGTCGGACCATGTTTCTAAATTGTTGACTATCGATTTGTTTCAAAATATAAACCCCTTTTGCGTGTGATTATTCATCAAGTAATTTGACGCCTTGGACAATAACGTTAACCGCCTTAGTTTGAATACCTAATTGGCTCTTCAAGTTATATTTAACACTGTCTTGGACATTGCGACTTACTTCTGAGATCTTCAAGCCGTAGCCGACAATAATATTAACATCAACGGTTACATCGTCTGCATCAGATTTTACCACAACACCTTTTTTATAATTAGCTTTATTTAAAATACCATCAAAGCCGTCTCTAATAGCATTCTTAGAAGCCATACCTACTACACCGTAATTTGATGTCGCAGCACTACCTACTACAGTAGCAACAACGTTATTAGAAACGTCAATCAAACCATATTTCGTTTTGATCTTAACAGCCATGATATACCTCCATATGTTGCGATTTCTATATAAAAATATTTTAACATAGTCCGTAAAAGACTAACAAATAAATTCCAATTTCTAAAAATTCTTGTTTAGTGTTGAATATTCATTAAGTCCATGGTAAAGTAATTAAGTATGTAACTCAACAAAGGAGGTTTAGCAAATGGCAAAAGATTTTCTTACAGGTAAAAAGACAACCTTTGGTAACAAGCGTTCACACGCTATGAATTCCAGTCGTCGTGCTTGGAAGCCAAACCTTCAAAAAGTGCGCATTCTTGTTAACGGCAAGCCAAAGCGTGTTTGGGTTTCAACTAAGACATTAAAGTCTGGAAAAGTTACTCGTGTCTAATTCAGCTAATATTAATTAGCAGAAATTACCTAAATCTCAACTAAAAAGAGCAGATCTAAGATCTGCTCTTTTTGTTTTTGTCTAATCATGTGAATAAATGACGGCGACTCTCCCCTCACTGAAACTTAAAGAAAAGCTATCACCGACAAATTCATTGGAAGAAAATGTCATTGCTTTTTCAATATCAGTTGCTGCTAATTCATATTTACTACCAGCAAGCTCAAGCTGCTTTACTTTAGTCAGACAGGAAATCCCAAAATATTTAAAGCCTGCTTCAAGTTTAACTTGATGTTTTCCTGGCAAATAATAATGAATCAAATTATTTTTATCCAATAAACTGATTTTTTCGGCATATTCAGGGAATCGACATGGCAAGTGGAAATTAACCTGAGTATGGTCAAAACGAGCCCCAGACCAGCCAATAATGGTCAAATAGTCTACCCCATAATCAATAAAAGCCGCCTTAATCAATTCTTCTGAATCAGTTAAATCCTTAACTGGATTATAAATTCGCACATCAGGAACCTGATTAGTTAAATCTTTAAATTCCTGTTTGGATAAAGAATCAAAGTCACCAATCGCTAAGTCAGCAATAATTCCCTTTTCTTTCAAAAAGAGGGCACCACGATCGGCACCCATCATCAAATCATATTTAGTTAATTGTGGCCATAAATTAACTGGACCACCTAAAACTGCTAATGCTTTCATGCTAGTTGTTGCTCCAACTTTTTCACTTGCTTGGCTAATTCATCTTTAAACAAAAATGAACCAACGACCGCAATACTTGCTCCATGATCAAAACATGCTCGAATGTTATTATCCTTAACTCCCCCATCAACTTCGATTGGTAAATCAGGATATTTAGAATGAAGACTAGCAATTTTATCTAGCGTAGCTTCAATGAAAGCTTGGCCACCAAAGCCTGGTACTACTGACATCAATAAGACTTGATCCAAAGCTGGAAAATCGTCAACAACACTAATTGGCGTTGCTGGATTTAAGACTAAACCAGCTTTCTTGCCAGCATCATGACAAGCCTTTATGGCTTTTTTTACTTCACTTTCACTGCCAGCTTCGTAATGAATCAATACCAAATCAGCTCCAGCGTCAAGAAAAGCAGGCACCATGCTCTCTAAAGCAGTACTCATTAAATGAATTTCAATTTCAAAATCAAATTGCTTAACCATATTTGCTACCAATTCAGGTCCAAAGGACAAGTTTGGCACAAAATGACCATCCATGATGTCGACATGAATTCGTTTAATCCCAGCAGCTTTCATCTCAGATAAACTCTGACCTAAAGTTAAACTAGGAGCATTTAAAATTGAAGGAGCAATCATTTCTTACCCTCTTTTCTTATATTCAGGTATACGACCATTTTCAATCTCACTACGCAAAGCCAAATAATTATCATAGCGACTTTGCAAAATTTGACCAGCAGCAACAGCATCTTTGACTACGCATTTTGGTTCCTTTAGATGCTGGCACCCACGGAACTTGCAGTCCCCAAATTGCTTGAATTCAAGGAAACAATTAGCAAGATCATTAATTTTCATGCTTGAAAAATCGATTGATGAAAAACCTGGAGTGTCAGCAATTAAGCCATCTCCATAATTGAACAATTCGACTTTTCTTGTCGTGTGCTTACCACGATTCAAGACTGTTGAGATTTCACCAGTCTCTTGTTGAATGTCAGCTTTTAAACTATTCAACAGTGTTGACTTACCAGCACCAGATTGTCCAGCCAAAGTCCAGATTTCATCGGGCTTTAAATTAGCTAACATCCATTTTTCTAACTCAGTTTTATCAATAAAGACTTGATAGCCAATTCTTTGATAATAAGCTAATTCAGCTTGTACTTTGGCCAATTGTTCTTCATTTACCAAGTCAGTTTTAGAAAGGTAAAGGGTCACTTTCACCCCTTGCCAGGCAAAGTAAGTCAAAAAGCGGTCAAGTAAAGTCACTGAGAAGTCTGGTTCAACAATCGACATGACAAGTAATACATGGTCGACATTATTAACACTAGGTCGTCCGAGTGAATTTTTTCGAGGTAACACATCTAGCAAATAGCCGATTCCTTGTTCATTGACTTGAATGACGACATTATCACCAACGCTAGGCTTGGTCTTCAGCTTTCGCAAACTGCCTCTAGCACGAGTCCGAATCACCTTTTGATCAACCTTCACGTCGTAATAGCCAGCAATTAAGCCAATCACAATTCCTTTAACTTCTGCCATTACTTAGTAACCTTTTCATCTAAAATTGTCTGACCATCTTGTTCAATGCGGATATAACCTGATCCCTTTGCCAAAGTGAATGGAATTGAGAAATCAGTATCTTTCTTAATATAAGTATCACGGTATACATCATCAATGCTGTGATTATCATCTTTGATGTAAATCTTAATGTGATTACCCTTTGATGAGTTAGTATCTTGATCATCATCATTGTCGGCTGAATCATCATAGCTGACTGAGAATTCCTTAGTAACAGTATTATCAGCATTTGATCCCTTTGAAACAACGATAGTTAAATCGTCGCCTCGGTGAACTTTGCTGCCAGCATCCAATGATTGAGAAATAATGTCACCAGAATCTACAGATTCTGAGGTTTCGTACTTAATCTTTAAGTTCAAACCTTTTTCATTAGCATAATCTCTTGCTTCAGATAGTTTCTTACCAGTTAAATCAGCCATCTTAAATTCATTAGGATCAACTGGCTTACCCTTAGAAATCATTAATTTAACAGCAGTCTTCTTAGGGTTAACCCGTGTACCAGCCATAATACTTTGATCAACGATGGAGTTCTTAGAAATAGTCGTTGAAACGACATAGGTCCGTTTAACGGTGAAGCCCATCGCTTCCAAA
The DNA here is from genome assembly GCA_030530865.1 of Lactobacillus sp. GTDB lineage: Bacteria > Bacillota > Bacilli > Lactobacillales > Lactobacillaceae > Lactobacillus. Next base: position 147,944 of record JAUMUC010000002.1, read on the forward strand.
GTTTCAACAGCGTCATTCACATTTTGCCCAATCACATTCGGCATCGTCACCATTTGAGCTCTGGCAATGACGATATCGACGCTCTTGCCTCGAGCAATTTTACTACCGGCAGATGGCAATGAGCTCAACACCTTACCAGCACTATACTTAGAACTGGTCTTATAGGAAACTTCACCCATTCGAAGGCCAACGGACTTCAAGCGTGAACGAGCTTCTGCCTTAGTTTGATTAGTTAAATCAGGCACGGTCACCATTTGCTTACTATTCCATGAAGCAAAGACGAAAAGTGCCACGATTAAAAGACCAGCTAAGCCCATGAAAGCCCACCAATACTTATGCTTTTTCACACTAGTACTGAGTTGTTCAGGCTTTTTACTATTAACTACCGCTTCTTGAGCCAAATCTTCCTTCTTTAAGGCAGGAATAATCATGGTCTCTTCGTTGTTTGGTGAAGGTTCAACAAATGGTGCTTCACCAATACGCTTAGGATCCAAACTAGTATCTAAGTCACGACGCATTTCATCAATTGTGGCATAGCGATTTGCTGGATTCTTACTCATAGCCTTTAAAACAACATTTTCAAGAGCTTGAGTAATTTCAGGGTGATTCTTGCGAATTGTTGGCACCTTTTCTTGAGCATGCTTCAAAGCAACTGCCATGGCAGATTCACCTGAAAATGGCACTTGCCCCGTCAACAATTCATAAAGGATGACACCTAATGAATAAATATCTGATTGTTTAGTAGCCATGCCACCTCTAGTTTGTTCAGGTGACATATAGTGAACAGAACCAATAATTGAATTAGTTTGTGTTACTGAGCTTTGATTTAATGCAACAGCAATCCCAAAGTCCGCGATTTTAATCTTGCCACGATTATCCATCAAGATATTTTGTGGCTTCAAATCACGGTGGATCACTCCACGGCGGTGAGCTAATGACATCGCACTGAGGATTTGATCCATGATTTCAATTGTTTCAGTCAAAGGAATTGGATTATGCGTCATAATGTAGGTCTTCAAATCTGGACCAGACACATATTCCATGACCATATAAGGTTGTCCATCGGTTTCAACATTAACGTCTAAAACAGAAACAATGTTGGGATGACTTAATTCACTAGTGGCTAAAGCTTCACGTTTAAAACGTTCAACAGTATGAATATCACGAGCTAAGTCCAGGCGTAACATCTTAACAGCAACTTTTTGCTTCAAAATGATGTCTTCGGCTAAATAAACATTAGCCATGCCACCTTCACCTAGGGTCTCGAGAATCCGATACCGTTCTCCAAGCAAGTAACCCTTAGTTATCATCAGAGCTTCCCTCCTTAACTTCGACCAAGCAAACGGTGATATTATCCCCGCCACCTAATCGGTTAGCTTCAGAGATTAACTTTTGACAACGATCACGTAAAGGTAACTCACGAGTAGCCAAAATTTGCTGAATTTGTGGCTTAGTCAAGTAATTAGACAAACCATCAGTACATAGCAAAATCACGGTACCTGGTGTCAAAGCTACTTCATCGTAACTTGGGTCAATTGTGCTAGAAACACCTAACGCTTGTGTGATGATGTTCTTTTGGGGATGATTCTTAGCTTGTTCAGGGGTAATTTCACCTGCTTTAACTAATTCATTCACCAAAGAATGGTCTTCAGTCACTTGCTTAAGCTCTTGATTAGAATAGCTATAAGCACGAGAATCTCCTAGGTGTGCGATTAAAACGGTGTTTTCTAAAACTAAAGCTAAAACCACTGTAGTTCCCATACCATTTAGGTCAGAAAAGCGATCAGCAGCATTCAGGATAGTTCCATTTTCAACACGCAATTCAACATCAAGCCATTTCTTAGCCGCACTAAGAGAGCGAAAATCTGTCGTCAAAAACTTGTGGCCCAAATGACTCACAGCCATTGTTGACGCAACATCCCCACCTTGATGTCCACCCATACCATCGCAAACGATAGCAAGAGTTGCACCTATTCTATTTTTAAATATTTTCACGAAGTCTTGGTTGCTCTTACGAATACGACCAATACTCGATGCATAAGCTGTTTCTATCACGTTAAACCTCGTCAATAATATAGAATCTCTTTATATCTATCTATTGTACCAACCTAGCCGTGTTTTGTATAGAATCACTAGCAAACGAAAAAGATCTGAAATAATTCAGATCTTTTATCTAAAAATACTTCTACCAGGTTTTCTGATACGACGCATTTTATATTTAGTAATTTTCTTGTGTTTTTTGTGCTTACGAATTTTGTAGATGATGGAAGTTTTGCGTCCATGATTTGCTGAAACGGAAGAACTGCATCCCCCTATAAACAACAATGTTACTGCGGTAAATAATGCAATCTTTTTCAATCTCGGCCTCCAAAAATCGTAATATACATTCATATCTAATATACCACTTTTGGCCTAATTATTGCGACTTTCATCTAAGTAAATTGGGTATACTTTATCAAAATGTTCAGAATGAATTGATTGTACATCTACGTGAATAGCATGCTTTTTACCTTGAACAGTTTCTGCAATACCAACACCAGTGATTAATTGATAGTTATCGCTATTAAAGTCTAGGAACTTATTATCTAAAATTGTTTTACCTAATTCTGCTGGTGTCAACTTCTTAGTTAATTTGATAGTAGCTTGTGAATCATCTGCATCATAAGAATTGTACATCTTTTCAATGTTGTATTCAGTCACATGACTAGATACAATGCTTGGATTTAATAAATCAGGGGTCTTTTCTAAACCTAAAGTAGCAGCATATTCAGCTTGCTTTTGAGCAGCTTCCATCAAACCTTTATCTGTTAAACGAGGACTACCATATCCATCCCAGCTACTTGCTAAGTAATTGATAATGTAATTTCTTGTTTGTTGAATTTCATAATCTGAGTAGTACAAAGTACCTGATGGAGTACTATCTTCTACACTCTTAACAGTTGAAGTACTCTTGATTGGACCCTTGGCTTTCTTTGTAGCCTTAACTGCTTTTTTAAAGCTACTTAATTTCACATAGGTCTTAGTTCCGGCAATACGGTAAAGTACACCACGTTTTTTAATTTTCTTCTTGCCAGCTAAAGAAACCTTCTTACCCTTTTTGAGAGTTTTAACTTTCTTACCCTTGGCATTATAAACAACAACCTTATTCTTTGCTACGTAACTAGCAGCATTAACTTGACCTGCACTTAAAAGTGACAATGAAGCAAGAACTAATGCTGTAGCTTTAGCAACACTAACTTTTTTCATATATATTCATCTTCCTCACAAAATAACTTTAAAAATTATAACAAACTATTTCGTATATTCAAGTTATTGCACAAAATAAAAAGCACCATTTGGTGCTTTATTCTTCAACCTTATAGAATTTAATCAACGATAATAATTCTTTCTTGGCATAATGTCTAATTCTCATGTACAAAATCAAGAAAATGATCACACATAATAAAATGCTTATACATTCAAAGATTCCTAATTGGCTCAAACTATGGATCAAGCCAAACTTGTATAAAGCTAAATTGCAAAGAACAATGATACATAGTGAGATTAAAATTCTATCCCGCATTGGCAACAAGTAAATCTTAGTAATAGATTTTTGATCAAAGCCAAGATGTTTCAAGACTGCAATGTCACCGACTGCATTCCGCAACATTAATTCGAATAGTCCTGCTAAAAAGCAAATTGCTAATAACAGTAAAATTGCCAAGACTACTAAACTAAAGTTAACGATCTTACCAACATTTGTATCTAAGTCATCATAGTACTTAAATGCATTAGTCGTATTATATCCTTTGTCTGTCAAATATTTATCTATCGTTTTAATATGCTTAATCGAATCGACGGTCACAAAAATCTTATCGATCCCGACTACATCTTTTCTGCCAGTAAACATTAGCGAAACAATTTGGTCATATAGTTTCTTTGGAGCAACTAATTCTCCATTCTTAAAGTAACTATCTAAGTCACTATTCTTTGCCACTTTCTTAACTTTGAATGTCTTAGTAATCAGCTTCTTTGATTCAAAGCCACCTGATTCTTCTTTGATAATTGGCACCTCCAATGCCAACTTACCTTGCACATTCTTTGAAATTAAGGCAGTCTCATTTTTTGGTAAAAATAATCATTTGAAAAAGCCTTAATAAAATAAGTTTGACCATTCTTGGCAGAAATACCAAAGTTCACAAAATATTCAGCAAATACATGTGTCGTTACTTTAGAATCACTTAACAGCTGTTTAACCCGTGTCAAATCACTTTCATTCAAATTGCGAGCTCTATTGCCTGAAACATTTGCGGTCGAAATCTCAATATTCTTAACTCGTCTATTATCTATGAAATTCCTTTTTGTCATCTCATATTGATACATTGCAAACGAGCCTACCACGGGAATTGTCAGTGAAATTAAAGTAAATACCGCCATAATGATATGAAATATATATTTCTTCTTATTAGCGATTAACTTTGAAATCTTATATTCCATAGTTCATCCTCCCATCTTTAATTTCAAGTTTGACAACAGCTTCATCATCCAGATTGATTTTGTCATGGGAAGCAATGATTAAAATGTTATCTTTAAACTCACGATAAACTAATTCCATGAGTTCTTGAGCATATTCTTTTTGAATGCTTGAAGTTGGCTCATCGAGCAAAATAACATCAGCATTCGTCAAAATGATTTGCCCCAAAGCTACTTTTTTCTTCTCTCCACCTGAAAGCTCAGCCACCTTATGATTTAGCAAGTTTCCCAGGCCCAGTTTATCAGCTACATCATCAACTGCACTAAGATCAGTCCGCTTCAAGGCGTGCAATTGCAGCAATAAATCTTCTCTAACGGATAGATTTCTAAAAAGCAAATCATCTTGCAACAAATAAGCTACCTTCAACTTATTTGTCTCACAAACACCAACATAATCATGATCATAACCAGCGATAATATTTAGCAAGGTACTCTTCCCGCAACCATTAGTTCCAGAAATAATATAAGTATGATCATTATCAAATTCGAAATCTAGATGATCAAGAATAATTCTCGAACCATATTTCTTCGTGATATCCTTCAAATTCAATTTATAACTCATGATTGATCACCTTACCTGGAAGACATATTTTCATCATATTGCCTTTAATCCGTGCACCAATAAAGTCATTCACTACTAAAGTACGATTAGTTTTCAAATTAGTGATTTTCATACTCAATTCATTGTCATCATTAATGTACAACTGAATCAAAGAATTATGATAGAAGAAGTTATCATCTTTTTTAGTAAAGCTTCGATTATCAGAAACTAATTTCTTGCCTTCTGCATAAAAGACATGGTCTTGATAAACTAAAACATTATCGTCCTTCAAGCCTGACTTAACTAACACGGGGACACTTGCTAAATTATTTCTATCAACCTCGAACAATGAAAAATCTCGCGTCTTATTGTGGTAAACAGTATAGTAAACATTTTCACTACTAATTGCCCCGGCTACGCTCAAGCCCTTAGTATTCTTAAAATCACTAATTTTCTTGCTCTTCATATCATAAACAGCAATCCGTCTCTTACTTTCAATTTCGTTATTATCTGCTTCGTAGTATGAATGAATCACATAAATCTTATTAGCTTTTTTCCCAAAAGGAATCAGGCTTTCATTCTTAGGAAAAGTAGCTAACTTTTTCACTTTATTATTTTCAAGAGTAATCAAACTAAAATTGTTAGTTAAGGAATTACCATCGATAAACAAGTTTTTGAAATCAACGCTATATTGGAATTGATTATTGTTCTTTGACAAAAATGAACCGCTTTGTTCAGTTTTGTTGTATCTCACTAATTTTCGAGTGTGAAAATCGTAGTAAAGAGTTTTGCTATAGCGAGCAGGCTCTGTTTTATTCTGGAAATGACACGCTGATAGTAGCAACATCAGTGGAAAAATAATAATTAGATAGAAAAGTCGATGTTTATTGGTCATAAGCACCACTCCTTTTAATGAAAATTAAATGGTAACGCTTTCCTTATAGTTTAATTATATTATATTTATTGGGGGGGACAAACTATTTGCATACAACAAAAAAAGCACCCGCAGGTGCTTTTGCTAATTTTCTTGTTTTCTTCGATCTAATTCTTCTTTTAACATCCGATAACGACGAAGTGAACTTTCATATGAAGCTTGAGCAATCTTCATATTCTTTTGCGTGATCTTCATTTGATCTTCAATGTCTTGAGGTGAATACTCAGAGATTCGTTGTTGCATAAGCTTGGTTAAATCGTATGACTCTCTTACTAGCTTATAAGAACTCTTACCAAAGTTTGTCATCAAATAGCCAATCTTGGCACTGCCTTTTTGTACTTGGTCAAGTCCGTTGATAGTATCCTTCATCGGTGCACTGACATGTTGATCCCAAAAAGTAATTAATGGTCCAGTGAAAAAGGCTACAATCACGGTACCTAATCCTACTGGGCCTGCTGCAAAGTAGCCGGCAAGCATGAAGAGGATATCTTGAACGATCCGCACTACCCGATATGGTAAGTGCAAACGGTGTGAAATAATTGGTGCAATTGCATCATAAGGTGCTACCCCTAATTCAGCACCCATATACATCGATGAGCCTAAAGTGAATAGCAATAAGCCGATGATCAAGTTTGAGACAATGATAATCGCATTTAATCTTGTGCCAAAGATGTGAGTGTAGATGTCAGTAAACCATTGAATTTCAAAGCCGACTAACACCATATTCAATACTGTCCCGATTCCGATCTTTTTCCGATCTAAAAAAACAATGAAGACAAAAATTACCAAGTTTACCGCTAATTGATAAATACCTAAACTTAGATGTAATTTAGTCGACATCCCCGTGTTGACTGCAGTAAATGGGTCCAAGCCAATATTACCGCCACGCAAGAATGCTGTTCCCAATGACAATAAAGTAATCCCAACGAAGGACATTAAGGCACTGGTGAAAATATTTCCAATAGATCGATGAGCAGGTTGTTCCATAAATAACTTCCTTTTCTAGTGAACTATATTTCAATTAGAATATATAGTATAGCTTTGCAAAGTATTCTATACTTTTAAGAAATTAAAAGCAAGATTTGTGCTTGAAACTTAAAGGTATTTTACAAAACAAAAAAGCACCTGTTGGTGCTTTTAGTTTTACCATTTGCGGAAACCCTTTATGTGAATATGAGAGTATTTTAGGGCTAATTTCTTAGACTTAAACATGATTGTACTATAATTCTTAGTGCTTGGATCTTGGTCTATACCCACAACCAACATCTTGATCTTTTTATGATTGATTGTTTTAGTTCTGTAGAAATAGGTGTCTCCAAAACCTGAATTTCTGTACCACCACAAGAAGTTAACATAATCTGTTTTTTTATAGTAGTATGCTCTTAACCAAGTTTTAGTTTCTTTAATATGTTTTTCACTAACCTTAAATCCAAAATCTTTTGGATATTTGACTCTCTTTAATAAAATGTGAGATTCCGACTTATCTTTGCTTGAAAAGACCTTGTAAGTGGACTTGCCAATAATTATTTTCCCAGTTTTGTCATACCAAGTTCCTCTGAACTTCTTAGGAACAATAAATTTACCCCCGTTTCCTAAACGACCTTTTTTAGGAAACTTTAAAGTGGTTTTGGCTTCAACATTACTATTGTTTTGAAATGAAGTATAAAAGCCAAAAGAAACAACTGCAATTGTCGTTAACTTAATCAATTTTTTTAATTTCATTTATTAGTAGCCTCCAAATCTTTCAACTTTTTAATTATAGCAATTTGATTAGCTTATTTAAATATTTTACAAAACAAAAAAGCACCTTTTAGTGCTTTTTTTACTAGGGTCTTTGCATCCCCTTCACACTAATATTTTGGTACTTTTTCGCATCCCCAGGTGTTCTAAAGTACACATTGTAATATACCTTAGCATAAGGATCGCCACCTGGTGTTTCCAGCAATACATGTAGCTTCCGCTTCTTTATCGTCACTGTGCGGTAATAATAAGTTTCACCAAAACCGGAGATTTGATACCAACCAAGGAAATTGACCGCATTTAATTGTGAATCATAATAGCTTCTAATCCAATTTCTGGCTAACTTCAAATGTTTCTTGCTAGGATTATGAAAATCACTTGGTAGCTTCTTCATCTTTAACAAAAAGCTAGTTTCTGGCTTTGACTTTTTATTATAGGGAAAACTTTGATAAATTGATTTGTTCAAGACAATCTTGCCGTACTTACCGTACCAGACACCTTGAAACTTTCTGGGTATACTTGCCTTACCAGCATTGCCAAGCGTTCCCTTTTTCGGAAAACTGGCACTAGCACTAACAACGCTCGTGGTCATTGAAACCGATGCTAGTAGCACAAGAGCTAGCTGAAGGAACCTAAATTTTTTCATCCCCATCTCTCCTTTTCTATTTTTTCTGCATCTTAGCAATAAAGAAACCGTCTGATCCATATTGTTGTGGCAAAATCTTCAACATTCCTTTTTCTGCTACTAATTTACCACATTGAAACTTCACTAATTCCATCTCAGGGTGAGCTTTAACAAATTCTTTGATAACTTGTTCATTTTCTTCAACACTAATTGAACAAGTTGAATAAACAAGTTCACCACCAGCTTTGAGATATGTGACTACTTTTTCTAAAATTGCTGCTTGAATCTTCGCTAAATTTTGGATATCTTCATATGTTTTTTCGTAGCGGATTTCTGGCTTACGCCGTAATAGGCCTAATCCTGAACAAGGGGCATCGACCAAGATCTTATCAAAACTTGTGCTTATCGCATCGTTATCTTTTCGTGCATCCCCTTGGATAGTCTTAACTTTCTCAGCTACGCCAAGTCTTTTGGCATTTTCTTTGATTAAATTCAACTTCTTGCCATGTAAGTCCATCGCTGATACTTGACCACTAGTTAGACTTTCCGCAATTTGCATTGTTTTACCGCCAGGGGCAGCACAAGCATCAAGCACCTGTTCATCGCCTTTGAAGTCAAAAGCTTTGACCACCATGGCACTAGCTTCATCTTGAATAGTCACATCACCATTTTTAAAAGCATCGGTGTTGACTACCCCGCCATGCTTGACTAAAACAACATCCCTTAGTAAGGCACTTTCTTCAGGTTCAAAGCCAGCTTTGGCCAATTCTGCAAAGCCATTTTTTCGCACAATCCTGACACTATTTTTAGCGACTTCGTTGTAACTCGCTAACATCTTTTCTGCTGACTTATCCCCGAAGTTTTTGATGAAATATTGAACTAGCCATTCAGGAAAAGAATACTTTACTGACAAAAACGCAACTTGATTTTCTGGATCTGGTAAAACTGCTCCTGTTCGCAAGTAGTTTCTTAAGACACCATTGACTAAGCGGAAAGCTTGCGATTTTTTGCCAAATTGCTTGGATAATTTGTTGGCTTCATCTAGGACTGCTCTTTCGGGAATCTTATCCATGAATTCCAATTGATAAATTGACATCCATAATAGTGGCACTAAGTAGTCATCTTTTACCTTGCTTTTCAGCAAATGTTTGACTTGATAGTCCAAAAAAAGTTTATGTTGGATAGTGCCATATACAATACGGGTGGCTAAGTGCTTATCTTTTTCAGATAATTTTTCTTTTTGAAAAGCTTGATTCAAAGTTAAATTTGAATAAGCTTTATTTTTTAAAACCTTGATCAAGCTTGATAGAGCAATTTGTCTGGCACTTTTATTCATCAATTAATTTTTCTCCAATTGCAAACTTCTTGCCATAGCCATTAACAAAAGCTTTGACTGGCATCGGCTTTTTACCATTAGGTTGAATGTTCTTTAAGGCAAGTACTGTACCTTGAGCCATTGCGACATAGAAGACACCGTCATTTTTGACTAATGAGCCCGGCTGCAAATCCGTTGTTTCATCAATTGCTTGAGCTTCCCAAACCTTCATCCGGCTTCCTTCAACCATAAAGTAAGCACCTGGATTTGGATTTAAAGCTCGGACGTGATTTTCAGCTTCTTTGGCTGTTAAATCGAGTGTCAATTTTTCTTGTTCCTTTGAGATATTTGGTGAAAAGACAACCTTTGTTGTATCTTGGGGAACTTTGTGGACGCTGCCATCTAAGATTTTAGGAAGCGTCTCTAATAGTAAGTCTCGGCCTAAATAAGACATTTTTTCAAAAATTGTACCTGCATTATCTGTTGCTTCAATTGGAAGCTTAGCTTGAGCGAACATGTCACCAGCGTCCATTTCCTTCACCATTTCCATGATGGTCACGCCAGTTTCTTTGTCACCATTCCATAAGGCATATTGAATTGGAGCCCCACCACGATACTTAGGAAGTAGAGATCCGTGGACATTAACGGCTGCCACTTTCGCACTCTTTAAAAAGCTTGTTGGTAAAAATTGACCATAGGCTGCAGTTATTAAGAAATCAGCTTCCATTGCCTTTAGTTCTGCTAATTCGTCTGAGCCAGATAATTTTGCTGGTTGATAAACGGGTAAGTCATGCTTAAGGGCACATTCTTTAACTGGACTAGCAGTTAAAACCCGCTTTCTACCCACAGCTTTATCTGGTTGTGTCACCACAGCTTTGACTTCATAATTTTTCGCTAATAAGCCTTCTAGTACGGGTACGGCAAATTGAGGTGTACCTAGAAAAATCACTGATGTCATCTAATCGCTCCTTACATGATTCGTTCAGGTTCATTGTCGATTGCAACAAAGATACCTGCTTTTTGTAATTTTTGACTGTCATCTTGAATCTGATGAAGTAAGTCAAATAGTTTCGGTTCTTTTTTATATTTTACCAGGATTTGGTAATAATATTGGTTTTTAATACGTGAAATTGCACTTGGCGTAGGTCCTAAAATGATCGTTTGGCTATCTTTTAAAATACTCAAGCGTCTTCTGACTTGAAAAGCGGTCTTGGCTGCTTGAGTCCGATCTTTAGAAGAAACTGTCACCAAGGTCGTGAAATAAAATGGCTGATACTTACCGACATATCGCATCTTCATTTCATTTTGATAAAAGTTTTCGTAATCCTGCTTTTGGGCCAGACTAATTGCATAATGATCTGGATTATAGGTTTGAATAATTACTTGTCCAGTCTTTTCTGCTCGGCCAGCTCGACCAGCAACTTGCGTTAATAATTGGAAAGTCCGCTCTGATGCGTTGAAGTTTGGAATCCAGAGGCTAGTATCAGCATTAATAACTCCTACGAGCGTAACATTAGGGAAGTCTAACCCTTTGGCAATCATTTGGGTGCCTAATAGCAAGTCAGCTTCATGATTGGCAAAAGCATCCAGTATTCTTTGATAACTACCTTTTCTTCTTGTCGTATCAACATCCATCCGCAAAATTCGCAATTCAGGAACTAATTCAGTTAATTCTTCGGCAACTTTTTCAGTACCTGAACCCATAAAGCGTAATTTCTGGCTCTGACACTTTGGGCAACGTTTAGGAATACTCTCCTTGTGGCCACAATAGTGACATTCCATCGCATTCGTTGCCCGGTGCATCGTCAAGGATAAATCACAATTGGGACAAGTTAAGACGTAGCCGCATTCCCGGCATAGTAAAAAGTTAGCAAACCCCCGCCGGTTAAAGAGCAAAATAGTTTGTTCTTTTTTAGCCAAGCGATCCTTAATTAAATCGAGCAGTTCAAGCGATAAATCAAATTGTCCGCCAGCGAACATCGTTCTTTTCAAATCGATAATTTTCGCCTCAGGTAGAGCCTTTTGATTAGCCCTTTTAGTTAGTTTAATTAATTCATATACACCTTTTTGGGCTCTAGCACGACTATTTAATGATGGTGTGGCACTTCCTAAGACAACTGGGCAATGATGGAAATGAGCCCGCCATTTAGCTACATCTCTGGCATGATAACGCGGATTTTCTTCTTGCTTATAACTAGATTCATGTTCTTCATCAATGATGATGACCCCTAAATTATCTAGCGGTGCAAAAATCGCACTTCTGGCACCAATGACGACCTTAACTTCGCCACGGCGAATTCTCCGCCATTCATCATAACGTTCACCCACTGACAAGCCTGAGTGCAAAACCGCGGTTTGTTCACCAAAGCGTCCTTTAACTTGGCTGACCATTTGGGGCGTTAAGGAAATTTCTGGAACAAGCATCAAAGCATTTTTGCCAGACTTTAAAACTTTTTCCATGACATTGAGGTAGACCTCAGTCTTCCCGCTACCCGTCACGCCTTCCAGCAAAAATTCTTGGTCAGACTTAGCTAAACTAGCCTGAGTAATTTTTTCAATTGCGTTAGCTTGTTCATCATTAGGTACAATAGATTTTTTAACTTCAACTGGTAAATCGGGCTTACGATAAACTTCTTGGTTCGTCGCCTTCAGCCAGCCCTTTTTCACAAAAGTCTTCAAAGTCGGTGTCGGAATCATCGCCAGAGCTGAAGCAATCTTAGGATAATGTTCAAAATCGGCTAAGATATCGGCCAAAAGCTGCTTTTGTTGCAGAGCATTTTTTCGAATCGGTAATTTTTCATACTCACTTTTAGAGAGCGTCAAAGCATATTCAATTGTCTGCTTTGTTTTCACTTGGTCTTCAATTACATATTCAATCTTCGCCAAGCCTTGTTTTAGTAGCTTTTGATAATGTTTGAGATCTTCACTATTTGTCTTTGTGGTAATTTCAATTGGCTCCTGATTTTCCTGAATTAGTAGCTTTTTATAATTAGCCCGCATAGCCCGAGGCAACATTGCTAGCAGAATATTAATCCGGTAGGAAAAATTTCGATAAGCAATATCTTGCGATAAACTGACTAATTCTGGCGTCAGTGGTGCTTGTTCATCAACGACGATTTCAATGTCCTTCAACTTTCCAGTAAAAGAACTCTTATCGGTAATCCCCACCACGAAGCCTTGCAGTTTTCTCCGACCAAAAGGTACATAAACCCGAGAGCCTACCGTAACATCGCTCAATTCTTCTGGAATATGATATTCAAAAATTCGATCAGTCGCTTGGGTTGCTAAATCAACAATTACTTGTGCTATCATGTACCCTCCAACTATAAAAAAAGCCCATCTAAGATGGGACTCAACTAAGCTTTAGGTGAAATACCTTTTACTTTTCCAGCAGCAATTTCTTCCAAAGCCTTACCAACAGCCTTATGACTCTTGTACTTGTCAAGTGCTAATGGCTCACCTGCTTCAATTTCGTGAGCTCTCTTAGCTGATAAAACAGATAAAGAATATCTTGAGTCAACATTGTCTAATAATTTATCAATTGATGGATATGTAATTCTCATGTTAATCCTCCTGAACCATTTTCCGATATGAATCAATCACACGCTTAACGCTCACGTGTTCGGCATCGACAATTGCCTTAATATGGCTAACTGCATTGGCCACTGTATCATTAACTACGGCATAGTCATAATCTTCCATGACCAAAATCTCTTTGCGAGCTTGAGCAATTCTACCTAAAATTACTTCTTCACTTTCAGTGCCGCGATTTTCCAAACGAGATCTTAAAGTATGAATATCTGGTGGTGTTAAAAAGATGAACACCCCATCAGGCATCTTTTCACGGACTTTTCTTGCACCATTAACGTCAATTTCTAGTAGAACATCGTTGCCTTTAGCAAGTTGCTCTTCAACTGGCTTAATCGGTGTGCCATAAAAATTACCTACATATTCGTTATATTCTAGCAATTCATCATTATCAATTGCTTCTTGAAATCTTTCCTTTGTTACAAAGAAATAATCTACACCGTCAACTTCCCCAGGTCGAGGCTTTCTGGTTGTCATCGAAACAGAGTATTGAAAGGGAAATACCTTTTTTTCAACAATGGCTGATTTAACAGTACCTTTTCCTACTCCAGATGGGCCAGATAAAACTAATAAAAGACCACTCTTCACCATAACACGCTCCATATTATCTAATATCTCTATATTGCACTATCCGTTAGCTTTTTTCAAGCATTTTCAATTTTCTCTTGCATTCTTGAACATTTGTTCGTATAATCATATTTGAAACACATGTTCTGATGGAGGAAGCAATGCATTTACAAAAAATCATTAAATTTTATAACTACTTATTTAGCTACAATAAAAAAGCCCTAACCGTGTATGGACAACAAAAGCGTCTCATCAGTATGGCACTGACTACCGCCTTTTTAAAGCGTGGCTACATCATGTTAACAATGCAAAATGGTGATATCTGGATCGGCCAAATCATCAAGCGAATTAGCCCACAAGAATTTGCTTTCCGCGTTGATGAACAAAATCGTATTAACTTAATCAAAGTGAAAGATGTCTGCCGAGTAGATTTTCCATAAAAAAAGCAAGGAATTACCTTGCTTTTTTAGTTTGTGCTAATAATTCAGCAGCGTTCTTCATAGCTGAATCGGTTAATTCTTTACCAGCTAACATTCTGGCAACAGCTTCAACTGATTCTGTGTCATCTAAAGCTCTCACACTAGTCTTGGTGTCATGATCAGCTTGCGTCTTTTCGATTAAGTAACGTTGATCAGCACTTGCTGCGACTTGTGGAGCATGCGTAATCGCGATCACTTGCTTAGTTTTCGCAATTTCTCGCATCTTTTGTCCAATGGCTTCAGAGACGCGACCTGACACACCCGTGTCAATTTCGTCAAAAATCATGGTTCCAACAGGTTCTACTGTCGCAAATACCGCCTTTAAAGCTAGCATTAAACGAGATTGTTCCCCACCTGAAGCGACCTTGGCTAAATCTTCAAGTTGACTACCTTCATTAGCTGCGATCAAGAATTGCACTTCATCTAAACCACTTTTGGCAAAATCAGCTAAGTCAGTTAGAGCAATTTCAAACTTGGCATGTTCCATATACAAATCAGACAATTCAGCACTAACTCGCTTTTCCAATTCTTTAGCCGCCTTTTGTCTAGTGGCAGTTAAGTTTTCAGCTTTGTTAGTCAATTCTGCAGTGATCTTAGCCAATTCTTTTTCTAGCTTAGCTTGATCAAAGCCCCCTGCATCTAAATCAGATAATTCACCAGCAACCTTTGTTTGAAAAGCAATGACATCACTTAAAGTTGGACCATACTTTTTCTTTAAGCTAGTCAACAAGTCTAACCTTGAGACAACTTGCTTATAACGATCTTCGTCAAAGTCCATCTCATCAAAAATTAATTCTAATTCTTGGCGAGCTTCACTAAAAGCGGTACTACCTTCTTGAACCATTTGTTGGAAATTTTCAAAGCGGTCGCTATCATCAGCTAATTGATTTGCTGTATCACTAGCCTTAGCACTCAAAGCTTGTAAGCCATTTTCATCATCATCAAAAAGTTGTTCAAAAAATGCGACATTATCTGCAATTTGTTGGAAATTATCTAAATCCTTGAATTCTGCTTCTAATTGGTTATCTTCATCTGGATCAGATAAGTTAGCTTTTTGTAATTCATCCAACTGATATTCTAAAATATCAACCTTTTGTGCTAATTCTTGCGAATGTTCTTTAAGTCGAGTGACTTTATTAGATAACTCTTTCCAACTTTGATACGTTTCTTGGTAGTCAGCCAATTGCCTAGTCAACTTTTTCCCTGCAAAAGCGTCTAACATTTGTAATTGAGCTGCTTTTTGTAAAAGAAGTTGATGATCGCTTTGCCCATGCAGGTCTACCAAATATTGACCCACTTCTTCCAACACATTGATCGTTGTCAATTGACCATTGATCCGCAACAAATTTCGACCATGACTACTTAGTTGACGATTGATGATAATTTCACCATCAGCTTCGGGAATGCCATATTCGTCCAAAATTTTAGTTAATTCAGACTTTTCATCATAGCTAAAAACCCCAGTGATAGAGGCTTTTTCTTGACCGTGGCGGATCATTTCTTTTTGCCCGCGGCTACCTAAAAGCAAGGATACAGCATCAATTAAGATGGACTTCCCTGCACCAGTTTCCCCCATCAAGACAGTCATTTTGGGATAAAAGCTAATTGCAACATGTTCAATAATAGCAAAATTTTCGATTTCTAATTGAATAAGCATTTTACAATCCTTCTACTGCATTGTTGACAACTTCTTGAGCATTGGTATCTAGTTCAACTAGTCCGGGATTATCTAGATCCTTTTTTAAATGGATCAAAAATTCGATATTTCCCTTACCTCCCTTGATCGGAGAATAATCAAGGCCAATTACTTGAAAACCTATTTCTTTCGCTTTAGCAATCGTATGATTAATCACATCAACGTGCACTGTATGGTCAGTGACAATTCCGTGCTTACCGACATTTTCAGGTCCAGCTTCAAATTGCGGTTTAATCAAGCAAACTGCATCCCCTTGATCCTTCAAAATGTCGTACATTGGTGGCAAGATCAAATCCAATGAGATAAATGACACATCAGTCATCGCAAAATCGGGAATTCCGTCCAAGAAATCTTGTGGCTTGCTGTAACGGAAGTTTTGCTTTTCCATCACAACTACCCGCGGATCATCCCGCAATTGCCAAGCTAATTGGTTATAGCCAACATCTAAGGCATAAACCAATTTCGCACCATTTTGCAAAGCAACATCAGTAAAGCCACCAGTTGACGCACCGATATCTAAGCAAGTTAAACCTGTTAAATCAATGTCAAAACTCTTCAGAGCTTTTTCTAATTTGAAACCCCCACGAGAAACATACTTTTTGCCATCTTCTTTAACATAAAAAGTTTCATCTTCAGGAAATTTAGTACCGCTTTTATCAATGCGTTGGTGATTATGATCCTGCACTAAGCCTGCCATAATCGCTCTTTGTGCTTGCGATCGTGAATTAAAATAGCCTTTGTTGGTTAACAAGACATCTGCTCGTTCTTTTGCCATTACAATACCTTTGTCAATAAATCTAACATGCCGACAAGAACTGGATATTCATTAACTGCACTTTGCCCTTGATCGATCAGTTCTTTCAAAATGGTTTGACTCTTGCTTTTACCTAAAACGGTCAAAACATTATTCTTACCTTGAGCTTCATCTTTATGAGTACCCTTACCAGCTTCAGCAGTACTTTCACTGATATCAACTAGGTCATCATAGATTTGAAATGCTTGTCCAAAGTTTTTAGCAAAAGTCATCAGCTTTTGATCTTGAACGTCACTAGCATCCCCATAAAGGCTACCTAACTTCACACTTGCTTCAATTAAGCAACCCGTTTTCAAAGCTTCCATTTGCTTGGCGACTGCTTGATCATGTTCATACTTGGGATTGTTAGTCGTCATAATATCAAGATATTGACCACCAGCCATTCCATTAGGACCAATTGCGTCTGCCATCACTTGAACCATTTGCCAATTTTGACTAGCACTAATCCAGCTAAGTCCCATCGGTAATAATGCATCCCCAGCCAAAATAGCACTAGCCTCATCAAACTTTTTATGACTTGTTAATCGTCCCCGACGATAATCATCATTGTCCATTGCTGGCAAATCATCGTGAATTAAACTATAGGTATGAATTAATTCAATCCCACAGGCGATTCGCAGTTCTGTTTGTCCGATTGGCAAGCCTAAGCTGTCAATGGTCGCTAAAAATAAGAGTGGACGTAATCTTTTTCCACCAGCCATCACTGAATAAGCCATCACTTCATTGAAGTTGGCTACAGTGACTTCACTATTAACATGCTGATTTAAATAGGCTTCAATTTCAGGAGTCCATTTTTCTCTAAAAGCTTGAAAATCCATTATTTTTCCTCTGGAGCGTTACGATCTAAGGCATCCATGGGTGAACTTTGACCTTGTTCATTAATTAAATGAGCCACGGTTTCTTGTGCTTTGGTCAATTCTTTATCAAGCTTGCGAGATAATTCGATTCCAGCCTTAAATTGGTCCAAAGCTTCATCTAGCGGAATTTTCCCTTTTTCAAGATTATTTACAATTTCTTGCAAGTTCTTTAATTCTGCTTCAAAGTTATTCTTTTCTGCCATGTTCTTGTCTCCTAATCTTCTTTACTTCGACTTCACTTTCTCCGTCTTGCATGTAAAGTCTCAAATGCATTTGGGGTTTTAATTGATCGACACTTGTGAGCGTATTGCCGTCTAAGTCAGTCGTGTATGCATAACCACGATCTAGCATTTTCAGTGGATTATATGCAATCATCTGCTTATTTAATTGAGAAAATTCTGCTCGCTTTCTTTCTAATTCTTGCTTCATATTTGAAACCAAGCTCTTAGTCAAAAAGTCATGATTACTCCGCAATTGCTCTAACAACTTTTGCGGACCACTGGCTACTAGTCTTTCTTTCAAACTATCTAACAGTTGCGCTTTTTGATCATATAAACGCATTGGTTCAGTCAAGATATAAGATGATTGTAATTGAGCTAATTCTTTTTTCTTAGCATCCATCAAGTGTTTCATCGCTACATAAAGACTTGAACAAGTTTGATTTAAAAAGTTCAAAACGTCAGTCAGCTTTGGCGTTGCTAATTCAGCAGCTGCGGTTGGAGTTGCGGCTCTGACATCAGCTACCATATCAGACAAAGTTACATCAGTTTCGTGTCCAACTGAAGAAATGACAGGCATCTCCATTTTGACAATTTGCCGGACAACAATTTCTTCGTTAAAAGCCCACAAATCTTCTAGTGATCCACCACCACGACCAATGATTAATGCATCATAATGAATGGGACTATTTTCAATCTGCTCCATCGCTCTAACGATAGACTCTTTGGCACCGTCTCCTTGAACATCGGCTGGATATAAATCAACTACACATAGTGGATAGCGACGGTTACAAGTTACCAGAATATCGTGAATAACAACTGCGTTTCGGCTAGTTACCACTGCAATTCTATCAGGAAACTTAACTAAAGGCTTTTTAGGTAATGAAAAAACTCCTTCAGCTTCCAATTTATTACGTAACTTGACGAATTGAGCATGCAATTCACCGATCCCAACTTGCTCCATGGATTCAACGTAAAATTGAATTCGGCCAGTTGGTTCATACGTACTGACATGGCCTTTGGCATAAACCTTGGTACCATCTTTCGGTTTAAAACTGAGCTTATTAAAATTTAATTCAAACATCATTACATCGATCTGGGCTTGATCATCTTTGATCGCAAAGTATTGATTGCCTACACGAGTACGCCAGTTAGTAATTTCACCAACCAAGAAAACCGTTCGCATGTATGGGTCGTTAGTAAATTTTCGTTTTAAATACTTATTAAGTTGACTAGGACTTAAGTATTTTTCACTATCCATCTTGTCTCCTTGTTAATTTAACAACAGCTTCCATTAAAAATTCGACCGTGATTGGGCCAACACCACCAGGCACTGGAGTAATATAGCTAGCTTTAGGCGATACACTCTCAAAGTCAACATCGCCGTAAAGCTTTTTACCAACACGATTAATGCCAACGTCAATGACAACTGCACCTTCTTTAACCATATCAGCAGTAACGAAGTTAGCTTGACCTAAAGCCGCAACCAAAATGTCTGCTTGCTTAGTTAATTCAGGTAAGTTCTTAGTATGTGAATGCAAAATTGTCACAGTCGCATTTTCTTCCAACATCAAAGCTGCAAGTGGCTTACCAACAATGTTTGACCGTCCAATGATGACACAATGCTTACCGTCGATTTCGATTTGCTTATCTCGCAATAAATTAACGATTCCATTGGCAGTCGCAGGTTCTACAAAATGATCACCTTGCCAAAGACTACCAATATTTTCAAGCGTTAAGCCATCGGCATCCTTGTTAGGATCAATTTCAGCCAAAACTTTCTTTTCATCAATACCGTCTGGTAATGGCAACTGTACCAAATAGGCAGTTACTTTAGGATCATCATTTAGTTGATGAATTAAGTCAATGATTTCTGTTTCAGAAGCACTGCCAGGTAAATGATACATCTGATGATCAATTCCCAACTTTTCAGCTTTTCTTGCCTTTGTTCTGACATAAATTTCACTAGCGGGATCATCCCCAACATTAATTACGCAGAAAAAAGGATTTTTTCCTGACTTTTTTAAATCTGCAACTTGCTGAGCTAATTTTTCATCATATTGCGCAGCATATTCCTTACCGCTTAGAATCGTCATCTAAATCTCCTTAACAAAAAAAGCCGGCAAAGCCGACTTTCTTACTCAACAAAATTTGCTAAAACACCATTAATAAAAGGCTTTTCCTTAGGATCTGCAAATTCATCACATAAATTCAAGGCTTCATTAATTGCTACCTTGGGATCGATTTCTGAACTGTACTTCATTTCGTACAAAGCAAGTTCCAAAATGGCAATAGTAATCTTATTTAATCGATTCAAGTTCCAGCCAGCTTTTAATTTTGAAGCTAGATCAGCTTCTAAAGTAGCACGCTTTTCGATCACACCTGCGATCAATTGATCTGAATATGCGGGAACTTCTTTCAATTCAAGAGCTTTAACTGCAGTTTCTTCAACTTCTTTAACAGTTAACTCTGGATTTTGATTAGCAATAAAAATTGCTTGTAACGCCATCATACGACTAGCATGTTGATTCATTAATCTTGTTGATCCTCCGGAAACAATTTATCATCGGCTTCTTCAATTGGTAATTCGTCAGGGAAAATTAATCCAACAACGTGAATGTTAATTCTACCCATGTCCAAATCAGTCATTTGAGCCATTTGATCCTTTAATCTCTTTTGTAATTTGGTTGCTACTTCAGGCACATTTACTCCGCTGTTAAGGTACACGTAAACATCACCAGTCAAAATGCCATCTTCATCCATATGAACAACAACACCCTTACCGCGGTCTTCTTGACCTAAAACGCGCTTCAAACCAGACTTCAAATTGCCACGCATACCAGCAACACCTTCAGTTTTACCTGCAGCAATGCCTAAAATGACCTCTAATACATGAGGATCAACTGAAATTTGTTCACTAGCATCGTTTTTAGTTAATAAAATTTTTGAATTATCTGCCATCATGTGCCTCCTTAGGCTTAATCTTTAGCCCGAGATACGTAAGTTCCATCACTAGTGTTAATAGTTAAAACGTCACCTTCCTTGATGAAGAATGGAACGTTAACTACTAAACCAGTTTCCATAGTTGCTGGCTTACCACCACCACTTGATGTGTCACCCTTGATACCAGGTTCAGTTTCAGCAACAACTAAGTCAACAGTATTAGGAACTTCAATACCAATAGTTGTACCTTCGTGAGTAATTACTGATACAACCATGTTTTCCTTAAGATATTTACTTTCAGCTTCACAAAGAGCTTCAGGAACTTCAAGTTGTTCATAAGTTTCAGTATCCATGAAGACGAAGTTTGCACCATCGTTGTACAAGTATTGCATCTTCTTGGTTCTGATATCTGCGGTTTCAACCTTTGCAGTTGAGCGGAAAGTTACTTCTTGAACGGCACCGGTGTTCAAACTCTTAAGCTTTGAACGAACGAATGCACTACCCTTTCCTGGCTTAACGTGTTGGAATTCAATAATGCGCCATAAATCATTATTGTATTGAATGGTTAAACCATTACTAAATTCATTAACTGAAATCATTGACATAATTTTCTACCTCTTTCTTATAATATCTTACCAAGATAAGCTATTTTTTTCTAGAAAAATTATTAACATAGAAATAAAAAGAAGTTATCGAATTGATAACTTCTTAATCGGCATTATTTTTCGTCAACTGGGTAAACAGAAACTTGCTTCTTGAATTTACCTAAACGTTCAAACTTAACAACACCGTTAGTCAATGCGAATAAAGTGTCGTCACCACCGATACCAACATTCTTACCTGGGTGGATCTTAGTACCACGTTGACGGTAAATAATTGAACCAGCGTGAATAGTTTGACCATCAGCTGCCTTAGCGCCTAAACGACGACCAGCTGAGTCACGACCGTTAGCAGTTGAACCGCCCCCCTTGTGGTGAGCGAATAAAGTAAGACCTAAAATGTTCATCATGTTTTTCACCTCTAACTATGCTTCAATCTTTTCAACGATAACCTTAGTGTAAGGTTGACGGTGACCGTACTTAGAGTGTGAGTGCTTCTTAGGCTTGTACTTGAAAGTTACAACTTTCTTTTCCTTACCTTGCTTTTCCACCTTAGCAGTAACCTTTGCACCACTAACTAATGGAGTACCAACCTTAACGTCTGAACCGTCAGCAACAAGAACTACTTCGTCAAAAGTTACTGTAGCACCAGCTTCGACATCAAGCTTTTCAACAAATAAACTTTCACCTTCGGTAACCTTGTATTGCTTACCACCGGTTTTAATAACTGCGTACATCTGTACACCTCCGAATAAAACTTAGACTCGCCAATTAAGGTGGATGGTATCCATCACTTCTGACCTTAACCGTGCGGTTGCAGTGTGAGGTTTCACACAAATTACAACTTCTTTATAATACTACACCTAATTTTAGAAAACAAGCTTTTATCAAGCAAAAAAGACAACCAAATGGTTGCCTTTTTAAGTGTTATGATCCGGGTGAGATTCGAACCCACGACCCACAGTTTAGAAGACTGTTGCTCTATCCAGCTGAGCTACCGGACCAAATAACAGTAATTATTATAGAGATAATGTTTGGTACTGTCAACAAAATTCTCGCTTTACTTTTCTCACTTTGTTTTAAGAAAACATGATATAATTTAACTTATTATTTAGGAGGTCTTTTATGCGTTACAATCAATTTGCCTATATTAATACAGCCCTTCCCCAAGCTATCAAGGAATTATCTACAATTAATTTCCTACCTGATAACTATGAAGAATTAACATTTTCTGAATTATTAAAAGAATTTGTTTTGAAAACTTTTCCAGAAAATCCTGTTAATAGTAAACTTGCTGAATTAGCCGTCGGTGACGTTGACTTGTTGACTTTTCTAGACCAAAAGCCTGAAAAGATGACTGGCTTAGCTTTCAAGACCATGGCCTTAAACTTATTAGGTTATGAATTATTGAATGATTACAAGTTAGATGATGTCACTAGTTTTTGGAAAAAGCATGCCCTTCCAGAATTTACCGACTTATCTACCAAAGATGAATTAATTATGGCCTTCTATCGTCTCTTAAATACTAGAGCCAAAAACGGTCAACTATTGATTGATGGCTTAGCTGCTAAAGGATATTTCAAATCCTTCTTCGGTGGTAATAGCCATGTCTTTTTCAACGGAAAATCATTACCTGTATTTGATACCAGCAGAATTATCCGTGAAATGGTTTATGTTGAAACAGATTTGGATACCGATGGCGATGGAAAGAGCGATCTCATTCAAGTTGCTGTCTATCGTCCTAGTGAATCTGAATTATTCAAAATTCCAGCAATTTACACAGCTAATCCTTACTTTACTGGCATCGTTGAAAATGCAAAAACGAACCATAATGTCGACGAAGATTTAGTTGATGCGACAACTTGGACTAATCCGCAATATGAAGCCAAAGCTGAAGTTCCTGCTAAAAAGCCAAGTGGCGAAGATTTTGGTGCTACTGAAGAAGCTTTTGGACAATCATCATACACTTTGAATGAATACATGCTTGCTCGCGGTTTTGCTAGCGTAACTGCTGCAGCAATCGGAACTCGCCATAGTGATGGTTTGAGAATTACTGGGGCTCCTGAAGAAACTATTGCTGCAAAGGCAGTTATCGAATGGCTTCATGGTGATCGCATCGCTTATACTGACCGTGAACGAACTCATGAAGTTAAAGCTTCATGGTGTACTGGAAATGTCGGTATGAGTGGCCGTTCATATTTAGGTACTTTACAAATTAGTTTGGCAACCACTGGCGTTCCCGGTTTAAAGACTGTTGTCAGTGAAGCAGCTATTTCATCTTGGTATGACTATTACCGTGAACATGGTTTAGTAGTTGCTCCTGAAGCTTGCCAAGGTGAAGATTTAGATAAGTTAGCTGAATTTTGCCAATCTAACCTCTTAGATGCTGGTGACTATTTAAAGAAAAAAGCTGCCTTTGAAGCTGAACAAAAAGAATTAAATGAAAAGCAAGATCGGGCAACTGGTCAATATAGTGATTTCTGGGAAGCTAGAAATTATCGTCATCATACTGATGGAATTAAATGTTCATTTATCAGTGTCCACGGTTTGAACGATTGGAACGTTAAGCCTAAGAATGTTTACAAGCTTTGGCAAAAGATTAAGCATTTACCTATTAGACATCACCTTTTCTTGCACCAAGGTCCACACCACGATATGAACAATTTAGTTTCAATCGATTTTACCGATATCCTAAATATGTGGTACTGCCAAGAATTATTGGATTTAAATAATGGTTTTGAAAAACAAATTTCACCAGTTATGATCCAAGATAACTTGCAAGCTGATGAATGGCATCTTGAAGATGATTGGTCAAATCATTTAGGTAGCGAAGTGAAATATTACGCTGAAGATCAACACACTTTATCGAAAAATGGTAACTTCCAAGAAACAGTTGAATTTGTCGATCAAGGTGGACAAAAGATTAGTGATAAAGACTGGGAATTGAAACTCTTTAAAGCTGAAATCCCTTCTGTCTTTTTAAAGACGGATGAATTTGCTCATCCAATCACTTTAACTGGACGTCCAGAAATCAAAGTCCGCGTTGCCAGTTCAAAAAATGTTGGCCAACTATCAGTTGCTTTAGTTGAATTAGGAAAACGTCAACACTTGACGCCACTTCCTAAAAAGTTCATGCGACAAAATCTTGGTTATCGGTTTGGCTATGACGCATTGCAAGAATTTGTCAATGACAATCCAACTATTGGTAAATTAATTTCAGTCGCACATATGAATTTACAAAACTATCAAGATATGAAAAAACCAAGCAAGATCACTGCTGGTGAATTCTATGATTTAACTTTCCAATTACAACCTACTTATTATCAAGTTCCAGCTGGCAGTCAATTAGCACTTGTCATCTACTCAACTGATCAAAAGATGACTAAACGTCCAATATCCGAAACAACTTACCAAATTGACCTATCAGCTACTGAACTAACTCTTTACGAAAAATAAACAACAAAAATAAAAAAGGCAGAACAATTTGTTCTGTCTTTTTTTCTTAGAATAATGTAGTCAAGACTGCACCAGCGATAACTAATGCCAAACCAATGAAAGTGTAAATCAAGCCTTGCTTGGTCTTAGTTTCCTTCAAGATCACAATACCTGAAACTGTTGAAACAACTACGCAAAGTTGAGCAATGACGAATGCCATGTTAACACCAACGTGTTGCATTGATAAAGTGTATCCTAAGGTACCTAAAGCCCAGCAAATACCAGCTGGCAAAATCTTGTATGATGCTTTTTGGAGCATTGCTTTAGCTTGTCCCTTGTAAATGACATAAGCGATTGATCCAACGAAGACACCAACTGCTTGTCCAAACAAAATGGCAATTCCGCTAGCAACAATTGACTTAGGAATAACTGAGCTGGCTACGTAACCCAATTGAGTCAAAATCAAAATTGGGATAACTTTCTTACTTGCACTAGCACCAGGAGTTCCTTCTTCAGTCTTTGAAGTGAACAAAACTCCGATAATCAAAGCAATGATACCAATGGCACCCATGATCTTTGACATTGGGCTGTGCCATTCACCGAAAAGTAATACACCACAGATTGGCACACCGATCAATTGGGTTGCAGTTGAAATTGGCATGGTAGTTGACACACCGATTTCATTGAAACTGAAGAATTGACCAACTTGTCCAATCACCCAGCAAAGACCTGCTAAAAATGAAACTCCAAAAATTACTGGATTAATTTCTGGACGGTAACAAGCATAGATGATTGCTGAAGTTACTAAAATACCGACTGCGGTTCCGACTACTTGGTTAAAAATTGTCTTCTCTTTCACAATAGTTGCGAAGATAGACATAGCTCCCCATCCAAAAACTGGGAGGAACAATAAAATAATTTCCATCTAATTGTTTCCCTCACTTAAAAAAAGATAACAGAAACTATGATACCACTTTCATTACTACATTTCTAGTAAAAAAGAGATTGCTAAGCAATCTCTTTTTCTATGATAAACCGCTAACTTCACCATCATAAGTGATCTTCATCCGCATAGCAGCAGGTGTTTTTGGTAAACCTGGCATCGTCATGATGGTACCAGATAAGCAAACGATAAAGCCTGCTCCTAGTTTTGGAATAAATTCTCTAATGTGAAAGTCAAAGTCAGTTGGTGCTCCTAATTTTTTAGGATCATCACTAAATGAATATTGCGTTTTAGCAATACATACTGGTAACTTGTCCCAGCCATTTTTGGCAAATAAGGTCAATTGCTTTTCAGCTTTGTCAGAAAAGATGACATCTTTGGCACCATAAATTTGTTTGGCAATAGTTTCAATCTTAGTTTTGATTGAATCATTGACATCATAAAGTGGCTTGAAGTCTGCTTTTTCTTCAGCTAATTGCACCACTTTTTCAGCAATTTCCAGTTCGCCATCGCTACCCTTGGCCCATTCATCAGTTAAGAAAGCCTCAACGCCCCACTTCTTAGCTTCAGCTTTAATCGTTTCATTTTCTTTAGCTGTTGAAGCAAAGTGATTAATAGCTACAACTACCGGTAAGCCGTAAGATTGCATGTTCTTCACGTGACGAGCTAAGTTGCTGCATCCCTTCACTAGCGCATCTATATTTTCTTCATCAAGATCTTTGACCGGAACGCCTGCATTATACTTCAAAGCTCTTGCAGTAGCGACAACTACAACAGCATCAGGCGTTTTTCCTAAAACTGGACGCTTAATATCAAGGAATTTTTCAGCACCTAAATCAGCACCAAAACCTGCTTCTGTCACTGTGTAATCAGATAAAGAAACTGCTAACTTCGTAGCAATCACTGAGTTACAACCGTGGGCAATATTTGCAAAAGGACCGCCGTGCACTAAGGCAGGAGTTCCTTCTAAAGTTTGAACCAAGTTTGGTTTCAAAGCTTCTTGTAAAATAATTGCGATTGAATCGGTAAAGCCTAATTGACCAACCGTAATTGGCTCTTTGTCATAAGAATAGCCGACCACAATTTGACTAATTCGCTTTTTCAAATCAGCCAAATCAGTTGCCAAACATAAGATGGCCATTAATTCAGACGCAGCTGTGATATCAAAACCTGCTTCTCGAGGAACACCATGAATTGGGCCACCTAAGCCGGTCACCACTTTTCGCAAAGCCCGGTCATTAACATCGATTGCTCGCTTCCAAATAATGCGACGTGGATCAAGTCCAAGTGGATTTTCACGCATGACATAGTTGTCAATCAAAGCAGCTAGAGTATTAACTGCACTTGAAAGTGCATGAATATCGCCGTTAAAGTGAAGGTTGATATCCTCCATTGGGGCAACTTGAGCATAGCCACCACCACAAGCTCCACCCTTCATCCCAAAAACTGGTCCCATTGAAGGTTCACGCATGGCGATCGTTGTTTGATGGCCTAACTTGTTCATTGCATCAGCCAAACCGATCATGACAGTTGTCTTGCCTTCACCACCTGGCGTTGGATTAATGGCAGTCACTAAGATTAATTTATGCTTTTTATCCCGACTTGCCACTGGCAAATTGATCTTGGCCTTATAATGACCATAAGGTTCAATTTGTTCATTCTTTAATCCTAACTTACCAGCTATCTCTTCAATTGGCTTTAACTCAGCCTGAGTTGCAATTTCAATATCTGTTAACATTGGCATTCCTCCTTTTAGTCAACTATGTCTATTTTCTAACACTTAATGAAAAATAACAACTTTTAAGTATTATTTTAAAAATCAATTATCTTTTAACAATACCAATTTTATTTACGTTATAATAAAACAAATTAGAGAAAGGAGCTTTTATGGATAGACAAATTCACAAACATGCATGGTTTCGCTGGGGTGTCTTTGTAATCGCCTTAGAAATTATTGCGATTTCAATTAACTACTTTTACGCACCAGCCGGCATCGCAGCAGGAGGTACGACTGGACTTGCCATCCTTCTAGATGCTGCTTTCAAATTTAACCGTCCATTAGTCGTTTTCGTGGCTAACACTTTCATGATCGTTTTAGCTTACTTCTTTTTAGATAAAAAGACGGTCAAAAATATTGCACTAGGTAGTTACCTTTTGCCACTGTTGATGTACATTACGCCAAGTGCTCAATTAACTAAAAGTATGCTTTTAGCAGTCACTTATGGTGGTGCGTTAATGGGATTAGGTGTGGCTTTATTGTACCGGGTGAATGCTTCTAGCGGTGGGACAACGGTTCCTCCAATGATTTTGAAAAAGTACTTCTACATTAATCCTTCAGCTAGTTTACTGGCCATCGATTTATGTATAATTGTCGCCAACATCTTTACTGACAGTGTTGAAGCAATGCTCATGGCTGCTTTTTCACAAGTCGTGACTACCTTAGTGATGCGGTACACTGAATCGGGTCTTGATCACAAGTATCAAGTCAAGATTATGAGTAATGATCACTTTGACGAAATAAAGCAGATGCTCAAAGAAGACTATGCTGGCTTAACTATTTTCAATGTTGTTGGAGGTTACTCTAACGACTCTAAGCAACAACTTTTAATCATTGTTGACACGCGTGACTATGGTCACTTAATCTATCGGATCCACGAAATTGATCCAGATGCGTTCATCGTTTCATCTAACGTCATGAATGTTCATGGTGGACGTTTAGGTATGTAAAAAGGCTTCGAGTTATCTCGAAGCCTTTGCTGTTGTTAAGATCTTTAAAGCAGTTAAACTTTCTTGGTAAAGTTCATCAACTGCTTTTTTATTTTGCTCATTCAAAATCGCATCAAAATCATTGAATTCAGCAACCATCCGGTGGCAGTTTGCTTGCCAATTTATTATTTGATCAGGCAAGACAATTTTAATTTCATCTAATTCATTTAGTGTTCCTGAAATATCAATATAGCCATTTTCACCACTGATTACGCTATGATTCTTTGACCGACTAGCCTTACTAATCGCCACATTAACTAATAAGTCGGAATAAGTTAAGGTTAATAATCCAGATAAATCAATACCTCGTTCCATATTTGCCTGATATTTAATCTTTTCAGGCATGCCAAATAATGCAGCTAATAAATGAATTGGATAAATGCCTAAATCATTCAAGCATCCCCCGTTTTTGGCAGGATCAAAGGCGGTTGGAGTATCCCCGGCTTTAAAAGCATCATAACGAGATGAATAATGCAGATAATTCATATTAACCAAGTGAATTCTACCTAAGCTTGGCAAGTGCTTTTTAATCAAGTTATAGCCTTCCAAGTGAATATTGGTGATCGCTTCTAACAAGTAGACATCATTTTTGTCAGCTAAGGTTTTTAATTCAATTAATTCATCAACCGTATCAACAAATGGCTTTTCACAAATGACGTGTTTTTTAGCTTCCAAGGCTTTTTTCGCATATTCATAATGCAAATTGTTTGGAATTCCTAGATAAACTACATCAATATTGGGATCTTGTAAAAATTCATCATAGTCAACATAAGTCTGCTTAATGCCGTATTCATTAGCTAATTCCGTGGCAATTGCCTGACTTCTTTTAGTTGACAAAATCGCTACTGGATCAATGACAGAAATTTTAGCTGAAAGTAAATCTTTGGCAATCATGCCAGTTCCAACAATTCCTAATTTCATTTGAATACCTCTAGCACCTTTTTAAGATCTTCACGTGGTGCTTCATAATCATTAAAATGATGGTCACTTGCATATCCTAGTCCGATACCAACGGCTAAGGCTTCATTTTCTGGTACTGCAAGAATTGAACGAACCTCTTCGGGAAAACGCACAAATTCGTAAGCCGGCATCGTATCAATTCCTGCATTTTTAGCCAAAAGCATAATTGTTTGGGCAAAAGCACCTAGGTCAAAAGATGACCAGATTGGGGATTCTTTTGGGATAGTTAAATACAATACTGCCGGTGCATTATATAATTTTGCTTGCATCTCTTGCCATTTTGAAAAATCGTTGTTCAAAAATTCTTCTTTATGAGCAGTATTTTTCGCCATATTAGTTCTGGGATAAAAGTCCCAATCGTCACGATGCCAAGTTTTCCAGTCACTATGAGCTTCCACATTTTTGTTATTGGTTAAATGCTCAGCCTTAATTTTTGCCAAACTGTCACCTACAGCTAAGTAAGCATGCCATGGCTGTGAATCAACCCAACTTGGCGTCTTTTAAGCAATCGCCACAATTTCCTTGATCACTTCAAGGTCGACTGGCTTATCTTGAAAAACTCGCACTGAGTGCCGACTATTAACTATCTTTTTTAAATCCATAGAAGTCCTCACTAATCTTTTTGCCAATTATAAATAGTTTCCAACATTTTTTCAAAAAATTGATCATCCAAAATAGGATCAAGCCAAACAACTGGTAACTTATTCTGGAAATAGGTCAATTGACGTTTAGCAAAATGGCGAGACGCTTGCTTTAATTTATCAAGGCAAGTATCAAGATCGCTTTTACCTTCAAAATATGGGAAAAGTTCTTTATAGCCAATGGCTTGTCCTAATTGAAAAATTTCACTTCGATGTTCAAAAACGTACTTAGCTTCATCGACCAAACCTGCCTCAACCATTAAGTCCACCCGGTGATTGATGCGTTCATACATTAATTCTCGGTCAGTTTTCAATCCCAACAATAGATAATCATAACGTGGCTTAATTTCACTTTGTTGCTCAGAAAACTTTTTCCCAGTCCGGCTAATCACGGTCAATGCCCGCAATGCTCTTCTCGTATTTTGCACCGGGATCTTTTCGCAGGCCTTCGGATCGAGCTCATATAATTTATTCCATAACGCCTGGCTACCATTTTTATCTAAAAAATCTTGCCACTCATCGTCAACGGGACTTTTAATTTCATTTTCTTCACCCAATTGCATATCATTAATCAAGCAATTGACATAAAGGCCAGTTCCACCTGCCAAGATAGGCATGGTTTGAACTTTTTCGATAGCTGCACTTGCTTCATCAACAAAGTTTTTCACTGAATAAGGTTCGAAAATTGAATGTGTGCCAACTAAATAATGTTTAGCAGCAGCTTGTTCTGCATCCGTTGCCTTGGCCGTGCCAATCGAGACTTCCCGGTAAACTTGCATGGAATCTCCTGAGATGATTTCACCAGGTAATTTATTAGCTAAATCAATGGCGATCTTTGTTTTACCCATCGCTGTGGGACCAACGATCCCTAATAATTTTTTCATAGGTCCTCCTAATAAAAAAGTACGTTTAGCAAGCTAAACATACTTTTTAATATTTTGAAGATTTTACCCGGCCATCCCAATCGTTAATGCCACCAGTAAGGTAGTAGATTGAGTTATAACCTTTACGCTTCAACATCCGAGCTGCCTTTAAAGTTACTGTTTTTGAATCTGAATATAGATAAACAGGCATATCTTTACGAAGTTCTTGATACTTGTATTTAAACATGCTCATTGGAAATGAACGTGCTCCATCAATATGTTTTCTCTTAAAAGGAGCTGCTTCACGCAAGTCCACGATTTGTGCCTTACGCATACCTTCTTTAAATTCTTCTTTGGTTAATTGTCCACCTAAACGCTTATTAGCAATAAAGTTCATGATACCAACTGCTAAGAAACCGATCAGGATGACTAGCAAAATGCCATCTAAAACCAAAATAAATGTTTGCATGCTTTTCCCTCCAATTCCTTAGTTTATTCTAACCTACTTTTCGGAAAATAGACCACCCTTTTCTTCAATATCATGTTCGTGACGCAGAATTAATTTAGCGGTCATGTAGGTTTTATTGTCAATTAGTCCAGCATGAAAAAGATTATCAAGCTCTAAAGCCATAAGTTCGATATCCCAAATTCGTTTGCCAACGTGGACTAAAATGCCATACTTCTTTAAAAGCTGACCAACATCATACAGAGTTTTCATTTAACCGATCACCAGACCTTTTTTAAGGAAGAAAACTAGCAAAGCCATCAAAACACCAAATGCTAAAGCACGGTACCAACGATCATAACGTTTCAAGACGCGGCTTCCTAAAACCATGGCGATTAAAACACCGCCGATAAAGCCACCAATGTGTCCCCAAATATCAATATCTGGCATAAAAAGATTGAAGACAATATTAACGACTGCTAATGAAAAAGCTTGTCGTCCTAATAAAAGACCAGCTTGATTATCACGATTCCGATAGCCAATGATGGACATCGCACCGAGCAATCCAAAAACAGCGGTTGAAGCACCGGCTGAGATTGAATAATCATTAGCAAAAGCCAGGCTCATCACATTTCCAAAAATACCAGTCAATAAGTAAAGTGCCAAGAAACGCCAATGACCCATGATTCTTTCTAAATATGGTCCAAGATAGGCAATCATCACCATATTGCAGGCAAGATGCAAGATGCCGATATGTAAAAATTGGGCTGTAACTAAACGATACCATTGTCCATAATTGACAATCAGCACATTATTTTGGGCACCAAGGCGAATTAAGGTTGTTGTATTACTTGATCCGCCAGAAAGAGCTTCGAAAACAAAGATGGCAACTAGGAAAATTAAAATTAGCGAGGTAACAGTATTTTCTTTTAAGTCACTTAAATTCATATAAATTCCTTTAAAAAAAGAGCAGGCGAAAGATGCCTGCTTCTTCGTTTTTATTACTTAGTTTCACGGTGAAGTGTTGCGTGTCTTTCAACTGGACAATACTTCTTTAATTCTAAACGTTCTGGGTGCTTACGCTTGTTCTTCTTTGATAAGTAACTACGGTCACCGCATTCAGTACATTCTAAAAGGATATTATCTGCCATTGTTTTCACCACCTGCAATTTAATTTGACTAAATCATTTTAACATTCTTAATTCTAATTTTCCAGTATTTTATTTGTTACTGTGAAGTTTAAAGTAATTTTGCACCATACTCTTAGCTACACTCAAGGTGTAGTGACCTTCTAGATCAGGATCTAATCCTGGGAAGACAATCGCTACTGCCAATTGAGGATTCTTAGTTGGAGCAAAGCCGATGAAGGTGGCATTGATCAATTCAATGTTGTAACTCTTGTTTGGCTTCTTTGGATTGTAGTAGAAGGTTTGAGCAGTACCAGTTTTGGCTGAAATAGCTGGCTTAACACTCTTCAATGTATGAGCTGTACCCCATGAATTTGAACCATGAACTACTTGCCACATACCTTGTTTAATCACAGCTAACTCTGATTGAGTCCAAGGAATTCTAAATTGAACGTTCGGTTGCTTGTTATAAGTAATCTTCAAGCGATTATTTGAACTAGTTTTACCAATTCCTTGTACGATATATGGTTGCATCCGGTATCCACCATTAGCAATGGTTGAAACATATTGAGCTAATTGAATTGGTGTATAAGCATCATAGTTACCATATGATTCGTCCAATACAGAACCGGATAAAATCTGACCGTTGTCATCATATGAGCTACCTTCAATTCCTTTGGCTTCACCTGGTAAGTCAACCCCAGTCTTTTGTCCTAAACCAAACATATTGAAGTTATTTCTTAAAATGCTAAAAGCATTTTGTGGAATATGGATATAGGTCTTAGGTACATATTTTGCCTTAAGCCAACGCATAGCTAAGTGCATCATGTAAATGTTTGAAGAAACTTCCAAGGCACTAGCTGCATTCAATGAAGAGAAAGTGCCAATTGGGTAAACTGATTTCTTAACTGGCGTACTTGGCAAATAAATTGGCGTATCAGCCAACGTGTTGTCGGTTGGCGTAATTGCCCCATTCATCAATCCCCCAGCAACCATCGCTGGCTTAACTACAGACCCCATAACGAAAGTTTGGTTGATAACACCTAAAGCATTATCAGTCATTTTTCCTGTTGTGGTATCTCTAGAAATTCCTGTCATAGCCAAAATGGCACCAGTTTGAGGATTCATAGCAATGGCATAAGCACCATTAGAATATTTAGCCGCACCAGCGGAAATCGCTGCCTTATATTGTGACTTCAAGGCATTTTGCACAATCTTTTGATACTTAGCATCGATCGTTAATTGCAAACTTGCCCCTGATTCACCCTTGTAAACAGTCTTAGTTTGGTCAACTTTACCATTTGAATCAACTTCACTCGTTGATTTAGTACCCTTAAGTAGAGCTTCATATTCTTTTTCTAGATATGAGGTACCTACTCGGTCGTTTCTTGAGTAACCTTCCATCAAGTAGTACTTCAAGTTGTCACTTGGCAAACCGGCTTTTTCAGTTGAAACAGAACCGATAATACTTTGAATTGAAGCCCCATTTGGATAACTTCTTTCCCAGTCAGTTCCGATCCCAACCCCTGGCAATTCAGAGAGGTGTTCACCAACTAAAGCAACTTCAGTACTAGTTAAGTCCTTATTTTTAACATAGATGGTTGAAAGCATAGAAGCTCCACTAACCTTGTTAAAAATCAAAGCTGCAGTTTCTTCCCGTTTAGTTAATTCGGGATTTTCTTTCATGACCTGATTTATTAAGTTTTTATAAATTGTTGAAGAATCAAGGGCATTACCGGAACTGTCGACTTTTTCACTCTTAGGCAAATTCTTGGTCTCGCGAGCCAAATTCTGATTATTAGCTAAGTAATAAGCTGCTTTAATCTGCTTAGTCAAATCGCTACTATCAAGGGTGATATATGCACTTAATTTATTAGAAATATCATACAAATCACTCGTGCTAGCTGAAGCACTTCTCGTATATGTGACAGCATTATTAGCCTTATTACCGACTAAAATTCGACCTTGAGAATCATACATGATACCTCGAGGAACTTGACTAGAAATCGTATTAGTATCTGTTTGATTAACTTCAGATTTGAATTGTCCACCGTATGCTAGTTGCAAATATGCCAGCTGAGCAATGAGCATCGCAAACAAGACAAAAATAACACCGAGAATGATTTTCATCCGGATTGGCGTTTCAAACGCCTTTCTCGATTTATCTACATTATTCTTTTTAAAAAAATTCATGTTTTGATTTCCTTATTAAAACTGGTATCATTTTAACAGAAAAAGTTTTTAAATTCTATTCCCGAGGAGACAATAGCGTGAAAAATATGAAAAACATTTTTTCTAAAAAGGCTCTACCTTATTGGTTAAGTTTTTTCGTGCCTTTTATTTTATTTGCTGGATATTTTGCATATCACGGCTCTAACATTTTAACGATTGACCTTGGACAACAATATATCGACTTCTTGGCTTTTGTCAGAAGAAATCTATTTAGCGATCCGCTCAATCTAATTTACTCATTCCAAAATGGACATGGTAACTCAATGATCGGTACTGATGCTTACTACTTGCTCAGTCCATTAAACTTGCTTTTGTTCCTATTTCCATTAAAGATTCTTCCATACGCAATCTATGTTTTAATTTCTGTTAAGATTGCCCTTTCTGGATTAACTGCTTTTCATTACTGGAATAAAAAGTTCAACAACACTTGGTCAAGTTTACCAGCCAGCTTAGCTTATGCTTTGTCAGGTTATGCAATGGCTTACTTCATCAACTTGATGTGGTTAGATTCTGTGATTTTGCTACCTATTTTGGTAATGGAAATCGACAAGTTATTAGCTGGTAAAAAGCACCACTTGGTAGCAGTTACTTGTGCCCTTTGGATCACTAACTTCTACAGTGGTTACATGGCTTTATTATTCGGTTTAATCTACTTCATTGCTAGATCAACTAGTGAAGGGATTTTCCTTGAAAAGTTATGGGCTTACATTAAGTCTTCAGCTATCGCCAGCTTTATGTCAGCTGTACTTTTAATTCCAGCTGCTAGTGACTTATTACTGGGTAAAGCTAAGAACTCAGCTACTTGGAGCATGAACTTCTTGTTTGAACCATGGCAATTGTTCATGAAGTTATTGACTGGTGCTTACAATTTCCGTGAAATGAGTGCCGGTTTGCCAAACATTTTCTTAACTACTTTACTTTTCTACTTGGCAATTCAATACTTCTTTAACAAGAACTTCTCTGCTAAAGAAAAATGGATCAACGGATTTGTGACTCTATTCTTCATTTTGTCATTAAGTTGGATTCCACTTAACTTAATTTGGCACATGGGTCAATTCCCAATTTGGTACCCTTCAAGATTTAGTTTTGTTGTTATCTTCTGGGTAATTGACTTAGCTTTGAAGAATTTGAATAATCTTGATTTAAAGATGGGTAAAGTTCAACCTGTCTTGTTGATTATTTTATCAATTGCCTTTGTGCTTGAATGGATCAAGCTAAAGCCTAGCTTTACTTTCTTAAACATGAGTACTATTTTAATTTCAGGAATTTACTTATTCTTGTCAGTACTCTACTGTTTAGTTGTTTGCCAAGATAAAGATATTAAGAAATCCTTCTTTGCAGTCTTTGTCTTTACTGAAGTTTTAGTCAACCTTTACCTCAGTTTGAACAACTTAACTTTCCAAAACAATCGTGATTATGAAGTTTACGCAACTAACATGCGTGAAATTTACTCAAAGATTCAAGCAAAAGATCCATCATTCTACAGAACTGCAGCTGTTTTCTCACGTGATGACGATGATAGTTTCTCAATTGGTTACAATGGTTTGAGTACATTCAACTCATTAATCAACAACACCACTTCAGACTTTGTTAAGAACTTTGGTTATGCTCAAAGTTTGAACTCATATAGTATGGCTGGTGGTAACCCAATTTCTGATTCACTCTTTGGTGTGAAGTACATTATTAAGCCAACAACTAATATTTACAGCATTCCTGAAAGTGAACGTCTACAAATTAGCAATACAGCTCAAGTTCCTACTGATAAGATGATTGCTCATACTCGTCAGTTAATGGCTTACGTTCAACCTGCAGTTCCAATGGTATTTAGTTCAAATACCTCATTGAAATTCGACTTGAACGTCTTCAACCCAGTTGACAGTATTAATAACTTTGCTCACAACGTCTTAAACAATCAAAAGCCTTACTTAATGCAATTCGGCTTAGATAACTTTAAGCTCAAGAACGCTAAGAAAGATAAAAATTCTGCTACTAACTACATTGCCAAAAATGCTAATAAAGATGCATACATCAAAAAGACAATTAAGTTAAGTGACAACCACAGTTACTACTTACTACTTAGCTCAGATATTATTTCAAACAATAATATTGACGTAACTGTAAACGATGTGAAATTAACTTTCCCAACTAAGAATGGTCAAAACATTTTGATCTACATGACCCAGCAAAGTAAGGGTGAAAAGCTTCGCATCAAATTCAAATTTAAGGATAGTCTAGATATCAGTAGTGTTCAATTAGTCAACATGAATGTATCTCAATACAATAAAGATGTCATTAAGTTCAACACTAAGCAACCTACTGTAAGTTTGACTAACCCAATGACAGTTGAAACAACCAGCTTCAAGAGTGGTAAATACGTTAAAACAACCATTCCTTGGAGTGAAAACTGGACTGCTTATGTTAACGGCAAGAAAGCACAAACAACTCAATACAACAATGCTCTACTAGCTGTTAAGACTAAGCCCGGTCAATCAATCAAAGTTAAATTAGTCTTCGTTCCAAAGATGCTCTATTTAGGATTACTCATAACTCTAATCGCAACAGCAATTTTCTGGAAATTTAAGAAGCATATTTACAAGTAAAAACTAGCAATAAGATCTAATTTTCGATACAATTTATACGTTATCAAAAAATTAGATCTTATTTTTTTAGAAAAGGTGTTTAAATTAATGGCAATTAAATACACAATTGGTGTAGACGCCGGTGGTACTCACTCTACTGCTATTGCTTACGATGAACAAGGTAAGGAATTAGCAAGAGCTGAAGCCGGACAAGGTAATATTAACGCTGACTACGAAGGCGGTATCGATCACATCGCTTCTGCAGTTAACGAAATTTTAGACAAAGTTGATGGAGACTGCCAACGTGTTCTTTGTGGTATCGCTGGTTTGTCAGTTGTTGGTGGAGCTGCAGAAGTTGCTGCAACTATTTCATCAAAGATTTCTAACTTACCTACTCGTGCCGTAACTGACTCACTTTTAGCCCTTTACAACGGTTTAGAAGGTGCTGATGGTGCTTTAGTTATCGCAGGTACTGGTTCAGTTGTTAACGGCTTACAAGATGGTCGTTTAATCAGTGTTGGTGGTTACGGTAACTTACTTGGTGACGAAGGTTCAGGTTACGCAATTTCAGTTGCTGCAATGAAGGAAGCTCTTCTTAAGTGGGACCGTCGTGAAGAAAGTAGCTTAATTAAGTTATTTACTGAATTATTCGACGTAGATGAAATGAACGACTGTAACGCTAAGTTCTACAAGATGGCTAACTCAGAAGTTGCTGGTATGGCTGTCAAGGTAGCTAAGTTAGCAGATGCTGGCGATCAAGAAGCAATCGAAATTATTCGTCAACAAGGTTTGCTTTTAGCTAGAGATATCATCATTTGCTTGGACCGTTACGAAGATCCTAAGCCAATGCGTGTTGCTTTAACTGGTTCAGTTTTAGCTAACAACGAAATGATGCGTTCAATTATTGAAGACGAAGTTAAGTCATCATACCCTGATGTTGTCTTCTCAATTTCAAATGGTGAAAACGCTCGTGGTGTACTTTTCGATAAGTCAAACGACTACCGTTACTTCACTAACCATTCACATCATTAATTATAAATAAAAATAGCTCATATCAATCTATATGAGCTATTTTTTTATTGCTTCCAATCTGAATCAAACTTAGCTTTACCTGCTTTAATCAAGCTGTCAACATTCTTTGTTTTAGCTTGAGAAAGAATGTTTTCTAAGATGGCATTAACATCTCTGAAAGTGTATTCTGAGTTCTTTGAACTTGGAATGTTGTATAAGTGCTTCATTGAGTATTGAACGATAGCTGGAGACTTGATTTCAGTTGTCTTAGTGTAACTTGGATCAGTCAAGGCATCTTCGTTAACTGGAACATATCCAGTTGCCTTTGCCCATGAAATTTGGCTCTTCTTTGATGCCAAGAACTTCATGTACTTGAAGGCAGCTGTCTTTTGAGCAGCACTTGCATGCTTAAACATGAACAAGTCAGCACCACGTGGCATGTTGTAAGTTGAAGGACGGTTAGTTACGCCATAGCTAAATTTGCCTTTTAAGCCTTGCTTAACGAAACTTTCACCCGCACTTGAAGAAACATACATCGCAACTTGTTGACTAGCGAATGGAGCTGATAAGTACTTTTGTGAGCCAGCGATCATGAAGTAACCAGCTTTAATTCCATCAGCGTAGTAGTGAATAACTTTCTTTGAAGCTGCACCATTGAAGTCGATCTTTTCATCGAAGTTTTGACCTTCATCCTTCATACCATTTGCATAGTAAGCAGATAAGTTGTCAAAACCAGCCCCAACGACTTTCTTACCAGATTTCTTGTAAATTTTTTCAGCAGCAGCTTTCATTTGTGCCATGGTCTTAGGAACCTTAACGCCGTACTTGTTAAATAAAGTCTTGTTGTAGTACAAAACTTCAACTGACTTGTTGAATGGCATACCGTATTGGACACCCTTAACTTGAGCACCCTTCAATAAATCTGGCAAAATCTTTGAATTCTTAACACTGCCCCAACCGACTGTTGAGTTTTCAATGTATGGCTTAAGGTC
Organism: Lactobacillus sp.; assembly: GCA_030530865.1. Lineage (GTDB taxonomy): Bacteria > Bacillota > Bacilli > Lactobacillales > Lactobacillaceae > Lactobacillus. The sequence continues at coordinate 187,366 of JAUMUC010000002.1, forward strand.
AACTAAGTAACCACCAACAGCTGGTGTGTAGAAGTAGCCAGCGTATCCTTGAGCAATAGTTGGCAAGTTATTTGGTGATTGCAATGTGTTTAAAACCTTTGAACGAATATCTTCATAAGTTCCTTGGTATTGCAATTTAACCTTAATCTTTGGATTTTCTTTTTCAAATTGCTTAGTTAAGCTTTCTAGCTTAGTTTGTGATGGTCCAACCATCGCATTCCAAAAAGTAATGGTAGTTGTCTTTGAAATTTTAGTTTGAACTTTTTCAGCTTTTTGATTGTTGTTTGAGCAACCCGCTAATAATAAGCCAGCAGCAGCTACAGATAAAATGGCTGTTGTTTTAAATAACTTCATGATTTTCCCCTAAAAACTATTTCTTAACTTCGTTGTATTTTTCCTTCAACTTGTCAGCACTATCAAACAAGAGTCCACTTTCTTTTCTAGTTAATGAAAGTGGCTTGACACTAATGGCACCTTGTCTGGTGATCACAGCTGGATAACCGATGTAACATTCACAGTCATCTTGGTAAGTTGAAACTGGTGCATAAAGGTGTTCATCACTTTCAATGGCTTCAATCAAGCGAACACAAGTTGAAGCAATGGCGTATGAAGTGTAACCCTTACCTTTGGCAATGCTCATCGCATCTTTTTCAGGTGCCTTTTCAATGTCTTGCATTTCATCTTCATCGAATAATTGGCTTGCAATTAAGTTGTTAGCACGAACTGTTGACCAAGCAACAAATTCAGTTGAACCATGTTCACCTAATACGAAGCCTAAGACACTCTTTGGAGCAATTTCTAATTTTTCACCAACAAAGCGTTGGAAACGAGCCGTGTCCAAGAAAGTTCCTGTACCAAAGACTTGTTCAGCTGGCAATGCTGAAGCTTCTTGCAAAATTCGGGTAATCACATCACATGGGTTAGAAATGTTCAAAATGATTCCCTTGAAGTCTAGATCTTGAAGCTTTTCACCAATAGCGTAGGCGTTTTTAGCATTGATCTTAAGTTCAGCTAAACGGTCACCAGTTTCAGCAGTAGCGGTAATCTTGCCGACTGCAGTTACCACGATTTCAGCATCTTTCAAGGCATCCCAATCGTTCAAAGTAATTTGAACGTGCTTGTTTACCCGTGGCAATGCATCAGATAAATCATTGTATTCAGCTTCTGCTTTTTGTTCATTTAAATCAATTAAAACTAAATGATCTGCTTCACCCTTTGCAAGCAAAGTGTATGCAACAGTAGCACCGACATTTCCTAATCCGATAATACCTATTTTTCTCATGATTTTCCTTTCAACCTAAAAAAAGATAGACCTACTGGCCTATCTTTCAATTATGCATGTACATCGTTGATAACGACGTCAAACTTGCCACCAGGAGTTTCGATAGTAACAGTATCACCCTTCTTACGGCCAATTAAGGCCTTAGCAATTGGTGAATCGTTAGAAATCTTACCACTTAATGGATCACTTTCATCACTACCAACAATTACGTATTCTTCAGAGTCACTTTCTCCAACTTCAGTAAAGACTACGGTCTTACCAATAGCAACTTCATCTGGAGCAACGCTGTCTGCATCGACAACATTGGCATACTTAAGCATTTCTTCAACTTGCTTAATTCTGTCTTCTAAGTGACTTTGTTCATCTTTGGCAGCATCATATTCAGAGTTTTCTGATAGATCACCAAATGAACGTGCAACCTTAATACGGTTAACAACTTCTGGTCTCTTAACTAATTTTAAATCTTTCAATTCTGCTTCAAGCTTTGCTTTACCTTCTGAAGTCATTGGAAATGATTTTTCTGCCATGTCTGCCTCCCTGAATTTTTATTCTTATCAACTATAAATTTTAATGCCTAGAATGTCAATCTTTTTAGCGAATTTCGGCACTAATTTGACTAGCAAGTTGGCTAGTAATTTCATCCATTGCTTTGACAACTTGATCATCAGTCAAAGTATCATGTTCGTTCAAGAAAGTTAGCTTGTATGCTAAACTCTTCTTACCTTCAGGAATACCGACACCATCGTAAACATCAATTACTTGAACATTGTTTAAATATTTGCCACCGTGTTCAGCAATAATGTTTTCTACAGTAGCGTTCAAAGTACTTTCACTTACCAAGATTGATAAGTCACGTTCAATAGCTGGGAATTTAGGAGCAGGCTTACTTTCTGTGCCACTAACTTGGAATTGACCTAAAAGATCTAAGTCAAGTTCGTAACCATAAAGTTCAGCTCCCTTAAGAGGCTTATCCTTGTGTAAAACTAATTGATCTAGCATCCCCACGAAACCAAGATATTGGCCATCAATGTAAATGCCAGCAGTTCTAGTTTTGTGCATACCAGGAATAGCTTCAGGACGATATTCAACATTCTTAATGCCAAGGCTGGCAAATAATTCTTCCAATTGACCCTTTACATAGTAGAAATCAATCTTTTCTTCAGCATGTTCCCAGTTAGTTGCATAAACATGGCCTGAGTATAAAGCAGCAATGTGTTCATGTTCTTGGAAACCATCTTGCTTATCATAAACACGACCTTGTTCGTAGATTGCCCATTCAGTTTCTTTACGAGCGTAGTTGTAGCTTGCACTATCAACCAAGCCAGTCATTAAGTTTTGACGTAAAGCTTCACGAGCTACATTCAAAGGCATTGCAATCTTGATCACTGGCTTAACTTCCTTAGTGTAAAGTGTTGCCTTCTCTTCTGTCGTTAAAGTGTAAGAAATAGCTTCTAATAAACCTTGGCCTTGAACAAAACGTTTCACGCGACGACGCTTAGTTTCTTCTTCACTAAATCCACCCTTTACTTCAGGTAAAACTGGGGTTTGAGAAACTAAGTTATCGTAACCGTAAATTCGGCCAACTTCTTCAACTAAGTCAGCTGGAATTGAAATATCCCAACGACGTAATGGAATTGTGACCGCAATGTCGTCACCTGAAAATGCTGCTTCAAAATTCAATTGCTTGAAAATCTTGGCCATTTCATCAGCTGAAATATCACTACCTAAAGACTTGTTGATAAATGAAACAGTAGTCTTAACAACAGGAACTTGCTTTTCAGTATCACTAGCAACGATCTTACCTGCTAAAACAGTGCCGCCAGCTTCATTTCTAAGCAATAACGCTGCCATGTTAATAGCTTTTTCAACATTATCCCAGTTAACGCCTTTTTCAAAACGACTTGAAGCTTCTGTTCTATTTGCGTGACGAAGAGCTGCCTTTCTAACTAAAGTACTATCAAATACGGCAGCTTCAAGGTAAACATCAGTTGTATCGTCTTCGACTTCTGAGTTTTTACCACCCATCACACCAGCTAACATCACTGGCTTTTGACCATCAGTAATCACGATATCTTGAGGATCAAGTTCAAGTTCTTGATCATTCAATAAAGTCAACTTTTCACCAGCCTTAGCCAAGCGAATTTCCATTTGACCATTGAAGACTTTAGCATCGTAGGCGTGCATTGGTTGACCAGTAATTAACATCACATAGTTAGTAATATCAACGACATTATTGATTGGTCGAATACCAGCATTCCATAAGCGTGTTTGCATCCAAAGAGGACTTTCACCAACTTTAACGCCAGTAACTTTTCTCATGTAAAAACGTGGTGCTAACTTTTCATCACATCTAATCTTAAGATCGTCGAACTTTTCACCGTCTTCTTTCAAAACAACGGGTTCAGTCTTAACTTCGCTACCTGTAGCAGCACCGACTTCATAAGCAGCACCTTCCATTGACAAGGTATCTGCACGGTTAGGAGTAATATCGAAGTCCAAAATGTGATCAGTCATTCCCAAACTTTCGAAAACTTCATCCCCAACCTTCACATCAGAATGTTCTGGGTAAACGAAAATACCATCGGCGTATTTCTTAGGGACAACACTTTCAGAAAAGCCAATTTCTTGAAGACCACAAAGCATACCTTCTGATTCCATACCGCGGATCTTACCACGCTTAATCTTGTGTCCGCCAGCAATCTTGGCACCATGCAAAGCCACAATAACTTTAGTACCTACTTCAACGTTTGGTGCACCACAGACGATATTCAATGGTTCAGCTTCACCAACATCAACTGTTGTCTTATGTAAGTGAGTATCTGGCACGTCTTCTGCTGTTAAAATTTCACCAACTACTAACTTTTTCATGCCAGCCATTGGTTCTTTAACTTCAGCAATTTCCACCCCAGTTCTGGTCAACTTTTCAGCTAAATCAGCTGGTGAAAGCTTAGGATCAACGTAATATTTTAACCAATTGTAAGATACTAACATTATTGTTCCTCCTTCCGGAATTGCTTCAAGAAACGTACATCATTAGTGTAAAAGTCTCGAATATCATCTACACCATATTTCAAAATTGCAAAACGGTCCAAACCGACACCAAAGGCAAATCCGCTGTAAATTGAACTATCAACCCCAGCATTTTCTAAAACATTAGGGTGAACCATACCGGCACCTAAAACTTCGATCCAACCAGTTTGCTTACAAATACTGCATCCCTTACCATCACAGTTAAAGCATGACACGTCCATTTCGACACTTGGTTCAGTGAATGGGAAGTAACTTGGACGAAGACGAGTTTCACGGTCTGCACCGAATTCGTGCTTAGCGATTAATTCCAAAGTTCCCTTCAAATCGGCCATAGAAATGTTCTTATCAACTACCAGACCTTCCATTTGCATGAATTGGTGAGAGTGAGTCGCATCATCATCATCACGGCGATATACCTTACCAGGTCCAACCATCTTTAATGGACCCTTTGAGAAATCCCATTTTTCAAGAACACGAGCTTGGTCCCCACTAGTTTGACTTCTCAATAAACGTTCACTATTAATGTAAAAAGTTTCTTGCATATCACGAGCTGGGTGATCCTTAGGCAAGTTCATCATTTCAAAAACATAGTGGTCAGTTTCCACTTCAGGGCCTTGAACTACGTGGTAACCCATGTTAGTGAAGAGGTTTTCTAAATCTTCTAAAATGACACTAATTGGATGGCTAGCACCAACTTGGTGATGCTTACCAGGCAAAGTAACATCAATTCGTTCACTTTCAATTTTAGCTTGTAAAATTCTTTCAGCCATTTCCTTTTGAGTCTTAGCTAAAAGTTCTAAGAATAAGTCACGAATTTCGTTAACTTTTTGACCAACTTCTTTTCTTTCTTCAGGAGCTAAGTCACCTAAAGAGTGCAACATACCAATTAATTCACTCTTTTTACCAATTAATTCAACACGAACTTGGTTCAATGTCTTTTCATCAGTTGTTTCTTTAATTTTGGCTAAGCCTAATTCACGTAAGGCTTTTAGCTTTTCATAAATATCCATTACTTATCCTTTCAACCACAAAAAAAGCTCCGCCCCAATAGGGACGAAGCTTCGCGGTACCACCCTAGTTTAGTGCACAATGGCACTACACTTAAGACTTCTGTTAACGGGGAATACCGGAATTGATTAAATTCTACTAACAAGATGAAATTCATCAGCCAGTCATTATTTAGCTCTCAGTCCATGACTAAATTCCCTGTAAATGCTGTACTAATTACTAGTCTTGCTCACTGTATTTACTAAATAGCATAACGAAATATTTGGCAAAAAACAAGACCTAGACCCATTTATTTGCCCATTGGTGAATTGATTCAAAAACTGGTTTCAATTCAACACCCTTTTGAGTTAAGCCGTAAGAAATAATCTTTGTTTCTGGATCAACTTTTCTAACGACAATTCCTTCTTCTTCAAGTTCCTTAAGTCGTTCAACCAAAACCCGATCTGAACAATCAGTCACAATTCTAGCCAAAACCTTAAAGCGAATGAATTTATTGTCGCACAAAGAATTGATGATCAAGCCGTTCCACTTTTTGCCAATAATATCAAAAGCATTAATAAAATGTGTACAAAGATGATATCCCATGCTCTAACCCCTTTCTATGAAATGCATTATAGCATATTTATCCCGCAAAATGATACATCAGGATTCCAGCTGCTACCCCAGCATTATATGATTCTGCTCGGCCAAAAATTGGAATATAAACCTTACTATCGCACAATTTAGCCAGGTCTTCATTAACACCATGAGCTTCATTACCGATAATAATGCCGACTTGAGCTTCCTTAGTGAATTCTGGCAAGCTTTTGGCCTTTTTATCTAAAAAGCTAGCGTAAACTGGAATGCCAGCAGCTTGTAAATCTACGACGCTACTTGCCAAATCGTTCACGATGAGTTCGATATGGAATTGGCTACCTTGCATGGCTCTTTGGACCTTAGGATTGAATAAATCAACACAATCAGGACTTAAAATTACGCCAGTAAAGCCACAAGCATCAGCTGTCCGGATGATCGTGCCTAAATTGCCTGGATCTTGCAAATGATCTAATAGTACCCACTTGCCCCATTGAGGCTTTTGTTCAGACAAAACTGGCAATTTAATGACCGCAAAGATGCTTTGACTATTAGTAGTCTGGCTTAATTCTTTAGCAAGTTCATCGGTAATTTCAATCGCTTGGCCATAGTCGTGGTTGGCCAAACTTTCTTTGGTACCTAGTAAATAAGCGAAATCAAGACCAGATTTTTGGGCTTCTTCAATTAAATGAAAGCCTTCGATTAAGTAAAGTCCGGCCTTTTGACGACCTTTTTTGGTTAATAATTTCTTGATTTTCTTAAAAGTTGGATTGTTTGTTGATGTAATTTTTTCCATGATTAATTCCCTTTCTTTACCAGTTTAGCTGAAAATAAGTGCTTTGAAAATGGTAAAATCAAGACAGAAAAGAGGAAAAATTATGCAGACAATGAAATATCGAGTTTCTGGACTAGTCCAAGGTGTTGGCTTTCGTTATTCGACACAAGTTTTTGCCCAAAAGATTGGCTTAAAAGGCTCTGTCAAAAATGAAAATGATGGCACCGTCACGATTATCGCACAAGGGGATGCTGCTACTTTATCTAAATTTATCCATCAATTGCCAAGCCATCTCTCACCTTTTGCAAAAATTGAACACGTTAATGTAGAAAGTCTCGATAATTATCCACAATTAGCTGATTTTCGTGTATTATATTAAGCATGTATATCGATTAGAAAGCGAGAAATTCAGTGAAATTTAGAAACAAATTATTCGCTGGAATGTCTATTTCAGCTGTAGCTTTACTACTATCTGGTTGTCAGCAACAAGGAAGCCAAGGCGGAATTTCGGGCTTTTTCTATAAATTATTCGGAATTCCTTTACAAAATATTATGTTGCATATGGCTAATAGCCTTGGGAAAAACGGTGCTGGATATGCCATCATTATCGTCACTTTAGTGGTGCGTTTGATCTTAATGCCTTTAATGCTTAAGCAACAAAAAGGGATGTTAGAACAACAACATAAGATCCAACAAATCACCCCACAATTGAAGCTGGTGCAAAACGCCATGAAGGATTCACGCGTTACACCAGAAAAGCAAATGAAGCTCGTTAACTTGCAAAGCCAAGTTTACTCAAAGAATAATATGAAGATGATGGGTAGCGTTGGATGTCTTCCACTCTTAATTCAATTGCCAATTCTTTGGGCAATTTACGGTGCGGTAGCAAATTCTAAAGCTTTAAGTGCTGCAACCTTCTATGGCATTTCTTTAGGAAAAACTTCAATTGTTTTAGCAATTATTGCTACTATTTTGACCATTATCCAATCGGCTATTTCATTAATTGGGGTTAGCGAAGATCAAAAGAAAGTTATGAAGTCAACGATGATCATCGGACCAGTCATGACGATTTTCTTCTCATTAAGCTTCCATGGAGCAATTGCCCTCTACTGGACTGCTGGTAACTTGATCATGGTCTTCCAACAATTGATCGTTACGTTCATCATGCAACCTCGTGTAAAAGCTCGAATCAATCAAGAATTAGATGAACACCCTATTACCCAAGTGGTAACTGAAGAAATCTTAAATCAAATCTTGTCAGACGTTGCTTCTGATATTCCAAAAAGTAAATCACAAAATAGTGAAACTAGTCTAGAAGAAGAATTACGTAAGAAAAACGCTGGCAAGCAAAAACGCGATTAAGTCACATGTTTAAAGCATGTGGCTTTTTTATAATTCAATTTATTTGACTAATTAAAAAATGAGTATAACATTGACCGTAGAAAGCGCTTTCTTAGGAGGGTATTATGGATCAAAGTTATATTTTAGCTTTGGACGAAGGAACTACTAGTACTCGAGCTATTCTGTTTGATAGAAATGGGCACAAAGTAGCCGACGCTCAACGCGAATTTACGCAGTATTTCCCTTCACCCGGTTAGGTTGAACATGACGCTAATGAAATTTGGAATGCGGTTTTAGCAACCATGGCCAATGTTTTCATTAAATCTGGCGTCCAACCTGATGAAGTGGCTGGGATTGGTATTACCAACCAACGTGAAACTACTGTCGTTTGGAATAAACATACAGGATTACCAATTTATAATGCGATTGTTTGGCAATCACGTCAAAGTGAAGCGATCACTGAACGATTAAAAAGCGAAGGCTATGAAAAGCTCATTCATGAAAAGACGGGACTAGTTATTGACCCCTACTTCTCCGCTTCTAAAATTCGTTTTATTTTAGATCACGTTCCAGGCAGTCAAGAGTTAGCTGAGAAAGGAGATTTATTATTCGGAACCATTGATACTTGGCTTTTATGGAAGCTAAGTGGTGGCACAGTTCATGCGACTGACTACACCAATGCTTGTCGTACCATGTTGTTCAACATCCACACTTTAAAGTGGGACGAAGACATTCTGAAGCTTTTAAACATTCCTCTAAAGATGCTTCCAGAAGTGCGTAGCAATTCAGAAATATATGGGAAAACACTTGAATATCACTTCTTTGGCAGTAGCGTCCCTATTTGTGGGATGGCTGGTGACCAACAAGCAGCTTTGTTTGGTCAACTTGCCTTTGATCAAGGTATGGTCAAAAACACCTATGGTACCGGTTCATTCATTGTGATGAATACTGGTAATAAGCCAGTGATGTCAGACAACAATTTGTTAACAACTATCGCCTATTCTCTTAATGGCAAAACCAATTATGCTCTTGAAGGAAGCGTCTTTGTTTCTGGATCGGCTTTGCAATGGCTAAGAGACGAAATGCACTTGCTTGAAAAAGCTTCAGACTCACAAAGAGCTGCTGAAGAATCAACCAATGATGATGAAGTGTATGTCGTTCCTGCCTTTACCGGTTTAGGGGCACCATATTGGGATTCCGTTGCACGTGGTAGTGTCTTTGGTTTGACTAGAGGTACTAGCAAGAATGACTTTATCAAAGCCACTTTGCAATCTTTGGCTTATCAAACACGCGACGTGCTAGAGACAATGGAACATGATACTGGCATCGAAATTCCTGTTTTGAAAGTCGATGGTGGTGCTGCCAGAAATGATTACTTATTGCAATTCCAAGCTGACTTGTTAAACATTCCAATTAGTCGAGCACAAAACTTAGAGACGACCGCTCTTGGTGCTGCTTACCTAGCTGGTTTAGCATGTGGCTTTTGGACAGATATTGATGATTTAAAGAATAAACAAGCGACTGGTACGATCTTCGAACCTAAGATGTCTGAAGACAAGCGCACTAGCCTTTACAATGGTTGGAAACGCGCGGTTGCTGCTACACGTTATTTCACCAGTAAGAATAACAAAGGAGAATAATTGTTATGACCTTTTCAATGAAAACTCGAGCAAACACGCTTGATAAATTAGAAAATGAAGAATTAGACCTATTAGTAATTGGTGGTGGTATTACTGGTGCTGGTGTAGCTTTACAAAGTGCTGCAAGTGGTCTGAAGACTGGTTTGATTGAAATGCAAGACTTTGCTGAAGGTACTTCTAGTCGTTCTACTAAGTTAGTCCACGGTGGTATTCGTTACCTCAAGACCTTTGATGTCGGTGTAGTTTCAGATACTGTTAAAGAAAGAGCCGTTGTTCAAGGAATTGCCCCACATATTCCACGGCCATTCCCAATGCTCTTGCCTATCTATGATGACCCAAGCAGTACTTTTGACATGTTTAGTGTCAAAGTTGCCATGGATCTATACGACCGCTTAGCCGGAATTGAAGGTACACAATACGCTAACTACACAATTAACCGTGAAGAAACGCTTCAAAGAGAACCTGGCTTAAACCCTGATCACCTACTTGGTGCTGGTGTTTATCTAGACTTCGTCAACAATGACGCTCGTTTAGTAATCGAAAACATCAAGGAAGCCGATGAATTAGGTGGCTTGATGGCTAGAAATGTGAAAGCTACTGGATTTACTCACGATGAAAAAGGCATGGTTAATGGTGTGACTGCACTTGATGAAATCTCAGGTCGTGAATTTACTATCCGTGCAAAATTAATCATCAATACTACTGGTCCTTGGGTCACAATGACTAACAAGCTTGATGCCAAGAACGGTAATGGACAAATTATGCGTCCAACTAAAGGAGTTCACCTAGTCATTGATGACTCACGTTTGAAGGTGCCACAACCTACTTACTTTGACTCAGGTCATCACGATGGCAGAATGGTCTTTGTTGTTCCTCGTGAAGGTAAAACTTACTTTGGTACAACCGATACTGATTATCAAGGTGATTTTAAACACCCTCATGTTACTCAAGAAGATGTTGATTATCTATTAAAAGCTATTAATTCACACTATCCACACGCCGGCATCACAATTGATGATATTGAAGCTAGTTGGGCTGGCTTACGTCCTTTGATTGAAGCCAATGGTTCATCTGACTACAACGGTGGTGGTGCTAACACTGGACGTGTTTCTGAAGAAAGTTTCAACAATTTGATTAGTTTAGCTAATGCCTACAGCAAGGGTGAAGCTAGTCAAACTGAAGTTGAAAAAGCAATTAGTAATTTGCAAACAGCTCATAGTGAACAAACTTTGTCACCTTCACAAGTATCTCGTGGTTCCTCACTAGATGTTGGTGATGATGGTTTGATCACACTTTCAGGTGGTAAGATTACTGACTACCGGAAGATGGCAGCTGGTGCAATGGATTTGATTAGAAAGTTGATGCACGAACGCTTCAACCGTGAAGTTAAAGAAATTGATTCAAAGAAATTACAAGTTTCAGGTGGACATTTTGATCCAACTAACGTGGATGACACCATGAAGTTCTACCAAAAGATTGCAATGGCAAAAGGTATTCCAGCTAGTGAAGCCAGCACCTTAGCAAACCTTTATGGTTCAAATACTTCAAGAGTTATCTCCTACGCAAGTTCAGTTGAAGCTGCTCCAGGCTTATCATTAGCCGAAACCTTAAGTTTGCACTATGCAGCCAATGAAGAAATGGTCATGGATCCAGTCGACTACCTCTTACGTCGGACTAACTTGATGCTTTTCCACGAAGATTACTTGAATGGTAAAAAAGATGCCTTCGTTAACGAAATGGCACATATTTTCAACTGGGATTCAGATACAACTGAAGCAATGAGAAAGAAGATGAACGATCAAATAAACGAGACAAGTATTGCTTATTTGAAAAAATAACGAGGCGTAATTATGGCTGAAATAATTAAAATGAGCCTAGGAGAATTCATTGGGACCTTTATTTTAATTCTCCTAGGATGTGGTGTAAATTGTGCAATCAGTCTTAAACAATCTAAAGCAAATGGTGCAGGTTGGGTAGCAACGTCATTAGGATGGGGCTTTGCAGTAACCTTTGGGATTTATGCAAGTGCTTTCTTAGGACCTGCCCATCTAAACCCTGCAGTCACAATCGGAATGGTTGTCGCTGGTATAATCAGTCCGCGTGTTATTATCCCCTTCATTATTGCCCAAGTAGCTGGTGCAATTTTAGGAGCATTTGTAGTATGGATCAATTATCGCGATCAATTAAACGCAACACGTGAGCCAGACACTATGCTCGGTTGCTTTGCAACATCTCCCGCAATCTATCACCCAATTTTTAACGTATTTAGTGAATTTCTAGGAACATTCGTCCTACAATTCTTGTTACTAGCATTCACGCGTGGTCACTTTACTCACGGCTTAAATCCAATTGTTGTTGGTTTACTAATCATGGCTATTGGTTTAAGTTTAGGTGCAACCACTGGATATGCTATCAACCCCGCTCGTGACTTTGGACCTCGGCTTATTTATTACCTGCTTCCAATCGAGGGCAAAGGCTCAGCAGAATGGAGTTATAGCTACGTTCCAATCGTTGGTCCCATCATGGGAGCTGTAGTAGCTTCGTTAATTTTCAAGTTACTATAGCCAAAATAAAAAGGCACTTAATGCGCCTTTTTTTCTTGCAATTTTTTCAAAACATTATGACTGAGTAATGGAAAAGTCAAAATAAATTGTGAACCTTGTCCAGGAACAGATTCAACGCGGATTTGACCATTGTATGAAGCCACTAACTTAGTCGCAATTGCTAAACCTAAACCATTACCACCACGTTCTCTAGTCCGTGCCTTATCAACCCGGAAGAAACGGTTAAAGATCTTTTCCTGGTCTGCTTTACTAATTCCTTCACCATAATCTTGCACAATGATGGTACAAGTTTGATGACTAGTTCCCGCTGAAATATTCACTTCTTTTCGATCGAGCGAATACTTAATGGCGTTATCAATCAAAATAACCAGCAACTGTTCCAAGTGACCATGGTAGATTTGGATCGTATCGTCATCTTTGAGATTTTCTAAATCCAAATTCAAGTTGAAGTCAGGATGAACCATTTGTAAATCGCTAACTACCCGCTTCACATTTTCCTTAACTTCAGTCACTTCATCAGGATAATTGACTTGCACTTGTTCAGCTCTAGTTAAATCAAGCATTTCTTGAATCAAATGTTTCATTCGACTAGCTTCTTGATTAGCAGCCGAAATCGATTCTTCTAGAACTTCTGGATCATCCTTGCCCCAACGTTGCAACATACTCAAATGTCCTTCAATCACAGCAACAGGAGTCCGCAATTCATGCGAAACATCAGATACGAATTCCTTTTGCTGATCAATATAGCGTTGCATTCGATCCAGCATTTGATTAAAGCTAGTCGCCATCTCTTGAATTTCGTCGTTACGCTGTAAATTAGGAATTCTGACTTGACTATTAGGATCTTTGTCCACTTCTCTAGCAACAGCAGAAATCTGCTTAATTGGGCCAACAACACTATTAACAACTAGGAAAGCTACCCCAATAAAGATGAAGATGGCAATAATTGATAAAATCATCATCCAAGAAGCCAAGCGAATAATCATGTGATTATAACTAGACATTCTGTTTTTTACGACTAGATAACCAATTAGCTTATGCTTCTTTTGAGAGTAAATTTTTTCATACAAATATTGAACTTGCTTCTTACCTTCAAAGGTATCAAGCAGCTTATCATTCTTCTTAATTGCCTTAAATTTAGGCGTATCTTTACCACCCGTAAAGACAATTTCACGATCCAAATTAAAGATAGAAACTGAAATATCAGGATTAGAAATCGCTGAAATTAATTCATCATTAAAAATGGGTGAAGCAAGTTTATTGAGCTTACTTGAAGAATTCTTTTTGTTACCTTCAAGTAAAGATCTTACCCGTGGTGATAAATTTGGCACCACGTTGGCAATTGTTAATTCATCATTCAAATTGTTCAGGTTATTCGTCAAATCCGTCGCTACCCGCTTAGTAATTTTAGTTTCTTGATCCATACTTTCAGAACTTACTGCAGAATAAATAACTACGGAAAAAATCAAAAATGAGCTCGCTATTGTTAATGTAACGACGCTCATCCATTTGAAAACTATTGAGTTAAAACCTGAAAACAACTTATGTTTTTCTTTAGTCATTTTCTTCGTCTCTTACCATGTAACCAGTTCCGCGAACTGTCTTAATGTATGAAGGTTGGCCTGCAACGTCAATTTTGTTTCTGAGGTAACGAATGTAAACTTCAACGACATTAGTTTCAATTTTGGCATCTTCGCCCCAGATCTTGTTCAAAATTTCTTCGCGGCTGACAACGTTGTTGCGATTTTCAATCAAAATCATTAACAAGTTGTATTCACGCTTAGTAAGGTCAACAGTCTTACCATCATTTCGGTGAACAATTCTGTTTTCAGTTTCAATGGTCAAATCACGGTATTTAACTACCTTTTGGTGTAATTGTGGAGCGTTCATCTTCTTGTTTTCTAAATCTGAACGACGCAATACAGCTCTTAAACGTGCCAATAATTCTTCAATAGCAAATGGCTTAACGATGTAGTCATCAGCACCGTGATCTAAACCTGAAACACGGTCAATGATTGAATCTCTAGCAGTCATCATAATGATTGGAGTTGAGCTAACTTGACGAACTCTTCTAGCGATTTCCAATCCATTTAATTCTGGAAGCATTAAGTCAAGCAAAAGAACGTCAAATTTTCCAGAAAGAGCTAAATCCAAGCCTTTTCGACCGTTATTTTCAACAGTAACTTCATACTTTTCATGTTCTAATTCTAATTGCACAAATCTAGCCAGATTCTTTTCATCTTCGATGATTAATACTTTTGACATTTAAACGACTCTACTTTCTAGTTCTTTTCATAAAAAGTTTACTTTAAAATAATAATTTTGACAAGGCAAAGTACTTTTATTCTTGGTCATCAAATAGATCTTTTAAGGCCGCAAATGGTGATTCCTTGCTAGCTTTTTCTTGTTTATCAAAATCTGCTTCGGAAATAACTTTCCAACCCTTACCTTCAGGAAATTCATCTTCTTCATCTGGAGCCAAAATTCTTTCAGGTATATTTAAGATAATATTATCTTCTACAGCAGTTTGTAAGTCAATTAAGTCGCCATCGATCTTTACCAAAACTTCATCATCCCCGACCATCTCAGGATCATAACTTGTTTGATAATAGTTTTCAGTAAATTTAAATTCTTGATGAAATTCAACTGGCTTCAAGCTTCGAGTTGAAGGTACTACTAAATCTGCAGTGACCTTAAAGCTTCCAATTACAAATGGGTCATCGTAAAATAAGCTACCAGTTACTTTAACATTTTTGGCATCAGTTAGGATCTTTTTACTTCTTTCAAAAAATTCTGGTCGTAATTCAACTGGCTCAGAAATTTCTGTCAATGCTTGGTCACTATTTCTAATTCGGTTAAAATTAATAGCTAACATTTTTGCTCCTTATAATTGATTTGCATGTCGGCCGAAATTTTGATCAACCGCCATTATTTGTTCAAACAAACGGTCCACTTTGACGTTCAAACTTAAAGAACCGTCCTTACTATTCTTTTGATCAACCTTACTAATCAATGGGATCTTACTAGTCTTACGCAAAGACTTTAAATATTTACGTCCAACTTTTGAAGTACCTAAGATTAGTAACATTTCTTGATCAAAGCTCTTAAACATGTCATCAGTTGTGACATTTAAAAGTGTAAATAATGCCAATCTTCTCAACCGTGAATAAGTGTAACGCTTTGACTTTACTCGGCGTAAGAATTCAGTAAAGTTACGAGACAAATGAATTTCAGCTTTGAATTTGTATTCTAAACCTTCACTCATTTGATATATCTGTCTTAACTCAGCTAAGCTGGCAGATTCGATGCGATATTTTAAGAATGGGAAAAGCAAATTCCAATTTGGATAAAGCTTTTGTTCACTTAACCAAGCGGCTTCTTGAGCGGGAAGCCAATCAGCTAAGTTAACAGCTTCTCCTTGCAACAATTGATTGCGAATGGCACTAGCACTTTGAACGGCATTCGTTAATGCTAAGGGACTATCATGTTTAGCTCCAATTCGGCCAATTGGAATCATTTTCATCGGTGATAACAACTGATAATTGGCCACAGCATAAGCTAAACCCAAGATGCCGTTTGGTTGACTTACTTCAAAGCCAACTTCACGAGCCACCATTTGATTGTATTGGGTTGAAAAAGTTTGCGTATAATCTTCAAATAAATCAGGTCTTTGCGGTAATTCAGCAATTTTTTCACCTAAAAATTCAAAATCAAGATTCTCATCTTCAACACCAAAAACGAGGCGGTCAACTCCAACTTTTTCTAAAGCGAAAACTGAACCTAAGGCAAATTTATCAGCAGCTTGCAAAGTGGTTGAAAAAGGCATTTCTAAGACTAAATCTGCCCCTTCTGCAATCGCTGTTTTTGCTCTTTGCCATTTTTCCATAATTGCCATTTCACCACGTTGAACATAATTTCCACTCATGATGACAACAACTGGATCTTTGCCAGCAATTAAGCGAGCTTTATTTAATAAATATTCGTGACCACTGTGTAACGGATTAAACTCCGCAATAATCCCAACTGCTCCCATGCTTAATCCTCAAATCTGATTTCTTCACCTTCAGACCAAAGTTTTTCAAGGTTGTAAAAGGCACGAGCTTCATTAGTGAAAATGTTTACCACCACATCACCCGCATCAATCAAAAGCCAATCTGAATCTCTAGTACCTTCGATCCGGTAATGAATGTCGTTTTCTTGGCAAGCATCAATCACTGAATTTGCAATGGCATGCAATTGACGATTACTACCAGCAGTAGTAATCACGTAGTAATCGGCTAAGATGCTGATACCTT
This sequence comes from Lactobacillus sp., assembly GCA_030530865.1. Classification (GTDB taxonomy): domain Bacteria; phylum Bacillota; class Bacilli; order Lactobacillales; family Lactobacillaceae; genus Lactobacillus. The sequence goes on from JAUMUC010000002.1 coordinate 203,874, forward strand.
GCATGTTATAAGCCACAGTATCTTCACCATGGCGGTCACTAATAGCTTCAGCAATAATTTCAAGTTGTTTATTCAAATTTTATATCTCCCTCTTATTTGCTACATATGAGTTATACGCTTCAAACATTTTTGGATAAATTGCTTGGCGTTTTTGGACTAAAAATTGGATCGTATGAGCAATTTCATAGCACATACCTTCCTTTAAATCAGCAAAGGCAACTTTTCTCGCTTCATCAACTGCTGGAAAATCACGATTAGGCTCAATAAAATCAGCCACAAAGACAATTTGATCTAAAGTTGTCATACTGCGATCCCCAACGGTATGTTTACGAATTGCGGTTAAAATTTCCGGATCCTTAATTCCAAGATCTTCTTCCACAAAGCTAGCACCGACAATGCCATGCCAAACTGGAGGATACAAGATCAAATCTGGATCATAATTTTCTTTAAGAATCTTTTCTCGAAATTTTTCTTCAGGAAATTCCTTGGCATAATCATGCAAAAAGCCAGTTAAAGCAGCTTTGTTTGGATCATAATCATTCAGTTCAGCTAATTTTCTAGCTGTCTGACTAACTCCGATTGAGTGTTTAAACCGCTTTTCACTCATTACACTTTGTACTTTATTAAATAATTCACTACTAGATAAATCACAATATGTATCAGTGAATTCAAGCTTAGTCACGATAAAGCCCCTTTTCTTCAATATATCTTAAAACCGCATCCGGTACTAAATAACGAACTGACATACCTAATTTAACTGCTTGTCTGATCTTCGTTGAAGAAAGTGAAATATCGGGTGCATCAACCCAAATCATTGGAAACTCAGGTTTTTGTTCATAGCCAGGACGTCTAATCCCCACTAATTGACATAGCTTAGCAATTTCTTCAGGTTCCTTCCACTTGTGAAAACTATTTACTTGATCACTTCCCATAATCAAATAGTAAGTATTTTGTGGAGCCTTTTCTTTCAGGTAACGCAAAGTATCAATCGTGTAAGAAACACCACCACGATATAATTCCAATAACTTAACTTTCAAAAAAGGATTGTCCTTCACTGCCAAATCAAGCATCTTAGCTCGATCTTCAGCAGAAGTTAACGGTGCTTCTTTATGAGGAGGAATGTTATCAGGAATAAACCAAACTTCATCTAAACGCATCTTAGTACGCACTTGTTCGGCAGCCACTAAGTGAGCTAAATGGACAGGATTAAAAGTCCCACCCATAATGCCAATTTGACGGCCTTTCTTTTGACTTTCAATTTCTGGTTTAAACATGACTTTTGTTACTGCTTGTTGCATTTTGATTCCTCTAAATTAAAGCACGACGGATTCCCAATCCGATTTTTCCTGGAGTATATGTCTTAACGACACAGCCAGCTGGAACGGTAATAAAACCGATTCCCCCAAATAATAAGTCACTTTTTTCAGTAACCTTAAATTCTTGCCCCTCTAATTTTCCAAGTCCCATTGGTTCATTTGGAGGTGTCAACAATTCACCTGAGTGTTTTTCATAAAATTCATCTGCACCAGCCGTCTTAGTTCGATGACGGTATAGTGAACGTGATGCATAAATCGTAAAGCTAGTTGAAGGACCCTTAAGATAATCGATACGTCCCAAGCCACCCAAGAAAATAGTATTTCCTGGCAACAATTGATAAGTTGCTGGTTTCAATGGCTTCTTAGGTGCAATTAGATCAAGATCTTTCATGTCCAATTTAGTAGCCAATTGATTTTTAGTCAAAATACCTGGAGTATCAACTAAAAAGTGGCCATTATCTAGTGGAATTTCAATCTTATCTAAGGTTGTACCTGGGAAGCGACTAGTCGTAATCAAGTTTTGAATATCACCCATCATATCGATCACGGCATTAATCAAAGTTGATTTACCAACATTAGTTGTTCCGACCACGTAAATATCTTGGTCTTTACTATGAGCATTTAAATATTCAATTAACTCTTCAAGATGGTATTTCTTTTGAGCTGATACTAAGAAAATTTTGCTAGGACGAAGGCCCATGCGATTTGCTTCTTGACGCATCCAATCCTTGACTTTACTTTCTTTAGTATTCAATGGAAAAAGATCGATCTTATTGCCGACTAAAATTAATTCATTATCACCAATAAAGCGATCAAGCGAAGTCAATAATGAGTTGCTAAAGTCGAATAAATCCACCACGTTAACGATTAAAGCTTTCTTTTCACCAATTGTATTCAAGAGAGCTAAAAAGTCATCGTTATTTTGTTCAACCGGCATAATCTCATTATAGTGACGCAATCTAAAGCAACGTTTGCAATAAACTTCATCACTTTCTCCTGCTTTAGCCTTATCTAAAGCACTTTTTGGCAAGTAACCTGAGTGCATTTCATCTTCAGATTGTAAGACAGCCCCACAACCGATACAAATTAATTCATTATCCATGAATGAGCTCCTTCGTGAAAATTACCGGTCTCTTAATCGCCAAAACTCCAAAAACAATCTTTTCAAGGAAACGATTAATCCTAGTATTCCACTTATCTGTATTAACTAAAGGTTGAACTAAGACTGAATTTACACCAGCGGTATTTCCAGCGATAATATCAGTCATCAATTGATCCCCAACTAGCATTACTTGGTCTTTATCAAGCCCCATTTTAGTCAATTGCTCTTTAAGAACAAATGGAAAAGGTTTACGAGCTCTAGCCACAAATTCAATGCCATATGGGTTCAAGACTTTACCAACACGTTCATCATTGTTGTTAGATAAAACCATCAACTTGATGCCATTGGCAGCTAATTTTTCATGCAAATCAGCCATTTCTTGAGCGGTTTCAAATTTATTCCAAGCTAATAAAGTGTTATCTAAATCTGAAAAAACGACTTTAATACCCATATTATTTAAAACTTTGGGATCTAAATGATAGATCGTATCAATTGTATAACGCGGTCTAAAAAACATAGTTTCTTCCTTCCAAAAATGCAGATAAATACACTATATAGTATATCAAAAAATCGTATATAAAAAAGCCTGGAGCAATGTCCAGACCTGTTTATTTTTAGTTCAATGCCTTCTTAGCAGTTTCAGCTAATTTAGCAAAAGTTTCTGAGTCGTTGTAAGCGATATCTGCAAGCATCTTACGGTTCATGTCAACACCAGCTAACTTCAAGCCGTGCATTAACTTGCTGTATGATAAACCATTTTGACGAGCAGCAGCGTTGATACGAGCAATCCATAACTTTCTGAATTCGCTCTTACGCTTCTTCCGGTCACGGAATGCATACTTGTATGATACAAATAATTGAGTGCTTGCTGCTTTAAATTGCAAGTGCTTAGCACCGCGGTAACCCTTAGCAAGCTTTAAAATCTTCTTACGACGTGCGCGTGTTACAGTTCCACCTTTAACTCTTGGCATGTTAAATTCCTCCTATTATCCTTATATACTTAAAATTAACGCATTTGGGATAGCATTTGTTTAATACGCTTCAAGTCACTGCGTGAAACCATAGCAGCCTTTCTCAAATGACGACGTTGCTTCTTAGTCTTACCGTGGAAACGGTGACCAGTAAATGCGTGATGACGCTTTAAGCCACCATTACCAGTTCTCTTAAAACGCTTTGCAGATGCGCGGTGGGTTTTCATCTTTGGCATTGTTTTCTTCCTCCAGTTAAATAAAACTATTTTTTATCTTTATCACTCTTAGGATCAAGCATTAGGAACATTGAACGGCCTTCCATTTTTGGCTTGCTAGTAACAGTTGAAATATCAGCAGTAGCTTCAGCCATCTTTTCAAGCACTTGTTGTCCTAATTCTTTGTGAGTGATAGCCCGACCTCTAAATCTAATTGAGACACGAACCTTAGCACCCTTAGTAAGGAAGCGTTGAACGTGCTTCAACTTAGTTTCGAAGTCATTTCCTTCGATAGTTGGACTTAAGCGAATTTCCTTAACAGCAATTGTCTTAGAATTCTTGCGAGATTCTTTGAGTTTCTTTTGTTGTTCAAAACGGTACTTTCCGTAGTCCATGATTCGAGCTACAGGTGGCTTGGCATTGGGTGAGATCAAGACTAAGTCTAAATCTGCACGACCAGCAGCTAGAAGTGCTTCTTGCTTGCTAACAACACCAACTTGTTGACCTTCTTCATCGATCAAACGAACTTCTCTAGCTCTGATTTGATCATTTAAGATTAAACTCCTAACTATGACTTTTCACCTCCGAGTAAACTTTGAGGACAAGAAAAGAGCGGGTAAATTAACCCGCTCTTAATCAACAGAAATTATCGATCAGCCTAGAGGTTCAAGTAACTTAGGCGAGAAGCGGGTAGCCTCTTCTTGTTCTCAACTATTGCATATTATACAGACTTTACTTTCTAGCGTCAACAATAAACGATGATTTATTTCACTATTATATTCTTAAGCGTACTTAACACCTTATTGAGTTTAATTCCATCATTTTCTTTATGTGAAATTTCTTTTAAAACTAGCAATTTAACATTTTGCACATTTTTTAAAGCAAAGAATTGTTCTATAGGGCATTCTACATCTTTTTCACCTTGTATAAAGTAAATCTTATTTTTTATACAATTAGATTTGATAATGCCATAGAAGTCATCATTTGACCCAATATATGATCGTAGCCATGTTCTTTCTGAAGAGAAAATAAATTGATAATTTAAACTAATAAAGCCACTAAGTATTATAATTTTGTCAAACTTTTTATAATTTGATAATAATGATGCTAGATAACCTCCATAACTTTCACCAATTAAAATAATTTTGAAATTCTTATATTTAGAAATTAACCGATCAATACTATTCTTTACATAATTTAAGTCTGTACTTCCACCTTGTCCTGGACAAAATGGATAATTCAAAATAACTAAATTGTATCCTAATCCATGAATAAAATTACAATACGGATCATACTTATACGACTTAAGAACAAAGTCTGGACCATCATGCAAATAAATAAAGAGCATTTCGTCCTTTGACATAAAATATTCTGGCATACTCTATCTTTCTGCTAGACTTAATGGCAACTTCTTTAAAACAAATTGAGTAATTGCTACCATCACCACAGTGATTAAGAAATCCACCAAAATTTTAACAAAATCAAATTCACCAAATGCTACCGTTCTGATAGCTTCCAATTGATAAGTTAAAGGATTAATTATTGATAACCCTTTAATAATCCATGGCAAATTGTTGCTAAAAACATATAAAGTTGGGGCTGCATAAGCAACTGGTGAAAAAATCAAAGTCATTACAATATCTCTTTTTTCATAAGAAGTAATTCTTGTACTCAGGATTATCCCTAATGAAGTCCAAAATTGCAAACCGATTACCAGTGGAATCAATGATAAAAGCAAGTAGCCTAAATTGTAAATTCCTGCAGTAAAGCTTCCTAAAATAATCAAAATCAAGCTTTCAAATAATAATCCCAAAATTGGGAAAAAGCTCATTCCAATAATGTAGTGCCAAGGTTGGATTCCGTTCAGGAATTTAATAGCTAACAAACCATATGTTTTATCGATAGTTGCCCGATACATTGCTTGAGACATTTGCGTCGTTACAAAGAATGTTAATACCCCTGTTAAAGCATATTGGCGATAGCTTAAAGTTAATCCCATATAATGAACTGATGGATAGACACTACTCAATGCTAAAACTAGTAAGCCATACGTAATTAAAGGTTCCATAAACATTGATAAAAGCAAACCTTTATTTCTTAAAAAGGCACGAAGTTCGTTATTAGCAACAATCTTAATTGCTCTAATTCCCATGCTCTTTTTTCTAAAATCAAGTGGATTCATTTAATCATCCCCTTTTCTCTTATTCAAGTAAGTATCACGAAGACTAGAGCCTGATTTAAAATCATCCATCGCTCCATAGTAAGCTTGACGATGATCATTAATAAATAAGACCTTTTCTGCGTAATTTTCTAACAAAGTCAAATCATGAGATGAAGTTAAAACAGCTGCACCTTCTTTAGTTTTATCAAGCAAAAACTTAAAAAGTGCTTCAGAAGTCTCCACATCTAAGCCAGTTGTTGGTTCATCAAGAATATAAACATCGGGTTTTCGAGCGATTTCTCTAGCTACTTGGACACGTTGCTGCTGACCACCAGATAAGTGATCAACCGGTTTATCCTTTAAACTAACAATGTCCATAATTTCCATCGCTTCGTTTGTCTGCTTAACCGCGTCTTTTTTCGAAAAGCCAGCCAAAATTGGTCCCTGGTAGACATTGTCATAAGCTAAAGTGTACCAATCAATAATTTGAGCCTGTGGACTAAAGCCTAAGCGATTAAAAGGATTGTCCTTTTGATCCTTAACATCCCAAGTGACTGTTCCAGAAAGCGTAGGCAAAACACCGATTATTGTATTGATCAAGGTTGATTTGCCGGCTCCGTTAGAACCGATTAAAGCGATAAAATCACCCGGTTTTAATTCAAAATCCAGGCCTTCAGTTACCACTTGATCGCCATAACCAGTAGTCACATTTGAAACTTTAATCATATAACTCCCTCCTTCGTTTCTTAACACTTTTTTCATTTACTTAACATCAGTATAATGATATACTCATTTTATCCGAATAGTCAAATTAAATTAGGTGGTATTATTATGACAAAAGATTTCAATAAACTAATTAATGATTTGCAAGCTAACACTTCAGTCATTGCTGAATTTTTATCAAGTCCAGAAAAAGTTTTAAACAAATATGATATTTCCGCACAAGAAAAAGAAGCACTTTTGGCAAGGGATCTAGATTCTCTTGACAATTTAGGACTAACTGTTGATAAAGCAGCAGGTGCATTATCTGGTGCACATAGTCAGTTATGTAAAAAAATTGATTTATAATACAAATAATGACTGTATGTACAGATGTGTAAATGAGAATTTAGAATCATTAATTTTAGATTTTTTATCTTCTGATTTTGAAAATGAATCAGAAATTATTAATAGTGATTCTTTTACTACATTTAATAAATTTATCTTAGAATCATTTAATACAAATCAGTCGAACCGATTTAGTATTTGCCAATTAGCACTTTTTTTGCAACAACACGGCTCAACACCTTTAATTACAAATCAATTGCTTAAAAGGTATATTTATGGTCTTTATTTATTAAGTTTAGAGCGAAAGAACAGTGATAGTTTTGTCCCATAGTAAATTATCTGTTGAGTCAGAATTTAAAAAACTCTTAAGCCAAAATAATATTAAAAAAATTAATAAAAATGACATTTGGGCATATCCTAGTAATAATTCATTAACTTGGAATGAATTAGATAACTACGGATGGAAAATTCACATTAGTGCAATAATTCCAAATGCTATACAAATTGCTCAAGAGTTTATTGGCCTTGCAAAATTATATGAATTAAATTTCAAAATTTTAGCTAGTTTAAATCAATTAGAAAAAATTAATTTAGGTTATTATGGAAACAGTCAAATTGGAAAATTCATTACCATTTATCCTAAAGCTGGATGTGCTACAAAAACTCTTGAATTACTGCACTATAAATTTCACAATTTTGTAGGTATTAAAGTAGGCTCAGATTTTTCTTACAAATTGAATTCAAATATTTACTACAGATTTGGGACGATTTTGAATGATATATATCACATAGATAAAAGAGATAAAAAATTATCTCCACCTTCTGGATATGAAACTATTGAAGACTATAGCATTCCGCATTATCACGAAATTCCAACTAGATATTTAATTATAAAAACCATTAAAAAGGTTGGGCTATCTGGTGTTTATTATGCTATTGACCTTAAAAATAACTATAAAGTAATAATTAGATACGCTACTCAATATTACAATTTAGATTCTTTTAATGTTGATGATAAAGATAGATTGTTAAATTCGTATCATTTATTAAAATCTAAAATTATTTATGAATCGCAAAATTTTGAAAAGCCATTAGATATTTTTTATATTGATAATGCCGTTTTCTTAGTTACAAAGTTTGAAAATGGAAGCACAATTAACGATTTAATTTTGAATAAAGAATTTGACTGTTTGGATATAAAAACAAGAATATTCATTTTCAACAAAATAATTTCAGCGATTAATTTACTTAATGAAAATGGATTTATCTTTAGAGACCTTTCACTGAGTAATATAATTTTGTCTGATGATCTAAATATCAAGATTATAGATTTTGATTATTGTATTTCTACTAATATAAACGACTTAAGTTATCCTGGTACTGAAATAGAATCAGCTGGTACATTTGGCTTTTTTAATCCAAATATAGATGTAACAAGTATTAAAACTGATCGTTACAGTCTAGCGAAGATTTTTTATTTTTTCTGTTTGCCATCCAATTATAGATCATTAATTAAAGAATGTGATTTCACCAAAACCTATTCAGAAGTTAAAGAAACAATAGACTCTTGCTTTAAGACTAAATTGGAATCACATCTTGAAAAATATTATAAAGAGCTTCTTGAAGGAAAATATATAAAAGAAATTTCCTTATAAAGAAACGAAAAAAAGCCAAGCAATGCTTGGTCTTTTTTGTTTATATTATTTTTCTCTTGAGTAGTTTTCTACATCAGCAGTAATTTCGCTGATAAAGTCAGCTAAACTCTTTGAAACTTGATCTTCGCTACCGTACTTACGAACATTAACGGCATCCTTGTTAGCTTCATCATCACCCAATACCAAAGTGTAAGGTACCTTTTGTGTTTGAGCTTCACGGATCTTGTAACCCATCTTTTCATTTCTGAAGTCAACATCTGCTCTGAACCCACGCTTAACAAGTTCTTCTTTAACCTTCTTAGCGTAATCACCGTGAGCATCTAAGTTAACTGGAATAATTCTAACTTGTTGTGGAGCAAGCCAAGTTGGGAATGCACCCTTGTAGATTTCAGTTAAGTAAGCAATGAATCTTTCCATAGTACCAACAATACCACGGTGAATCATAACTGGACGGTGTTCTTCACCATCTTGACCTACATAGTGCAAGTCAAATCTTTCTGGAAGCATGAAGTCAAGTTGGATAGTTGACATAGTTTCGTCATTTCCAAGTGCAGTCTTGGTTTGGATATCAAGCTTAGGACCGTAGAAGGCTGCTTCACCTTCTGCTTCAACGTAGTCTAAGCCTAAATCGTCCATCGCACCCTTAAGCATCTTTTGACTTCTTTCCCACATTTCATCGTTTGCAAAGTACTTTTCAGTGTTCTTTGGATCACGGTATGAAAGTCTGAAGTAGTAATCAGTAATGTCGAAGTCCTTGTATACGCTCATGATTAACTTCAAGATCTTAGCAAATTCTTCTTGAACTTGATCAAGTGCTACAAAAGTGTGTCCATCGTTCAAAGTCATTTCACGAACACGTTGCAAACCTGATAAGGCACCAGATTTTTCGTAACGGTGCATCATACCAAGTTCAGCAATTCTAATTGGCAATTCACGGTATGAACGAATGTGGTGCTTGAAAATTTGAATGTGACTTGGGCAGTTCATTGGACGTAATTCAAGCATTTCGCCGTCACCCATGTCCATTGGTGGGAACATGTCGTCACGGTAGTGTGCCCAGTGTCCTGATGTCTTGTAGGCATCTAAGTTCATCAATACTGGAGTGTAAACATGTTCATAACCATCAGCTACTTCACGGTCAACGATGTAACGTTCAATAGTTCTTCTGATAGTTGCACCATTTGGCATCCAGTATGGAAGACCTGCACCAACAGTTGGGTCAACAAAGAAGAGATCAAGGTCACGACCAATAGTTCTGTGATCACGTTCCTTAATTTCTTCACGACGCTTAAGATCTGCTTCAAGATCACTTGCCTTGAAGAAAGCAGTACCAAAGATTCTTTGAAGCATTGGATTAGAACTCTTACCTAGCCAGTATGCACCAGCAACACTCAAAAGCTTAAATTGCTTAACTTTACCAGAGTTTGGTAATAAAGCAGCGTAACCAAAGTCAACAAAGTCACCCATCTTGTAGCAAGCTACTGGGTCACTTTCTTCTTTAAGAAGGTCAAGCTTAAATTGGTCATCTTTGAACATAGCTTCAACTTCGCTCTTTGGAAGGTTAACTAATTCAATTGCTTCACCATTCTTGATAACTTTTTGCATTGCTTTTTCAAGTTCAGGAAGTTCAGTTACCTTGATTTGGTCATCCTTGTCAGTATCAACGAAGAAACCATCATCAATTAATTCGTGACTACCCAAACGAAGTTCAGGATATTTTGCCTTAGCGACACTAGCAAAAATGAAAGCTGCAGTATCACGAACTACCTTTAAGCTAGCTTCGTCTTTGTCTGTCAAAATAGCTACCTTAGCATCCTTTGATAATTCGTAGTCCAATGGACGAATTTCGCCATCAACTTCACCAGCAACTGCTGACTTACCAAGTGAAGTAGCAATTGACTTAGCAAAATCCAAAATACTCATTTTATCTGATAATTCTTTCTTTGAACCATCTGGTAAAGTAATTGAAAAACTCATAATAACCTCCAAAATAAAAAATCCCAGTGCACAACTGCACTGGGACGTTAATTAGCGTGGTTCCACCCAAAATTCTGGCTCAACAAATAAGCCACTCTGTGTAATCGATAATGAGATCAACCTAATATTAAACTCTGGGTCTTCAGGAGTGGGCTTCTTGTCTATGTTAAGCTTCCAGAACTAGGCTTAACTCTCTGAGTCGACTCAAAGCATGTTCCTGATTTAGTTATAAGTATAGTCACCCAGTTTTGAATTATCAAGGTCTTTTTTTAAAATTCTCGATAATTCTTACCACCAACGACAATTTCTTTTGATAAGAACTTAATTCGTTCCATCAATCTTTTGGCCTTGGCTTCATTGACTTCATTTTTAGTATTAGCTAAAAATGTTTCTAATTCTGGGAAACGCAAATTTGATGAAAAGAATGTCGACATCTTGCGGTCCATGCGATACTGCAAAATAGATCCTAAAATATCGTCACGACTCCATGGGCTCAAACTTTCAGAGCCGATATCATCAATCAATAAGACATCAGCAGTTTTCAACTCGTCAACTTTTTCAGACACAGTATTATCCTTAAAGTGATTGCTTAATTCCGATAAAAAGCTAGGAAAATGGACGAAGGCAACGGTCTTACCGATTGCTGTACAAGCGTTAGCCAAGCCACTCAACAAGTAGGTCTTTCCTACTCCAAAGTCTCCAGCCAAGTATAAGCCACGAGCTTCTTGACCCTTTTCTAACTTATCAAGAAAAGCCAAAATCTCATTGAAAGCTTCAGCTCTTGGCGGAGTTTTATCGGCATCTAGTAATTGAATATTACGAACTGATTCTGGTGGTCCAACTAAAATTAGCTTAGCATCTGCTGCCCGTTTTTTGTTGCGATCAATCGTTTCTTTCGTTGGAGTGTAGCTTAAACGAACGGCACCAGAATCAACCACCAGTTCTTCTTGATAACCACTAGTTACTTTATCGGGACGCAATAAATGCGTGTAAAAAGTATAAAGAGCCGAAAAGGAGATCTTCTCTTTGGCTGGATCAAGTTCTTCCCCATGTTCAGCTAAAAAGCTGGTGATCTCAGGGCGAGTTTGCATTTCTTGCCAAATGGCATCTTTGTCAATTTTTCGAGGTATCTTTAGATATTCTCCAATCGATCTCATGCTAATCTTCCTTTCGACGATATTTCTCGAGGCGTTTGTTTAATTCAGCCTCATTAATTTGCATTTTCTTAGCTTGATGCTTAGACCAGTCAACGGCCTTTTGCTTGACAGTTGGGGCTTTACGTTGTTTTTTCTTGCCCCAATTATTCACATATTTGAGCCCATCAACGACATTATCAATTTTGTTTTTCATCCAGTTGTTAGCAATCGTTTCCGTCAAATTTTTATTCAACATATCACTCGATTGCAAAACGGTGTAAATTAACAAATTGATTAATTCGTTTGAAAAATGCCATTCACTTCTGAGACGTTCAACCAGCATATTTTCTTTGCTAGTCACCCGTCCGCCATCTTTTAGTCGTAAATTGCGTAAATAATTTGCCGGTGGCAGGTCAATCATTTGCCGAGCCTTAATTTGATCTTCTTTAGATAATTCTTGCAAACGATCTAAAGAATTCACTTGTTTAGTTTCAGTTACTTGTTTGCTTTGCGTAATTTTTCCAAAATTATTTGCCAAAGCTTCCATAACTAAATCAATATTGAGATGATGTTCACCATGCAAAGTTGGCAAAATTTCATCCATGAGCTCCGTTTCATTTAAGCCATAAGTTTCCATCAATGAGGCTAATTGAAAATGATAAGTCTTCAAGTCATCAAGTGATAATTGATATGTATTGAACAAATCGGTCATCAATTCCCAATCAACTTGGTCACCAATGGTTTGTTTAACTGGCTCACTTTGATTATCTTCTGCCGCTTTAGTCAATTCTGTTGAAGGTTCGACTAATTCACTTTCAGGTAAATTAAAGACTTCAAAAAAGCTGGCGGATAAGTCTTCACCCATCTCAAGATCATGACTAACGGCCTTGTTTTTCTGACTAAAATGATTAGCCAAGTGCTTAAAATCATGCTCACCTAGTTTAGAAATCAACAAACTGGCTAATAAGGGTGTATTGAAAAACTCAGCGGAATCAGGAATTTGAAAAAGCTGAAAAAGGATAACTTCCTGATGAATCGTCTTTTTTAAGCCAGTCTTAATTAAGCCAATAGCTTCAAGTCGATGTAATGCTGAAAAAAGTTCTTGCAAGCCTAAATCTAGTTGTGTCTGTAGCTTATAAAGTGGCTCAGCATCCATCAATAATTGATCTTGATCATAATTTTCAGCTAAAGCCAAATAAACGCTACAAGTTAAACTGCCAATGATTGGTGAATACAATTTCATTAAAACTGTCAGTTGATCAGCACTTACGCTTTGCTGATTCATCACCAAATATGGCATTTTAGGATCTGACGTTTGAAACATGGTTAACGACTCTTTTCACGCTTACGCATGATTTCTTCCATGGTCTTCATAAAGTTAGACATATCTTTGAATTCACGGTAAATAGAAGCAAAACGGATGTATGCTACATCGTCAACATTTGCTAATTCATCCATGACAAATTCACCAATTTTCTTTGATGAAATTTCGCTCACGCCTTGCTTTCTAACCCGGTTTTCAACCTTATCAACGATTTGTTCAAATTCTTCACTAGTTACCGGACGCTTTTGAGCAGCAGCCATTACCCCATGCATAATCTTTTCACGATCAAAGGCTTCTCTAGTGCCGTCGTTTTTAACAACAAGCAATGGAGTTGACTCGATCCGTTCAAAAGTAGTGAAACGAAAACCACAATTTTCACATTCACGACGACGTCTGATTGCACGATTTTCATCGCTTGGACGAGAATCGATAACTTTTGATGAATTTTTATGACAATTTGGACATTCCATTAGACTGACCTCCTCAATTGCATTTCTATCGCTTTTTCAAATTCTTCAATGCTGCTTTTATTCCAAATCACAGCATCTGCTTTTTGTATTTTTTCTGCTTGGCTCATTTGTGCGTTAATTCTACTTTTTGCTTCTTCTAAAGTCAAATTATTGCGTTTCATTAACCAAGCTAATTGTAAATCATTTGGAGCTGCAATAACCCAAACAAGGTCACAATTATTTTCCCACTTACTCTCAAACAAAAGTGGCACATCCAAGAAAACTAATTTTTCAGCACGATGTGATTCAATTTGTCGCTTGACCTCTTCAAGAATAATGGGATGACTAATTTGATTTAATTTCATTCGAGCTGCTTGATCAGAAAAGACTAATTGCCCTAACTTTTTCCGATCAATCTCAGCATCTTCAGTTAGAAATTCTGGGCCAAAATGTTCGACAATTGCTTGCCAAGCCGCTTTTTTTGGCTTAAGCAAATCGTGATAAATTCGATCGGTTTCAATTACCGCATAGCCTTGATTTTTCAAATAGGTACTTGCAGTGGTCTTCCCCGTTGCGATACTACCCGTTAAACCAATTATTTTCACTATTTGTACTCCTTTTGGCAGTTAGCACAAAATGTGGTTCCCCGGCCATTAACTTTGATTTTATCTAAGGCATGACCACAAACGGGACAAGGTTGATCTTTTTTACCATAAACTAGTAATTCTTTTTGAAATTGACCCATTTTTCCAGCAGCATTCAAGTATGAATGCACTGTGGTTCCGCCTAATTCGATCGCCCGAGATAATAGTTTGATGATTTGATCATGCAATTCATCAACTTTATCTTGTGGCAACTTACTTGCCAAACTTAGGGGATGAATTTTGGTCAAAAAGAGTACTTCATCAACATAAATATTACCTAAACCACTAACAACGGTTTGATCTAACAAAGCGGTTTTAATATTTTTGTGTTTTTGATGCAATTTTTCATAGAAAGCTTTCTTAGGAAATTCGCACATTGCATCGAAACCTAATTTACCGATTCCCGTTGTTGCTTCTTGCCCCGTTTGAACTAGTTCCAAACGACCAAATTTGCGAACATCGTTGTAAATCAAAGCTGTTTGGTCTTCAAAAATATATTCAACATGATCATGCTTCGTTTTTTCAAAAGGTAATTGCACCAAACGATACTTACCTTCCATCCGCAAATGGGAAACGATGGTCAATTGACCTGACAAGCGAAACTCTAGAAACTTACCCGTACGATTAATGTCTTCAATCACTTTACCGGTAACAGCTTCTTTAAAAGCTTTCGCATCCCCATTGATCAAATTAGGATACCAAATATTCACTTCGATGATCTTTTTCCCTTTGACTAAAGGTAAAAGAGTTCTTCTAACAGTTTCAACTTCAGGTAATTCAGGCATTTTATCTCCTACTTAGCTTCATACCAGTCATGGCCATAGCCACTATCAGCAATCAACGGAACATCAAGTTTCACTGCATTTTGCATTACTTCTGGTACTAACGCTTTTATTTCATCAATCTCATCTTTATCAACATCAAGAATCAATTCGTCGTGCACTTGTAAAACTAACTTACTCTTTAAGTTACGTTTAGTTAATTCTCGGTCCAAATTAATCATCGCAATCTTGATGATATCAGCAGCGGAACCTTGAATTGGTGCATTAATCGCCACTCTTTCAGCAAACTTTCTCACATTAAAGTTTTTCGCATGAATATCTGGCAAGTAGCGACGACGGTGCATAATTGTTTCAGAAAAACCTAGTTCACGGGCTTTTTTAACAGCATCATCCATATAAGTCTTGATCTTTGGATATTGTGCAAAATATTGGTCAATAAAGCTCGCAGCTTGAGCTCTCGAAATTTCCAATTGGTTAGCTAAACCATAATCACTAATTCCGTAAACAATTCCAAAGTTAACTGCCTTGGCTTGGCGACGCATCAACTTCGTCACTTGACTAGGATCATCAAGATGGAAAATCTTCATCGCAGTGTGAGCATGAATATCATAGCCTGTTTTAAAGGCATGTTGCATTTGCTCTTCACCAGCTACATGGCTTAAAACCCGCAACTCAACTTGTGAATAGTCACAACTGAATAAGTAACCATCTTTAGTACTTGGTACAAAAGCCTTGCGAATTTGTCGACCCTCTTGCGTCTTCATTGGAATGTTTTGCAAGTTTGGATCAACACTAGAAAGTCGACCAGTCGCCACTTGAGTTTGTAAATACCTACTATGAATTCGTCCGTCTGGCTTAATTACAGCCAAAAGTCCGGAAACATAAGTTGATTGCAACTTGGCTAATTGGCGATAATCCAAAATAGCGGCCACAATTGGCTCACCCTTTAATTTTTCAAGCACATCAGCACTAGTTGAATAACCAGTCTTGGTCTTTTTAATCACAGGCAAAGCCAAATCTTCAAACAAGACCTTCCCCAATTGCTTTGGTGAATTAATGTTGAATTGGCTACCAGCTAATTCATAAATTTGCTTTTCAAGTTCATCCAATCGAATCGCAAATTCATTTTGCAAATTGACCAATTGACCAGCTTCAATTTTCATACCTGTGATTTCCATCTTGGCTAAGACAGCAGCTAAAGGTAATTCGATACCAGTAAACAATTCTTCTTGTTCACATTCATGCATCTTATTGATCAACTTTTCTTTGTAGTAGTTGATAGCAAAAACTTGCTCAGCTAAATAATGCTCAAGTTCAGCTTCAGCTGGAAGAGCCATCTTTTTACCTTTACCAAAAGTTGCTTCAAAAGTAGCTACTTGTTGATCACTAGGAAACATTTCTTTCACTAGCGTGCCAATATCTGTGGCATGTTGATCACTATCGACTAAATAAGCAGCTAGCATCATGTCATAGTCAACATGTTCAATTTTCAGGCCTAAACGATTTAAGGCAACAATCGTTTTCTTCAAATCAAAAACTGCTTTGGCATCTGCTGAAGTTAGTGGCAAAGTCTTTAGCAAATCTAAATCAGTAGAGACGTAAATTTGACCAGCTTGTTCAATACTAAAACCAATAATTTCAGCTTCGTGATAATTTTCACCTAAAAGGCATAAATCAAAAGTAAATGGTGCTGCCTTAATTTGATCAGCACTCTTTAAAACTTGGTATTCAAGTTCAGTCTGTTCGACTTTAACATTAGTAACCTGCAATTCGCTTAAAAATTTATTCATGCCGAGGTTACTATATAGTTCCATCAGCTTATCTTGATCAGCATCTTGCAATTTGGTATCTTCAACAGTCAATTCAATTGGAGCATCCGTGACAATTGTCGCCAACTTTTTAGAAAGAAAAGCCACATCACGATCCTTGATCAGATTCTCTTTCATCTTAGATGCTTTTAAGTCATCGATGTGCTCGTATAGATTTTCCACCGAGCCAAACTCTTGAATTAACTTGCTAGCTGATTTAGGACCAACTTTAGTCACACCAGGATAATTATCAGAATTGTCCCCCATTAGAGCTTTCATATCGATAAACTCAGTTGGTGTTACCCCGTTGACTTCCTTCATATGTTCAGGTGTGTAGGCTTCTAGATCACTAGCACCATTTTTAGTGATTAAAACAGTCGTTTGATCACTGGCCAATTGGGTCAAGTCTTTATCTCCAGTCAAAATTTTGACTTCAAAGCCTGCTGCTTCACCCTTTTTAGCCATTGTACCTAGGATATCGTCAGCTTCATAATTTGGTAAATCATAACTTTTGATCCCTAAATCACTCAGCATTTCGCGCACAACTGGAATTTGTTCTAATAATTCACTTGGCGTTTTTTGACGGCCACCCTTATATTCAGAAAACATTTTGGTTCTAAAGGTAACCTTGCCGGCATCAAAAGCAACTAGTACGTGACTAGGATGTTCAGCTTGCAAAGTATGATCAAGCATATTTTTAAAAGCATAGATTGCATTGGTATGTAATCCATTGGGACCGACAAAATTATCGAGTTGTCGGTATAAGGCGTAAAAGCCCCGAAAGACTAAACTATTACCATCAACTAGTAAAAGTTTGTTCATTATTCTGCCACCTTTTGAAAAGCTGCTTCGTACTTAGTAATATCGCCAGCTCCCATGAAGACTAAGACACTGTTTTCATTAGACTTGAGATCTGCAATATTAGCTTCATCAATCACTTCAGAGTTTGGAATTTCACGTGTTAAATCTTCACTAGAAATTGCTCCAGAATTTTCACGGGCTGAGCCAAAAATTGGAGTGACATAAGCCTTGTCTGCTGTCTTCAAAATTTCAACAAATTCTTCCTTAAACTTAGCTGTTCTTGAGTAAGTGTGAGGTTGGAAAATTGCCACAATCTTCTTATCTGGGAACTTTTGACGTGCTGCAGCTAAAGTAGCACGCATTTCAGTTGGGTGGTGAGCGTAATCATCAATAATGGTAAATTCACCAAAGTGCTTTTCATGGAAACGACGCTTAACACCTTGATAACTACTCAAACCAGCTTGAATTTCAGCTAAATCAATCTTTTCCATAAAGCCAACTGCAATTACCGCGGTTGCGTTCAAAATGTTGTGGTCCCCAAATAAATGAATGGTAAATTCACCTAAAACATGGCCTTCATGACGTACCTTGAAAGTTGAACCAGTTGTACTCTTTTGGATATCAAATGCTTGGAAATCATCGCTATCCTTGAAACCATATGTGTACTTCTTAGTACTTGTTTCCATGTTCTTTAAGCGAACATCGTCACCCCAAACAAAGATGGCCTTCTTAGTTTGATCAGCAGCTTCTTTAAAGGCTGATGCATAGTCATCTTGATCCTTAAAGTAATCAGGGTGATCAAAGTCAATATTAGTCATAATTTGGTAGTCAGGATGGTATGCCAAAAAGTGACGACGGTATTCGTCAGCTTCGTAAACAAAGAAACGAGAATCTTTAATTCCCTTACCAGTACCGTCACCAATTAAAAAGCTAGTCTTTTCAATTTCACCTAGCATATGTGCTAATAAACCAGTTGTTGAAGTCTTACCATGAGATCCAGCAACACCAATACTGGTGTGGCTTTGAACAATTTCTTCAACTGTATCTGGGTAACTTTGCCACTTAATTCCTTGTTCTAAACATGCTTGAACTTCAATATTTTCTTCTTTGAAGGCATTACCTTTAACGATAATTTGACCTGGCTTGATATTTTCTTTAGCAAAAGAAGTAACTTCAATTCCTGCACTTCTAAGTGGGTCTTCAGTGAAAGTATGCTTATCGATATCTGAACCAGCCACTTGATAGCCTAAGTCATGCAAAATAAGGGCTAAAGAAGCCATTCCAGTACCTTTAATTCCGATGAACCAATATTGTTTTGTTTTATCTAGCATTTTACGTCTCCATTTTCTGACATTATGTTCCATTATCTCACAAAAAGCGTATGGATTGTAGTTATCCACTTGAGTTTTTAAGCAAGAAAAAACAGCGTTTTCACGCTGTTTCAGTAACGGTTAATAATAAGTTATAAAGTGCTCCATATAAATTGGCATCGTTTTTGAGCTTAGAATCAACAATTTCTGGCCTAGTCAAAGTGGAACCAACCATCGGCATCTTGTCATTGACCAAGCGATCATAAGCTTGATTGATACTCTTAACTAAAATAGCTTGAGCAGAGATCCCACCACCGATAGCAAATTTTTCTAAATCAACTACCGTTTGAATATTCAAGATGATGCTGGCTACTTTTTCACAAAAAGCATTAAAAATTGGCATAACTCGTTTGTCCCCTGCATTAATGGCCTCAAAAGCGGCTAAGCCATCCGTCAAGTTTTGATGGCCAAGTGCACGATTAACTGCCTTAATCATCCCCACGCTACTTGCTTGAAAACCTGACATTCGATCGCGGTCATCACCCGTTTGAAAATCCATAAAGCTAATTTCACCGGCTTGAAAATGAACGCCATTTAACAAATGATTGTTGACAATAATTCCGCCACCAACTAAGGTTCCAAGTACAATCGCAGCACAATTTTCGCAATGTTGTAAACTCCCAATCCAACTTTCTGCTAAAACAGCTGCCTTACCATCATTAATCACCGCAATGGGAAAACTGGCATCATGATAAATTTTTCCAAAATCAATGCCATCCAAAAATTCAAGAGCACCACCATAATGAATCACATTATGCTCAACCTTACCAGGTGCACAAATCGCTAAGCCTGATATTTCACTGGCGTATTGCGAGACAATTTGGTCAATTGCAGCTAAGAACTCATTTAATTCTTGTGGAGATGCAATCTTATCTTTAGTGACAATTTTTCCCGAGCGATCCATAATCGCATATTTAACATTAGTCCCACCAATGTCGATACTTAAATATTGCTTCATCTTTTCTCCTCTGTAACCGTTTACACCTCCATGTTACCACAAAAAAATACCCCTAGAGAGTTACTAGAGGTATTTTTTAAAATTAAAGCTTAATTGCTCCACTTGCTAAAAGTTCATCAACTTTAGTTGGTTCAAAAGCATCCCCTGCCTTAAATCCTGCAGGTAAGCTGATGATACCACGCTTGTCTTCAGCATGTGGTAAACCTAATTCACGAGCTGAACAAATCATACCGTATGAATCAACGCCACGTAATTCACCTGGCCAAATTTGAGCACCGTTTGGCATCAAAGTACCTGGCAAGGCAACTACCACAGTTTGGCCTTGGGCAATATTTGGAGCACCACAAACGATTTGGTGCTTTTCATCCCCAACATTCACTTGGCATACGTGTAAGTGATCTGAATCTGGGTGACTTTCACAAGTTTCAACTAAACCATAAACGAGAGTTGCTTTTCCATAAGCCAGTTCATCATCAAAACCTGCTTCCTTAACTTTCTTGTTAAGAGCTGATAAATCGCTGTCTGAAAGTTTAACTTGTCCACCTTCAGGCATGTGATCGTAATCTAAATATTGATCGATGTTGAAAAAGTTAAAACCGATCACTTGACCCTTGCTGTCTAAAACTCTAGTTACATCATTCTTTACTTCGTAACTTGATGAACCGTTGTCTTGACCTAAAATTACAATCAAAGTCTTAGGTAAGCTTGTTTTGTTAACACATGTAATCATGAAAAATTGTCTCTCCTTTGATTAGTCAACTGACTTAATAAAATCAATGACTTCTTCTTTTGTTTTACGATCTTTATTTACTAGTCTACCAATTTCTTGACCATCTTGGTAGACAAGAAATGAAGGAATTCCCATAATTCCTAATTCAATTGCCAAATCAAGTGCCCCATCGCGGTCAATCTTCACAAATTGAGCCTTGGGAAAACTAGCTTCAATTTCTGGCAAAAAAGGTTCTAAAAATTTGCAGTCACCGCACCATTCTGCAGAAAATTCCACAACAGTGCAACCACTTTTGACAACATCTTTAAATTCTTCAGGTGTTAGTTTTTGATAATCTTTCATTTTAAAACCTCCTATTCGTTAAGAATTATACTCTAAAATTTCCCCAAACGGCATAAATAGGATTGCCCTTGCTAGAAAACTTATGCTCATATTCCGTTTCCACATTGTTAGCAAGGATTTCAGGGGCTTCGTGATGCAAATCAACACTCACAAAGTCAAAATGCATGCCATAATTATTCATACTTTGTAATGAATAGCCATATAAGCCTGCATTATCAGTCTTAAATTCCAAGTGTCCTTCATCCTTTAAGACGGTTTTATATTGATCTAAGAAGCTCTTATAAGTCAAACGACGCTTTTCATGACGAGCCTTTGGCCAAGGATCACTAAAATTCAAATATAAAACATCGCAAACACTCTCACCAAAATATTTAGCAAGTAAGGCAGCATCCCCTCGTAAAATTTGCAAGTTATCAAGCTTTTCTTCAAGCTTAGTTCGCAAAATAATTCCAGCAGCAGTAGTTTGCAATTCAATTGCCACATAGTTTCTTTCAGGATGAGCTTTGGCTTTTTCAGTAATGAATTTACCTTTACCAGAACCCACTTCAATTTCTAGCGGTCTAGAAAAATCAGTAAATCGCTCATTCCAATTAATTTTTACATCGGGATCAGGATCCTGTAAGACAGCTTCTGGATGATCATTCACCAATTTAACTGCCCAAGGCTTGTTTCTTAATCTCATATTATCTCCTATTTTTTGTTAATTTCATTGGCAAATAAACTCTTAAAAGCAAGCTATCAATGACTACTAAGCCAACGAGATTAATTAATAAAGTGCTAGATTGAACTACAACCATCATCAGCATCAAAATCAGCATTTGTAAATAAATCGCTTGTGAAAGGACGCTAATTAAGTCTTTGGGATCTTTTTTAACCGGGCTAACTAAGAACATTAAATGGTGATCGTAAATTCTGCCAAGTGGCAATAATTGATAAAGTGTCAAATATTGCACCAAGACACAAGCAACCAAAAGCACATAATTAGTTGGCACAATCAATGATACTAAGACACCAAAAATGGTCATCCGCACCCAAAGTGCTAGGTAATCTGGGTTTCTTAATAAACTTCTCCGGTATAAGAAACGGTTAGCATTCTTTTCTTTTCGAGGTAACAAGAAGTCCAAATATTTACGACGCTTATAAACGATTTTCTTTTCGCTAACATCGGTGAACATTGCATATAGCGTATATGTCCGATCCTGTCTTTTTTCTTCAGCTAAAACAGCACGATTCCAATTGAATTGACTGTTATTACCGTTACCTAAAAAATGAACAACCGTGAGATAAGCCACGGTAATGATTAATGTAACCAATGGTTGATTAATCACGATTTCTAGCATAATCAACAAAAGGTTAGCAATTTTGATCAATAAACCAAAATCTGCTTGGTATGAATAGAGCATTGATTTTTGATAAGATAAATCAATTCCTTTAAACGCCAACATGCTAGCGACGATTAATAAGAAGCTTAACAAGGTTAAGTGCAATTTAAAGATGGCAAATGGTGCCAGCAGCGTTCCCATAATGATGATTAGTAAAGATGGCAATGGGAAACTGTATAAATAAAGTGGCTTTAGATACGCTTGCATCGACGCATTCTTAGTTGATAAATAATACTTATCTGCTTCTTCAACTAAGGTCACCAATTTTCCGATTAAACTAGGTAGCCACAAGAGAATTGCCAAAATCACTGGATAGTAAGCAAGATCTGTTGGCATCTGTTTCAAAGCATTGGCATACCAGTATAAAATGGCTCCGAATAAAAAGATCAATGCCAAGATAAAGAAGTCATTAAAAACTAATACCAGATACTTGCCGGCTTTTTTCAAGTGACGTTCTAATCGCTTTAAAGCTAACTCACGCATCGAACTTCTCCCCTAGCATCAATTGATAAATTTGATCAATCGGTTGATCAGGTGTCATTTGATATTTTTCACGCAAATCAGACAATTGGCCAAATGCTTCGATTTGACCTTGATTAAGCACTGCATAGTGATCGACTACTTGACTAGCATTAGTCAAAATATGTGTCGACATCAAAATGATTTTGCCAGCTTTTTTGGCTTCATTCAATAATTTCAAAAGCTCCATCACTGCTAATGGATCTAATCCAGTAAATGGTTCATCAACAATCAGCAATTTAGTATCAGCCAAGAATGCTGAGACAATCATCACCTTTTGTTGCATCCCTTTTGAAAAATTAATTGGCATCCAGTCAAGCTTGTTGTCTAAACGAAACTTCTTCAATAATACGTGGGCTTTTTCCCAAGCAGCTGTAGGATCCAATTGATAATTAAGGATGACTAAATCTAAGTGTTCTTTTAAAGTTAATTCTGGATAAAGAACCGGCATTTCTGGAATGTATGCCAAATCCTTTTTATAGCCACCAGCTTGGCCATCTAAGGTAATTTCACCAGCTTGTGGGCGTAATAATCCCAAAACGTGCTTAATCGTGGTACTTTTACCAGCACCGTTCAAACCGATTAAACCAACACATTCGCCATCATTGACTGTCAAGCTTAAGTCTTTAATCACTGAAACTCCAGCATAGCCACCAGTCAAATGGTTAATTTCTAAAGGCATCAAAACCCTCCTTATGAAATACTGTATTTCTCTTCTTCATATGATACCATGTTACATAGAAAAGTAGATTACATTTATTTAATGAAAGGATCTATTATGTGTTTAGATGCTAATTGTTTATTCTGCAAAATTATCAAAGGTGAAATTCCAAGTTACACCGTTTTCGAAAATGATGATGTCAAAGCCTTTTTAGACATTTCTCAAGTCAATGAAGGTCATGTGCTCATGATTCCAAAAAAGCACTTAGTCAACATCTTAGATTACTCTGATGGGGATGCACAAAAGTACTTACAATACATTCCAAAAATTGCTAAAGCAATCATGAAGGCATATCCAGAATACGATGGTTTAAATGTGACTACCAACAATGGTGAAAGTGCTGGACAAGTTGTGATGCACTCACACATTCACTTCATTCCTCGTAAAACTGGGGATGGTTTAAATGTCATCAGTCGTGATAACAGCAAGAACTACGACGAAGCAAGTTACACCGCTGTAATGAACAAGATTAAGGATCAATTATGAAATTAGCTTCTTTTGGATTTGGACTAGGATTAATCTTAGGATACAAATATCATCAAGAAATTAAAAACAGCTATCAAAAACTTAACAAAGTTAACCAGAACTATCAAAATGTGTTAGATCAGCTTCCCAAAGCTCAAAAAAGCATGAAAGAATTAAATCGAAGAATTGCTCGATTCGAACAAACTATTCAAAATATATGATTTTTTGATGAATATTTTTAGAATTATAAGCTATCAGCTTAAATTTATGGTATAGTTAACAGCGTTAACTTAATAAAGATGGAGAGTTATTAATTTATGAATTTAAATTTAAAGAAATTGTCAGCAGCTGTAATGACAGCAACTGTTGCATTAACTTTAGCTGCTTGCTCAAATGAAGGCAAGACTATGGTAACTTACAAAGGTGGTAAGATTACTGAAGAACAATATTTGAACAAAGTTAAGAAGACTCAAGCTGGTCAACAAACTTTCAGTCAAATGATCATTACTAACGTATTTGAAAACCAATACGGCAAGAAAGTTTCAAATGCTGATGTAAACAAGATGTTGAACCAATACAAGAAGCAATACGGTTCATCATTCTCACAAGTTCTTACTCAAAACGGTATGTCTGTTGCTACTCTTCGTGAAAATATCCGTTCAAGCTTGTTAATGAACGCAGCTATGAAGGATCTTAAGAAGATCAGCACTAAGCAAGAAGAAAAATACTGGAAGAGTTACCAACCTGCTGTAACTGTTCAACACATTTTAGTAAGCTCAAAGTCAACTGCTAACAATATCATTAAGCAATTGAAGGCTGGTAAGGACTTCGCAACTTTAGCTAAGAAGTACTCACTTGACACTAACACTAAGAACAAAGGTGGTAAGCTTTCAAGCTTTGACTCAACTGACACTACTTTAGATGATTCATTCAAGACTGCAGCATTTAAGCTTAAGAAGGGTGAATACACTACTAGCCCAGTTAAGACTCAATCAGGTTACGAAATCATCAAGATGATTAAGACTGGTGAAAAAGGTACTTTGAAGCAAAACAAGGCTAAGATTGATAAAGCAATCTACGCTGAAATGGCTCAAGACTCAACTGTAATGTCATCAGTAATCAAGACTGTTCTTACTAAGGCTAACATTAAGATTAAGGATAGTTCACTTAAGAACGTATTATCAAGCTACATGAGCACTACATCAACAACTAATAACTAGTTGAAACAAATAAAAAGCAAGTAGATTTTCTACTTGCTTTTTTGTTTTGCAAATTTACTTTTGCTTTTTGAAAGCCAAACCAAGACTGACGAATAATAATCCAATTAATCCGAAAATTCCTTCCCCAGTTTGAGGCAATTTCTGCTTAGTTCGATGAGCAACTGTGCTCTTCTTAGAAACTACTTTTTTAGCTTTAGCTTTGGATTTTTCTTCTTTTTTATCTTCTTTAGTTTTGTCTTCTTTTGCTATATCTGCTTTATCCTTGTTGTCCTTAGCTTCTGGTGAAGTTGTATCTTCAGTAGGCTTAGTTGGTTCAACTGGTTTCACTGGTTCAGTTGGTTCAACTACAGTATCCTTAATTGTCACAACTGTTTGACCGCTTAATTTTGAACCATCGCTAAATTCAACGGTTGTTGTAACTGTTTGATCACCTACATGATTCTTATCATAGCCTGTGACCGTCCAAGTTACATTTTCAGGGAAATCTGCCAAGTTAGTCACAAGACCTTTTTCAGTCAAATCTGTACCCTTATCAACAGTTAGCTTATCCTTAACCTTTAATTCATACAAATCAGCTTCGGTATAAGTCAAAGGTTCACCCTTCTTGTAGAAGTTGGCAGTAACTGGATATTCCTTAGGATCACCATCAATTTTCAAAATACCATTTGGATCGTCTAAAGTTGGAGTCTTGGTCCAAGTTGCATGCTTTCCTTCAGGTAAATCATGGACTAAAGTATCAGGATTTGGAAGATCTTGTCCTTCTTCAACTGTAAAACTCTTATCCACGGTGTAGCTAGGTTCAGTTTCCTTAATCGTCACAACTGTTTGACCGCTTAATTTTGAGCCATCGCTAAATTCGACCGTTGTTGTAACTGTTTGATCACCTACATGATTCTTATCATAGCCAGTTACCGTCCAAGTTACGTTTTCAGGGAAATCTGCCAAGTTAGTCACAAGGTCTTTTTCGGTCAACTCTGTACCCTTATCAACAGTTAGCTTATCCTTAACCTTTAATTCGTACAAATCAGCTTCTGTCTGAGTCAAAGGTTCACCCTTCTTGTAGAAGTAGATGGTGACTGGGTATTCATTGTTATCATCATCAATTATTAATACCCCATGTGGATCATCAACAGTTGGTGGCTTCTTCCAAGATGCATGCTTTCCTTCAGGTAAATCATGGACTAAAGTATCTGGCTCAGGAATATCATGTCCTTCTTCAATGTGCACAATCTTATCGACAGTATATGGAGCAAGAATTGTTAAAGTTGCGGTATAAGTTACAGTACCATCAGCACCAGCCGCTTTAACTATTGATGATTTTGCCCAACCGATCGCTACTCCTTTATAGGTTCCAACCATATGAGTATTGATATTAACATTGTGTTGTTGGTCGTAGTCACCTGGATCAATCATAAAGTCTGCTAAGGTCAATTCTTTACCATATGGAACAGTCATTTCAGTGATAATAGTGCTGTCTTTTGGAAATACGGATACAAGGTAAAGCGTTTGACTTTCAGGATTGTTATCCGCATCATATCCAGTAATAGTAATATTATAATCACTATAAACTGTTTTAAATACTCCATCTTTAGGTTGACCAGTCGCTTGGAAATTGCTGTAATCACCTTTATCAACAATAAAGTCATCAACGTTAAAGACGGTTCCTCTAATAATCTTTGGATCCCTGATTGAAAAGTCACGAACAATTTTTGGAGGATTATCGGGATCTTTAGGTACAACTTCAATCGGATCCATATTTAGGCTGAAAGAAGTAGGAACACTCTTATATGCGTAACCACCCTTTTCCACTGCAGCATCAACATAATTCTTAATATATGCACTAGTATCGGTAACTACATGATCAACAATAGTTGGTAGATTGAGTTTAATTTTTCTCAACCTTTGTGCAGAATCATATGAAGGTTTCAAATAAATATCATTTGGAGTATAGCCCATCTTAGCAAGCTTATCTTTATTTGCAGGATCAGCAATGATAAGACTATTTTTCAAACTAGTTAAAGCCAGATCTACATTAGCAGTATCTGGAATTGTAGCCACTAAATTTTTCAAATCTAAAGTTTCTAATTTTGGATTCAACGATTTCATATCTTGATTTGTACCAGTAGCAAACAATCTGCTGGCATTAGTCAATGAGCTTCCATCAAATCCACTGATATTTAGCTTAGTTAATGCAAAACAACACCAAAACATGGTGCTCATATTTTTAACATTTTTCGTATTAAAACTACTTAAGTCCAAACTCTCAAGCTGACGACAGTTACTAAACATGCCTGACATATCAGTCACTTTTTCAGTATTAAAACCACTTAAGTTAAGAGACTTCAATGACATAGCATTACTAAACATCGAACTCATATTAGTAACAGATGACGTGTCAAAGTGGCTCAGATCCAAATTTTCTAATTGAGAATAGCAAAACATATATGACATATCAGTGACTTTGGAAGTATTAAAATTCGATAAATCCAGTGTCTTCATCGAAATTCCAAAGAACATATTATTCATATTAGTTACATTACTGGTATCTAGCTTGCTCAAATCCAAACTGGTCAATGCTTTACAATTGCCAAACATTTCACTCATGTCTGTGACTTTGCCAGTCTTAAAGTGAGTTATATCTAGCGTAGGTAACTTGCCATCACCACTAAACATGTATGACATGTCAGTCACATTACTGGTATCCCAACCACTAACATCCAAGCTAGTCAATGAATTGCACCTGTAAAATAGCCATTTCATTGTTGTGGCAGCACTTGTGTTTAAGCCACTCATATTAATACTTTGAACCTTATCATTGTTTGAAAAGATATCAGAAAAATCAGTAATATTACTGGTATCGAAATTCCTTAAATCAATGCTAGTCAAAGTAGGTGCTGTCAATATTGGAGTATGAGCAAAATCATAGACTCCATAAGCACTAAAGACTTTAGAAAGACTATTATCGCTACATGAAATCGTACCACCAGAATCACTAACTTTAAGTGTAGTTAAACCTTTAATATGAGCTAAGTTATACAAGTTTACTCTACTAATAGTTACCTTATTTGCACTTAAACCTAAGTTAGTAAAGTCATTCAAAGTTGGCAAAACAACATCATTGCCACCCTTATCCTTATTGTAGTTGGCAATTGAATAAGTACCGTTCTTGTTTGTCAGACTGCCATAACCTTTCAAGATCTTAACACTATTAGCAATCTTGGCCTTTTCATCATCAGTAGATGCAGCAGCCAATTTAGCCTTGGCAGTCGTCTTATCGTTTGTATCTAAAGCTAAGTCATCAATGTCACTATCGGTCACATCAGTAGAAGCTAACGTAGTCAAAGTAGTGCTAACTTTATCAGCAACACTCTTTTCACTAGCTTCTGTTTCATTAGTTTGGTCTTCATTAGTAGTAGCATCAACATGTTGAGTCACTGCAGTATCTTGAACTTCATCTGCGTGTACGATTCCTGTATGACTGGCGAAAATGGCCATTAATGTCACACTGCATAATCCCACTGTTAATTTCCTAAGTTTATACTTAGGTTCTTTATTTAATTTCATATTTCCTACTCCTTAAAGTTTAATTACTCTACTTAAATTATATCAGAAAGGTAAGCGGTATCATATATTCAAATGAAAAAATGATAATTGCATTAATCAAAATAAAAAAGCCAACTATTGATATAGTTAGCTTTTTTGTTATTAAACTTTTACATTTTTTTCTTCAATGAAGCATAGCGTTTAGTAAATTTCTTAATCGCATTAATGATTCGCTTGTAGGCTTTAGCGATTTTCTTTGCAGAAATCTTTTTCTTCTTGCGAATAACCTTGCGTCCTTTTTTGATCTTTACATATCTTGTCTTTGCGACTTTCTTGCCGGCTTTGATTGAGCGGATGTAGCTCCGCTTCATCTTCTTGGTGGCTTTCTTGTATGCCTTAGCCTTCTTTTGTTTCTTGTCCTTCTTGATCAACTTCTTGAGCATTGCCAAAGTGATCTTCTTTGGCTTCTTTTGCTTTGTAACAACAGTTGTATCAGTAGTTGTTGAAGTACCTGAAGTTGTACCTGAGCTTGTACTTGAAGTTGTACCAGAAGTTGAAGTTGAACCTGTACTTGAGCCTGTACTTGAAGGTGTATTTGAACTTGTAC
>JAUMUC010000003.1 GCA_030530865.1 Lactobacillus sp.
CCTACAACCTTCTGATTCGTAGTCAGACACTCTATCCAGTTGCGCTATGGGTGCAAAATTGCAACAAAGCTAGTATAACATAATTTAGAACTTTGAGGGTGACATTTTTAGTGAAATATAGTTTAATTGATAAAGTTAAAAAAGTTAGATGATCAAAGGTGATTAAATGCAAAGTGTAAAGAAATGGCAATTGGCCACAGCTTGTGCATGCATCTTTTGGGGCATTTCTGGTTTATTCGGAAAGGCTCTTTTTAATGCCTCAAGTCAGGCAGATGCATTATGGCTATGCCAAGTTAGAATGATAATTTCAGCGTTAATTTTATTATTAATAGCTGCTATTATGCGAAAAGATGTCTTTAGCATCTTTAGGACAAAACATGATTTTATATTGGCCGTTTCTTATGGATTACTGGGGATGTTGCCAGTACAATATTGTTATTTCCAAGTAATTGAGTTAGCTAATGCTTCAATTGCGACTATTTTGCAATTTATTGGACCATTTTTGATCTTGCTTTATTTAGGTGCTACCAAGCAACAGATAATTCGTCCTGTCGATGTCATGGCCATTGTATTAGCCTTTCTCAGCGTCTTTTTGCTAGCGACTCATGGTAAGTTTAATCAACTAGCAATTACGCAAATTGTCCTGTTTTGGGGCTTTATGTCGGCATTAGGCGTTTGTGGCAATGCTTTGTTGCCGCCCAAGCTATTAAAAAATAATTCGGCGATAGTTACTTCGGGCTGGGGGATGCTTTTTTCAGGAATTGCCTTAGTAATCGTTCGACCACATATGCCAGCGGTAAGCTATACTGAACCAGTTATCACTAATTTAGCTTTAGTCATTGTTATTGGTACAATTATTCCATTTACGATCATCACTTTAGTATTGCGTCACATTAAGCCATCAACAGTTGGCTTATTAGACGCATTTGAGCCAGTATCTGCCACATTAGGTTCAGTCTTATTCTTTGGACTAATGATGTCTCCATCAGATTGGATTGGCACTATTTTAG
Source organism: Lactobacillus sp. (assembly GCA_030530865.1). GTDB lineage: Bacteria > Bacillota > Bacilli > Lactobacillales > Lactobacillaceae > Lactobacillus. Next base: position 1,011 of record JAUMUC010000003.1, read on the forward strand.
TGATTGCTAGCACCATGATCATTAACATTCAATTTAAAAGCAAAAAAATAAAACGGAAGAAGCTTTAAGCTTGTTCCGCTTTTTCTTTATGATGAGCAATAATTAATTTACAAAATTCTTCGGCGATATTGATATTACGAAGCAGGGGACCGTGTGAATATGAACCAATAAAGTTTTTATAATGGACACCTTCAACACCATCTTGAGGATTATTACCGTATCCTTCGATCATTTTACCGAAAGGCTTTAACTCAGATTCGAAATAAGTCTGTCCTGAGTGATTTTCAAAGGCTTTTACTTCACCAAAGTCTGATTGGTAGTGAGTATCACCAATCATCCGCTTATCAGCTTTAAAGACGGTATGCAGAGGAAGAATTCCAAGGCCATCGATGGTTGTACCAGAAATCGTCTTGTAGTAGTTCCCCATTAATTGATAACCACCACAAATAGCTAACATAGGTGATCCAGAATTAATGTACTTTTCCAGCGTATCCTTATGTCTTTGCAAATCCTTGGCAACAATGGTTTGTTCAAAGTCTTGACCACCACCAAAGAAGATAAAATCATAATCTTCTGCATTAAAGTCCATGCCTAATGAAATATTTTCGACTTGAACGTCATAGCCTTGCTTTTCAAGCAAGTACTTAATGATTTTCACATCGCCAGAATCTCCGTAGGTATTCATTAAGTCTTCGTATAAATATGCAATTCTAATAGCCATAAACTATTTATTCTCCATTTCCTTAAAGGCTGCCAAATGATTAATCGGACCGTATTTAGAACCGACAATAATTGGATTGCTGATAGCTTTGTAAGTAAAATCCTTGCCAATCTTAACGGCGTCAACTAAAGAAGTACCCTTAGCTAATTCGGCAGTGATTACAGTTGAAAGGGTATCACCAGTACCATTTACACGATCAGTTTTAACGTACGGCTTGGTAAACCAGTGAGATTCACCGTTTTCCAATAACAAGTAATCAGCCACTTCGGCTTCATCGCCTTCATGTTTACCTTTCATGAGCACGTTTTTAGCCCCTAAAGCCTGCAATTTATGTGCAGCTTCGATAACGTCATCTTTAGTGTTAATTTCCTGACCAGCTAATTTAACTTGTTCATAGTAGTTAGGTGTGATTAAAGTAGCCAAAGGTAACAATTGTTCCAAAAAGGCTGCATAAGCAGATTCTGTTAATAATTCTGCACCATGTTTGGTAATAATCACGGGATCGAGGACGATATTTTTTTGCTGATGCTTTTTCAATTCAGCACTAACAACGCCAATCACATCTTCATTAGCTAACATGCCAGTCTTAACGGCCTTAATATCGAAATCGTCATATAAGACTTCGAATTGTTGCTTAATAAAGTCGAGTGGCATGATTTGCTGAGCAAAGATTCCTTTAGAATTGCCAGCCACAGCTGCAGTAAGCAATCCCATGCCGTAGACACCTCTAGCAAAGAATGAATGAAGGTCTGCTGGCATTCCAGCACTACCATCACTATCATGTCCAGCAATTGTTAATGCGATTGTTTCCATGTTAGTCCTCCTTAACTCTTTAACAAGTAGTATATCTTAAAAGGAGCATAAAAGTTGAGCTTTTGACTATTTTTTTCTAAACTTTTCTATATATAAAGGAGAATTAATATGCAGGAAAGAATTGTGGCACTAGATGGCTCGATGAATTTTAGAGATTTGGGTGGCTATCAAGGAACAAATGGCATGGTGAAGTGGGGCAAGATTTACCGCGCAGATGGATTGAGTAGTTTAAGTGAGGCAGATAAAGCTGAACTCGCTAAGCGAAAAGTGACGGTAGATATTGATTTACGGTCGGATTATGAAATGCAGATGTCACCTGATAAAAAATGGCCGGGGCAAGACTATCTGCCACTTCCACTATATGGTCCAAAAGAATTGAGCAATGGGCCTGAATTAGGGGATAACTATTTGGGAAGAATATACCAAAATACCTTATTAAGTAGTTATAGTCAGGGAATTTTCAAGCAAGTTATTCAAGAATTAATTAATTTACCCGATGATCAAGCACTCGTCTTTCACTGCAGTGCAGGTAAGGATCGTACGGGGATGACTGCTGCATTAATCTTAATGGCATTGGGGATTGATGATGACCAAATTAGTAAAGACTATCTGCTCACCAATGAATTATATTTCTACGGCTTATCGAAAAAGTTTCCTACGAATGATCAAGTTGCCAAGATAGTTGACCAAATGAATTCGTTAAAAGGAGAGGGAGCTGCTATTTTAGGAATTACGCATACTATTCGTGAAATGTGGGGTAGTTTTGCTAATTTTATGACCGAACAACTTGGATTTAGTCAGGAAGATTATAAAACTTTGTTAAAAAAGTACACAAAAAAGCAGAGCTAAATTTTAGCTCTGCTTTTTTATTTATATATGGGATTAGATTACTTAAGAAATATTATTACTTAACTCTTAATCTTTGCTTAGGGAAGATTAAGTTGCTGTGTAAGTGGTTAGCCTTCTTAAGCCATGAAATACTCTTGTGGTACTTGTGACCGATCAACCATAAGCTGTCACCGCTCTTTACAGTGTAGTACTTCTTAGTTGACTTCTTAGCCTTCTTAACAGTCTTCTTAGCCTTCTTGATCTTTGAAAGCTTAGTCCACAAAGCGATCTTAGCGTTAATCTTCTTAAGAAGAGCCTTTTCAGCCTTAGCTGACTTAGGAGTCTTAACCTTCTTTACGTGAAGCTTCTTAGCTAACTTAGCCAAAGCAGCACGACGCTTCTTAGCGTTCTTGATCTTCTTGTCCTTCTTCAAAAGTGCCTTGTACTTCTTAACACTCTTAGCAAGGTTCTTCTTAGCAGTCTTTTCTAATGAAGCTAACTTCTTGTTAATCTTCTTAAGAAGAGCCTTTTCAGCCTTAGCAGTCTTAGGAGTCTTAACACCCTTAAGACCGATCTTCTTAGCAAACTTAGCTAAAGCAGCACGACGCTTCTTAGCGTTCTTGATCTTCTTGATCTTAGCTAATTCCTTCTTAAGCTTCTTAACTTGAGCTAAAGTCTTAGCCTTCTTCTTAGTAGCTTTTGGAACTACTGGGGTAACTGCTGAAGAACTAGTTTCTGAACTTACAACAACTGAACTTGATGATGAGCTAGCACCTGCTGCAGGAGCAGCGTTAGTATCAGCGTTAACAGCAACAACACCAACAACTAATAATGCTGCAGTAGCAATAGCGGTGAGTGAAAGCTTTAATTCTTTCTTCATCTATATTTCCTCCTAGGATTAATTATTTATGCAGTGCTCTTCAATGCACCTAAATAAAAGTGTAGCATTAATTAACGCAAAGTCAACAAAAAAATAGAAAGCATTTTCAATTAAGTAATAGATAATTTGAAGAAACAAAAAGGAGCTAGATACCTAGCTCCTTTTTTACTAATTAACTAATTATTACTTAGTAGCTTTCTTAGTTGACTTCTTAACAGTCTTCTTTACAGCTTTCTTAGTTGACTTCTTAGCCTTCTTGATCTTTGAAAGCTTAGTCCACAAAGCGATCTTCTTGTTGATCTTCTTAAGAAGAGCCTTTTCAGCCTTAGCTGACTTAGGAGTCTTAACCTTCTTTACGTGAAGCTTCTTAGCTAACTTAGCCAAAGCAGCACGACGCTTCTTAGCGTTCTTGATCTTCTTGTCCTTCTTCAAAAGTGCCTTGTACTTCTTAACACTCTTAGCAAGGTTCTTCTTAGCAGTCTTTTCTAATGAAGCTAACTTCTTGTTAATCTTCTTAAGAAGAGCCTTTTCAGCCTTAGCAGTCTTAGGAGTCTTAACACCCTTAAGACCGATCTTCTTAGCAAACTTAGCTAAAGCAGCACGACGCTTCTTAGCGTTCTTGATCTTCTTGATCTTAGCTAATTCCTTCTTAAGCTTCTTAACTTGAGCTAAAGTCTTAGCCTTCTTAGTAGCTTTCTTAGTTGTGCTTGAAGAGCTTTGAGCTGCAGCTTGTGAACTTACAAGTGAGCTTGATGAGCTAGCACCTTCTGCAGAAGCAGTGTTAGCATCAGCGTTAACAGCAACAACACCAACAGCTAATAATGCAGCGGTAGCAATAGCGGTGAGTGAAAGTTTGAATTCTTTCTTCATCTATATTTCCTCCTAGGATTAATTATTTATGATAGTGCTTTTGCACGTAACTTATTATAACTCAAATTCTAACCAGGGCAATGAATTGTCATGAAATAAATTATTACGATTTTGCTAATTTTTAAATGTAAAACAATTTATTCTTCCTATTAGAAAGCGTTTACAATATTGGTATATTTATGTTATAAAGTATTTATAAGATATGGTTGTAAAATGTAGGGAGAATTAATTATGTTAGATAAACTTAGCTCATTGATGGCAAGTACTTTTAAGAAAAAGAATGTGGAAAAAGCTGTGATTGCTGTTGCTGATGGCGATTTGATTCCTATGACCAAGGTAGAGGATAACATTTTTTCTACTCTAGAACTTGGTGATGGATACGCAATTAAGCCTAGTGCTAACCAAATTTACGCTCCAGTTGACGGTGTGATTACAATGCTATTTCCGACTAAACATGCGATTGGTATTACGAGCAAAGATGGTCTGGATATCTTGATTCATTTGGGATTAGATACAGTTAAACTTAACGGCCAACCATTTGATCTTCATGTAGAAGAAGGTCAAAAAGTAAAAGCTGGAGACTTGCTAGTAGATATGGATGTTAAAGACATTACAGATGCAGGGTTAGATCCTATTGTGATTGTGGTTTATACAAATACTAGAGAAATCCAAGACTTAACTCCTGTAACTGAAGGAAAAGTTAAGCATGGTCAATTGGTTCAAACTTTCAAAAACATTTATTAGTTTAACCATATATATGGAAGAAATAGTAAAGACCTCATTGAGGTCTTTTTTTGATTTACTGTTGAATACTAAGCCTCAGTCTTTGGTATGTAATTAATTGAATAGCGGTGATATAATAAAACATAGATTTTCAGGAGGTTATTATGAAAGAGTTAAAAACCATTAAGTTAGCAGATGATTTGGCTCAAAATCAAGCAGCTTTTTTAGCTGGTAAACAGACATTTGATGCCACTCCTGTTTTCGAAGCAATTGATGAATTAGAAGTATTGGACAAGCCAATTGCCGAATACTTTGAGATGAAAGTTGAAGAATATGATCAAACTGAAAGTGATCATAAGTTAACTTTGCTTGATTTGTCACAAAAGTTGGCAGACGTAAAGGATCGTGTTTTGGTAAACCACGTAGATGGTTTCGTTGATAAGCATGAAATCAACTTTACATACAATCACGAAAACCCATGGGCAAGTGATCAATACAATAAGGAAGTTGATTACCATGTTGTTACTTATGCATTGAAAGTTATTAGTGCAGTTTTAGCAATTGCCAAAAGTGATTTGCAAGAAGTGATTTCAAAGGATGCTGTTCTTTCAATTGGATTAGCAGCAAGAGCATTAAGTCAAGATAACTAATTTACTCATTTTGTCCGAGGCAGAATATGAAGCTTTTTAATTTTACGAAGAGTTTGACTAAAAAATTTAAGCGTGAACATCCTACTACGGTCGCAGTGTCTGATCAGTTACAGCAATATGTAACGATTGGTGAGTATGAACCTGATGCTAAAGTTGGTTCAATTGATTGCAGTCAATACATTTTGACCGTGTACCAAGATGAAGCTGGATTACACCAAGCATTGCGTAAAAAAGATGGCGATATGCTATCTCCAGATTTTGTGCGGACATACAATGAGGAATTAGGTTACTTTAGACCATTTAGACATGCAAATACTGGCAGAAGAGTTAGAGTAGAATCGATGCTTGATGACTTTGTAACTGGTGTTAAGGCACAAACTCGTCAAGGCAAAAATAGTATCAATATCGGTTTGATTACTGATACGCACTTTAAGGATCGCAATTCAGCTGATTTTTATGGTTGGAATGGTTTGACCCATGTGCGTGAATTTTCTTACTTAGATCAACTTGATGTGTTGAATTTCAAGGCACATTTGGGTGATTGGATTGATGGCTCAGATGCTGGATTAGTCAGTGAAAATGAATTGGTGAAAATTCGCTGTGCCTTTGTTAATAAGCGGATTCCGTTTATGATTCTGAAAGGTGATCATGATGAGAATGATAAATTCGATGAAAATCATGATTTAAGTGCCAGTTTCCCAGAAAATGAATTTGCCAACATTATGTGGCCATCAATGTATAAGCAGATGGCTGTTCATTACATTTCTAAGCAACATGGTGTTTGCTATTTCGATTTTGATGATATTCGTTTGATTAGCGTGAATACTAGTGATGTGCCTTATTCTTTAAATGAAAAAGGCCAAAAGATTTATGACGCAAAATTGACGATGGCAGTCAGAGAAGATCAAATAGAAGAAATTATTGAAATTTTGACTGATTCTGATGGCAAAAAGATTGTCTTTTTGGGACATAGTGCTCCAATTGACAAGCGTGGTAATACCGCTTTGAAGTACAATGGTAGATCTTTGCACGAATTATTTGTTGCTTTCAATCAAAGAGAAAGCGGTCGAATGCATTCTTCAAATGAAGTGCCCGCTGTTTTTAGATTGTCAAATCGCTTTGATTTTTCAGCAATCAAGGATGCAAAGATTGTCGCCTTTTTAGGTGGACATCAACACATGGAAGATCAGTATCGAATCAACGGAATTCAATACATTTTATTTAATTGCTCTGCACTTATGGGGCAAAATCATAGTTTAACAACTAAATATAATAAGGCAATTAACCGTAAACTTGATCGTGATAATGAATCATGTGGTTATATTGTCAATGTTGACTTGCAATCAAGCCAAATTCAGGCTTTTGGTTTTGGTGCAGGCAGTCGTAGAAGAGTATTTTTACTAGATAGGAATTGAGACTAATGTGCGGAATCGCAGCATTTTTTGACCCAAAGATTAATGAAAAGCAAAAAGTTATCGGCAAGATGATGGCCGCAATCAAGCACAGAGGACCAGACTCAGATGGTATGTTTACCAACGATAAGGTTGCTTTGGGCTTTAGAAGATTGTCAATTATCGATTTAAAATGTGGTAGTCAACCAATTTTTAATGAAGATAAAACTAAAGCCATCATTTTTAATGGTGAAATTTACAACTTTAAGCCATTACGTGAACAATTGTTGGCAGCTGGTCACACTTTTACTACTAGTGCTGACACAGAAGTTTTGCTTCACGGTTATGAAGAATGGGGTATGGACGGCCTTCTTGCAAAAGTTAGAGGTATGTTCGGTTTTGCCATTTGGGATGAAACTAAGCAAAAGTTGTTTGGTGCCAGAGACTTATTCGGTATCAAGCCACTATACTACTCATTAGAAGATGGTAGCCTAGTAATTGGCTCAGAATTGAAGAGCTTTTTAGCAATGCCTGGATTCAAAAAAGAACTTAATGAACGTGCCCTCAAGCCATATTTAATGAACCAATACAATGACTTGAAAGAAACTTTCTTTAAAGGTGTTTACCGTTTTCCAGCCGGTCACTGGTTCGAATATGATGGTGAAGAATTTAAGCTCCATCAATATTGGGATGCTAAGTATGAAGAAAATGATATGTCTTTAGATGAAACTTTGAAGGCAATCAATGATACTTTGAAAGAATCAGTTGAACTTCATACTGTTGCTGATGTGCCAGTTGGTGCCTTTTTGAGTGAAGGTATTGATAGTAGTTACATCACTTCATTATTGAACCCAGATAAGGTCTTTTCAGTAAGCTTTGATGACTCAACTTATGATGAAGCTTCTCGTGCTCAAGCCTTGGCTAAGCGTAATGGCTGGGATTTCTTCAAGACAATTGTTGATGCTGATGAAGCGATGAACGATTTCGCTGAAATGCAATATCACATGGATGAACCTGATGCTAACCCATCAATCATTCCATTATGGTACTTGTGTAAGTTAGCTAGAAAGCACGTTACTGTAGCTTTATCTGGTGAAGGTGCTGATGAATTGTTTGCTGGTTATGTAAACTACGGCATGCACACTCACAATAAGACTATCAAGCGTGTGACAGCTAAATTGAAGAAGTTGAAGCATGCTAAGCGTGTGAAATTAGCTAAAGTAATCAAGCGATTACCTGCCTTTCCTGGTAAAGTTCACTTATACACTAATTTGGCTGATCCAGCTGATTTCTATGTTGGACAATCAGTTATTTACGATATGGATTACCCAACTATTTTCACCAGTCGTGATGCAAATGCAATTTTGCAACCTGAATATCAAAATGATTTGACTGTGAACGGCAATTATCAAGATGATTTTGCTAAAGTTAAGGATTGTGATCCAGTTAAGCAAATGCAATACATTGATTTGAAGCACTTTATGCTTAACGATATTGAACAAAAAGCTGATAAGATTTCAATGGCTCACTCATTGGAATTGCGAGTTCCTTACCTTGATCGTAAGGTGGCTGAATTGGCTAACTCAATTCCAACTAAGTACCTTGTGAATGAAATTGATACTAAGTACGCTTTGAGAAAAGCTTCAGAACAAGTTTTACCTGAAGAATGGGCTAAGCGTCCAAAACTTGGTTTTCCAACCCCTATTAAGCAATGGTTGAAAGAACCTCGTTTCTATGAAAAGGTTCGTGCTATCTTCAGTGAAGACTTTGTAAAGCAATTCTTTGATCAAGATGTCATTTTGAAGATGTTGGATGATAACTTTAATGGCAATGGCCAATCTAGAAGAAAGATTTGGACAATTTACACCTTCTTAGTTTGGTACAAGTTGTACTTTGTTGAATACGATAAGACAGTTGAAAAATATGGTCATATTCAACCAGAGGTTGCCGATTTGATTGCACAAGGAAAATTAGTTTAGCAGGAGAGATAAATGGTAGATTTTACCCCTATATTATTGGGTAGTGATATAAATGTTTATGGTATGGCACGCTCATTCCATGAAGCATACGGAATTAATGTTAAAGCGATTGCAGCTTCACAATTAGCTGCAACTCGCTATTCAAAGATTGTTGATTTGGAAATCCATGATGGATTCAGCACAGATCCTGTATTCATTGATGTTTTAAGAAACAAAATGCGTGAATACAAGAGCCACAAGGAACCCGTTATTTTGATTTCTTGTAGTGATGGCTATTCTGAATTGTTGGCTAAGCACAAGGAAGAATTGAGCGAAGTTTTCGTTGTTCCTTACATTGAATTGGATTTATTGCAAAAGCTTATTTCTAAGGAAGGCTTCTACGAAATCGCTGAAGAATACGGCTTACCTTATCCTAAGACGAAGATTGTGACTGAAGAATCATATCATTCCGGTGAATATTTGAATTTACCATTTGATTATCCAATCGAATTGAAGCCTGAAGATCCAGTTGTTTGGTATCAAACTCATTTTGAAGGTCGTAAGAAAGTTTATACTTTGCACGATGAAGCTGAACTTAAGGATGTTTGTGAAAAGATCTACACTCATGGTTATGACAAAGATTTGATTTTACAAGAATTTATCCCTGGGGATGATTCAAATATGCGTGTTTTGAATGCGTATGTTGATAAGAATCATCAGGTCAAGATGATGTGCTTGGGTCACCCATTACTTGAAGACCCAACTCCTTCTTCAATTGGTAACTACATGGCCATCATGCCTGAATTTAACCAAGAATTGTATGAAACTGTCCAAGCTTTCCTAGAAAAGCTTAATTACGTTGGTATGGCCAATTTTGACCTTAAATATGACCAACGTGACGGCAAATTCAAGTTCTTTGAAATTAACCTTCGCCAAGGACGTTCTAGCTTCTATGTAAGCTTAAATGGCTACAACTTAGCTAAATGGTACATTGATGACTACGTTTATGATAAATTGAAGGATCAAGAGACAGTCTATGGTAACAAGTTAACTAGTGGCCATATGTTGTGGTTGGGTGTGCCAGAAAAGATCTTTAAGACCTATGCATACGATAATGAAATTAAGGAAGAAGCTTTGAAGCTCCTTAAAGAAGGTCGTTATGGTACCACTGTCTTTTATGATAAAGATCGTAATTTGAAGCGTTGGTTATTGATGAAATATATGTTCCATAACTATTACAAGCGTTTCAAGACTTATTACCAAGAAAATAAAGGCCAATATTTTGGTAAAAGATAAAGCAGTTTTAACTGCTTTTTTTATTTCAAAAATTATAAAAATTTTTTTAAGCCCGTCGCTCTAAGCACAAGATATAATGTTCGTATTTAGCCCCTGGCACAAGATGTTGTATTAGTCTATAATGATGACATCGATTAGGAGGAATAGATATGACCTTAGCAAGAACGGAAATTAGAATAGATGGCGTCAACTTTCCATTCAAAGACGCCAAAGTGAAGACAGTTATTAAGCGGGACGGTGCTAAGTTCCCATTTAGAGCAGCTAAGCTCGGATTAATTTTAAAAAGAATGGGTCTTGATGATGACCAAATCATTAGTAATGCCATTAGCAAGTTAACACAAGAGGTTGTATATACCCAAGATGTAGCGGAAGCAATGATTCAATCAATGCACGAATTAGGCTACGACAAAGAAGCCGATAGTTTTGTTGATGCTCGTGAACAAGATGAAGAAGATTTCAAGGAAGCTACCAACACTAAGGATCGTTTGGAAAGATTAACCGCTGGTGACCCAACTATTGTTAATGAAAATGCCAACAAAGACTCTGATGTTTTTAGTACTAGACGTGACTTAACCGCCGGTACAGTTGGTAAGACTGTTGGATTGACTATGATGCCTGAACACATTGCCAAGGCTCACTTACGTGGTGATATTCACTGGCACGACTTGGATTACACTCCATTGTCACCAATGACCAACTGTTGTTTGATCGACTTTGAAAAGATGTTGCGAGATGGTTTCCAAATTGGTAATGCCAAAATGGACCAACCACATTCTATTGGGGTAGCAACTAACTTAGTAGCACAAATTATTGCGAACGTTGCTTCAAGTCAATATGGTGGATGTTCATTTGACCGTGCTGATGAAGTTTTGGCACCTTACGCTAAGATGAACTTTGACAAGCACTTAGAAGCTGCAGTTGAACTTGTCGGCAATGACATGGATAAAGCACGTGAATTTGCGACTAAGCAAACTAAAAAGGATATTTACAAGGCGTTAGAAAGTCTTGAATATCAAATCAACACCATGTTTTCAACTCAAGGCCAAACACCATTTACTTCAGTAGGATTTGGCCTTGGTACTAACTGGTTTGAACGTGAAATCCAAAAGGATATTTTAAAAATTAGAATTACCGGTTTAGGTAAGGAACACAGAACTGCTATCTTCCCTAAGTTAATTTTCACCTTAAAGCGTGGCTTGAACTTAACTCCAGAAGATCCTAACTACGATATCAAGGAACTTGCCTTGGAATGTTCAACTAAGAGAATGTACCCAGATGTCTTGAGTTATGACAAGATTGTTGACATTACTGGATCATTCAAGTGCCCAATGGGTTGTCGTTCATTCTTGCAAGGTTGGAAGGATGAAAACGGTAAGGAAGTTAACTCAGGTAGAATGAACCTTGGTGTTGTAACTGCTAACTTGCCTAGAATTGCCATGGAAAGTGCTGGCGATAAGGAAGTCTTTTGGCAATTGTTTGATGACTTAATGCAAACATGTCACGAAGCTTTGGTATACAAGGCTGCTCGTGTTCGTGAAGCTACACCACTTAACGCACCAATTTTGTATCAATTCGGTGCCTTTGGTAAAAACTTACCTGAAGATGGTGATATTGACGAATTGTTCAGAAACAAGCGTTGTACTATTTCTTTAGGTTACATTGGTCTTTACGAAGTTGGTACTGTCTTTTATGGTCCAAATTGGGAACATAATCAAGAAGCTCATGATTTCACTTTGGAAATTGCTAAGAAGATGCATGATTTGTGTGCTAAGTGGGAAGAAGAAGATCCACATCATTACCACTTTAGCCTTTACTCAACTCCAAGTGAAAGTTTGACAGACCGTTTCTGCCAATTAGATTTGAAGCGTTTTGGCCGTGTGAAGGACATTACTGATAAGGAATACTACACTAACAGTTTCCACTATGATGTTCGTAAACACCCAACCCCATTTGAAAAATTAGAATTCGAAAAGGATTACCCATACCAAGCAGCTGGTGGTTTCATTCACTACTGTGAATATCCAAACTTGAAGCAAAATCCAAAGGCTCTTGAAGCCGTTTGGGACTTCGCATATGATCGTGTCGGTTATCTTGGAACAAATACTCCAATTGATAAGTGCTACAAGTGTGGATTTGCTGGTGAATTTGAAGCAACTGCTAAGGGATTCCAATGTCCCGTTTGTGGTAACCATGATCCAAAGACTTGTGATTGTGTTAAGCGTACTTGTGGTTACTTGGGTAACCCATTAAGAAGACCAATGGTACATGGTCGTCACGAAGAAATTGCTCACCGGGTAAAACATATTGGCCAATCTGCTGTAGATGAGATGGAAAGCCGTTATGAATAAAGACGAAGATAAGAAAGATCAGCCTGAAGCAGCTGATGAGCACCGTGGCCAAGATTTTGCTGATAACATGATCAAAGTTACGGTCGGCGGAGAAGCAATTTTTGTGAATCCGAATGAATATAAGCCTAGCAAGACTAGTGAAGCTCAAGCTAAGAAACGATTACGGCAACGTCGCAAATCCGTTAAATTGCCCAAAGATCCAAAGCCTCAAGAATGGAAGTCAGAAGAGTTAAGCAAAAATATGATTGCTGACTATAAGCCATTTAACTTTGTTGATGGTGAAGGAGTTCGTTGCTCATTGTATGTTTCTGGTTGTTCATTTGATTGCCCAGGTTGCTACAATGTGGTGGCTCAGAATTACAATTACGGGACGCCATTTACGCAAGAACTGGAAGATCGGATTATTGAGGACTTGAGTCAGCCTTATGTTCAAGGTTTAACCTTATTAGGTGGTGAACCTTTTCTTAATACCGAAGTTTGTTTAAAAGTTGTGAAGCGAATTCGTAAGGAATTTGGGCATAAAAAAGATATTTGGTCTTGGTCTGGATATACTTGGGATGAGTTGATGCTAGAAACTCCTGATAAGTTAGAATTGTTGAAAAACTTAGATATTCTAGTTGATGGACGTTTCTTAGAAGCGGAAAAGGATTTAACTATTCAATTTAGAGGATCTCGTAATCAAAGAATTATTGATGTTCCTGCTTCTCTAGCGAGTGGCGAAGTGAAAATTTGGAAGAATTTAGTAAGATAGACAAAGTGGTCTTGGCCACTTTGCCTTTTTTTGTTGTTAATATGCTAAAATACTATGCAATGAATATTTTATGGAGGTTTATATGAAGGCGAGACGTGAAATTGCGTTACACTGGATTTTATTTGGCCAATTAGTAGTTTGGATTGGCTCCAGCTTTATTTGGCCCTTAACCAGTGTTTATTTACATAAAGAATTACATATTAGTCTTGCAGTCATTGGGCTTATTTTATTTGGTAACTGTACAGCAGCCATGATTGCATCGATGATTTCTGGTCGTTTATTCGACAAATACGATCCATATCCTTTGATTGTAGCTGGTGCTGTTTTCAACTTTGCAGTGATGACCTTTATGATTTTTGAGCATGGTTGGCCATCGTATGCAGTATTATTGATCTTACTAGGTTTTGGTGGGGGATGGAACGGAAGCTTGATGAACTCGATTGCTACGAGTTTAAAACGCCATCCAAGTAGATATGTTTTCAACATGATATATTTTGCACAAAACCTTGGTGTGGTATTAGGTACGTTTTTAGTTGGTATCTTGTATGATTTTTCATTAATCTTTTTATTCGTTGTAGCAGCCACTTTGTATTTCTTGGGGATGCTAACGGTCATTTTCTGCTATAAACCAATTAGAATTTTTCACCAAGAAAGAAAGCAAAAGGTACATAAAGAAAATATTGCTAAAAGTGAAATGCCTAAGCCAAACTTCTTGTTGGCCTTCGGTTTGTACTTTGCTTTAGGGGTTACCTGGTTAATGTACATGAACTGGGAATCAAATTTGTCAGTTTATATGGTTTCATTAGGAATTCCATTCCACCAATACAGTTTATTGTGGACTTTAAATGCCATGATTATTGTGATTGTACAAGCTGTTTTAGCTAAGTTCCCACATATTTTCAGACAGCTGTATCATCAAATCTATTTTGGATTAGCCATGTTTGCTATTTCATTTGTGATTTTGCTATACGCTAAGACTTTTAGCATGTTTGCTGTGGCAATGGCGGTCTTAACTTTAGGGGAAGCTACTGCTTTTCCTGCCATTCCAGCATTAGTTAATGAAATTACACCATTATCCGAAAAAGGTAAGTATCAAGGTGCTAGCATCGTTGCCTCGTCAATTGGTCGTGCAGTAGGTCCGATGATTGGTGGATTATTGATTGAAGAAATTGGCTATGAAGCACTCTTTATTTTTGCTGCTATCGGTATCTTTTTAATGATTTTAATGCTCATTCCTTTACATCATGCAGTTGGTCCAAAGCTTAAATGGTTCAAAGAATAGTTTTGTAATAAAAATGATGGTATAATTTAAGCAAAATCTAATTAGAAATTTAAGGAGGGGCTATGAATTTAAATGTTCGCGGTGGTGCAGGTGATATCACTAAAGCTGATGTCAATGTTAAACCACAAGATAATTTATACTTAGCTGTTAACTCAGAATGGTTGAGCAAAGCTAAAATCTCACCAGATCGTTCTTCAACAGGTGCTTTTGAGCAAATTGATGTTGAACTTGAAAAACAATTAATGAGTGATTTTGCTGAATTTGCATCAGGTAAGGAATTACCAAATGTACCAAACTTTGCAAAGTCAATTGAGCTTTACAAATTAGCTAAAGATTTTGATAAGCGTAATGCTGATGGTGCGGCTCCTATTAAGGAAGACTTAGACAAACTCTTAGCATTAACTGATTATAAGGATTTCCAAGCACAACTTTCTGATTTGTACAAGGCTGGATATCCATTGCCACTTACGCTTTATGTTGATGCCAACATGAAGAATACTGATATTCACTCAGTTTATATCGGTGGTACTGGAACAATTTTGCCAGACACTACAACCTATGAATCAGATCGTGCTAAGCCATTGCTTGAAATTTATCAAAAGCAAGCTGAATCATTATTGAAATTAGCTGGTGTTGATGAAGCTAAAGCAGCTAAATTGGTAGAATTGGCATTAGCTTATGACCGTCGAGTTTCAAAAGTCGCTAAGTCAAGCGAAGAATGGGCTGATTATCCAGCAATGTTCAACCCAGTGAAGACTAGCGAATTTGCTGCTAAGGTCAAGAACCTTGACTTTGAAAAGCTTTTGAAGGATCTCTTTAAAGAAGCTCCTGATGAAGTAATTAATACTGAACCACGTTATCATGAACATATGGATGAAATGTTCAATGAAGAAGTTTATCCAGAAATCCAAGCGTGGATGATCGTTAAGTTTGTAAGTGGACGTGCTGGTTACTTGTCTCAAGCATTTCGTGAAGCTTCATTCCCATTCAGCCAAGCATTGACTGGTCAAAAAGAATTAGTTTCTCAAGAAAAGCACGCATACCACTTAGCTGATGGTACCTTTAGTGAAGTTGACGGTGTTTACTATGGTCAAACTTACTTTGGAAAAGAAGCTAAAGAAGACGTTATTTCCATGATTAAGAAGATGCTTGACGTTTATGAAGAACGTATCAAGAATAATTCATGGTTATCACAAGCAACTAAGGAAAAAGCTATTACTAAGTTGCGTGCCTTGATCTTGAAGGTTGGTTACCCAGACAAGATTGAAGAGAAGTACTATCGCTACGATATTGATCCAGCTCTTTCATTGTATGAAAACATGAAGAGCGTAAGCCAAGTAAATATTGCCTACAATTTGGAACGCTTAACAAAGCCGGTTGATCGCACTATTTGGTTGATGCCAGGTAACTTGATCAATGCTTGTTACGATCCAAGTAGAAATGACTTAACTTTCCCAGCTGCAATTTTGCAAGCACCATTCTATGATCTTAAGCAAGATCCTGCTGAAAACTTCGGTGGAATTGGTGTTGTTATAGCCCACGAAATTTCTCATGCCTTTGATAATAATGGTGCGAAATTTGATGAAAAGGGTAATATGGTTAACTGGTGGACTGATCAAGATTTTGCTGAATTTAATAAGCGTACTCAACAAGAAATCGACTTATTTGACGGCATTCAATATGGTCCAGTTAAGTTAAACGGTAAGCAAGTTGTTTCAGAAAACATTGCTGACCAAGGTGGTTTAACAGCGGCTGTTGAAGCAGCTAAGGGTGACAAGCTCGATATGAAGAAATTGTTTGAAAACTTTGCTAGAGTTTGGGCAATTAAGCAACACCCTGAATTGATTGAAACTGTTTTATCAATGGATGTTCACTCACCAGGTCCATTAAGAGCTAACGTTCAATCTCAATGTCAAGAAGAATTCTACAAGGCATTTGACGTTAAGCCAGGCGATGGAATGTATCTAGAACCTGAAAAACGAGTTACAATTTGGTAATTAAAAAAGCTAGAACTTTAAGTTCTAGCTTTTTTGTTTGCTTACTTTTTACGTAATTTCTTGGACTTGTTTCTTTGAATGTAGGCAGGATTGGTTTTACCTAAAATCAATGGTACACGTTCGATCACAGTATCTGAATATTCAAGTCCAAACCAAGAAGCTGGATTACTTGAAAGATTTTGTAACCAGACACGTGCGGAAACGATCCATTTTTCATAACCAGATAAACGAGTCATTGGACTCACGACGTCGTTGATAATGACGAATGAGAAGTCACCAACATCACGGCCAGGTGTTGTGGTGTAATGTTGTGGTTGAGCCTCAATGGTGCCGTCAGAAATCAATTCGTGAATAATTTGTCTTAAGTAGACATTCACGCTAGTTTGCTTTTTGAAACCTAAATACAACTGAATGTTAATGACGTTCTTAGTTCCGAAAGTATTAATATCATATTCAGCAGTATAAGGTTCGTTGGTCACGTTAACGGTGACGAACCAGTAAGCTTGAGCACGCTTTGGACGTTTATCCAAAATTGAGTAAAGTACTTCACGCTTAATGTATTTGTTGTACTTAACTTTGGCCATGTAAACTAAGTTTGATGAATAAGTTGGGTAATTTTCATCATGAGACAACTCTGTCAACATATCGATGTAGTCGGTTAAGCAGACATAAGAATTCTTGGATTCGTGTTTGTTTCTGACTTTGTTACCGAAGAACCAGATGTACATGACAATCCCGATGATCCCAGCGATGATCACTGTTACATAACCACCGTGCATGAATTTGCTCAAACTTGATAGTAAGAACATTGTTTCAATTAGGCCGAAGAAAGTAGCAAATAGGATTCGCCAGTGAAGCTTGATATCATGCTTACCAAGGAATTCAAAGAGCAAGATAGTAGTCATTAACATTGTGACTGTGATGGCCAAACCATAAGCTGCTTCCATATGTGCTGAAGTTTGGAAATAAAGCACAACCAACATGGTGATAAGGCAAAGCATGTGGTTTACTGCTGGAATGTACAATTGACCTTGTTCGGTTGAAGGGTAGACCAAGTTCATTCTTGGCAAGAATTTCAAACCAATAGCTTCAGATACCAAAGTAAATGATCCGGTAATCAATGCTTGTGAAGCGATAATTGCGGCGATAGTTGCTAAAGCAATTGCAAAAAGTTGCCAACTCTTTGGAACACAAGCGAAAAATGGATTGACATTGGTTAAGCCAGAATTGGCGTTTTGTAAAATCCAAACACCTTGACCTAAGTAGTTAAGTGTTAAGCAGACAAAAACGAAAGGCCATGAACCAATAATGTTCTTTTTACCAACGTGTCCAACGTCAGAATAGAGTGCTTCGGCACCAGTGGTTGCAAGGAAAATTGATCCTAGGATGAAAATACCAACTTTATTGGCTGGACTGAATAAGATCTTAAATGCCCAAATAGGATTAATTGCTTCAACAATAGAAAGGTCATGGCTCATATTAATTAAACCGATGATTCCTAAGAAAGAGAACCAAATTAACATGATTGGACCAAAACTTTTACCTATAGATGCTGTACCCATTCTTTGAATCAAGAAGAGACAAAACAGGATGATTAAAGTGATGACAATAACCTGCATTTGATTGGAAACTAAGACATTGCCACCTAGCTTCAGTCCTTTAAGTCCTTCAATAGATGTAGTTACAGTAACAGCAGGTGTTAAAGTACCGTCAGCCAATAGTGCAGCCCCACCTGTTAAAGCAGGAATTACCAGCCATTTTGCCCGATGACGAACTAAAGTGTAGAGTGCAAAGATACCACCTTCACCACGGTTGGTAGCTTTTAATGCAATCATCACGTACTTTAAGGTTGTTAGTAAAGTAACGGTCCAAATAATTAATGAAATGGAACCGATGATTAATTCTCTATTTACACTAGCTAAGCCACCATTTTCATAAACGATAGATTTCATAACATAAAGTGGACTAGTACCGATATCTCCGTAGACGATACCGATAGCAATTAAGAAGCCCGTTAATGTTAAACGCTTGTGATTAAGACGCATATTTTACCTTCCTTAAACTCAAAAAGAGAATGCCAACGGCATTCTCTTAATGTTAATGTACATAATTCTAGGATAAGGAACCTGGAATTTCTGCCCGGCGCTTTTCGTACCAATCTTCCCATTCTTGAACAGTTTGTAGGGAAGTTGGGTCGATTTTGCTTTCTTTTTTGATTTCATCAATGATTGATAAAAAGTTGTAATCGTGACGATGTAATACTCTATCAATTAAGTGATGACGTGGAATTTCAATATTGTTGATTAAGTATTGATTAATATCCACCATGTTGTGCTTTTTATCATACAAGTTAATTACTTCTAGATCTCTTTCAATATAGTGAGCGATGTAGAAACTTGCAAAACTTTTTAGATAAGCAGGTTGTTCCTTCTTTTCTTCAGGTGCCATCACAACACGTTCGGCTTCAGGCAT
Organism: Lactobacillus sp.; assembly: GCA_030530865.1. GTDB lineage: Bacteria > Bacillota > Bacilli > Lactobacillales > Lactobacillaceae > Lactobacillus. Next base: position 19,991 of record JAUMUC010000003.1, read on the forward strand.
TGAAACTTCAAACTTATCTACGGCTGATTCTTCAGCTTCATTTTGAACTTTGTTTTCTTCAGTCAAAGCAGATACTCCTTTATATAATCTTTCAGTATTCTACAATAAAACAACGAATTTATGCAAGAATTCGGAGCCTAGATTACTTCAACCATGCATTAATATCATCTGCTGTAATTGAATCAGCAGTCTTGTGACCATTTGCGTATGCTTGACGGTACAAATCAATGATATCTTGTGGTGACCATGATGAGCCATCGTATCCTAAAGCAGTGATACGTTTTCTAATTGCATCAATAGTAGATTCTTTAACAGTCTTACCATTAACCTTGTGGTCACCCATAGCACCAGCACCGGTAGTTCCAGCTGTACCAGTGTCTTCTTCAGCGCTAGAAGTTTTCTTACTCTTTTGTTGATTCTTTAAAAGTGCTTGAGCTTGTTCAAGACCATTGGTTGCTTCTTGTTTGTATTCCTTGTAGTACTTTCCATTAATATATGGAAGAGCTAATACTTGCTTGAAGTAATCAACTTCGCTTGAGTAGTCTTTATCAGTTTCTGCTTGTTGAGCTTTATCTAACAAAGGCTTGATTTGATTAGTGTAGTTATCTTTTACTTCATTAATAGTTCTCTTCAATGATTTAGCTTGAGAAACCATTACGTCGTAACCATGTGCTTGGTCGATAACTGCGTTTAATTCGTTAATAGCGTCGTCATATTGTGCTTCTTTAATATCGCTTTCTGCATCACTCATGTTGCCGGCTTGGCTTGCGTAAGCACTAGCTTCATCAGTATTCTTGATTGCATAAGCTTTAGTAAAGTCGCTTTTAGCTTGATCATAATCCTTTTGTTCAACAGCACTTTTACCAGCAGACATTGCGCTAGTATATCTCGCTTGGATTTGATTATTAGATAATTGATTTGAAATGAAGTAGAAACCACCACATAAAATTGCGATGATTACCACAACAATTCCAATTAATGTAGATTTTTTCATATTTATCCCCTTTCAAGAAGAAGTCAACAATATTATAACAGAGTTCATTCTGCTTTTTTAAAAAAATATCTATAAAAGAAGATACTTAAATTAATTTCCATGTTTTTTAAAATTATTTTGCAAAAAAAGCAAAGAAAAATATTACATTTTTGTTACAAAAAGTCAGGAATGTTTTTCGAAAAAATAATAAAAAAGTTGGCTAAAAGCCTTGCTTTAAGCTTGTTAAGAATATATAATATTAAAAGTGCGTTTAATGGCAAAGTGTCTCGAACGCACTAATTTGTGTTGTAGCGTAGATGCAAAAGGTTGCGGAACACCTGGCTGCATTGCCACAGGGGTGACCGGTAATTTTTGCGGAGCTAGTCATCTTATATAAAGAAGACGCCAAGGAGGTAATTAAATGGCAAGTCAATCAATTCGTATCAGACTTAAGTCTTACGAACATGGTATTCTCGATGAATCAGCTGCTAAGATCGTAGCAACTGCGAAGAGAACTGGTGCTGAAATTTCAGGTCCAATTCCTCTTCCAACAGAAAGAACTTTATTCACTGTTCTTCGTTCACCACACAAGAACAAGGACTCACGTGAACAATTCGAAATGCGCACTCACAAGCGTTTAATCGATATTTTGAATCCAACACCTAAGACTGTTGATTCATTAATGAAGTTAGATCTACCAAGCGGTGTAGACATCGAAATCAAATTATAATTTTTAAATAGAAAGAGGTGTAAACATGACCAAGGGAATCTTAGGAAGAAAAGTTGGTATGACTCAAATCTTCAACAAAGATGGTGAATTGGTTCCTGTAACAGTTGTAGAAGCAACTCCAAACGTTGTTATGCAAGTTAAGACTGTTGAATCAGACGGTTACGAAGCTGTTCAATTAGGTTACCAAGACAAGCGTGAAGTTTTGAGCAACAAGCCAGAAAAAGGTCATGCTGCAAAAGCTGAAACCACTCCTAAGCGCTTCATTCGGGAAATCCGCGGTGTTGAGCTTAGTGATTACGAATTCGGCTCAGAAGTAACTGTGGATACATTTAAGGAAGGTGACGTAGTTGACGTCACTGGAACAACAAGAGGTCATGGTTACCAAGGTAACATTAAGCGTCACCACCAATCACGTGGTCCTGAAACTCACGGTTCACGTTACCACAGAATCCCAGGTTCAATGGGTTCAATCATTAACCGTGTACCAAAGGGTAAGAAATTACCAGGACACATGGGTATGAAGCAAGTTACCATTGAAAACTTAGTAATCGAAAAAGTTGTTGCTGACAAGAATGTTCTTTTAGTTAAGGGTAACGTACCTGGTGCTAAGAACTCATTACTTGTAATTAAATCTGCAGCTAAGTCAGCTGAATAATAGGAAAGGAGGACATCTACATCTATGGCTAATATTAAAGTTATCGATCAAAAAGGTAAGGAATCTGGTGAAGTTTCATTAAACGACCAAGTCTTTGCTATCGAACCAAACGAAAGCGTAGTATTTGATGCAATCATCCGTGCTCGCGCAGGTAAGCGTCAAGGTACTCACGCAGTTAAGAACAGATCTGCCGTTAGCGGTGGTGGTAAGAAGCCTTGGAGACAAAAGGGTACTGGACGTGCTCGTCAAGGTTCTATCAGAAGTCCACAATGGCGTGGTGGTGGTATCGTATTCGGACCAACTCCTCGTTCATACGCATACAGCATGCCAAGAAAGCAACGTCGTTTGGCTATCAAGTCAATCCTTTCTCAAAAGCTTGCTGATGATGAATTAATCGTTTTGGACAGCTTATCATTTGCTGCTCCAAAGACTAAGGAAGCTGTAGCATTATTAGATGCTCTTAAAGTTGAAGGTAAGGCTTTAATCGTTACTGACGATGAAAACGTTAAGCTTTCAGCTCGCAACTTGCCAAAGGTTAAGGTTGTTCCTGTTAACGGTTTAAACGTTGTTGACGCTGTTAACTACGACAAGCTTATCTTGACTCAAGATGCTGTTAAGAAAATTGAGGAGGTATTAGGTTAATGAACGCACGCGATATCGTTTTAAGACCAGTAATTACTGAAAAATCCACTTTATTAATGGATCAAAAGAAATACACCTTCGACGTTATCTTGACTGCAACTAAGACACAAGTTCGTGAAGCAGTTGAAGAAATTTTTGATGTGAAAGTTAAGAGTGTTAACATCCTTAACGTTCGCGGCAAGAAGAAGCGCGTAGGTCGTTACTTTGGTAAGACTGCTCGTCGCAGAAAAGCAATCGTTACTTTAACTAGCGATTCTAAAGACATCAAGATCTTCGCTGATGAAGATTCTTCAGAAGAAAAGTAATAGGAGGTCAGACAATTGGCTATTAAAGTCTACAAGCCAACAACTAACGGTCGTCGTAATATGACTTCTTTGGACTTTGCAGAAATCACTAAGAGCAAGCCTGAACGTTCATTGCTTGAATCTAAGTCAAAAACTGCAGGTCGTAACTCATATGGTCGTATTACTGTAAGACACCGTGGTGGTGGTCACAAACAAAAATACCGTATCATCGATTTCAAGCGTAACAAAGACAACGCTAAGGCAGTTGTAAAGGCAATCGAATACGATCCAAACAGAACTGCAAACATTGCATTGTTACACTACACTGATGGTATCAAGGCTTACATCATCGCTCCTAAGGGCTTGAAAGTCGGTACTGTAATTGAATCTGGTGACGTTGTTGATATCAAGGTTGGTAACGCTCTTCAATTGAAGAACATCCCAGCTGGTACTGAAATCCACAACATTGAAATGAGACCAGGTAAGGGTGGACAAATCGCAAGAAGTGCTGGTGCTTCAGCACAAGTTCTTGGTCAAGATGGCGAATACACTTTGGTTAAATTACAATCAGGTGAAGTTCGTAAGATCTTGTCAACTTGCCGTGCAACTATCGGTGTTGTAGGTAATGAACAACACTCATTAGTTAACATTGGTAAAGCTGGTCGTTCACGTTGGTTAGGCAAGCGTCCTCAATCACGTGGTTCTGTAATGAACCCTAACGATCACCCACATGGTGGTGGTGAAGGTAAGGCCCCAGTTGGTCGTCCTCAACCTATGACTCCATGGGGTAAGAAGTCTCGTGGTGTTAAGACTCGTAACACTAAGAAACAAAGTCAAAAGTTAATCATTCGTCGTCGTAAGGGTAGCAACTAAAAGGAGGGTAATTAATGAGCCGTAGTATTAAAAAAGGTCCTTTCGCTGATGCTCACCTTCTAAAGAAGGTTGACGCACAACAAAGTGCCGAAAAGAAACAAGTAATTAAGACTTGGTCACGTCGTTCAACTATTTTCCCTTCATTTGTTGGTTTAACAATAGCTGTTTACGACGGAAGAAAGCATGTTCCAGTATTTGTTACTGAAGACATGGTTGGTCACAAGTTAGGTGAATTTGTTCCTACTAGAACATTCCGTGGCCACAAAGCCGATGATAAGGCTACTAAGTAGAGGGAGGAGAAACACTAAATGGCAGAACAAATTAGTTCAGCAAGAGCTGAAGCAAGAACTGTTCGCATCGCTGCAAGAAAAGCACGTTTAGTCGTTGACTTAATTCGTGGTAAGAGCGTTGCCGAAGCATTAGCAATCTTGGAATTTACGCCTAGAGCTGCTTCCCCAATCGTTAAGAAGGTATTGCGTTCAGCTATCGCAAACGCAGAACACAACTACGATCTTGAAAGTGCAAACCTTTACGTATCAGAAGCATACGTTAACGAAGGTGCTACTTTGAAGAGATTCCGTCCTCGTGCTAAGGGTTCAGCTTCTCCAATTAACAAGCGGACCAGTCACGTCGTTGTAGTAGTTTCAGAAATGAACGATTAAGGGAGGTATATGAATGGGTCAAAAGATTAACCCAAATGGTTTCCGTCTCGGTGTAATTCGTGGTTGGGAATCAAAATGGTATGCTGACAAAGATTACAAAGAAACCTTAAATGAAGACTTACGCGTAAGATCATTCATCGCTAAGAAACTTAAGGATGCATCTGTTGCTTCAGTAGAAATCGAACGTGCTGCAAACCGCATCAACCTTTCAATCCACACTGCAAAGCCAGGTATGGTAATTGGTAAAGGTGGTGCTGAAGTTGAAGCATTACGTAAAGAATTGAGTACACTCACTGGTAAGAAAGTTAACATTAACATCGTAGAAATCAAGAAGCCTGATTTGTATGCTGAACTTGCTGCAGACAGCGTAGCTCGTCAATTAGAAGCTCGTGTAGCTTTCAGACGTGCAATGCGTCAAGCAACTCAACGTTCAATGCGTGCAGGTGCCAAGGGTATCAAAGTACAAACTTCAGGTCGTTTGAACGGTGCTGATATGGCTCGTCGTGAATGGCACACTGAAGGTCGAGTACCTTTACAAACTCTTCGTGCTGATATCGACTACGCACATGTTAACGCATTCACTACTTACGGTGAAATCGGTGTTCGTGTATGGATTAACCGTGGCGAAGTATTGCCAACTCGTAAGAATGTGAAGGGAGGAAACAAATAATGCCTTTAGTACCAAAACGTGTAAAGCACCGTCGTGAATTCCGTGGTAAGATGCGCGGCGCTGCTAAGGGTGGTAAGACCATTGCCTTTGGTGAATTTGGTCTTCAAGCCTTAGAATCAAGCTGGATTACTAATCGTCAAATCGAAGCTGCCCGTGTTGCGATGACTCGTTACATGAAGCGTGGTGGTAAGGTTTGGATTAAGATCTTCCCTCAAAAGTCATACACTGCCAAGGGTGTCGGAGTTCGTATGGGTTCCGGTAAAGGTGCACCTGCAGGTTGGGTAGCTGTTGTTAAGAGAGAAAAGATTTTGTTTGAAATTGGTGGCGTTTCAGAAGAAGTTGCTCGTGAAGCTTTGCGTTTGGCAGCAACTAAGTTACCAATCAAGTGTAAATTTGTTTCTAGAAGTTCGGAAGTAGGTGGCGAATCTAATGAAGGCTAAAGATATCAGAGCATTAACCACTGACCAAATGGTTGCTAAGGAAAAAGAATACAAGGAAGAATTATTCAACTTGCGTTTCCAACAAGCTACTGGTCAATTAGAAAATACCGCTCGCTTAAACAAAGTCCGTAAGAATATCGCCAGAATTAAGACTATTTTGAGCGAAAAAGAATTAGAAAAGAATTAATGGAAGGGAGTTATTAACTTGAGCGAATCAATCGAAAGAAATCGTCGTCACGTGTACCAAGGTCGCGTAGTTTCTGACGCTATGGATAAAACCATCACTGTTGTAGTTGATACTTACAAGAACCATCCAACTTACAACAAGAGAATCAAGTACTCAAAGAAGTACTACGCTCACGACGAAAGCAACGAAGCAAAAGTTGGCGATACTGTTCGTATCATGGAAACTCGTCCATTATCACGTAACAAGCGCTTCCGTTTAGTTAAGATCGTAAAGAAATCTGTTTAATATACGGATTGAGGGGAGGATTCCACAGTGATTCAAAATGAATCTCGTTTAAAGGTTGCCGACAATTCAGGTGCCAGAGAACTTTTGGTTATCAGAGTCTTAGGTGGTTCAAAGCGTAAGACTGGTAACATCGGCGACATCGTAGTAGCAACTGTTAAACAAGCAATACCAGGTGGCGTTGTCAAGAAGGGTGACGTTGTCAAGGCCGTTGTAGTTAGAACTAAGTCAGGTGCACGTCGTGCTGACGGTTCATACATTAAGTTTGACGAAAATGCTGCTGTTATTATCAATGCAGACAAGAGCCCTCGTGGGACTCGTATCTTCGGACCTGTAGCACGTGAATTGCGTGAAGGTGACTTCATGAAGATCGTTTCTCTTGCTCCTGAAGTTTTATAATCGAAGTGAGGTGTGCGAATGTTTGTTAAAACAGGTGACAAAGTAAAAGTTATTGCCGGTAAAGAAAAAGGCAAAGAAGGTTCAGTAATCAGCGTTGACACTAAGAAGAACCGTGTTAAGGTTAAGGGTCTCAACATGATTAAGAAACACGTAAAGCCTTCACAAGCTAACGCAGGTGGTGTTGTAGAACAAGAAGGTTCTATCCACGCTTCAAACGTTAAAGTTATTGCCAAGGCAACTAAAGAAGATAAGTAAGAGGAAGGAGGACAAAAATGGCTAGTGTTTTAGAAGAACAATACAAGAAGGAAATCGTTCCTGCTTTGGAAGAAAAGTTTAACTACACTTCAATCATGCAAGTTCCTAAGATCGAAAAGATCGTTTTGAACATGGGTGTTGGTGACGCTGTTGCTAACTCAAAGAACTTAGATGAAGCCGTTGAAGAACTTGGTCTTATCGCAGGTCAAAAGCCTTTAATTACTAAAGCTAAGAAGTCAATTGCCAACTTCCGCTTACGTGAAGGTATGTCAATTGGTGCTAAGGTTACCCTTAGAGGTGACAGAATGTACGATTTCTTGTACAAATTAGTTAATGTTTCTCTTCCACGTGTTCGTGACTTCCGTGGTGTATCAAAGCGTTCATTTGACGGACGTGGTAACTACACTTTGGGAATTAGAGAACAATTGATTTTCCCAGAAATCGACTTTGACAAGGTAAACCGTACTCGCGGATTAGACGTAGTTATCGTAACTACTGCTCAAACTGATGAAGAAGCCCGCGAACTATTGACTCAATTAGGTATGCCTTTTACTAAGTAATGGAGGACATAAATGGCTAAAACATCACAAAAAATCAGAAATGCACGTCCTGCTAAATTCACAACCCGTAACTACACTCGTTGTGAAAGATGTGGCCGCCCACATTCTGTTTACCGTAAATTTGGATTGTGCCGTATTTGTTTGAAAGATTTGGCACACAAAGGTCAAATTCCTGGTCTTAAAAAGGCTAGTTGGTAATATACGGTTAGGAGGATAGAAATAAATGGTATTGACTGATCCAATCGCAGATTACTTAACTAGAATTCGTAACGCTAATATGGCAAAACACGAATCAGTTGAAATTCCTGCATCAAATATTAAAAAGTCAATTTCTGAAATCTTAAAGAATGAAGGTTTCATTCGTGACTACGAAGTTATCGAAGATAACAAGCAAGGTATCATTAAGATTTCATTGAAATATGGTCCAAACGGAGAACGCGTAATCTCAGGCTTGAAGCGTATTTCTAAGCCAGGTCTTAGAAACTACGTTGGTGCTTCAGACTTACCACGTGTTCTTAACGGTTTGGGTATTGTAATCGTTTCAACTTCAGCCGGTTTGCTAACTGATAAGGAAGCAAGACAAAAGAAGATCGGTGGAGAAGTTGTAGCTTACGTTTGGTAATAACTGACAGAAAGGAGAACAATCAATGAGTCGTATTGGATTTAAGACTATTGTAGTCCCTGAAGGTGTCACTGTTACCAAAGATGGTGAAATGATCACTGTTAAGGGACCAAAGGGTGAACTTACTCGCCACTTTGATTCACGTATCAACTTTGACCAAAAGGATGGCGAAATCAACTTAACTAGAAATAGTGAAAATGATAAAGCTATCCACGGTACTTCACGTGCCAACTTGGCAAACATGATCGAAGGTGTAACCAAAGGTTTCCAAAAGTCATTGCAATTAATCGGTGTTGGTTACCGTGCACAAGCTCAAGGAAGCAAGTTAACTCTTAACGTTGGTTACTCACACCCAGTAGTAATGGAAGCTCCTGAAGGAGTTAAGGTTTCAACCAGTTCAGCAACTGACATTCTTGTTGAAGGTGCTTCAAAGCAAGACGTTGGTCAATTTGCTGCTGAAATCCGTGCCGTACGTGCACCTGAACCTTACAAGGGTAAAGGTATTCGTTACACTGACGAATATGTACGTCGCAAGGAAGGTAAGACTGGTAAGTAATAAATAGATAAATTTTTTGAGGTGAAATTGTGATTTCTAAACCAGATAAAAACAAATTACGCTTAAAGCGTCATAAACGTATTCGTGGTAAGATCTCTGGTACTGCTGAGCGCCCACGCTTAAGTATTTTTCGTTCAAACAAAAACATCTACGCTCAAGTAATTGATGACGTAGCGGGTGTAACGCTTGCAAGTGCCTCAACTTTAGATAAGTCTGTTTCAGGTTCTACTAAGACAGAACAAGCTCAAGCCGTAGGTAAGGCTATTGCAGAAGCAGCTAAAGCTAAGAACATTACTGAAGTTGTTTTCGACAGAAGTGGTTACTTATACCACGGTCGTGTTTCTGCTTTGGCAGAAGCTGCTCGTGAAAACGGATTAGTATTCTAGGAAAGGAGAAAGACACATGGCAAACCGCAACGATTCTCGTAAAGATCGTAGACCTAAGGACGAAATCGAAGACCAATTAGTTGCTGTCAACCGTATTACTAAGGTTGTTAAGGGTGGTCGTCGAATGAGATTTGCAGCTCTTGTTGTCGTTGGTGACAAGAAGGGTCGTGTAGGTTTTGGTACTGGTAAAGCTCAAGAAGTTCCAGAAGCTATCCGCAAGGCAGTTGAAGCCGGTAAGAAGAATATGATCAAGGTTCCTACTGTAGGTACTACTATTCCTCACGAAGTAATTGGTCATTACGGCTCAGGTAACATTATGTTGAAGCCAGCTGAAGCAGGTTCTGGTGTGGCAGCTGGTGGTGCCGTACGTATCGTTATGGATATGGCAGGTATCGCTGATGTTACAAGTAAGTCTTTAGGTTCAAACACTCCAATCAACGTTGTTCGTGCAACTATTGATGGTTTGAAGCAATTGAAGACTCGTGAAGACGTATTGAAGCTACGCCAATCTGCAAAGAGCTTAGAAGATTAATAGGGGGAACAGCATGACACAATTAAAAGTTACTTTAATTAAAAGTGTTGCCCACCGTCTTCCTAAACAACGTGCCATCGTTAAAGGCCTTGGTTTAGGTAAGATGAATAGCTCAGTTGTCCTTCCAGACAACGCTGCAACTCGTGGCGCATTACTTAAAATTGCTCACTTGATCTCTGTTGAAGAGATTAGCAAATAATATAGGAGGTACCTAGAATTATGAAGCTTCATGAATTACATGCTGCAGAAGGTTCACGTCGTGCAAGAAAGCGCGTTGGTCGTGGTACTTCTAGTGGTTACGGTAAGACTTCAGGTCGTGGTCAAAAGGGTCAATTGGCTCGTCAAGGTGGCCACACACGCCCAGGCTTTGAAGGGGGTCAAATGCCACTCTTCAGAACTATGCCAAAGCGTGGTTTTAACAACATTAACCGTAAGGAATACGCTATCGTTAACTTAGGCGACTTAAACAAGTTTGCTGATGGTAGCGAAGTTACAGTAGCAAGTCTTAAGGAAAAAGGCTTAGTCAAGAAAGAACTTGACGGAGTTAAGTTACTTGCTTCTGGTGAATTAAAAGTTAAGTTAACAATCAAGGTAAACAAGGCTTCAGAAGCTGCTATTAAGGCAGTTGAAGCTGCAGGCGGTACTGTAGAGGTGATCTAATGCTTTCGACCTTTAAAAACGCCTTTAAGGATAAAGAAATCAGACAAAAGATCTATTTCACTTTATTTATCCTATTCTTATACCGGGTAGGTTCAAACATTGCTGTACCAGGTGTGAACGCAAAGGCAATAGCCCAAGTTTCTCAAACTGGATTGATTCCAATGCTTGATACTGTATCCGGTGGTGGGCTCGAAAACTATTCAATCTTTTCACTTGGGGTTTCTCCATATATTACAGCTCAAATTGTAATTCAACTTTTGCAAATGGATATTGTTCCTACATTTGTTGAATGGAGTAAACAAGGTGAAGTTGGTAGAAGAAAAACAAATCAAGCAACAAGATACTTAACATTAGTAGTTGCATTTTTCCAAAGTTTGGGTATTACGTTAGGATTTAACGCCTTAACCTCAATGGGTTTGGTTAAGAGCCAAACGCCAGAAACTTATGTAGAAATCGCAATTATTATGACAGCCGGAACCATGTTATTAACTTGGTTGGGTGATGAAATTACTGATAAAGGTCTGGGTAACGGAGTTTCAGTAATCATCTTTGCTGGTATTGTTGCTCGTCTTCCACGTGGATTAGGTGAAATTTTCAGCGAAAATATCACAGATGCTAGTGCAAGCACTAGAATGCAAGGTATTCTATTCTTTGTTGGAATTATTATCGCAATTGTTCTGATTACTCAATTTGTCACTTGGGTTGAACAAGCTATTCGTAAAATTCCGATTCAATATACTCGGAGAGCTACGACTAGTGGGTCAGAAAGTTTTCTACCGCTGAAAGTTAACGTTTCTGGAGTGATTCCAGTTATCTTTGCCAGTTCATTTATCATTACACCAGCTACTGTTTTGATGGCCTTTCAAAATACTCAAGGTGATCAACATTGGTATCAAGTTGCAACTAACATTTTTAGTTTGCAAACTACACCAGGTGTAACTCTATATACAATTTTGATTATTATCTTTACTTTCTTCTATGCATTTGTTCAGGTTAACCCTGAAAAGCTATCAGAAAACTTAGTCAAGCAAGGATCATATATTCCTAGTGTTTGGCCAGGTAAAGATACTCAAAAGTATGTATCAGGAGTCTTGATTCGCTTATCAACTGTCGGATCAGTCTTCTTAGGTTTAGTTGCTTTGCTACCACAGCTTGCAACTGACATCTGGCAATTACCAAGTTCAATTGGTCTTGGAGGAACTAGCCTCCTAATCGTGATTGGTGTTGTTCTCGAACTTTCAAGACAAATCAATGGTTTGTTAATGAAGAGAGAATACGTAGGATTCATTAGATAAGGAACTTTTATATGATTAACTTAATTCTTTTAGGTTTGCCTGGAGCTGGTAAAGGTACAGCTTCCGAGCGAATCGTCGACAAATTCCACCTCACACATATTTCAACTGGGGATATGTTTAGGGAAGCTATGGCTAACAAAACCAAAGTTGGTTTAGAAGCTAAGAGCTATATTGATAAAGGAAACTTGGTACCTGATGAAGTCACTGCCAAGTTGGTTGAAGAACGTTTGAGCCAACCAGATATTACTGAAGGTTTTATCTTGGATGGTTTCCCAAGAACTACTAACCAAGCTGAATTGCTTGATGGTATTCTTGATCGCTTACATAAGCCACTTACAAGTGTTATCTCACTTGAAGTAGCTGAATCTACTTTAGTAGAACGTTTATCAGCCCGCTTCATGTGTAAAGAGTGTGGTGCTACTTACAACAAGTTATCTAAGAAACCTAAGGTTGAAGGTACTTGTGATCGTTGTGGCAGTCATGAATTCTATCAACGTGAAGATGACAAACCAGAAGTAGTTAAGAATCGTTTAGAAGTAAACGAAAAGATGAATGCTCCACTTAAAGATTACTATGATCAAAAGGGCTTGTTGACTGTCATTGATGGTGAACGTGCACCTGAAGAAGTCTTTGAGGACATTGACAAAGTTTTATCAAACAAGTAATTATAAATTGTCAGATATAGAATTACCGTGGAGGAATTACTTTGGCAAAAAATGATGTCATTGAAGTAGAAGGTAAAGTTACAGATACTTTACCTAATGCTATGTTTAAAGTAGAACTGGAAAACGGAGCTGAGATTTTAGCTCACGTTTCTGGTAAAATTAGAATGCACTACATTCGAATTTTACCTGGAGACCGCGTAACTGTGGAATTATCTCCATATGATTTAACAAAAGGCAGAATAACATATCGTTTTATTAAATAACGGAGGTAAACATGAAGGTTAGACCATCTGTTAAACCAATGTGCGAACATTGTAAAGTTATCAAAAGACATGGACGTGTTATGGTAATTTGCCCTGCAAATCCAAAGCACAAACAACGTCAAGGTTAGTTAATTAGGAGGTGCAAATATGGCACGTATTGCTGGTGTAGACTTACCAAGAGAAAAGCGCGTAGTTATCGCATTGACTTACATTTATGGTATTGGTCAAGCTACTGCAGAAAAGATCTGTAAAGATGCTGGTGTTTCAGAAGATATCCGTTCAAAGGATTTGACTCCAGAAGATCAAGAAAAGCTTCGTGCAGAAGTTGACAAGTACCGTATCGAAGGTGACTTACGTCGTCAAGTAAGTATGAACATCAAACGTTTAGTTGATATTGGTTCATTCCGTGGTATTCGTCACCGTCGTGGACTTCCAGTTCGTGGCCAAAACACTAAGAACAACGCTCGTACTCGTAAGGGCGCAAAGAGAAGTCGTTAATAAAGAGTTTTAAGGAGGTTTATTGATGCCTGCAAAGAAAACACAACGTAAGCGTCGTGTGAAGAAGCATGTTGAAAGCGGCGTAGCTCACATTCACTCAACGTTTAACAACACTTTAGTCATGATTACAGACGTAAAAGGTAACGCAGTTTCTTGGTCATCAGCTGGTGCATTAGGCTTTAAGGGTAGCCGTAAATCAACACCATTTGCTGCACAAATGGCTGCTGAAGCAGCTGCTAAGACAGCTATTGCTCAAGGAATGAAACATGTAGAAGTTTCAGTTAAGGGACCTGGTGCTGGTCGTGAATCAGCTATTCGTTCACTTCAAGCTACTGGTCTTGAAATCACTGCTATTCGTGACGTTACTCCAGTACCACACAATGGTTCTCGGCCACCAAAACGTCGTCGTGTTTAATCTTTTGTCCAAACTAGGACAGTACGTTTTGAAAGGGGCCCAGTAATGATTGAATTTGAAAAACCAACTATTACCGTCATTGAACAAGATGAATCATACGGTAAGTTCGTAGTTGAACCACTTGAACGAGGCTTCGGAACGACTTTAGGTAACTCACTCCGTCGTGTGTTGCTTACATCGATTCCAGGTACCGGGCTCGTTTATGTTCAAATTGATGGAGTATTACACGAATTTTCAACTGTGCCAGGTGTTCGTGAAGACGTTACTAAGATCATTCTTAACTTGAAGAAGTTGGAATTGAAGAGTGACACAGATGAACAACGTATCGTTGAAATTGATGTTACAGGACCAGCAACTGTTACAGCAGCTGATCTTAAAGTTGACACAGACATTCACATCTTGAATCCTGATCAATACATTTGCTCAGTTGCCAAAGGTGGACATTTGCACATGCAAATCGCCGTAAATACTGGTCGTGGGTATGTAACAGCAAGTGAAAATAAATCTGAAGACATGCCTATAGGTGTAATCCCTGTTGATTCCCTATACTCACCAATCAAAAAGGTTAACTACCAAGTTGAAGCAGCACGTGTAGGTAAGCGTGATGACTTTGATAAGTTAACACTTGAAATTTGGACTGATGGCTCAATCAAGGCTAATGACGCTTTAGGTTTTGCATCAAAGATTTTGATTGAACACTTCAAGGTGTTTGAATCAGCTGATGCTGAAGCAAGATTTAGCGATATTATGGTTGAAAAAGAAGACGATCAACGTGAAAAGCAATTAGAAATGACAATCGAAGAACTTGATTTGTCAGTTAGATCATACAATTGCTTAAAGCGCGCTGGAATTAATACTCTTCAAGAATTAACAGATAAATCAGAATCAGACATGATGTGCGTACGTAATTTAGGACGCAAGTCATTAGAAGAAGTTAAGAACAAACTAACTGAACTTGGTTTAGGGCTTCGTAAAGAAGATTAAGTTCAGAGCATAAGGAGGCAAAAGCATGGCATACCGTAAATTAGGTTGGGATAGTGCTCACAGAAAAGCAATGCTTAGAGAAATGACTACTCAATTGATCATTAACGAACGCATTGTAACGACTGAAGCTCGTGCTAAGGAAATCCGCAAGACCGCTGAAAAGATGATTACTCTTGGTAAGCGCGGAGACTTACATGCTCGTCGTCAAGCTGCAGCATTTGTACGTAATGAAATTGCTGACATCCATGAAGATGGTGAAGACGTAGTTGTAAAGAACGCTTTACAAAAGCTTTTCAGTGATGTTGCTCCTCGTTACAAAGACCGTAACGGTGGTTACACAAGAATTATGAAGTTAGCTAAAGCTCGTAAGGGTGACGGCGCTCCAATGGTTATCTTAGAATTAGTTTAATTCGAATAACCAACTTAATACGTATTAAGAATTATCCATGGTAGTGAGAAATAGCGTAAAGATGATGGCGATTGCTTAGTCTAGCTTAGATGTTAAATCATCCCTCACCGTGGATGATTTTTTTATACTTAAAAAAGGTTTTTTGTTACAATTAGTATATGTTTGGAGGTGATTTACTTGAGCATTATCAAAGTTGATAACGTAACTTTTAGCTACCCTGGTATCAATCAGCCTGCTTTGAAAAATCTTAGTTTCGAAATTGAGGCGGGTACTTGGACAGCAATTGTTGGACACAATGGCTCAGGTAAATCCACTCTTGTTAAGTTATTAGATGGGCTACATTTTACAAATACTGGAAAAATCATAATTGATGATTTAACGCTTAATCAAAATACTGTCTGGGATGTCCGGGTCAAAGTAGGCCTTGTTTTCCAAAACCCTGAGTATCAATTTGTTGGTGCGACTGTTGCTGACGATGTAGCTTTTGGACTGGAAAATATCGGAATCGATCGCGAATTGATGATCAAGGAAGTAAATGACGCTTTAGATAAGGTGGGCATGTTGCAATATAAAGATGCTGCTCCAAGTCAACTTTCAGGTGGTCAAAAGCAACGCGTGGCATTGGCTGGAATACTAGCTTTAAAACCAAAAATTATCATTTTGGATGAAGCGACTTCAATGCTTGATTATGAAGCCCGGCATGATATTATGCAGTTGGTTAAGCAATTGCAAGCTGAAGGAATTACGATTCTCTCAATTACGCACGATCCAGATGAATTAGTTTATGCTGACAAGGTTATGGTTTTAGACCAAGGTAGCTTACTTGATGATTTTGCAATTACAGATTTAAGTCAAAAAATAGATAAGTTAGAGCAATTAGGCCTGACTGTACCTTTTGTATTTCAGTTAATGAAGCAACTACGAGCAAAGGGTCTGAATTTACCTGATTATATAAATGATGAGAAAGCGTTGGTGAACTATTTATGTCAATTACATTCAAAAATGTAAATTATAGTTTCAATGCCGGTACCTCAATTAGTACAACAGGCTTAAAAAACATCAATATCAACCTTTCTGACAATCACTTTTATGCAGTTGTTGGCCAAACGGGTAGTGGTAAATCAACATTTATGCAACAGATCAATGGGTTATTAAAGCCTACGTCTGGCACTATCACTGTTGGAGAAAGCGTCATAAAACATTCAACCAAAGAAAAAGAACTACATGACTTACGTGGAAAAGTAAGTTTGGTTTTTCAGTTTCCAGAAGATCAACTTTTTGAAGAAACCGTGCTGGACGATGTAGCTTTTGGACCTAAAAATTATCGTAAAGAGGCACCAGAAGACTTGGCAATGAAATGGCTAAAACGGGTTGGTCTAGAAGAGTATGCTGAGCATTCACCATTTGAATTGTCTGGTGGACAAATGCGTTTGGTGGCAATTGCTGGCATTTTGGCGATTGAGCCGGATGTTCTATTACTGGATGAACCAGCAGCTGGCTTAGATCCAGCAGCCCGGCACAAGATGATGCAGCTTTTTAAAGCTTATCAAGCTAGTGGTCATACTGTAATTATGGTGACCCATAATCTTGATGAAGTTGCTGAATATGCAGACCAAGTTATAGTTTTTGATCAAGGCGAATTAATCAAAAACTGTACGCCAAAAGAGTTTTTTAGTGATTACAATTGGTTAAAAAAGCACCATTTAGGATTTTCACATGTCGCTGATTTCAGTGAAAAATTAGGCTTTTTAGATAATCCTTTGACCATGGACGAATTGGTTGATCAAGTCATAAAGGCGGGTGATCAAGATGATGAATAATATGCTTTTGGGCAGATTTATTCAAGGACACTCATTCCCATATCGCCTAGATCCTAGAAGTAAATTGTTAACGACAATTTTCTTTGTTTTTATAATTTTCTTTGCCAATAATTGGGAAAGCTACGCACTCATGATTGCTTATACTGGCATTTTAATGCATTCAACCAAGGTGCAATTGAGAGTCTTTTATAATGGATTGAAACCACTTATATTTTTGATCTTGTTTACCTCTGCATTGCAACTATTTTTTGTGAGAATTGGGACAGAATATTTTCATTTTGGCCCATTCTATATCACTTCTGGTGGGATAATTAATGCAATTTTTATTTTTATTCGTTTTACATTGATTATTCTGATGTCGACAATTTTAACGGTTACCACGTCGTCAGTTGAGATAGCGTCTGGGTTAACTTGGCTACTAAATCCCTTGCGGTACGTGAATGTTCCAGTAGACGATATTGCGCTCATGATGTCTATTTCGCTTCGCTTTGTACCAACGCTATTTGAAAAATTTCTCAGTATCATGAAGGCACAAAGAGCTA
Organism: Lactobacillus sp.; assembly: GCA_030530865.1. Classification (GTDB taxonomy): domain Bacteria; phylum Bacillota; class Bacilli; order Lactobacillales; family Lactobacillaceae; genus Lactobacillus. The sequence goes on from JAUMUC010000003.1 coordinate 37,250, forward strand.
GAGGAGCTATTCTAAACGAAGGTGGATTAATTAAGCGGGCGAAGTCATTACTCCCACTGATTATTCCTTTATTTGTAAAATCGGTCGATGCTGCTTTGACTTTATCAACAGCAATGGAATCGCGTGGCTATCGTGATGTCAAAACGAGAAGTCATTATCGAATTATGAAATGGGGAATAACTGACTTAATGCACGTCATTGTTTTTGTAATTGTCGTGATTTTGATGATGTTATTAAGGACTGAATGATGCAACGATATAAGATGGTTTTAGAGTATGATGGCACAGCTTTTCATGGCTATCAGGTTCAGCCTAATCAAAGAACAGTTCAAGGCACAATTGAAGAAGTTCTAAAAAACATGACCAAAGGGCAAGAGATTAAAGTTCATGGCTCAGGTAGAACTGATGCTGGAGTACACGCGATTGGTCAAACAATCCATTTTGATTTACCTTTGAATATTCCATGTGAGCGGATGATCAATGCGATGAATTCGCAAATGCCACGTGATATTCTCTTCAAATCCTGTGAAATCGTAGACGAGAATTTTCACGTTCGATACAGTGCCAAAGGTAAGTGGTATCGATATATTGTTGATTTAGATCACTTTGTAAATCCTTTTAAACGATTTTATACTGGACATTTTCCATATCAGATAGATCTTGCTCGAATTAAAGAAGCAAGCCAAGATTTACTTGGAGAACATGATTTTACAAGTTTTGCGGCCAGTGGTGGAGCAATTGTTGATAAAGTCAGAACTATTTATTATGTCAATGTGGATTTTGATGCCGAAAAAAATGAACTAATTTTAGACTTTATCGGGAATGGATTTTTATACAATATGGTCAGAATTATGACGGCTTTATTGTTAGAAATCGGTTCTGGAAAACGCCCTGTTGGGGATGTTAAACGGGTTATTGCTGCTAAAAATCGACTTGAATGTCAGGGAACTGCTCCAGCAAGTGGATTATATTTATACAGAGTATTTTATGAAGAAATTCCAGAAATTTATCGCATGGACCGAGAAAAATAATTGACTTTTTCCCCGTAAGAACGTACTATAGAGTAGTATGTTTGTCCACGATAAGCCCCGGAATCTTATTGTATTCAAACTGCGAAGTAAACGGAGGAAATTAAATTGCGTACTACACCATTAGCAAAATCTAGTGAAATTGAACGTAAGTGGTATGTTATTGACGCTACTGATGTATCTTTAGGTCGTCTTTCAACAGCTGTAGCCACTATTTTGAGAGGTAAGAACAAGCCTCAATACACACCAAATGTTGACACTGGCGACAACGTTATTATTATTAACGCTGCTAAGCTTAAGTTGACTGGTAAGAAGGCTACTGACAAGATTTACTACCACCACACTTCATGGCGTGGAGGTTTGAAGTCTGTATCAGCTGGTGAATTACTTGCTAAGAACCCAGTAAGATTAGTTGAATTGTCAGTTAAGGGTATGCTTCCAAAGAACACTCTTGGTCACCAAGAATTCTTGAAGATGCACGTATATGCTGATGCTGATCACAAGCACGAAGCACAAAAGCCTGAAGCTTTAGACATTAACGAATTAATCTAGGAGGTACATAAATGGCACAACAAGCTGCATACGCAGGTACTGGACGTCGTAAGAACTCAATCGCACGCGTTCGCTTAGTACCAGGAACTGGTAACATTACAGTTAATGGTAAAGATGTTGAAAGCTACATTCCTTACCCAAACTTGGTTAAGGACTTGAAGCAACCTTTAACTTTAACTGAAATTGATGGTCAATACGACGTATTTGTAAACGTTAACGGTGGTGGTTTCTCAGGTCAAGCTGGAGCTATCCGTCACGGTATTGCACGTGCTCTTCTTGAAATCGACCCAGATTTCCGTGGTCCACTTAAGAAGGCTGGATTCCTTACTCGTGACCCAAGAATGAAGGAAAGAAAGAAGCCAGGTTTGAAGAAAGCCAGAAAAGCTTCACAATTCTCAAAGCGTTAATATTTACGTTCAAAAACGTTATTATATCAACGTTTATAAAACATCAATTGGTCACCTATGGTCACAATTTTATAGGGAGTCCAATAGATCTAAAGCATTCGCATCTTGCGAGTGCTTTTTTTCTGGCATTAATTCAAGATAATATTTTTCAGTTGTAATAATAGAATCATGGCCCAATCTACGGCTAACGTAGGAAATAGGCATATTGTTGCTAAATAAAAAAGAAGCGTGGGTATCTCTTAAACCATGAAATGTGGTTGTAGGGATATCTATTTTTTTAAGTTAACTTTTCAATAGTTCTGATTGTTTGAAGTTATGCCAATCAAATAGATAGCCAGATTCTTTTACAGGAATCTTTTTTAAAAGATTAAAAACATTTTTAGGGATTGTAACACTTCGTCTAGAATGTTTAGTCTTTAAGTGAGTATCATCGGTTGTAGGGCTAATTGATCTTCTTACTTCAACGCAATAGTATTGACCGTCAAAGTGAACGTCTTCGGATTTAATACCGAGTATTTCACCACGTCTAAGGCCTGTACTAATCTCAAGTAATACCATTAAATTAAATTCATTATCTGTATGTTTTAAAAGATAATGTTTTAATTTTGTTAGGTCGTACATTGATAATGCTTTATTTCTTTTTGGAAGTTCTTTCCCATGTGCTTTAAGTAAACTAGCAAAATCATTGTAGATATATCCTTTTGCATAGGCATAGCGAAGAGCTGTTCTAATTTTCTTTAGTAGTTCAACTACTGTCTTTTTAGAATGAGTTTCGCCGTATTTATCTAAAATGCTTTGCATTTGAACATCATCTAATTTACCTAATTTTGCAGTAGGTAAAAGATTATCAATTACTTGCCCAGCTTTAACATAATTATTAAAAGTCGCTTTTTTTACATCGTTAACTTTGATGGTGTGAACGAATAAATAATAAAAGTCTTTAAACAATGTATTTTGGTGAGCGATTGCTTGTCCCTTTGCCTTTTGAAGTTCAAGAGTTGTAGCCCAGACTTTTGCTTCTTTTTTCATAATTTTACTCACTCATAAGTTGGGGTCAAAAAAGGTAATACTTGATAAGGGTGATCTGGATCTATTATTTGAATTAAACCAGTGCCAATTTCTTGTGGAATTACGATACCTTGTGGATTAAGATCTGGAAATAGAAATTGAGTAGTCTTAGAACTTATATTTCCGATTTGAACTAGAACGTTTAACTGCTCACGAACCGCGATAGGTGTTGTAAGATGGTCAAATCTTTGGCTTATCAGTATTAGATGAATATTTGTAGCCCTGCCCATTAGGGCTATTTGTGTTAGTAAAGTAAAAAAGGCATCTTTGATTGCTTTAGGAATTACTTCAGTTAATGCAAGCACTTCATCAATTACTACAGTGTAGTGTTTAAATTTGAGCGAAGGATTGATATAAAGCTGATTTTGTCGAATATGAATTAACTTACAAGCAAACGCCAATTTATCATTTACTTGACTAATAAAATCAGCTTTAGATCTGTTCGCATCTGGAAATAGTACAAGTATTTTATGCTTTCTAGCCCATCTTGAAGGCTGATCCATTTTGGGATCAATAATAACTAGTTCTGAAAATGGTAAAAGTTTTTCAAGTAGATAGGTTAAAAAGTATGTTTTACCACTTCCAGAATTTCCAGCAATTGCCATAGAAGTAACATGATCATAATTGAGAGTTAGATTTTTCATCAAAGGAATAGAATGATTTTTATTAATATGATATGCTTCTCCATCTTTAAGAACTAATCTTTCCGGAGTTCCTTTGAGCCATGGGAAAAATAATGATCTTTGGATGTGTATATCATCTGTATCTTCTGAGATAATATATGCTCCATTTTGTTTCAATAACGTATACTTTGGGAAAAGTGCTACATTTGCAATTTCAAAAATTTTTTCGTAAAGCACATCATTTACAATGAATGTGCTTGGCATCCGTGGTATCCAACTAAAACCATCATTAGATACTTTAATGTCAAAACTATTAGTATAGCTAGTTTCACCAACGTCAGGATCTAAAGCCATATTAATATTTTGAATTAAATATTGTCTTAACATTTCTTTGTTCATAATTAAAATTCTTTCAAATCTGACGCTCTAAAATAGACGTTATATCTAACCTCACAGGCTTCTAAATTGATGAGATTTACTTGGGATAAATATGGTGGTAATTCTGGTTTTTTTGCAAATTTCACCTTGAATGGCTCAACACCTTCTTGACTAAACCATGCTTGATAACCGCTAACTTGAGCAGTTCTCTTGTTCTCTTTCCAAACGTAAAGCTTTTCTACCTGAGTACTAAGATTGATAATAGCTTTTCCATTATCAATATATTCTTGAGCTAAATCGCTAGAATAACCATGTTTGTTATTTCTTTTTCGCATAATAATGTCCTCCGTATAATTAACATTTAATAGTTGTACATTATTTATATCATCAAAGAAATTTGCTTACATTGACATCTTTTTTTCTTTTTTAAAATTGTGTCAAAAACGAAGTTGGATTTTTTGTGTTTTTGACTTTTTCAGCGAGCATATTAATTATCAGATAAATTGAGTATAAGAATTCTTAATTTATAAATAAGGAGAAGTAGCGCGCTACGGTTACTGCAAATGGTTAAAGTGACCGTGATTGATAAATTATTGGAAGGTAGTTCTGTATGTGAACTTGCAGAAAAATTAGGAAATGTAGTTCAAGATGATAAAGAATTATATGATTTAATTCAGAATGATACGATTTGGCATTGGAAAATTAGACAAACATTGCCGGCAAATACAGGTTTAAGAGCAGCTATTCTTTCATTATCATTAGAAAAGAAGTGGAGAGAGGTTACTGGCAATGATCTTTACGAAGTAGTTTCAGGAAATAGTTTGGAAATCGATTTATTTACCAAATTTGAAAAAGAAATTACCTTTCTTAAACAAATTGAAGATAACGATCTTTATCAGAAATCAATAATTTGGAAAGTTTTGTCCAACTTTAACGCTGATAAATGGAAAGAAGAAGATTATATTAAAACGATAGTCTTATTTGATAAAATTCTTACGTCTAATTCTTGTGAAAAGCAAAATCAGAATAAACAAAATCGCGTTAAGAATTATTTAAAACGAATTAATTTGGAAGAGATTAAAACCAATATTCCTTTAAATACGTCATTGATAACAATAGAAAAAAATACCAGGGTGAAAGTTTATCGCACTATTATTGCAGATATGCTTAATACAAAGACAGATTAATGTATAATTAACCTATACTATGTAAAGTGAGCGATAAAATTAGGTATAACTACGCAAAAAATTTAATGAAGATTAGAAAATTGTGAAAAAGAAAAGTAAGACAGTCAATCATTTTGGCTGTCTTTATTACGTGAAGTTTTAGGAGGTGAAAATCCAGAGAACTTTATAAAGTTTGAGGAAAAGGATAAGCTTTCACATGATAGTCTTGTTGATGATTACATTGAGCAAAATGAAGTAATAAAGTTTCAGATGATATTATTAGACAATTTAGTGGAGAAATGCCAATTTGTAGAAAACTAAGGTATATTTAATGTTGGCAGATCCATCAGATTTTACTTGTATTTTTATTTTATTGCGCTAAAATCAATGTAAGTTTAAAGTTAATAGATTTTCTTGAATTTGAAGAAGAAAAATATGAAAAATACAATTAAAGGTATTATGTCTTTAATGGCAGCTACAATGTTATTAACAGCAGGAGAAGGAATAGTTTCTAATACCGTTAACGCTTCTACGCTGAATTCAGCTGAAAGTAAGCTGGCTAATAAGAATAGTCAAGAAAGTACTAAATATACTTGGCAAAATGTGAGATCAATAAATGGAACTGAAATGCAAGTTCTTCCAGATGATTCTTCAAAATTAACTGGAAAGATTAAGTATAACGGGCAAATATCTTCGTATCGTATTGTTTCAAATAATGGTATATATACTATTTATTTGAATAATGAGGAAGTATATTCGCTTGACATAAATGATAGTCAGGTACCTACAACAAGTATAGGCGGGTTTAGTCCATTTATTAATTTTACGTACGCAAATGGTAAGGTAGCGTTTAAGCATGCGGGTAGAAATTATTATTATTTGACAACAGAGAAATATAGCGCAGATACATTAAGAAAATTAAAGGGTACTACTAAAGATATTATTATTGGCTTGCTTGGTTTTGTTCCTGTAGTTGGTCCTTATGTTTCTGCTGGTGGTCTTGCATATACTGTTTATAATGACATTTTTGGAAAAAATCCTAAAAATAAGTGGTATACCGTAAAAGAATATTGCACTAGAGGTTATGAATATTACGCTTGGAAAACCTATACATATACGGACTATCAAAGAAAACATCTGCAATCTATTAAATGGGAGTACAAAAAAGTATTATGAGAAAAGCTTTAACTAGTAAAATTGCTAGAAGCATATTAGCATTTATCTTTATATTTTTTACGGGTTGGTCTTCTGCAATGGTAATAGCACAGATAGGATCTGAATCGATATATGATCACCTTATATTGGGAGGATTTAGTCTAGTTCTAGGTGTTTTGGAACTCTATAGATTAGTAAACAGTAAGTAATCTAAAAAGTTTAAAAAAATACTGTTAAATTATGATATATATCACGGTTTAACAGTATTTTTATGTAAAAATGTAGTTTTAGAGAACTAATAGAAATATGACACGGCTATTTAATATTTAGTCTCATTAGTTTTCATAATTCAGTAAGATAATCGACCAAAATGGTCACAATTGGTCACAATGTTTTCCAAATTAATCAATTTTGTTCCAGTTTTTTCCATATTATAATCAAAATATTTGAAAATAATATGGATTAAATAGGATTAAATATTATTGAAATGGATAATTGTTCCGTTTTTACTAGTTAGAAATTCTCAAAGCGTTAATCTTTACAATATTATCGTTTTACAAAGAAAAAGCATCCAAATTTGGATGCTTTTTTTGTACTCAAAAACCCTTTGGAATTTCCAAAGGGTTTTCTTTTAAAGCTTGAATGCTAAAGATTCGTAAGGTTGTAATTTCAATTTTGCTGGTAATTCAGATAATTCGCGGGCGTAGTTAGAAATTAAAACATTTCCTGACTTTTGCAATTCGCTAGGTACACTAACTTCACAAGGATCACCATAGAAGTTGTTGATTACGACCAAAGTTTCGCCGTTAAGTTTTCTTAAGTAGGCAAATACTTGATGGTCATCGGCAAATAATGGTTCAAAGTGACCGTCACTAATTAAGTCTTCGCTTTTACGCAACTTGATTAACTTTTGGTAGTAATTGAAAATTTCACCAGAAGCAAATTCTTTTTCAACATTAATCTGTTCTTGATCTGTTGGTAAAAGCCATGGCTTAACTTGACTAAAGCCAGCATATTCGCTGCCGTCCCAATGCATTGGAGTTCTTGAATTATCACGAGCCTTGGAATGAACAATCTTAAAGGCTTCTTCTTTAGAATGGGTCTTGATCAATTCGTTGTATGCGTTGATAGCTTCAACATCGACGTATTGATCCATTGATTGATAGCTAGGGTCAACCATACCTAATTCTTCACCCATGTAAATGTATGGAGTACCACGCATTAAATGAATGGTAGTTGCCAACATTTCAGCTGACTTATTGCGGTACTTAACTGGATCACCGAAACGGTTTAAAGCCCATGGTTGATCGTGGTTGTTCCAAAAGAGTGCTTGCCAACCATTACCTTGATCCATGCCAGTTTGCCATTCAAACATGATTTCCTTCAACTTCTTGAAATCGAAAGGAACCATTGACCACTTTTCACCATGATCATAGTCAACCTTCAAGTGGTGGAAACTAAAGATCATTGATAATTCGTGTTCAGCTGGATTAGAATAGCGAATACTGTTTTCGATTGTGGTTGAAGACATTTCACCAACGGTAATACTATCTGCATCTTGACCAAAGCTGTTTTCATTCAACTCTTTAATGTATTGATGCACAACTGGAGTATCAGTGTAAAGCATCTTTTCTTGATTTGGATCAGTGCTGTCCACCAAAACTTTATCCTTACCGATAACGTTTAAAACGTCGAAGCGGAATCCAGAAACGCCGTGTTCACGCCAAAAGTTAACTACATTTGCAGCTTCTTGGCGAACATCGGGGTTATGCCAGTCTAAATCAGCTTGTTGCTTAGCGTATAGGTGCAAGTAGTACTTGCCAGTGTCGCCGAATTTTTCCCAAGCTGGTCCACCGAATTTAGATTGCCAGTTAGTTGGTAAACTGCAATCTTCCTTTGGATCTCTTAAGTAGAAATAAGCTTTATATTTCGGATCGCCAGCAAGAGCCTTTTTGAACCATTCGTGTTCTGTTGAGCAGTGATTGAAAACCATATCTAGCATAATGCCAATATTGTGTTCTTTTAACTTAGCAGCTAGTTCTTCGAAATCATCCATGGTACCAAATTTTGGATCAATTTTGTAGTAGTCGGCAATGTCATAACCGTTATCGTATTGTGGTGATACAAAGAATGGATTGAACCAAATGTAATCGATGTTTAGTTTGGCAATATATGGAATTTTTTCAATAATACCGCGGATATCACCAACACCATCTCCATTTGAATCGTAAAAGGATTTTGGATAAATTTGGTAGATAACTTTTTTTCCTAAATTCATGTTTAACTCCTATATTCTCGTTCTTCTGGCAAAATCGACAAACTGGAACTTATCTGGACGGTGGTAGCTAGTTGTTAATTGGAAGAGTTTGGTATCTTCCAAATATACTAGTGACCGAATAACCGCGACGATGTCAGTATCTAAAATTTCAGCAACATCACTAGGTGCTTTTTCAACAGTTACGCTTTTAGTTGCATAACTAATTTGATAACCTAGCTGTTCTTCTAAATACTTATAAAGTGACCCTTCTAGCACTTCGTTTGAAATTGGAAGTTTGATGCTATCCAATAGGTAGTCTTCGTCCAAAACAGCTTTTTGTCCATCGATAATTCTGACTCTTCGAATCCGTTGAGCATGCTGTGTTTCCAATTTGTGACCAATAAATGTATTAGGTGACAGTACTGGATACTCCGAGCTTAAAAGTTCAGTTTTAGCATTTAAATGTTCAAGATTATTTAATTCTTGAAAACTTGTTAATTGAGAAATTGGAAAAGTATGGCGAGTGTGTTCAATCACCATTGATCCACGACCACGAATTTTTTGAATTAGGCCAAGATCTACTAGGCTTCTAAGTGCTTTTCTAACGGTCTCTCTAGAACTTCCATATAGTGAAGCTAATTCAGTTTCACTAGGCAACAATTTACCTGCTTCGTAAAAACCGCGTTTAATCTTCTCACTAAGATCAGATTTAATGATTTGATATTTACTTTCCAATTGCTATCACCTCCTGCCAATATCATAACCTGTCTAGACAAATGTGTCAATTTTAAAAATATTGTTATTATAACAATGTAAACACTTCCAAATTTATTGTTGACAACTTGTATATACAAGAGTATGATTTAGATAAATCAAACGAAAGCGATTACAACGAGGTAAACTTATGAGTAATGAAATAAAAATGTTAGCTCCTGTCGCTGGTAAATTAATTGCTTTATCTAAAGTAAAAGATGAAGTATTTTCTTCAGGAATGATGGGAGAAGGGTACGCAATTGAACCAACTGGTGACAAGATTGTCGCTCCAGTATCTGGTGAAATTACGATGTTGGCTGAAACTAAGCATGCATTTGGAATTAGAACAGATGATGGCTTGGAAGTATTAGTTTACATGGGTCTTGATACGGTTGAATTAGCTGGTGCACCATTTAACTTAAAGGTAAAAGCTGGTGACAAAGTTAAGGCTGGTCAAGAAATTGCGGAAATGTCATTATACGCAATTGAAAGTGCTGGTAAAGCAACTACTGTTTTAACAGTTATTACCAACAGTGCTGATCACTTAGATGGTATCGACTTTGAAGAAGGCGAAGTTAAGGTTGGCGATCAAGTTGTTACTGCATACCTTAAACAAGCTGAAGCTAAGAGTGAGAAGCTAAATTACGATCAACTTGCTTCATTGATTATTGAAAAAGTTGGTGGTAAGGACAACATCAAGAATTTGATTCACTGTATCACTAGACTTCGTTTCTACCTTAAGGATGAAAGTTTAGCTGACGATGAATTCTTGAGCAATACTGATGGAATCATCGATATCATGCATGCTGCAGGTCAATATCAAGTAGTTATCGGTAATGAAGTAACTAATGTCTTCGATGCAATTATGAAGCAACTTCCTGATTTAGCTGAAAAGACAGATGATGAACCTGAACAAGTTGCAGGTAAAAATGCATTTGAACGTGCCTTCAACAGCTTAATTGGTATTGTGACTGGATCAATGGGACCAGTAGTTGGTATCATTTCTGCTTCAGGTATTATTAAAGGCTTATTGGCTTTATTGACTTTGCCACAATTAGGTGCAATTTTAAGTACTAAGTCAATGATTTACATCACTATTAGTGCAATGGCTGATGCTGCATTCTTCTTCTTACCTGTATTGGTAGGTTTCTCAGCAGCTAAGCGAATTGGTGGGAATCCAATTATTACCGCTACAGTCGGTTTATTCCTCACTTACCCACAAATGATTGAATGGGGTAAGAATAATGTAATGATGTTCTCACTTGGTGGATTACAATTCCATCTTTTGAACTACACTTACTCAATTTTCCCAATGATCTTGGCAGCTTGGGCAGCTAAGAAACTAGAAGATTGGCTCAAGAAAGTCTTACCAACTTTCTTACAAATGATCTTTATTCCAATGATTACATTATTGGTAATTAGTACTTTAACTATCTTAGTAACCGGTCCAGTTATTCAAAACTTAGCCTTCGCTATTGCAGATGGAATTAATTTCATCGTTAAGACTTCTGGCTGGTTAGGTGGTTTGGTAATTGGTGGATTCTATCAATTACTTGTTATCTTCGGTTTACACTGGGGTGTTGTTCCTGTTGTTACGCAACAAATTTCAGGAACTGGACAAAGTGCATTAAACGCCATCATTTCAGTAACAATGGTTTCTCAAGGTGCTGCAGTATTAGCAGTTGCTTTGAAGAGTAAGAAGAAGGATATGAAGTCATTAGGTGTCGCAGCTACTATTTCAGCCTTCTGCGGTGTTACTGAACCAGCTATCTATGGTATTAACTTGAGATATCGTCGCGTGTTCATCTCAGGTTTGATTGGATCAGCTATCGGTGGTTTAATCACTGGCTTCATGGGCGGAACAATGTATGGATTTACCGGATCATTAATTGGATTCTCATCATTCTTCAACCCTAAGAACCCAACTGACTTGAGCAGTTTCTATGCTTTCTTAATTTCAAGCATCGTTGCTATTGTAGTATCATTTATCGTAACCTGGGTATGGGGCTACAATGACAATATGGAAAAAGGTAAGAAAGTTACTAAAAAATCAACTCCTAAATAGTATTTCAAAAAAATAAAAAGGTGATTTCAATTTGAAATCACCTTTTTTTATGCGTTTTGTTTATTAATTGAAATAACTGTTAATTGCCCAATGATTGCGAAAACTGCTGAAAGCAAAATGATGTATTGAATACCAGTAAATGGAAGTGCTAAGGAAGCAATGGTTGAACCAACGAAAATACCGTAGTTACTGAATACTGGATTAATTGATGAAGCAAAGTCCATTAAGTTTGGATAAGATTCGCTAGCAACATCAAGCATAGTAATTTGTACTGTTGAACCCCAAGTTGCTGAAAGAGCACAGACAATTGCGATTAAGCAGAATGAAAGCCATGGAAGACTTCTCATAGTAATTCCTGCAATAATCATAGTTACGATCATTAAAGCGAAGAGTTTTACTAGAACTTTTCCACCACCGTGATCAGCGGTCCAGCCACCAATCTTGTTACCAATGATAGAAGCAGCACCTAAAACCAACAAAAGAATATTTAATGTAGTATTATTAAAATTCATTTCCTGGGTAATAATTGGACGAATGTAAGTATAAAAACTGAATTGTGCTGCACACATCATAATGGTAATAACTAACCATTTAGTAACGCGAGGATCTTTCAAGAAAACAAAAGCGGAAACCTTTTGTTTAGTAGGCTTGGCTTGAGGTGTATTCTTTTCAGCAAAAACTAACAGAGCCAACAAGGCAATCAAACTGATAATATCAATTGCCCAGAAGCTGTTTCGCCAGCTTGAATGAGTTGAAATGTAGGTTCCAATTGGCACACCGGCGATGCTGGCAATGTTAAATCCAGAAAAAATCCAAGAAATTGCACTAGCTCTTTTTTCTCTAGGAATAGAATAGTTTGCCATAACTAAGCAGACTGAGATAATTGAACCACTGGTACATGCGGTTACAATTCTAGAAATCATCAGTAAAGCATAATTAGGAGCAAGAGCGGAAGCAGTATTTCCTAAAATGAAGATAGTCATTAATCCATACAAGTATAAGTGACGCTTGAATCTACTTGCGAAAACACTGATTAGAGGTGTGCTGACTGCATAAGTCAAGGCGAATGCAGAAACTAGTAAACCTAGTTCAGCCACTGGAATCTTCATATCTTTGCTGATATCTGATAAGACACCCATGACCATATATTCATTACAGCCAAGCATGAATGTTGTAATCGTATAAATGATTGTTTGTAAATTATATTTTTTCATCTTTTAAACCTATCTATTTGTAAATACGTAAAGGATTATTATAGCACTAATATTTTTCAAAAACTGCTTTTATTTTTAACATTATCAAAAATGCTAAAAAGGCAAATCCAGCAGATAAATAAACAACATTTTTGATTGCAACAAAATTAATTAATTCGCTGGCTGCAAATGAGCCCATAAAGACGCCGAAATTACTGAAAACTGGATTTAGTGAAGAACTGAAATCTAATAAATCTGTATATTCTTTAGAAGCAATATCGAGCAGATTCACCTGAATTGTGGCACTAAAAGTGGCAGAGCATGTAGCTGCAACTAGGATAAAAATAAAAGCTGTGATAGGGGATGCTTTCATTAAACAACCACAAATAATTTGAGAGATTGTCATCACTAAATAAATTGGAGCTAAGATTTTTTGACCACCGTGATTAGCGGCCCAAGCACCAATATTGTTGCCGATAATTGCACAAAAGCCAAAGACGAACAGCAGAGCATTCATTACAGGTGTCGAAAAGCCCATTCCTTCAGTCAAAATTGGACGGATATAAGTATAGTAACTGAATTGTGCTGCCCACATACACATCACAAACATGGCCATCCAAATAATCCGATCTTCTTTCAATAATTGAATAAGTCGTTGGACATTTATTTTTTGATTACTTTGTGGTGTATCTTTTGGCAAATAAAACATAAACATAATGGCCACGAAGATCGTCACAAGGTCAATTGCTAAGAAACTTAGTCGCCAACTGAAATGTGTTGAAATGAAAGTCCCGATTGGCACACCGGCGATACTGGCGATGTTGAAACCGGCAAAAATCCAAGCAATTGCACTTGCTCGGTGCTTTTTAGAAACGGCATAATTAGCAAAAACCATGGTGACTGAAATTAACACACCCGCAGTTAAAGCAGCAACTATTCTTGAAAATAGCAGGCTCCAAAATCCGACGGCAACAGCTGATAAAGTATTTCCAATCAAGAAGACGGTTAATAATCCCATGAAAAAGTGATGACGTTTAAACCGATTGCCCCAAATGGTGACAAATGGCGTTGAGATCGCATAGACTAATGCAAAAAGCGACACAATTAATCCTAATGAAGATAGGCTAATGCCTAAATCTTTGTTAATATCGGAAATTACGCCCATCAGCATATATTCATTACAGCCGAGCACAAATGAGGTACAGATAAAAAGTAAAACTAACAACATGATTTTTTCCTATAAGTTAAGTTCATAAGCTAAACGAATTGGATCTTGAATGTCATTTGGGAACTTGATGAAGCCCTTCTGTTCAAAACCTAGTCCTTGGACTAATTTCTGCATAATAATATTTTTTCTACCAGTATCAATTCTAAAGTTGCGCTCACCAGTTTCATACATCACGGAAGTCATATTTGATAGGAAAAGACTTGATAAATGTTGGCCACGAAAATCGCTATGGATAGCAAGACGGTGGATAGTTACATAAGGATCAGTGTTATTACTCCATTCGCCATCAATTTCTTGATAAGTAGGTTCAATACCTGGGCAGGCTGCTAGATAACCAGCTGTCTTTCCGTCAGCGACTAAAACCCAGCCATAATTTGCATTGATGTCAGCCAAAATAATATCTTCGTCTGGATAGCCGTTTTGCCATTGCGAGCTTCCTGCATTTTTGAGCATTTGCTTACAGTCGTTAATGATTCGCATTATCTCGGTAAGATCGGCTTGATTAGCTCTTCTAATAAATTTCAATTTCATTTCCTTTCTAAAAAAACACAGTTAAAACTGTGTTAAATAGCTGATTTAGTTTGTTTAGAAGTATTAAACAATAAAATGATAAATACTACTAATAAAGTGCTTCCTGTAATCCAGAAAACATCGCGGAAGCTTAAGAAACCACTAACGGTTGATCCCATTAAGCTACCCATAACTGATCCTAATGCTTGGAAGGCTTGATTATAACTGAAAATTCGACCAAAAGCTTCCTTAGGAGTGGATAAAGTTAAGACGGTTTGAGCCGCTGGAATTAAGGCGACAGCTGCGATTCCCAATAAGAAACGCAAACCGGCTAATACTAAAGGCGAATTAGTGAATCCCATGGGGATGAACAAAATTGTTGCTACCAATAACCCAATTTTCAATGCTTTTAGCGGACCGATTTCGTCTAATTTATGTCCCATTTGTCTTGAAGCAATTAAAGTACCTAGTCCAGGAGCTGCAGCAACAATTCCGGCGATGATTACAATATAAGGACTATGTGGAATTAAACTCTTTACATATAATGAAACGATTGGATCAACAGATAAAGTTGAAGATTGCACGATCATGGTTGTAAAGAACATTAAGATGACAAGTTTTAAGTCTGGAAGAGACTTGAGCAAACTCATCATAGGTTGCATTTTATCTTTTTCAATTGGTGTAAATTCTTCATGCACAAATGTCAAAGTTGAAATGAAAACTAAGAACATCAAGAACCCTGTGATAAAGAATGAACAACGATATTGCCAAGCCCCAGGTAAAATATGACCGATTGCGGAAGTTAAAACACCACCGATTAATGGCCCGAGCAAGGTACCAGCGGTACTGGCTGTCAACATTTGACTGATTACCCAACCGCTTCTCTTATGAGGCGTTTCTCCGGCAATCAAGGCAGTTGCATTATTAATATAACCGGAAAAAAGTCCTTGGATAAAACGCATGATGATAATGTACCAAGCACCAGTTGCTAATCCGGTGATGAAAATGGTAAAACTCATCACACCGCTGGCTCTTAAACACATTAATTTTCGTCCCTTACGGTCTGCTAAGCTTCCCCAAACAGGAGCCATCAGACTTTGGGCGATAAAAGTGGCTGCAAAAGCTAAACCTGCATACAAATTAAGTTCGACTTTACTATAATTATGCAATTCTGACATGAACAATGATACAAAAGGCATTGTCATTGAATAGCCGAGTCCTGTAATAAAGTTACCGAACAATAAAGTTGTGAATGCTAATTTCCAGCCGGTGGGATATTCGTTGTCTTTATCCACGTATGTTCCTTCTTTCCAATACTATTTAATGTTACAAATAAACATTATAACAAAAAAATCCGGAATAACTTGCTTTTTAGTTTGAATATGGTAAAGTATTTATCTGTTGACTACAATATGTTGTATTTATATAAAGACAAATTTACACATATTGTATAAATGGAGGAGTGGAAGATATTATGAAACATTTGAATCAACTATTAGTTTTAGCTGCAATTTTGGTAAGTGCATTGGCATTATCAGCTTGTGGTAACTCAAAATCAGCTAACAATTATGAACCGAAGACTTTGCGTGTACAATTGGTGCCAAGTAGTCAAGCATCAACTTTAGTAGCTAAGGCAAAGCCATTAGAAAAGATGCTATCAAGTAGACTTCATATGCCAGTTAAATTAACTATGTCTACTGATTACAATACTTTAGTAGAAGCAATGAAATCTAAACAAGTTGATGTTGGCTTTTTACCAGCTGATGCTTACGTATTGGCTCACAAGCAAAAGGCAGCCGACATCTTGTTACAATCAATGAAGAAAAAGATCGGTAAAGATGGTGTTCAATTGAATGAAATTGTTCCTAGTTACCGTTCAGAAATTTTGGTTAAAAAGAACTCCGGTATCAAGAGCTGGAAAGATTTGAAGGGTAAGACTATTGCTGTTCAAAACGCTACTTCTTCAAGTGGCTACATTTTCCCAATTGCAGAATTGAAGGAAAAAGGTCTTGATTTAACTAAGAAGGGTAATGCTAAGTTGGTTACAGTTTTAGGACACGACCAAGGGGTAATTAATGTCTTGAATGGCACTACTGATGCAGCTTTTGTTTTTGAAGATGCCCGTAATTTGGTTAAAAAAGAAGATCCAAATATTATGAAGAAGGTTGTTCCGATCTACTACACTACTGGTAGAATTCCGAATGATACCGTTTCTGTTCGTCATGACATGAGTCAAGCTTACAGAAATAAATTGATTAAAGCCTTCAAGTCAATTGCAAAGACTAAAGAAGGTAAATACATTATGCAAAACGTACTTTACAGTACTGCTGATTGGCGCAAGGGCTCAGAAGCTGACTTCAATATTGTTAGAAAATACGCCAAGATTGCTGGTGAACAATAAAACGCTTTCCCGAATTAATATTGGTACGAACCAATAAAATGTTCGATAAATGCTTGAATTTTGAAAAAGATCTTGTTAATATATTTGTTGAACAAACGCAGTAGGGAGGATAACAGTTGTGTTTAATTTAGCTAACAAATTTTGTGCTATTGGAATGAACATTGCTGTTCGTCTTCTTTCTGCATGCATTTTTAATGTTCGTGTTTTGTGCTGGACTTAATGACTTAAACCTGGTCATTAAGTCTTTTTTGTTTTTTCAGGGAGGATTAATATGAAGAAAGTTAAAAAGTTTTTACTTTTAGCTTTAACTGTAGTTGTTGCTACATTATTGACTGCGTGTGGTAAGAGCTCATCATCAGCTAAGTCTTACACACCAAAGACACTTAAAGTACAATTTGTACCTAGTGTTCAAGCAAGTACTTTGCTTGCTAAGGCAAAGCCACTTGAAAAATTGCTTTCAAAGCAATTAGGTATTCCAGTAAAGATTTCAATGTCTACTGATAACAACACTTCTATCGAAGCATTGAAGTCAAAACAAATTGATGTTGCCTTTTTGCCACCTGACGCTTATGTATTAGCTCACAAGCAAAAAGCTGCTGACGTTTTGCTTCAAGCATTACGTTACGGTATTAAGCAACCAAATGGTCAATTAACTAAGAAGTTAGTTTCTTCATATCGTGCAGAAATCTTAGTAAGAAAGAATTCTGGAATCAAGAGCTGGAAAGACTTAAAGGGTAAGTCAATTTCAGTACAAAGTACTACATCATCAGGTGGTTACATCTTCCCTGTTGCAAGTTTGAAGGAAAAGGGCTTTGACGTAACTAAGAAAGGTAACGCAAAATTAGTTACTGTTTTAGGTCACGACCAAGCTGTTTTAAACGTTTTGAACGGTGATACCGACGCTGCCTTTGTTTTCGAAGACGCTCGTAACCTTGTTAAGAAAGACAACCCAGATATCATGAAGAAGGTTGTTCCTATTTACTTCACTGAAAGCATTCCAAACGATACTATCTCAGTTCGTTCAGACATGAGCCAAGCATTTAGAAAGAAATTGGCTGCTGCATTCATCGCTGTAAGTAAGACTAAGAAGGGTAACGAAATTATCAACAGTGTTTACAACCAACAAGGTTACAAGACAGCAAAAGACTCTGACTTTAACATTGTTAGAAAATTCGACAAGATTGCTGAAGAAAAATAATAAACAGCTCATAAAGGAACCTAGCATCGAAAGATGTTAAGTTTCTTTTTGTGCGAGAAGGGAACATAAATGGTAGATCCAATTATTCAACTTAAGAATGTTACAAAAGTTTATCCAAATGGAACAGTCGGATTAAAGGATATTAATTTGACGATCAACAAGGGTGAATTTGTGGTGGTTGTTGGTCTTTCAGGATCAGGTAAATCAACATTACTACGTTCTATTAATCGTTTACACGACATTACTTCTGGAGAAATTTTGATTCACGGTGACTCTATTACCAAAGCTAAGGGTAAAGGTTTACGTAAATTACGTCGTGATATCGGAATGATTTTCCAAAACTTTAACTTGGTTAAACGTTCAAGCGTTTTACGCAACGTTTTAACAGGTAGAGTAGCTTATTACCCAACTTGGAAATCAACTTTTAACTTATTCTCTAAAGCTGATAAGTTGAAGGCATATGAAGCTTTAACCAAAGTTAATATGGCACAAAAAGTTTATGCACGAGCAGATGAATTATCTGGTGGTCAACAACAAAGAGTTGCGATTGCTAGAGTTTTAACCCAAGATCCTAAGATTATCTTAGCCGATGAACCAACTGCTTCACTTGACCCTAAGACAAGCCGTCGCGTGTTAGCAGATATTAAGTCATTAAATCAAGAACTTGGTATGACTGTCATTGCCAACTTGCACTCAGTTGAATTAGCTAAGGAATTCGGTGACCGTGTAATTGGTATCCGTGAAGGTCAAGTTGTATATGATGGTAAAATCTCAGAAACTAGTCAATCAGTCTTTGACAACATTTACGAAGGTAAAGAGGAGGTAGAAGATGATTGATCAACTACCTAAGAAAAAGTTATCTTACTGGAATCTAGTTTGGGTGGTTGTTTTTATCCTAGGTTTGTTTGTTTCAACTAATGAAACAGGCACAAGTGTCAGTGCATTGTTCAGCAACTTTGGTCAATTTACTGACATTTTCTTCCAAATGGCTAAGCCAGACTGGAGCTTTACTGGTGCAGCTATGCCTTACTTGATAGAAACAATTAAGATGGCGGTTCTTGGTACTGTAATTGGTAGTGCAGTTGCTTTTGTTTACTCATTATTAATTGCAAGAAACATTATCAAGAACAGAGTCATTACAGGTGTTCTTCGCTTCATTATGAACATCATCAGAACTATTCCTGATTTGCTCCTTGGTTCTATCTTTGTGGCAGTTGTAGGTATTGGACCTGTTGCTGGTATCGCCGCTTTATCAGTATTTACTTTTGGTGTCGTTGTAAAACTTTTCTACGAAGCTATCGAAACTATTGATAATGGACCAAGTGAAGCTATCCAAGCTTGTGGTGGTAACAAGTTCAATGAAGTAACTTTTGCAGTTATGCCACAAGTTTTACCATACTTCATCAGTTACACACTTTACGCATTTGAATTGAATATTCGTGCATCATCAGTTCTTGGTTATATTGGTGCTGGTGGTATTGGTTTGTACTTAAAACAAACGCTTGATACTTTCCAATATGGTCAAACTGGTATGATCACAATCGTCATTTTCTTGGTAGTATTAGTAATTGATGTTGTGTCAGCTAAAGCAAGGGAGGCGTTGATGAGATAATGTTACCTAAAAAAGAAGTTAAATTATCAAAGAGAATTAAACGAATCGTCCTTGCTGTAGCAATTATTGCGTTAATTATTTGGTCAGCAACAGGAATTGATTTTTCAGGTATTAAACAAACCGCTGGTCAAATCGTTGGAGCGATTGTTAACGGTTTGCTTCACCCAGATTGGTCATATGTTTACCAAGGTGATGGGGAAGACTTAGTTTCTCAATTATTTGAAACTTTGTGTATTGCGTTCTTAGGAACTTTCATTTCAGCAATCATCTCTATTCCATTCGCCTTCTGGGCTGCTAGTGCAAGACGTAAGTCAAAGATTTTCTCTGGCTCAGGTAAAGTTGTTTTGACTTTTATCAGAACTTTCCCAGAAATCGTTTTAGCAATCATGTTTATCAAGGCAGTTGGTCCTGGTGCTGGTGCTGGGGTATTAGCTTTAGGTTTCCACTCAGTGGGGATGCTTGCTATGCTTTTCTCAGAAGCCATTGAAAGTTTGGAAGATGGACCTACAGAAGCTGTTATTGCGGTTGGTGGTTCAAAGTGGCACACAGCGATGTTTGCTACCTTGCCAGATTTGCTACCTGCACTTATTTCAAACACTTTATACAGATTTGATGTGTCAATCAGATCAGCATCTATCTTGGGTATTGTAGGTGCCGGTGGTATTGGTTACCCATTAACTATCGCCTTGCAATATCGTCAATGGAGCCGTGTTGGTATCATTTTGTTAGGTATTGTTGTCATGGTTATCTTGGTTGACTTTATCTCTGGTATGATTAGAAAACGTTTAGTTTAATCGACAAAAATAAAAGGATCTAGAAATTTCTAGATCCTTTTTATTTATTTAATTTCTGTTAGATTTTAGTACCAGTGATGAGTTAACCAAAACTTCTTGGCTTTAACCCATGAACCGTAACGACCTTTAACGTATCTGTTGGCAACTTTTTCTTGGTTCTTAGCTGATAAGTTACCGTGTAAGTAAGAAATGCTTAATTGGTATCTACCGTAACACACACCGTTTCTTGCAGTGTATGAACCACCAGATTCACGCATTGCGATCCAGTTCTTAGCACGCTTTTCAGCCTTTGACATCTTCTTAGCAGCGTGAACTGGAGTTGCTTCGATGACTGTTGAACCTAATCCTACAGTCAAAGTAAGTGCGATTAATAATTTTGTGAAAATAGCTTTGTATTTACTCAAATCAAACATCCTTTATAAAATATAAACTCCTCAAATGAATATATATATCTTACCGATTGAATATTTCAGAAATGTTACAGAACTATCAAGTGGCTATTACAATTAGATTTACAAAATGTAATATTTAACGGTCAATTTCTAAATCTTTGGCTAGATGCACTTTCTTTATGTAATTTGTAAAGAAATCTTCTTTAAAGTAGGCGGCATAAAGCGTATTTAAGATAAATAAAATCGATTCTTCAGTGGAAAAATTACCAATTTTTTTAAACTTGCTTTCTTGTGCACAAATTTTAAAAGTGATATCAGCAAATTGTTTTAATAGCTGACCTCGTTCACTAGTTAAGGCAATAATTTTTGCCTTATGCTTTTTAATTACGGGTAAATAATGCAAACTATCAATATTTTTTGAATTTCCAGAATAGGAAATAATAATCGCAAGATCACCTTCCCGAATTGAAGCAGTGGTTAAACCAAATTCACCAGGATGACTGACTTCAATAATTTTTCCGATAGTTAGCATATTGCGTTTAAAGAGATATGCCAAATATTCATTTGGACTCAACCCGAAGACTACAATTCGTTTGGCTTCTTTGATTAATTTGGCGGCAACTTCTAAGTCATTGGCTGAAAGTTTGTCTGCAGTATCTTGGATACTTTCTTTTTCAATCGTGGTTAAGCGCTGAATGATTTCGGCTAGGTCATCGTCTTGATCGAAAGGGAGATTATGATCAATATCAGAATAATGGGTATCAGAATAGTATTTTTCTGCTAAGAGATCGGGCAAAAAATCGGTCCAACCTTTATAGCCTAAAGATTGAGCAAAGCGTACCACGCTGGCTTTAGAAGTGAAACTTGCCCGAGCAACATCTTCTAAAGAGTGTTTTTCAATATTATCTAGATTATCAATAATATATTGAGCAATAGCTGATTTTGATGATTGTTTGTTCAGGGCATATTGTTTGATTTTTTCTAGCATAAGCTACCTCATATTTCATTCTGTTTCAGTATTTAATTATTTTTTAAAAAAGAAATGAAACCGCATTCCAAGTTTAGCAAAAAGCCTAGTAGTTTGTCCAACTGATGCGCTAAATTATAGTTAATCAATCAAGTATAACTTGAAATACAAAAGTGAGGAGTGCCTACTATGTCAAAACAATATCATGTTTTAGCTGAAAATATTATTAAATTGATAGGTGGAAAAGAAAATGTAATTGATGTTTATCACTGTCAAACTAGACTGCGTTTTAAATTGAAGGATGCTAGTTTAGTTAAAAAATCTGAATTAGAGCAACTAGATGGTGTGAACATGTATCTAGTTAATGCTGGTGTGCATCAAGTGGTCATTGGCCCTCATGTAAAAGACGTCTTTGATGAAGTGGTGGACATTTTGGGAGACTTACCAGGTGAGCAAGAAGCTAACACTGAAAAAGTTCCACTTGTGCAAAAGATTATTGACTTTGTGGCGGGAGTTTTCCAACCTGTTATCCCAGCTTTGTCTGGTGCCGGAATGGTTAAAGCTGTCTTAGCTTTATTGGTTGTGTTTAAAGTTATTGCTAACACTGACCAAACATATCTCTTGCTGAATACTTTTGCTGATGGTGTGTTTTACTTCTTACCATTAATTCTAGCTTTTACTACAGCTCAAAAATTGAAAGCTAACCCAATCTTAGCTGTTGGGGTCATTGCGATGATGCTCCACCCAAATTGGACTGGATTGGTAACGGCGGGACATGCTGTAAACTTTTTTGGAGTAATTCCATTTACATTAGCTAATTACGCTTACTCAGTAATTCCAGCCATTTTGGTCGTATTTGTGCAAGCGTATGTTGAAAAGCTAATTAACAAATTTATTCCAAAGTCAGTTGAATTAGTGTTTGTTCCATTATTAACTTTCTTGGTTATGGGAATGCTAGCTTTCTCAGTTTTAGGACCACTTGGAGCTCTAATTGGTCAAGGGTTGGCAACGGTATTTACTTACTTAGCAGAAAATGTTAGTTGGTTACCAGCAGTATTAATCGGGGGATTATTACCAATCATGGTTATGTTTGGAATCCATAACGGAATTGCCCCTTTAGGAGTTATGCAAATGGCTCAATTGGGTTACGATAGTATTTTTGGCCCAGGTGCCCTTTGTTCAAACATGGCTCAAGCTACAGCTTCATTAATTGTTGCTTTTAGAACAAAAGATAAGAAAATGAAACAAATTGCTTCATCTGGTGCTATCACTGGATATATGGGAATTACTGAACCAATTCTTTATGGGGTCAGCTTGCCTAAGAAATATCCACTTTATGCTTCAATGATCGGTGGGGGCCTTGGTGGACTATATGCTGGTTTAACGCACGTTCACCGTTTTGCTACCGGTTCATCAGGTTTGCCAGCAATCTTGCTTTACATCGGTAACAACACTATGGCTTTCTTTTACAATATTGTCATTGCGTTGATTATCACTATTATTTCTACTGCAGTAATTACTTACTTCTTATCATTGAAATATGAAAAAACTGAAGTAGTGGAAGTTGCTGAAAAAACAGTCACCATTTCTGATACTGAAGTTGCCAGTCCAATTGCTGGAAACGTGATTCCGCTTAGTCAAGTAGATGATCCAGTTTTCTCTTCTGAAGCGTTAGGAAAAGGTTTTGCAGTTGAACCAACGGAAGAACTAGTGACTGCACCATTTGATGGTAAAGTGGTAACTGTTTTCCCAACCAAGCATGCAATTGGTTTGTTATCTGATACTGGAGTTGAAGTTTTAATTCATATTGGTATTAATACGGTTGATTTACAAGGTAAGTATTTTGAAAGTTATATCACTGAAGGAGAACGAGTTGTCAAAGGACAAAAATTAGTTAGCTTTGAATTAGATAAGATTAAGGAAGCTTGCTATGGAACCCAAGTGATGGTTGTGATAACTAATACAGCAAACTATTCAGAAATCAATTTAGTAAAGTCTGGTCAACAAGCAGATGGTCAGAACGTACTTGATGTGAAGATTTAATTGTTAATGAAAGGAAATGTGACAAAGATGGCTTTAAGAAAAGACTTTTTATGGGGTGGGGCGACTGCTGCCAATCAAGCTGAAGGTGGAATATTTGAAGCTGGTCGTGGATTGACGAATACTGATTTATTACCTGCTGGACCAGATCGGGCAGCGATTGGATTTGGAACATTAGATAATCTCCAACGTGATCCCAAGTACTTTTACCCTGGTGAAGTGGCTGTTGATATGTACCATCATTATATGGATGATATTGAGTTACTGGCTAAAATGGGCTTAAAGACCTATCGAATGTCAATTTCTTGGACTAGAATCTTTCCCAACGGGGATGATCCTGAACCCAATGAGGACGGGCTGAAGTATTATGAGCTGATCTTTAAGGCTCTTAAAGATCGTGGCATCGAACCATTGGTTACTTTGGCACATTTCGATGTACCAGTTGCTTTGATTAAAAAATATGGTGGCTGGCGTGATCGACGAATGATTGATGCTTATGTTAACTATGCTAAAACCGTGCTAACGCGTTATCGTGGCTTGGTTAAGCACTGGCTGACAATCAATGAAATTAATATTCTATTGCATCAACCATTTGTAGGTGGAGGTTTGATTTTTAAAGCAGGTGATAATGTTGAAAAGATTACCTATCAAGCAGCCCATCACCAGTTAGTAGCTTCTGCCTTGGCAACAAAAGTTGCTCATGAAATTGATCCAGATAATCTAGTAGGTTGTATGTTAGCTGGTGGTAGTCACTATCCATACTCATGCCGACCAAAGGATTATTTGGAAGCGATCTTACGTGATAATGGTGAATACTTCTTTATTGATGTTCAAGCATGGGGTTATTATCCAAGTTATGCCTTGAAGAAATTTGAACGTGAACAGATAACTCCTATCTTTGAAGCTGGTGATGAAGCTATTTTGAGAGAAAATCCAGTCGACTTTGTTTCATTTTCCTACTATTGCTCTAGAACAGTTTCGGCATACGATGAAGACTATGCTGAAGCAACTGGTAATTTGTTTAAATCGATTAAAAATCCGAACTTACCTTCAACAGAATGGGGCTGGCAAATCGATCCGTTAGGCTTAAGATCATCTCTAAATATGCTATATAATCGCTATCAAAAGCCCCTATTTATTGTAGAAAATGGGTTAGGTGCTAAAGACGAAGTAACGCCAGATGGTCAAATTAATGACGATTACCGAATTGATTACACCAGACAACATATTCAAGCTTTTAAGGATGCTGTCGAAATCGATGGAGTGGACTTATTAGGTTACACTACTTGGGGAATCATTGATTTAATTTCTGCCTCAACCGGACAAATGAGTAAACGCTATGGTTTTATTTATGTTGACCGTGATGATGAAGGTCATGGAAGTTTGAAACGCATTCCTAAGAAATCTTATTACTGGTATAAAAAAGTTATTGCAAGTAACGGCGATGAACTCTAAAGGAGTGAAAATGATGATTAAGCAGCATAAGGCATGGAAAGTCCTTGCAGTTTTATGTGGTTTAGCTGCTGCTGCTATTGGGATTTCGATTAACACATCAGGAGTTTTTTACACAGTTGTTTCAGCGGATTTAAGTATTTTGAGAGGTGCGTTTGCCTTCCATATGACTATTTTTTCCTTGGTAACGGCAATTAGCGCACTATTAATTCCCTACTTAATAAATAGATTTGATTTTAAAAGCTATCTACTTTTTTCCATCATTGCTGCTAGTGTTAGTACAGCACTAATGGGAATGTCCAGTCAGCTGTGGCAGTTTTATCTCTTAGGTGCAGTTCGTGGCTTGACAACGGGGTTATTCTCTATCGTGCTCATAACTTTAATTATAAATAAATGGTTTTTAGAGAAAAACGGGTTAGCTATCAGTATTGCGTTAGCTTTTTCAGGAGTAATGGGGGCAATCTTTTCGCCAATCTTTTCCGAGATTATTAAAATGATTGGCTGGCGTTATGCATATTTTGGTGAAGGATTACCAATTTTAGTCCTTTGTCTACCAGCATATCTTTATCGTTTTAACTTAGTTCCACAAGATGAAGGCTTGCAACCATATGGACATCAAACCCAAGTAAATAATAAAAAAGTAAGTAATAAACTTGTACCAACTATTTCTTTGGTTTTATTGATCGCTTTTGCAGTCATTGTAAGTTTTGCTTCAAGTATGACGCAGCACTTTCCAGGTTACGCTCAGAATATTGGCTTAACAGCAACTCTTGGTGCTAGCATGCTATCAATGGGAATGTTTGGAAATATTGCTTCTAAGTTGGTGTTGGGTATCTTAAGTGACATGATCGGTCCTTTAAAAGCAACCATTATCTTAGTAACATGTGCAGTAACTGGTGCAGGGTTGCTCTTTTCTAAAACGATCATAGTTTTAATGCTAGGAGCATTTCTTTGGGGAGCGTGTTATGGCTTAGGAAGTGTCTCAATAGCTGTGTTAACTAACTAATTATTTGGAACTAAATATGAAAATATCTTTCCTATTATTTCGTTTTCAGGGAATGTCGGTGCTGCTACAGGATTTTCAGCGATTGGCTTTATCTATGATTTTAGTAAAAGTTACAAATTGGCAATTTTGATTATACTTGTGATCCTATTATTTAGTGGATTTAGTGTAGTTATGTCATATCGATTTTCAAAAAAGCAATTATGACATTTTTTATTGACCTAAACCTTAGTTCAGGTGATAGAATGACTAAAAATATGAAAGGTTTTAAATTATGAAAATTGATACTTTTGCCCATGTGCTTTTACCAAACTTTTATCAAATGATGCTAGCAATTGATGCTAATTTGCCACAAAAGATGCCTTTTTTAAATTTACCTCTTTTGACAGATTTAGATGCTAGAAAAGCCAAACAAGTTTCAGGTGTTAAGCAAGTAATTTCTTACGTTAATTTGAATCCCGAAGATTTCGTTAGTCCGGCTAAGTCATTAAACATCGTTAATGAGGCTAATCAAGAACTGATTGATATCATTAAGCAACATCCTGATCAATTCTTTGGTGGTGTGGCTATGCTTGCTTTGAACAACGTAGCAGGTAGTGTGCAGGTAATTGAAGATGTAGTGAAAGAAAATAATCTGCTTTTTGGAATTCAGCTTTTTACTCGTCATTTAGGAAAATCAGTAGCAGATCCAAGCTTTAAACCAATCTTTGCAAAATGTGCTGAACTAAACATACCTATATGGCTACATCCAGTTTTTGATCAACGAAAACCTGATAATAATTTAGTTTTTTCTTGGGAATATGAATTAAGTCAGGCAATGTTAGAAATTGTGAAAGCTGGGTATTTCCGAGAATTTCCAAATTTAAAAATTATTATTCATCACGCTGGTGCAATGGTGCCATTTTTCAGTGGAAGAATTGAGCATATCTTGAAGCCTGAAGAAGCAAACGATTTCCATAAATTTTATGTTGATACAGCAATTTTAGGTAATCCTAAAGCTTTAGAGTTGGCAGTCGATTATTTTGGAATTGATCATGTCTTATTTGGAACAGATGCACCGTTTGGCATTGCTCCTGCAGGTGCCACAAATGAAATTATTAATGCATTATCAGCTACCGAATTAACTAAAGCAGATTTGGAAAAAATATATAAAGATAACTTTATGGAATTACTAAAAGACTAATGTTAAAAATTAGTCTTTTTTATTGACCTAAAGCTGAGTTTAGGTTGTAAAGTGACTTGTATATTATAAAAGGAGACAAGATTATGTATTTAATTGATATCACTATTAAAGCTGATAAAGTACCAGCAGATTTATCCGAAAAGTTATTGGCTGGACATCGTAAATGGTTTACTGGACAAGCTCAAGCTGGAAAGTTTCTATTGGTAGGACCTTACAAGGATAAGGAAATGGCCGGCTTAGCAATTGCGTATACCAATAGTCGTGCTGAACTAGATGAAATTATAGCTCATGATGCGTATTATCCTGATTATGCCACGTATGATGTGCATGAATTTCAGGCTAATTTGATTGCTGATAATTTACCAGATTTTCAAGGAAAATAAGCAATTGCATTAAATTTTAGATAATTGATTTTTCTACAACAATTCACCTACATAATTTGGTATCATCATAGTAAATGGATATTAAAGGAGAAAATTATGGGAAAAATCAAACGCTTCTATGAAACTTTTCATCCAGATCACTACGATTTAAGAATTCACGTTGATCGTAGTAAGAAATTGATTTCTGGTACTTCTACCATTTTTGGTGAAGCAGTTGAAAAGACAATCTTGATTCATGAAAAGAACATGAAGATTAAAGATGTTAGAGTTGACGGCGAAAGCGTCGCTTTTGACATTGATGAAAAAATCGAAGGAATTAAGGCAGAAGTTGCTGCTTTTGGAAAAATTAAAGTTGAAGTTGACTACGAAGCTCCATTAACAGACACAATGATGGGTATTTATCCTTCATATTACGAAATTGATGGTGTTAAAAAGGAAATTATTGGTACTCAATTTGAAACTACTTTTGCTCGTCAAGCTTTCCCAAGTGTTGACGAACCAGAAGCTAAGGCAACTTTCAGTTTGGCTTTATCATATGATGAAAAGCCTGGTGAAACTACACTTGCTAACATGCCTGAAAAGGAAGTTAAAGACGGTGTTCACTACTTCGAAGAAACTGTTAGAATGTCAACTTACTTAGTTGCATTTGCCTTTGGTGAATTGCAAGCTAAGTACACTACTACTAAGAGTGGGGTAAAGGTTGGAGTATTTGCTACTAAGGCACATGAAGCTAAGGAATTAGATTTCGCTGTTGATATTGCTAAGCGAGGAATCGAATTCTACGAAGACTTCTATCAAACTCCATATCCATTACCACATTCATGGCAATTAGCTTTACCTGACTTCAGTGCAGGTGCCATGGAAAACTGGGGCTTAATCACATACCGTGAAGCTTACTTATTACTTGACCC
Source organism: Lactobacillus sp. (assembly GCA_030530865.1). Taxonomy (GTDB): domain Bacteria; phylum Bacillota; class Bacilli; order Lactobacillales; family Lactobacillaceae; genus Lactobacillus. The sequence goes on from JAUMUC010000003.1 coordinate 65,968, forward strand.
AGACAATACACCACTTAGAACTAAGAAAATTGTTGCTTCTGTGATTACTCACGAATTGGCTCACCAATGGTTTGGTGACTTAGTAACCATGAAGTGGTGGGACAACTTATGGCTTAACGAAAGTTTTGCCAACATGATGGAATACCTTTCACTTGATCACATGCAACCTAACTGGAAGATGTGGGAATTATTCCAAACTAGTGAAGCTCCTGCAGCATTATTGCGTGATGCCACTGATGGTGTTCAATCAGTTTACGTAGAATTGAACGATCCAGCTGAAATTGACACGCTTTTTGATGGTGCGATCGTTTATGCAAAGGGTTCAAGACTTTTAGTAATGGTTCGTGCCTTAATTGGTGATGAAGCTTTGCAAAAAGGTTTGAAACTATACTTCGATACTCACAAGTATGGCAATACTGTTGGGGATGACCTTTGGGATGCATTGAGTTCTGCTACTGACCTTGAGATCGGTAAGATTATGCACTCATGGCTCAACCAACCAGGTTACCCAGTTGTTCATGCCTATGTTGAAGATGGTCATTTGAAGCTTTCACAAAAGCAATTCTTCATCGGTGAAGGTAAAGATGTTGGTCGTACTTGGCAAATTCCACTTCACGCCAACTTTGATGCACCTAAGATTATGTCTGAAAAAGAACTTGATCTTGGTGACTATGCAGAAATTCGCCAAAAAGCTGGTCACGCTTTAAGAATTAACGTAGGTAACACCACTCACATGATTGTTAACTACGATCAAACTTTGATGGCTGACATTCAAAAGGAAGTAACTGAACTTGATTCAATTTCAAAGATGCAATTGTTGCAAGATTTGCGTCTTTTAGCAGAAAGCAAGCAAGTATCTTACGCAAGCATTGTGCCATTACTTGCTGAATTCAAGGAAGACGAATCTAGCTTAGTTAACGATGCACTTTACACTACTGCAGCTAAGTTGAATCAATTTGTCTTGCCAGAATCAAGTGAAGAAAAGGATTTGAAGGCCTTTTACCAAAAATTGAGCAGCAAGCAAGTTGAACGTTTGGGCTTCTTGCCTAAGAGCAGTGACTCTGATGATGATCAAACAGTTAGAGCTCATGCTTTATCTGCAGCTGTTTATGGTGAAAATCAAGCAGTTATCGACGAAGCTAAGAGTATTTTTGAAAAGCATGAAGCTGATTTATCAAAGATTAATGCTGATGTTAGATCAATTGTCTTGGCTAACCAAATGAAGAACTTCGGTAGCCTTGAATTGCTTGAAAAGTTGACTAAGCTTTACCAAAAGACAAGTAACTCAAAGCTTAAGTCAGACTTAGCTTCAGCTATCACCTCAAGTAAAGACCCAGCTGTTTTGAAAGAAGTAGTTTCTTACTTGAAGAATAGCGAAATTGTGAAGCCACAAGACTTACGTAGCTGGTTTGCAGGCTTACTATTCAACAGCAAGTCAACTGACATGGCTTGGAACTGGATTAAGGATGAATGGGGATGGCTTGATAAGACAGTTGGTGGAGATATGGAATTTACCACTTTCATCACTGTGATCGCTAGATGCTTCAAGACTAAGGAACAATTAGCTGACTTTAAGGCATTCTTTGAACCAAAACTTGATCAACCAATGTTGACTCGTGAAATTAAGATGGATATTTCAGTAATTGCCAGTCGTGTTGACTTAATTGAAGAACAAAAGGCTAGCGTTAACAAAGCTGTTAAGGAAAACCTTTAATAAGCAAAAAGCACTCACATGAGTGCTTTTTTACGTTAAGATAAGTAAGTAATACTTAATTTTGAGGTAGAGTGATGAGAATAATTATCTCGCCAGCGATGAAAATGCAGAAGCATATTTCGCAGCAGGTTACGCCATTGTTTTTTGAAAAAGAGGCTAAGCAACTTAATGAGCAATTGCAAAAATTGACTTTAGATGAGCTAAAAGCATTGTGGAATTGCAGCGATCAATTAGCCGGTAAGTATCAAAAATATATCGCAGATTCTTTAACTGATAATTTGACGCCGGCAATTGCTTCATTTGAAGGAATACAATACTTGTATCTAACGGAACATTTGCTAAGTGATACTGGTAAAAAATTCTTGCAAGAACATGTCAGAATTTTATCAGGATTATATGGGGTTCTTCGACCTTATGACGGTGTAAAGCCATATCGTTTAGAGATGAAAAATAAGTTGAATGGTTCTTTGTACGACTTTTGGGCTAACAAATTAGCTGATAATTTGTACGAAGATAATGATTTGGTGCTAAATTTAGCTTCTAATGAATACGCCAAGGCGATCAAGCCATATACTGCAGGAAGAAAATTTGTAACTGTACAATTTTTGGAAAAGCATCATGGTAAATATAAGACACTAGGCGTGCATGCTAAAATGTCGAGAGGACGGTTAGTTCACTATATATGTGAAAATCAAATCACCGATTTAGCAGGAGTTAAGCAGTTCTCAGACTTTAATTATCGATTCAGTGAAGCAGATTCAACTGATGAAAAAATAGTTTTTAAAACTGACAAATTTGAAACAAAATAAAAAGGAGAAGATATATCTTCTCCTTTTTTGTTTAGTAGTAAATGACGATTGGTTCATGCTTATGAACATGCTTCCAAACTGTCTTAATTTGACTAGGCTTAATGTTGACACATCCGTGTGATCCACCAGCTAAGTATGCTGTTTTAGACCAGTCAGTTCGCCAACTTGCATCGTGTAAGCCACAACCTGAAAGGGTGAATGGCATCCAATATTGAACTTTACTTGCGTATTTTGATCCATCACTGTTAGTTCCGCGAAGAACACTAGGTGATTGCTTGTAGTGGATGTAGAACACACCAGTTGGTGTTTGATCATCACTCTTGCCTTTCAAAGTACCAGTTACAACATTTGGTAAGTAAACGGCAACTTGCCCATTTTCGATGATCCACAAACTTTGCTTTTTAATTGAGACAACAATGTAGTTATCTCCCAAGCCATTATTAGACTTGTCATAACCTAGACCATAAGTCCAGTAGCCTAAACCGTAAAGGGTATCTTTGGCATCAATTGTCTTACTTTCAGCTGCTTTAAATGCTTCAGTAATGTAGTTAATGGCACGGTCAGTGTAAATTTCCCAACCGTAAGTATTATTTTGAACGGTAATCTTTTTTGCCTTAGCAACTGTCTTTTCAGGTACAGCTAATTCGTATTTCTTGTGAACAGTTGAATACTTCTTATCCAATTTATCTAATTCACTACGAACTTGATCGTTAACCTTCAAAGTCATCTTGCCATTTTGGTAGCTAAGTGTCTTTAAGTAATCACTTGCTTTGAACTTAACAGTTTCATCTAAGATTTTGTATGAAACGACAGTGGCTAAAATCTTTTCAAGACGAGTTTTCTCTTTATTAAACTTGGTATTAACAACGTTTAAATCTTTATCTTTGAAAATTTTAGCAACTTCTTTTTTAGTGATCACTTTATACTTATCAGTATGCTTGGCCACAATTTTGCCATCAGCTAAAACTAATTTGTTCTTGGCAGTTTTATTAACTTTCTTAGTTGCATCTTTTACGGTAAGATTACCGACATTAACACCATAAATTTTGGCATTAGCAGCAAAGTGAGTTTTCGAAAAATCATCACGTTGTTTTTGATTATGTTGAGAAAATAGTAATCCACAAAGGACTATTAGCACTAAGCTGAGTCCAATCGCGATCCATTTCCGTTCAGATAAAAGCTTTTTGATATTGTTATCCATTTTAATCCTAGCTTTTTTAATATACGATTACTGGTTCTCCAGTTTTGACATTGTTCCAAACTAAGTCGATTTGACTAGGTCTAATGTTGACACATCCGTGTGAGCCGTCTTTGATGTAGGCTTTCTTGCTCCAGTTGCTTCTCCAGTAAGCATCGTGCAAACCGCATCCATCAAGAGTGAATGGCATCCAACGCTTAACAACACAGCTGTATCCTGGTCCAGTCAAAGTAGCGTTAGTTTGTTTACCTAATAGGTAGTGTACACCTTTAGGAGTTGTTTGGTGCTTATCAACTTCTCCAGTTACCACACGGAAGTTAGCTACAACTTTACCATTTTTAACTACCCAAAGTCTTTGCTTACTTAATGATACAATTACGTAGTTTTTACCAATACCTTTATTAGTACGGTTGTAACCAGTAGTACCATTGTAAGACTTGCCGTAAGTGTACTTAGCTTTCAATTTGTAAGTGGTGTTCTTGCCGTTTGAAAAAGCCTTGTTAACTGCTTGAGTAGCATCGGTCAAGCCAGCTTTTCTGACGTCCCAACCGAATTTAACGTTAGTTAAAGTTACGGTTTTACCGTAAGTCTTTTTACCAACAGGAGCCTTGAAGCGGAACTTAGTTAAAGTTGCTTCGGAACTGTTGATTAAGTTAAGACGCTTTCTGATTCCTGCAGTATCTACAGAAACTGATACATTCTTAGTGCTGGTAGCACTGATTGACTTAATGTAGTTCTTTGAATAGAAGTGGTAAGTATCGCCATCAATCTTATATGTAGCAGTGACGTTGTAGTATTTCTTCTTCAAACTTTTGGCAAGTTTAGATAATTTAGTGTTAGTGAAAATAATCTTTTTAACACTAGATTTAACCTTAGCTTGCTTGTTGTAGTACGATTGTACAGTTTTCTTAGAAATGATTTTGCTAATTTTATTAGAATGCTTGTATGAAACTTTTTTCTTACTATCAATATAAACGTAATTAGCAGCTTGTTTATTGATCTTGCTATATGCTTGATCAACTGTTAAGCCAGATACGTTAACTCCATAGATGGAGACATTTTTAAATTTTTGAACAGTCTTTTCAGGAACAACTGCTGAAGTGCTTGAACTTGAAGGACTTGAGCTTGAAGTTGTTGAGCTAGTTGCTTCAGATTGACTACTTGAAGTTACAGCTTCGCTTTGACTGCTGGAAGTAGCAGGAACCTCAGTTGGATTAACATCAGCCTTGACTGTTTTCCAAAATACACACCCAATTGCCAAAAATGAAATTAAGCCGAGTGCAAAATGGTTTCTTTTCATAAAAAGTCTCTCCATTCCATGCTTTGTTTAATATATGATATCAAATCTCTTGAGTGATTTAAACTAAATAGATTTTTTGAAAAAGTTATTGACGACTAGTTATAAAATGCGTATGATAATTAATTGTGAGATAACTCATGGAGGATTAGCTCAGCTGGGAGAGCATCTGCCTTACAAGCAGGAGGTCACAGGTTCGAGCCCTGTATCCTCCATTTTTTTTGCCCTAAAATTGGGTATCGGTTAAGTCATCTTCTGGGCGGTGTGCCTGAAGGCGCACAGCTTGCCAATTATCTGTTGCAGGAATGGTGATCTTTAAGCTGCCGTTTTCAAATTCAAATGGTAAGTCATCACGATTTTTGATTAATTCAACGCGTTCAGGAGCTACTTCTAGTCCAGAAATGGTCACTTGAGTTTCATCCTTGTTATTAATGAAAAGATATTTTTGGTAGCTTGCAATAAAGTTTTCAAAAGTGACACCTTGACTAGCAACTAAATCGCTAGGAACACTTTCGTTGATTGCATGACCGTACCAGTGCATCCATTGATTGATATCTGATAGGTACTGATTGTCTAAGTCTACAGACACACGCAGTGCCTTTTTATTTTGCTTTGCTTGAATTAACTTTTTTAACCAATCAGCTGATAGTTCTGGGCTTGCTTCATGTTCAACTAAGTTTAAGTGATACTGGCTCGCGATATTTTTAATATCGTTATTATTATCTGGAAAAGCGATAGTTCTGATGCCGATGTCTCTAGCTTTTTTTATTTTTTCGTTAAATTGATCGTTATTAGTAAAGTCAAAGATAAATGCTAAGTCTTTCATGTAAAATCTCCTTTTATATATAGTGTGCATAAAAGGTTTTTAATTTGCAAATCAAATAAATTGACACGGTGTCACTTTTGAGTTTGAATATAAATAAAAGGAGGTTAAATATGGTTTCAACAACTTTTAAAAACTTACCAGAAGTGAAAAAGAAAAAAATTGAAGCAGCTCTAATTAAAGAGTTCGGAGCATATCCTTTGCATGATGCACAAGTGGCAAGAATTGTTAAAGATGCAGGAATTGCAAGAGGAGCTTTTTATAAGTATTTCGATGATTTAAAAGACGCATATCATTATGTTTTTGCTAAAGCAATGCGAAAGATCCATCAAGATAGAGATGCAGATATTTATGAAACTGTAGCCTCTTTTGTGGAAAGGGTCGATATGTCTCCTTATCGTGATATGATCAAGCTTCACTGGCAACATGATCCGCAAAAAGTTAATCCCAAATTAGCTGAATTAGATGCTAAAACTTGGGCAAGAATGATTTTGGCACATTCGACAATTAGAGAGTGCTTATTTGACCCAGACAACCGTGAGACTTATTTGAAGAGACTGAAAGAAATCGCCTCTACTATAGAAAAGAAGGCCTAATATGTTTTTAGCTTTAAAGGAAATCAGACATGAAAAGTTGCGCTACAGTTTGATTGTCCTACTTATTTTTTTGATCAGTTACTTGATCTTTATGTTGAGCTCGTTAGCTATCGGCTTAGCTGATGAAAATACCGTTGCAATTGAAAGTTGGAAAACTAAGTCGGTTATTTTGAACAAAAACTCAAATTTGAGTCTGAACCAGTCACTATTGACTAATAAAGATTTAGAAAATTTGAAGACTGATGATCAGACCGCGTTAGTTGGTCAAATCGGCTTGGTTGTTAAAAAGAGTGGTCGCAAGACAGTCAATACGCAATTTATCGGTTTGGATGAGCAACAATACATTTATCAAGATTTGAAGCTTGTTTCAGGTAAAAAAGCTCAAGGCGATAATGAAGTTATGCTTGATGCAAGCATGAAAGATAAGGGTTACCGAATTGGCGATCAATTGAAACTGAATGATTTGGATCATAAGGTAAAAGTTACTGCTTTTGTTAAAAACGCCAAAATCAATATCGCACCAATTATTTATGGTACTTTAAATACTTGGAAACAGTTGCGTCACGCGAGTCCAGATGCCGTAGCTTCAGGCGTAATCTTGAAAAAGAAAGTTAACTACAATCACGAAAATGCAGAAAGTTATGGCGTCAAGAACTTCATCAAGAAGTTGCCAGGCTATGAAGCACAAAATCTCACTTTCGAAATGATGATTGGCTTCCTATTAGTTATTTCGTTAATCATCATTGGCATTTTCCTCTATATTTTAACTATGCAAAAATTACCAAACTTTGCTGTTTTAAGAGCACAAGGTATTTCAAGTAAAACGTTGATTGCCTCAGTTGTATGGCAAGCTGCAATTTTAATTGTTGTAGGTGTTGCTATTGGCTTAATCATGATGGAACTCACGATGATGTCGATGCCAAGTGCTGTCCCAATGAGTTTTACAATTTCTACTAAATTGATGGGATCAATCGGTATGTTAGTGATGGGATTAATTGGTAGTTTATTGCCTGTTAGATCAATCTTGAAGGTTGACCCAGCTCAGGCCATAGGAGCATAAAATGTTAGCAATAGAATTAAAAAATGTCACAAAGGATTATGGTTCAGGGGATGCAAAAGTATCGGCCTTAAAGCAAGTTAATTTTGCTGCAAATCGTGGCGAAGTTGTTTTGATAGAAGGGCCAAGTGGTGCAGGTAAAAGTACGATGCTAACAATTGCAGGACTTTTACAACGGCCCACTAGTGGTGAAGTTTGGATCAATGGTCAGGATTATTCTAAAGTATCGAATCGGAAAGCTGATCAAGTTAGATTGAATAAGATTGGTTTCGTTTTACAAGCTTATAATTTGGTTCCGTATTTAAAAGTAAAAGAACAATTTGAGCTTGTTGACAAAATTAAAAAAAGTGACAACATGTCACAAAAATCTTTGAAAAAGTTAATTATTCAATTAGCTATAGATAACCTAATGAACAAATATCCGAATGAATTATCTGGTGGTCAAAAACAAAGAGTTGCTCTGGCAAGGGCATTATATGCGGAACCTGAAATCGTTTTAGCAGACGAACCCACGGCGTCTCTAGACTCTGAAAACGTTGAACAAGTGGGGCGTTTATTTAAGGATTTGGCTCAAAATAACCAAAAGGCCATAATTTTGGTTACACATGATGAGCGATTAGAACAATTTGCAAATCATATTTACAAAATGATGGATGGAATTTTAACAAAAATTAAATAACGATCGTTGCCTAAACCTTCTGTATCTTGTATAATGGAATACAGAATAGAATATAGAGAAAAGGTGATTTGAATGGACGAAAAACAAATTAGAATTAACGTCGATCCAGATACTGAAGGAGTTAATATTGATTGGACAGATAGCTTTGCTGATCCTCAAGAAGTTGGCTACTATCTATCCGCAGCATTTTTAGCTTTCAGTGCAAATGTTGGTATATCAGAAGAAGACTTGATCGAACTCATTAAAGAGAACTATCAAGATTTTCAAGAAGAAAATAAGTAGAATGGGGGGGGTAACCATTGGCAAGAAAAAAGGAAATAGGCCGTGAAAAAATCCTCGATGCCGCATACAATTTAGCCCTCAAAGTCGGTTTGAACGATTTAACTGCGAGAAGTATCGCCGCAGAAGGTGACTTTTCAACACAACCTATATATTTAGAATTTACAAACTTAGATGAACTTCGCCAAGCAGTGCTTGACCGCTTTGTCAATTACCTCACTTCAGACAGAAAATATGAGTTTGATACAGGAAATGCTTTAATTGACTTATGTATGGACTACATTCACTTTTGTGTAAACCATACTGAATTCTTCAGTTCTATCTTTGTATATGGTAAACAAGATACAAGTAATGTCGCTGATCAAATGATTGACATTGGTGTTAAACTATTTTATAAGCAGTATCCAAACACTAATTTAACAAGATACGAAGTTACAAAAATTGTTGCAGCGTTTTGGACAGCTGTTACAGGCGTAATTTTATCAATGACAACTCAACAAGCTATGTTTGGTTTTGAACAAATTCAAGATATGCTTGAGCAAAGTCTTAAGAATAATATCGAAGCTCGTGGTAAAGTATTAATTGGTGAAAATCCATTATTCAACAAGAGCTTTGAACGAAAATTTCGTGAATACGCTGATGATTAATGAAAGAACCACTTAGGTGGTTCTTTTTTACAGAGGAGAAAAGTTACGATATGAAAATATTTGCATTATCCGGATCTAATTCTGAAAATTCATCTAATACCAAATTACTCAACTTTATAAAAAATAATTTCGAACAAGATGTTGAAGTTGCTGATGTTAGAGGAATTCCACTTTTTAAAGAAGGAGCTGAAGTTCCTGCTAAAATTACTGAATTAGCTGAAAAAATTGCTGATAGCGATTTGATTTTGATCAGCACACCAGAAAGATTGCATTCAGTCCCAAGCTGCTTGAAGAGTGTGATTGACTGGTTCTCAGTTTCTGGAAATCCATTAGCTGGCAAGAAAGTGGTCATTCTATCTGCAGATAATTCTCCTCAAGGTGGTGCTCGTGCTCAAACGCGTTTGAAAACAATTTTGAGCAACTCTACTTTCCACGTTACTATTTTTGGTCAAGATGAATTCATGCTATCTAATGCAGATCATGCCTTTGAAGCAGACCGTTTAGTTGATACGAATACAATTAAGTTTTTATATCATTTCTTTGATGAAGTATTTGAATGGAGTAAATAGCATGAAAATTTCAATTATTGTAGGTACTAATGCTGATAAATCATATAATCGGATGCTAGCAGAATATATCACTAGCTTAAACTTGGCTGATTTTGAAAAAGTCGAAATTGATCTGCCACTTTTTGGTGAATCAGAAGCCGATGGCCGCGTGGCTGAATTTAGAAATAAATTAAAGGCAAGTGACGGCGTCATTGTAACTACACCGGAATATAACAAAGCTGTCACTCCTGCTTTGAAGAATGCTTTTGAATGGCTAGATGGTGCTTTAATAATGAAGCCTACTGCCGTTATTGGTACATCATTAGGTATTCAAGGTGCAACTAGAGCTCAAGAAGATGCCCGTGAAATTTTATTATCACCTGAAGTGTCAGCACTTGTTTTTCCAGGACATGAAGTGTTGATCGGTCAAGCCCCACAAAAGTTCATTGATGGTACAATTGATGATGAAAATACGCGATTAGACGTAGTTAAGTTTGCAGAATCATTTGTGAACTTTGTCAAACAATACTCGGGAAAGGATTAACTACTATGGAAATTTTACCCCTGGAAAAAGTTAATAATGCACGTACTTTAACAGGTTATAGTGGTCCATTTGGTACCGTTAAAGCCGATAGACTAATTAGAACGGGTAAGTTGTCTCAAATGACTGAGCTTGATGAAGCAATTTTGCTTAGCCACAATTTACGGACTGTCATTGATTTGAGATGTCCAGGAGAAGCAGATAAATGCCCGGATCCAGCAATGGAAGACGTAGAATATCTGGCAGCTCCTTTATCGACTAAAGAACAAACTGCGGAATCAATCAAGGAACAATTTGCTAAATATGAAAAAGATCCATATGCAGCTCTTGATTTAATGATCAAGCGTTACCGCAATCACTTGCGTAATGGACAAGCTGGCTTTAAGAAGGTTTTCAAAAAGCTAACTGAACAAACTGAAGGTGCCACTATTATCCACTGTTCAGAAGGAAAAGACCGGACTGGTCTTGTTTGCATGCTCTTATTGCACGCTTTAGGTATTGATGAAGAAACTATTCGCCGTGACTATTTATTATCACAAGAATTGATGGCGGATTACCGTTACCAAAGAGATCAAGAACATCGTGATGCTAGTTTAAGTGTTCGTGCAAATGTCCGAGTATTAGGATCAGTCAGTGATGTTTTCTATGACACAGCTATGCTTGAATTAGAAAATAATTTTGGTGGCGTTATGAATTATTTGAAGAATAATTTAGATGTTGATGTAGAAGCATTACGTGCAAATTATCTAGAAAAGTAACAGATGGAAGCAGAAACGATTACACATCGAGCTTTAGGAACAAAGAATGTTCTTACCGTTTTTGGTGGCGTCGATGTTTTGAAAAAATCATGTGATTTGATTGATCATTATGAGGATTTATTAACTGTTAATCGAGATCAATCAGAAGTGATGGATATTAATAAAGCTGCTGGAAAACACCCAGTTTCTGTCTCTAGTCCTGTTTATCAACTTGCCAAAACTGCCATTTTAGAAAGCCGTAAGAATTACGGCTTTAATGCTTTAATTGGCCCCGTTGTGAAGTTGTGGCATATTGGCTTTTCTGATGCTAGAAAACCTAGCGAAGTTGAAATTAAAGCCAAGCTAGCAATTACCAATCCTGAAGATGCGACTTTTGATGATGATAGTCAGAGCATTTTTTTGACAAAAAAAGGCATGGAATTAGATTTGGGAGGTATTGGCAAAGGTTATATTGCTGATCGGATTAAGGACCTTTGGCAAGCTTATGGTGTAAGTAGTGGAATCATCAATTTGGGTGGAAATTTATTGTTTGTTGGTAAAAATCCCAAGCAAGCAGATGGCCTTTGGCGAATTGGTGTCCAAGACCCCAAAAAGGCCAGAGATGTTGATTTAGCCATAGTGACCATGCCTGAATGTTCAGCGGTCACAAGTGGTGTTTATGAACGCTATTTGAAAATTGGCAATGAAACGTTCCATCATATAATCGATCCACGAACAGGCTATCCGTTAAAAACAGATTTAGCGGGTGTGACAGTTTTCACGAAGACTTCAATTGAAGCGGAATTACTTGATAAGAAGCTATTTTTCAATGGCCCAGTGGCATCCAGTGAAAAGCTGGGAGCAGTTTTTGTTTATCAAGACGGAACAGTTAAATATGACCAAATAAAATAAAGAGGCGTAAGCCTCTTTATTTTGTGAGTAGATGATGATCGATAAAGAATTGATTAAACAAGTTGGTTAAAACTGGTGTCTCGTTCAAAATGAATTGTGCACATGGTGAATTAATCAATTGCGTTTCAAACCAAGAAACATTTAGTGCGTGGAACATTGAAATTAGTAAGAAGACCCAAAGGTATGAGCAGACAAAACTAAGTGCTGCACCTAATAGGGCATTTAAGAAACCCGAAAGTCCGTGGTGACCATGCTTTCTTGGAAAAAGAATTCTTTGGATGAAACCAAACATAATTCTAAAAATAAACCATAATGCAAAGAAAGCGATGAATCTAGAAACTAAGGTATAGAACTGCTCTAGACCTTGGCCAACGAATAATTTTTGGTAAACAAATTCACCAACAGTTCCTTGCAAAAAGATGGCACCAAATAATGACATTAAATGAATGATTCTAGTGACGATTTGTCTGATTAGACCCATTCTCCAGCCACGAATTGTGCTGAGTATTAAATAAATTAGAATCAAGATTGTTAAAATCATAATACCTCCTTTGACGATTGATGAAAAATCGTTCATAATTGGAAGATAGAATTACATACTGTTTCACGTAAATGGAGAAAATATGAATCCTACTGAATTTTATCAGAAGTTAACAAATATGCATTATCATCTCACAGACGATGTTAAAAAGCAATTTGCAGACTATTTTGAAACCTTGGTAGAAGTTAATCAATATCTTAATTTAACGAGAATTACTGAGGAAGATGAAGTTTATTTAAAACACTTTTACGATAGTCTTACTCCTTTATTTGCTTACCCAGAACTTTTTGAAAGCAAAGTTTCACTTTGTGACGTGGGAGCAGGTGCAGGATTTCCATCAATTCCGATGAAAATCTTACATCCAGAAATTGAGGTTACTATAGTAGATTCTTTGCAAAAGCGACTCAACTTTTTGGATGATTTAACTAAAAAATTAGGCATTACTGGCGTTCATCTAGTGCATGGACGAGCTGAAGAAGTTGGTCAAAATGAACAATATCGTGAAAAGTTTGATTTAGTTACTGCTAGAGCAGTTGCTAGAATGAGCGTTTTGAGCGAATATTGTTTACCACTAGTTAAACTTGATGGAAAGTTTTTGGCATTAAAAGGGCCAAAGGCTGAACAAGAAATTCAAGAAGCTGGTAAGGCGATTAAGACGCTAGGTGGAAAGGTAATCGATCAAAAACAATTCAATTTGCCTGACACTGATGAAGAGCGTAATTTAATTTTGATATCAAAGACAGAAAAATGTCCTAAAAAGTATCCACGACAAGCTGGAACTCCGGCTAGAAAGCCTTTGTAAAGGAGAGCTAAGATGTCAATTTTTTCATTTGGTAAACACGAAGAAGAAATACCTAAGAATAAGCAAGTGCAAGATTTGGAACTTGCTAAGATTGTTCCTAATCAATATCAACCTAGAAGAACCTTTTCTGATGATTCAATCAAAGAATTGGCTGAAACATTAGCCTCACAAGGCTTGTTACAACCAATCATTGTTCGTAGCCATGGGAATGGTTATGAATTAATTGCTGGGGAAAGAAGATATCGAGCAGCCAAGTCACTTGGTTGGGAAAAAATTCCAGCAATCGTTGATGAGATGGATGATCAAAAAGCTGCTAGTTTGGCCTTGATTGAAAACTTGCAACGAGAAAATTTGAATCCAATTGATGAAGCTAAGGCTTACAGCAATTTAATGGAACTCAATGATTTAAGTCAAACACAATTGGCTAAAGAAATGGGTAAGTCACAATCTTTTGTGGCTAACAAATTGCGTTTGTTGAAATTAGACCCAGATGTTCAATCTTATTTGGCAACCGGAAAGATTTCTAGTCGTCATGGTCGAGCATTAGTTGGCCTTGAACCAGAAAAGCAAGTTAAGGCATTAAATGAAATTTTAGAAAAAGACTTGAACGTTAAAGAAACTGAACAAATGGTTCAAGACTTTGATGAATATTTCAAAAAGCCAGAAAAGAAGGCTAAAAGACAACGGATTCCGAAAGATTTATCTGTCCAAATCAATACGATTAAGCATGCAGTTAAATTAGCTAAGGAATCTGGTATTAAAGTAGTTGTTCATGAAAAGCGTGATGCAGATAATTATCAAATCACGATTGAAATGAAAAGAAAGTAGAGAGTTATCATGGCACAAGTGATTTCAGTTGCAAATCAAAAAGGAGGAGTCGGTAAGACGACAACAACTATCAATCTAGCAGCATCAATTGCTACTAGAGGTTATAAAGTAATGATAGTTGATATTGATCCTCAAGGTAACGCAACTAGTGGTTTAGGTATTTCAAAGTCAGAAATCAGCGAAAATATTTATGATGTTTTGATTGATGAAATTCCAATTCAACAAGTTATTCATCCAACTGGCACCCCACGTTTGGACATTGTTCCAGCAACGATTAATTTATCTGGTGCAGAAACTGAACTAATCAGTATGATGGCTAGAGAAACTAGATTAAAACAAGCTTTAGATGCAGTTGCAGATCAATATGATTTCATTTTTATTGATTGCCCACCATCACTTGGTCAATTATCAATTAATGCCTTTACTGCTAGTGATTCAATTTTGATTCCAGTTCAAAGTGAATACTATGCAATGGAAGGTTTAAGCCAACTGCTTAATACAATTCGTTTAGTTCAAAAGCACTTTAACTCTAACTTAGGAGTTGAAGGTGTCTTATTAACTATGCTTGATGCCAGAACTAATTTAGGTGCTGAAGTTGTTAAAGAAGTACAAGATTACTTTAGAGATAAGGTTTACAAGGCAATCATTCCTAGAATTACCAAGTTGGCTGAAGCTCCAAGTTATGGACAAGCAATTACCGAATATGCACCAGCTTCAAGAGGAGCTAAAGTGTATGACAAGTTAGCTAGAGAGGTGTTAAAAGCTCATGGCAAGAGACTCAAAAAGTAAAGAAAAAAGAAGTTTAGGACGTGGTCTTGAAGCACTTTTTCATGACGAACCACAAATCGATGCTTCAGAAACTATTCAAGAACTAAAATTATCTGATATTCGTCCCAATCCATATCAACCACGTAAGAAGTTTGATGAAAAGAGCCTTGAAGAATTAGCACTTTCTATTAAAGAAAATGGCGTTTTTCAACCAATCATCGTGCGTGAAGCAGTCACTGGTTATGAAATTATTGCTGGTGAAAGAAGATATCGGGCAAGTCAGTTAGCTAAAAAGGAAACAATTCCAGCTATCGTTCGCAAATTTACCGAAAGTGAAATGATGGCCGTTGCCATTTTGGAAAACTTGCAACGTGAAGATTTGACGCCATTAGAAGAAGCACAAGCTTACGAAATGTTGCAAAAGAATCTTGGCTTAACTCAAGCTGAAGTTTCAAAAAGAATGGGTAAATCAAGACCTTATATTGCTAACTACTTAAGACTTTTGACTTTACCAAGCAAGACCAAGAGAATGTTGCAACATGGCGATTTATCTATGGGTCAAGCTCGGACTTTATTGGGGTTAAAAGATAAAGATTTAATTGATGATTTAGCTAAGCGAGTTATCAAAGAAGGTATTTCTGTTCGTAAATTGGAATCACTTGTTAACCAATTGAACGAAAAGAAGCAACCTAAGAAGCCAAGCAAGAAGTCACCATTTATCACTGCTAGCGAGACCCAATTAGCTGATAAATTTGGCACCACAGTGCAAATCAGTGCTTCACAAAAAGGTAAGGGACACTTATCAATCAACTTTAATTCTGTAGATGATTTGAACCGTATTTTGGATATCTTAGGAGTTGATCTCGATGAAGATTGATTATCAATTAGCTGATACGGTTATGATGAAAAAGCCACATGCCTGCCAAGTAAATCATTGGGAAATTTTGAGACTTGGTGCTGATATTAAGTTAAAATGTTTAGGGTGTGGTCGAATCATTATGCTGAGTCGTAATGATTTTAACAAGCGATTGAAAAAGCTTATTACGAAGAGTCAAGATCCTGTTAACGCTAAGAATGAACACTACGTTAGCAAAGCAGAAATTGCAAAACCAGAATAAATTAAAAAGAAAAGAGATAGATTTATGTCATTAACAGCCGGAATTGTTGGATTACCTAACGTCGGAAAATCAACTTTATTTAACGCAATTACAAAAGCAGGGGCAGAAATGGCTAATTATCCATTTGCCACGATTGAACCAAATGTCGGAATGGTTGAAGTGCCTGACAAGCGTTTAGCTAGAATTCAAGAATTGATTCCTGCTAAAAAAGTTGTTCACACTACTTTTGAATTTACTGATATTGCCGGATTAGTTAAAGGTGCTTCAAAAGGTGAAGGTTTAGGTAACAAATTCCTTGAAAACATTCGTCAAACAGATGCGATCGTTCACGTTGTACGTGCATTTGAAGATGAAAATATTACTTCAGTTAGTGGAAAAGTTGATCCTGAAGAAGATATCAACACAATTAACCTTGAATTAGCAATTGCCGATTTAGACGCAGTTAACCGCCGAATTGGTAAAGTTAAAAAAGTTGCACAACAAGGTGATAAAGAAGCTAAGGCTGAAATGGCTGTATTAGACAAGTTGCAACCAGTCCTTGAAGATGGTCAAGCAGCTCGTTCAATTGATTTCAACAAGGATGAACAAAAGATTGTTAAGGGTTTATTCTTATTGACTTCAAAGCCAATTATCTATGTAGCAAATATTGCTGAAGAATCAATGGCAGATCCAGAAAGTGATCCTTTATTCCAAGTTGTTAAAAAGCACGCTGAAAGTGAAGGTGCAGAATGCTTGGGTATTTCAGCTGCAACTGAAGAAGAAATCGCCGGTTTAGATGATGATGAAAAGGGCGAATTCTTAGAAGCTGAAGGTGTAACTGAATCTGGTTTGGATCGTTTGATTCGTGCAGCTTACCATATTTTAGGCTTGCGTACTTTCTTTACAGCCGGTGGTACTGAAACTAGAGCATGGACTTTCAAAGAAGGTATGAAGGCTCCTCAAGTTGCTGGGGTAATTCACTCAGACTTTGAACGTGGATTTATTCGTGCCGAAGTAGTTTCTTACGATGATTTGGATAAATACGAAACCATGCAAAAAGTTAAGGAAGCTGGTCGTGTTCGTCTAGAAGGTAAAGATTACGAAGTTCTTGACGGCGATATTATTGAATTTAGATTTAATGTCTAGGAGTGTAAGATGGAAAGTCTTTCTAACAAAAATCAAGATTACGTCTTCAACCTTGAACGTGAAATTGTTAAACAAAGTGATAAAACCGAAGCTGAAGCTAAAGTGATGGTAGCTGAATTATTGCCAGACATTTTAGAAGCTCAAAAAAAGGGTGTGATTGCTGCGAAGCTATTTTCAGCAACACCAAAGGTTAAGGCTGAACAATTATTACATCCAGAGCCAGTGTTTAGTGATGTGCCATTTTGGCAAAAAGCTTTGGATAACTGCTTAGTTTACTTAGCTTTATTTGCTGCGGTTTACGGTGTAGGTAATGCTTTTTCCGCTAAATCAAGTGCGAAGATCGGTATTTTATCAATCATGTCAATGGGAATTATTTTAGGATTCTTTATGACTCGATATGAAAAATATTTGAATCCTCAAGCAAGCGGAACTAAGCCTAAATGGAGTAAAATAATTACTAGTTCAATTATCATGCTAGTAGTTTTATTGGCATGGAACTACATCTTAGTTTTACCAGGGATTAACGTAATTAATCCTGCTGTTCCAGGCGAAGTTTGCTTTGTAATTGCAATTATTGCATTAGCGATTAGATACCTATTCAAGAAGAAATATCAATTGGTAGGTTCAGCTTTTGCCAGAACATTAAGAAAGAAAGTTACAAAAGATTAAGCGGTAAACGTTTAATCTTTTTTCTCAAGAAGGAGGATACAATGCTTAAAGTTTTAAAACGGGCTATTAGACAATATACCCGCCTCTCTTGGGTATCACCAATTGCGGTAACTGGAGAAGTTATTGTAGAAATGATGATTCCTTATTTAGTTGGTGAGTTGATCGATGACGGTATCCGTAAAGGTAATATGAACTTTATTGTGAATAAAGGGATACTTCTATTGATTTTAACTATTGTGTCAGTCACTTGTGGTGTGGCTGCAAGTATTACATCATCAAAGGCAGCTGCAGGTTTTGCTGCCAACTTGCGTCATGACATGTTTTATAAAACGCAAGATTTTGCATTCGAAAATATCGATAAGTTCTCTAGTGCCAGTTTGGTAACTAGAATGACGACTGATGTTAACAACGTGCAACAATCATATCAAATGCTGATCAGAGTTGCGGTTAGAGCACCAATGCTGTTAATCGTCTCTATTTTTATGGCTTTTGTTGTGAGCCCAAGTTTAGCATCAATCTTTGTGATTCTAGCTCCAATTTTTGCGGTAGTTTTGGTTCTAATCCTCTTAGCAGGTTTCAAGGTCTTTCCTAAAATTTTCAAAGCATATGACCGTTTGAACCAAGTTGTTCGTGAAAATGTGCGTGGAATTCGTGAAGTTAAAACTTATGTCCGTGAAGATCAACAAATTGATAAGTTTAATGACACTTCTGATAAGATTTATAGCTTGTTTGTAAAAGCAATGAAGATCATTAACTTAAACTCATTAGCTATTATGTTGATTTTGAACATCTCACTTTTACTTTTATCATGGTTTGGTGCTCACCAAATTGTTGGCGGAAGCTTACAAACAGGTCAACTGGTGTCAATGTTCAGTTACTCAAACTCTGTTTTGTTTAGTTTGATGATTGTGGCCATGATTTCTGTGCAAATCGTGATGTCAATGTCTAGTGGACGAAGAATTGCTGAGGTTTTAACTGAAAAGCCAGCGATTACTAACCCAGAAAATCCAATTACTAAGTTGGAAAATGGTGAAATTATCTTCGATGATGTTAGTTTCAAATATTCTGATGGTAGTAAAAACGCGATTGATGATGTTAACTTAACCATTAAATCGGGTGAAACTATCGGAATTATTGGTGAAACTGGTTCATCAAAATCAACTTTGGTTAACTTGATTCCACGTTTATATGATGTTACTTCAGGTAGTATCAAAGTCAGTGGTCATGACGTTAAAGATTATGATTTGAAGACTTTGCGTGATGGCGTGGCCATGGTTTTACAAAAGAATGTTCTGTTCTCAGGAACTATCATGTCAAACCTTTTATGGGGTAATGAACATGCCAGCGAAGAAGAAGTGATTAAGGCTTGTCAAATCGCCCATGCCGATGGTTTCATTCGTGAAATGGAAGATGGCTATAATACTCACATCGAACAAGGTGGGGCCAATGTTTCTGGTGGTCAAAAGCAAAGAATTACTATTGCTCGAGCATTACTTAAGAAACCAAAGATTTTGATTCTAGATGACTCAACTAGTGCGGTTGATACGGCTACTGAATTGGCTATTAGAACCGCCTTACGTGAAGATTTAGCATCAACTACTAAGATTATTATTAGTCAAAGAATTGATTCAATTAAAGATGCAGACCGAATTATCGTCATGCATAAAGGCCAAATTCAAGATATTGGTACGCATGATGAATTGCTAGTGAAGAACGATTTGTATCAAAAGATTGCTAAGTATCAAGGACAAGGAGGTCAAGCAGAATGAAAAAGGAAAAACTTGATCGCCAAACAGTAATTCGTTTGTTAAAAGTAATTTTCAAAACTACCCCTGTTTTGACGATTATTTCAGCAATTTCTGTAGTTATCAGTGCCGGAGCTTCAGTAATTGGAGCTTTGTTCATTGAACAATTAATTAATAAATACATTACTCCATTGCTTAAGCAAGCTCATCCCGACTTCACGCCTTTATTAGATATTATTTTGGTAATGGCAGTTGTCTATTTATTTGGGGCATTTGCCACATATCTTTTCAACATGCTAATGGGGATTGCTGCTCAAAAGGTCCAAATGCGGATTAGACAGCAAATGTTTGCTCACATGCAACGTTTACCAATTTCATACTTTGACCAAAATGAATTTGGTGATATTATGAGTCGTTATACCAACGATATTGATGCATTGATGCAAATGATTTCTCAATCATTGCCTCAATTCGTTTCATCGATTTTATCATTGGTCTTTGTAGTAATGGCCATGCTATCGATTAGTTGGCAATTAACGGCCTTTTCATTCATTATTTTGCTTTTGAGCTTGTTTGTTGTTAAGACTTTAACTACTAAGTCATCACAATATTTCATTAAGCAACAAAAACATGTTGGTCAATTGAATGGTTACAATGAAGAAATGTTGACTGGTTTAAAGGTCGTTAAGGTCTTCAGTCATGAAAAGAATGCCAAGGAAGAATTTGATCAATACAATGAAGAATTGAGAAAAATTTCTGGTAATGCCAATGCGATTGCTACATCATTGTTCCCAATTATGGGTAATTTGGGTAACTTGTTGTATGTTTTGATTTCTGTACTTGGTGGTGCGATTGCAGTTCATAGCTGGGCTCCATTATCATTAGGTGCCATTGCTGCTTTCTTGCAACTTTCTAAGCAATTTAGTATGCCAATCGCCCAAATTTCTCAACAATTGAACTCAATTGTGATGGCCAATGCTGGTGCTGCTCGTATCTTCGAATTGCTAGATACCGATGAAGAAGTTGATGATGGTCAAATCACCTTGGTTAAAAAAGGCGATGGCTGGGATTGGCAAGATGGTGATAAGTTAACGCCAGTTGCAGGTCACATCAAGTTTGATCAAGTTAACTTTAGCTACGATGGTGAAAAGCAAATTCTTTATGGAATTGATATTGATGCTAAGCCTGGTATGAAAGTGGCTTTAGTTGGTGAAACTGGTGCCGGTAAGACGACGATTTCTAACATGATCAATCGCTTTTATGATATTGATTCTGGTCAAATTACTTATGATGGTTTGCCAATCAAAGACATCAAAAAAGATGATTTACGTTCATCATTAACGATCGTCTTGCAAGATACGCACCTATTTACTGGAACGATTTTAGACAATATTCGTTTTAGTAAGCCAGAAGCTACTGATGAAGAAGTAATTCAAGCTGCTAAATTAGCTCACGCTGACGAATTTATTACTGGATTAACTCATGGCTACGATACTGTCATTGACGGAAATGGTGGCGACTTGTCACAAGGTCAAATGCAATTGCTTTCTATTTCTAGAGCAATGTTAGCTGATCGTCCAGTGATGATTTTGGATGAAGCTACTTCAAGCATTGATACCAATACTGAACGTTTAGTTCAACAAGGTATGAATAATTTGCTAAAGGGTAGAACTAGTTTTGTGATCGCTCACCGTTTATCAACGATTGTTGATTCTGACTTAATTCTAGTATTAGATCACGGTCATATTATTGAAGCGGGCAGTCACGATGAATTACTTGCCAAAAAGGGATATTACTACGAACTTTATACTGGAGTTCGCGAATTAGATTAAAAATTTGCAAAAATAGTCTTTCAAGCAGAATGAAAGACTATTTTTTAGTATTATTAGTATTATAATAATAACTGATTAAAAAAGAGGTGCCACATGAAAGTATTAGTAGTAGATGATGATCACGAAATTGTTGAACTTTTGAGTATTTACTTAAAGAGTGAAGGTTACGATCCAATTGTTGCATACAGTGGTAAAGAGGCTTTAACTAAGTTAAGTACTACTCCTGATATTGCATGTATGATCTTGGATGTCATGATGCCACATATGTCAGGAATTGAAGTTGTGCGTGAAGTTCGTAAAGACAACGACTTACCAATTTTGATTGTAAGTGCTAAAACTGGCGATATGGACAAGATTCAAGGTTTAATTACTGGGGCAGATGACTATGTTGCTAAGCCATTTAATCCATTAGAAGTTATGGCCAGAGTCCGTTCATTATTGAGAAGAAGCCAACAACAAGTGAAGCACGATCGTCCAGATGTGCTTGAAGTCGGCCCATTGATTATTAATCGTGATTCTCACGAAGTAAAAACAGTTGATGGTAAGGAAATTCAATTGACTGCCTTGGAATTTGGTATTTTATCATTGTTGGCCAGTCACCCAAACCGGGTCTTCTCAGCTGATGAAATTTTTGAAAGAGTATGGCAACAAGAAAGTATCGTTAGCACTAAAACAGTTATGGTGCACGTTTCTCACTTACGTGACAAGATTCAACAAGTGACTGGTGGCGAAGAAGTTATCCAAACTGTTTGGGGCGTTGGATACAAAATTGGAGCATAAAGATGAAGAAGCAACGAGTTAAATTAACAACGACAGAAAAAAGTGAGCTGATAGTTGAAGCAATTGTCACAATTATTTTGCTGTTACTTTTAAATTTGTCGATCGTCATTTTAATTCATTTGACTTTTTTACAAGATCCCAACTTAAAGCATGGTGTGTTCTTCTTCCGCGAACACTTTTTGCTATTTAATGGCGAAATTTCCAGTGCTGCACAAATTGTTACGCTCATAATGATTGTGGGCGATTTTGTTGTGCTTTATTGGAGACTGACTAGACGCTATCGCCAAATGCAATTGCGACACATCATTGATGAATTGCATGATATTGCGGAAGGTAATTTTGACCATCGAATCAATTTCTTGGTTAATCGCAATTTACAAAAAGTGGTTGAATCAATTAATTTGCTGATCGATTCCACAGTTAACACAATGAGTGAAGAACGGGCAATTGAAAAGAGTAAAGATGAACTGATTACTAATATTTCTCATGATATTCGTACTCCGTTAACTTCAATTATTGGTTACCTAGGTTTGTTAAAGCAAGAAAACATTTCAGCCGAAGATCAAGCTAAGTATTTAGATATCGCTTATAACAAAGCTAATCAGATGAAAAGTCTAGTTAATGACTTGTTTGAATATACTAAATTGAGCTCAACAGATGCCAAATTGAATATTGTAAAAATCAATATTTATTCAATGTTGGAACAAATTGCAGCGGGTTTTGAATTAGAGGCAAGTAATCATAATATTTCGATTGAAGTTACTGCTAGACCCAAAGACTTAGAAATTGAAGCTGACCCAGAAAAATTAGTCAGAGTTTTTAACAATTTGATTGGTAATGCTTTTAAGTATGGAAAAACTGCTACTAAGATTGTTTTAGAAGCTAATTTAGTTAATAAAGACCAAGTTGAACTCAGAGTTGAAAATAATGGCGAGCCAATCGAAGATAAATTATTGAAACGAATTTTTGACCGTTTGTACCGAGTTGAGACTTCAAGAAATAGTGAAACTGGTGGTACAGGTTTAGGTTTGGCAATTACTAAAGGAGTAGTAGAATTGCACCATGGTAGTGTTCGTTGCGAGTCAAATAAAGATTGGACAAGCTTCATCATTCGCTTACCCCTCAAAGCTACTGTGTTATAATTATCTATAAGATTAATCAACTAGGAGTTTTTATGAGCATCTCATTAAATACATGTATTTTAATTCTAAAAGAACACCACTTATTGAAGAGTAGTGCAATTCAAGATACAGTTTCACCAAAAATGGAATATGTATCATACGATTCACGTGATATTGAAACAAATACACTCTTTTTCTGTAAAGGCTTAGGCTTTAGACCCACCTATTTATCAATGGCTAAAGATAACGGGGCTATTTGTTATGTAGCTGAACAACCATATCCAGAAGGTGTGGGGATGCACGCTTTAATCGTTCGTGATGTTTCTAAGGCAATGGCTCTTTTAACTGCGGCCTTTTTCCGCTTCCCACAAGATGATTTGTTCTTAGTGGCTTTCACTGGAACCAAAGGTAAGACAACTAGTTCTTACTTTTTAAAGGGGATGCTTGATCAAAAGAATGGTGGAAAGACTGCTTTAATTTCTTCAGTTGATAGTATTTTGGGACCAAAGCCTGAAGATAAATTCAAATCAAGTTTAACCACGCCAGAATCATTGGACTTATTCAGAGATATGCGTCGTGCAGTGGATAACGGCATGACCCATATGGTAATGGAAGTTTCTAGTCAAGCTTATAAAAAGAACCGTGTTTTTGGTTTAACTTACGACTTAGGCTTTTTCTTAAACATTACGCCAGATCATATTGGACCAAATGAACACCCTAACTTTGCTGACTACTTACACTGCAAATTGCAATTGCTAGTTAACTCACGCAAATGTATTATCAATGCTGAAACTGATCACTTCCAAGAAGTGTATGCCGCAGCTACTACTACCACTAACCCTGATAGTATTTACTTATTTGCTAGAGATGGCTTTGAAAATGAAGATTTGTCAGTGCCAATCGACTTTAGAATTGGCTCACTTGGCTTAGACTTAAAAGGTACCAAGTTTAGAGTGATTGCTGGCAGCAACAAGGCTCAAGCTTTGCCAATTGCTGGAGACTATCAATTAAAGATGCTTGGTGACTTTAACCAATTAAACGGTACAGCTGCAGTAATCGGTGCAGGATTAGCTGGTATGAGTCATGATGATGTCGCTAAAGGTGTCAAAGATGTAACTATTCCAGGAAGAATGGAAACTGAGTTCACTGAAAAGCATGGCTTTGTCGTTGTTGATTATGCTCACAATCAAGCATCAATGATGGCTTTGATGCATTTTATGCAAAAGGAATTGAAGCATCCAAGAATTATCGTTGTTGTTGGTGCACCTGGAGATAAAGGATTAAGCCGTCGACAAGGATTTAGCGAAAGTTTGACTGCTTATGCAGATAAAGCTTACTTAACTACTGATGATCCGGGATTTGAAGATCCTAAAGAAATTTGCGAAGAAATCGATGCTGGCATTGATCACTCAAAAGTTGATGTCGTTATTGATCTCGATCGCCAAGAAGCCATTTACAACGCAATTAGCGAAAGTAAACCTGGCGAAGTTGTGTTAATTTGCGGTAAGGGTGCAGATGCTTTCCAAAAGATTAGAGGCGTTGATACACCTTACCCTTCAGATATCAAAGTTGTTCAACAAGCAATTGCTAAATTAGAAGCATAGTATGAAACATTTTTTTAGTATTATTGGTGGAATGGGGACAATTGCTACAGAAAGTTTTGTTCGCCTTATCAATCACCGAGTAAAGATTACAAAAGATCAAGATTATTTGAATTATATTTTGGTAAATGATGCTGAAGTACCGGATAGAACTGCTTATATTATGGACCAGTCCAATCCGGACTTTTTGCCTACATTACTAGAAGATGTTAAAGGCCAAAGTCTTTTGCATCCAGACTTTATGGTAATGCCATGTAATACTGCCCATTATTATTACGATAAATTGGCCAGTGCCACCGACGTGCCATTTATTAACATGATGGATTTGGCAGTCCACCATTTTATTGATAATTATCCGCAAGAAAAGAAAATTGGTTTAATTGCGACAGAAGGATCAATCTTTGATCACTTATATGAAGATGCCTTTAAAAAAGCTGGCAAGGAAGTGGAACTTGGTGGCCCAGAAATTCAACCAATGGTTACTAGCTTGATTTATGAATATATCAAGGAAAAGGGTACTGTTAACCGAGAATTGTATCATCAAATTTTACAAAAAATGCACGATGAATACGGCTGTGAAGTAATATTGCTTGGCTGTACAGAATTATCCCTCGCTCAAGAATTGGCTGGGGATCATCCATATCATGTGATTGACCCGCAATCACTTTTGGCCGATGTCACAATTGATATGGCGCTACGGATTAGAAAAGGCGAAGATAGCAAGTCAGTTACTGCTGAATATTTGTACTAAAAAAGGAGTCACATTTGTGACTCCTTTTTATTTTGATTATTTTTGAACTTCAGCAATCGCTTCTTTGATAACTTGAGCTTTAACTTGATTGATGATTGCAGTTTGTTCCTTTTTACTTAATTTAGGATTCTTCATCATCGCAGCCATCAATTTCTTTTGAACTTCAGCCTTAATTTGGCTTTGCTTTTGCTTCAAAACTTTTTGTAATTGAGCACCTTGATCAGTTGAAAGAACGATCCAGCTATTTGGAATTGTGAAAATGTAGTGACGATTGGTGATTGTCGAAGTATCAGCAATCATGGCATAAAGCATGTTATCCATGCCTGATGCGTAATCGTAGCGGTACTTTTTAACTGTTACACTAGCATATTTAACATCAGCCTTTTTAACAGTAATTTTGGTTGAAGTATCAGCCTTAGTAGTCTTTTTATTATCGTAAATGTAGACTTTTTCTTTACCGTTACCATGATTCTTGTAGAGCAACATGTCCATCTTAGGTGAAACTGATTTGATAGTTTGTGTTTCACTAGTAGCAACTTTTTTCATGCCGACATGATTGTTTTGGTTAGCAATGAGCATGCCAGTACTCCAAGCGGCAATAACAAAGAAGATAGCACCATATCCTAAATGGAATTTAATAGTAGGATTGGTTGTAAAGATAAATGCGAGAATTAACGCAATAATTAAAATAGCTATTAACATTACTTAGCCTCCTTCTTTGGTACAAGCAGTGACAACAAGAGAACAACGACGGCCACGATAACTGCCACTAAGAAGGCAACCTTATAACCTGAAATAACTGAGTTAATCATTTGATCTTTGTAGAGCAATGGTTGACTGTGAAGTAATGATTTTGCAGGTGCAGAATTTTTAGCTACATTAGATAAAATTGAAGTAATGATCGCAGTACCGATTGAACCTAAAACTTGTCTTGAAGTGTTGTTTACAGCAGTACCGTGAGCCATTAACTTAACTGGTAAGGCATTCATACCGTATGTGGTCAAAGTCATCATCATCATCGCAATACCGAAGACTCTGACTGCGTAGAATAAGGTGATGTAAAGAGTTGGAGTAGTTGGGGAAATGTATAAGAATGGAACTGTACCAATAATTAAGAATAAACTACCGCAAATCGCAAGATATCTAGCACCGAAGCGGTCGAATAATTGACCTGAAATTGGTGACATAATCATCATACCTAAGGCACCTGGTAATAAAATTAAACCAGATTGGAAGGCACTGTTACCCAAAATGTTTTGAATGTACATTGGTAACACCATTTCGGCAGAAATCATGGCAGTATAACTTAAGCTGGCAATGATAGTTGTCAAAGTAAAACGCCAAGTCTTAAACACACGTAATTCCAAAAATGGGTGTTCCATCTTGAATTGACGATATGCGAAGAGACCAATGATGATGGCACCAACAACGATACATGAGATAACAGTTGAATTACCCCAGCCTTTTGAACCAACTTCCGCAAATCCGTAAAGAATAATACCGAAACCGAAGACGGCTAGTACACCAGATAAAACATCGAATTTGTCGTGAGATACTTCTAAAACATTCTTCATAAAGAAGAAACTCAATAGAAGGACGATAATTGTTAATGGAATTTCTACACCAAAAACGTCTCTCCAAGTTAAGTGGTCAACTAAGAAACCTGATAAAGTTGGACCAATTGCTGGAGCTACACCAATGGCAATCCCAACGGTACCCATCGCTACACCACGTTTTTCAGGTGGGAAGATGGTTAAAATGATGGTTTGCATGATTGGCATCGTAATTCCGGCACCAATAGCTGCCACAATACGTCCTGCTAATAAGATTTGGAAATTAGGTGCGAAATAGCACATTAATGTTCCGACTAAGAAGAATAGCAGGGCAGACATGTACATATGTCTGTTTGGGAATCTGTTAATTAAAAAGGCAGAAATCGGAATCATAATTCCGTTTGCCATAATAAAACCAGTCGATAACCATTGAACTGTACTGGTATCGACATTGAATGTCTTCATAATGGATGGATACGCAGTAGCTAGCATGGTAGATGATAAAATGGTAATAAATCCACCGATAACTAACACTGTCAGAATCAATCCTCTATGGATTTTTTGTTCTTTCATAGTTATACCTCTTTTAAACGAATTGTATTTATAATAATACCGCGAATAGATATTGTCAAGCAGGTTTACAATAGTGTAAGCTTTCTTGACAAATTGTTTCACATCAAGTAATCTTTAATAAAAACGAAAGGAGGGGGATTAATGAATAATTTGCCAAAAGAAAAACCGAAACATATTCAAATATTAGAAAGTGTGGAAATTGATATTAATGAAATATCTAAGAAATTAGATGTTACCCCTCGTCAATTGCGTTATTGGGAAGAAAAAGGCTACATTAAATCGCAAACCACCAAAAATCATTTGCGTCGCTATAATATTGCCATGGCTAAGCGAATCGCTACTATCAACTTTTTGTACAAGCAAGGCTATACTTTAGCTAGAGCTAGTGAATTAGCTAACTTCAATGAAAATAAATTGAAGCTACTTTTTAAAATGATTCATTATTTTGAAGTTAATGATCGTGTTGAAATCGATGAAGGCAAACCATTATCTGGAAAAATTCTTTTAGGTAAGCTAGATGATGGCAAAGAAATTGAACTGCAAATTATTGGTAACGACATCAAATTACAAGTTAAAAAAGACTAGTAAATAGCTAGTCTTTTTTTATTTATTAATTTTGAATGATTTTGAATGAAAATGATTGATTTTGAAAAAGAAAGCATTTACAATTTTATTTGAGGTGATCGAAATATGCTGACTAAAGCAAGACACGATGCGATTGTCGACTATGTTGATACGCATTTGAGTTGCAGAATTAAAGAACTTTGCGACTTGCTTGATACATCTGAATCCACTGTACGTCGTGATCTTGTTGATTTAGCAAAACAAGGTCGAATCAAACGAGTACATGGTGGAGCACTGACAATTAAAAATAGTGAAAACGATGTCTCGCAAAAGATTCGTTTTTCGCTCAATATCAGTCAAAAAAAGGCAATTGCTAATTATGCTGTTGATCATTATGTGCATTCGGGGATGAGGATCTATCTAGATGCCGGCACCACGATTTATCAAATGATACCAGCTTTGAAGCAAGTGCCAGACTTGCTAGTTGTGACTAATGCACCAGCGACAGCTTTAGCATTGATTGAAGCTGGAATTTCAACCATCATGCTTGGCGGAATTCTGAAGGAAGAAACGCAGGTGGTTGTTGGTGGTATTTCTCAAAAGCAATTAGCAGATTATCATTTTTCTTGGGCGATACTTGGAGCAAATGGCTTATCTTCAACTGGCAAGTTAACCACACCAGATGTTAAAGAAGCTAGCTTGAAAGAAGTGGCCATTGCTCAAGCTGATAACAGCATTGTTTTGCTTGATGATTCAAAAATTGGCCAACAAAATTTCGCCACTTTTGCTGATGCTAAATCAGTTAAAGTGATCACTAATCAACTAAGTCAAAAAAATCGAGCAAGATTACCTGAAGGAATCAAACTTGAGGAGGTAAATTAATGATTTATACAGTTACAGTTAATCCAGCATTAGATTACGTAATGCAATTGAAGGAAGTTAAAGCTGGTGAAGTTAACCGGACTAATAATTACACTTTCTTAGCTGGTGGTAAGGGAATCAACGTTTCTCAAATTTTGAACCAATTAGATGTTGAAAATACTGCTTGGGGATTCGTTGGTGGCTTTACTGGTGAAGAACTTATTCGTCAACTTAATAAGAAAAATATTGCAAGTAACTTCGTTAAGATTTCTGATGTAACTCGTGTTAATGTGAAGATTCATGCTGAAAAGGAAACCGAAATTAACGGTGCGGGTCCAGAAATTAGTTCACAAGAAATTGCTGCTTTCAAAGCACGCTTAGATGACCTTGAAGCTGGCGATATTGTTGTTATGAGTGGTTCACTCAGTGCTAACATGCCAGAAAACTTCTACCAAGAATTGATTCCTTTAATTCAAGATAAAGGAGCAGAATTTGTAGTAGATACAACTGGTCAAGCTCTCTTTGATACTTTAAAGAGCAAGCCATTAGTAATTAAGCCTAACCATCATGAATTAGCTGATATGTTCCATACCAGTTTTAGCAGTGATGAAGAAATGCTTGAATATGCTAAAAAGCTTTTAGCTATGGGTGCTCAAAATGTCATGATTTCTATGGCTGGAGCAGGTGGTTACTTGCTAACTCAAGATGCTATTTACCATGCTAAAGGTGCTGTTGGTACTGCTGTTAACTCAGTTGGTGCAGGTGATTCAATGGTCGCTGGATTTGTTGGTACTTACTTCAAGACTAAAGACCCAGTTGAAAGTTTTAAGATGGGAATGGCTTGTGGTGCTGCTACAGCATTTACTACAGATATTGCAGTAAAGAGCCAAATTGATGCAGTTTTACCACAAATCCATGTCGAAAAGATCTAGGGAGGAACAAAGATGAAGATAAAGGATATCCTAGCACCTGAATCCATGATTATGGATTTAAAGGCGACTACTAAAGATGCAGCTATTGAAGAAATGGCTGATTTAGAAGTAGCAACTGGCATCGTTAATGATAAAGATGCTTTTGTGAAGTCAATTTGGGATCGTGAAAAAGAAAGCACCACTGGTATTGGTGGCGGAATTGCGATGCCTCACGCAAGAAATAAATCAATCAACAAGGCACGTGTTTTGTTTGCCAAGAGTAAAGCTGGTGTTGACTTTGATGCTTTAGACGGTCAACCAGTTAATTTATTCTTCATGATTACTGCTCCAGATGGAGCTGATAATACTCACTTGCAAGCTTTATCTAAGTTAGCAAGTTTGTTAATTAACCCTGATCTAGTAGAAAAATTGAAAGCTGCCACTACTCCTGAAGAAGTAATTTCTTTATTTGAAGCAGCTGAACAAGACAAAGATGAAGCTGATAAAAAGTCAGTTAAGCCAACTGGTGACAAGCCATTAATTGTTGGGGTAACTGCATGTATTAACGGTATTGCCCACACTTACATGGCTGAAGAAGCTTTAATTAAAGCTGGTGAAAAGCTCGGCGTTGACGTTCGTATTGAAACTAATGGTTCTGAAGGTGTTAAGCATCAATTGACTGCTGATGAAATTAAGCGTTCAATCGGTGTTGTAATTGCATCAGATAAAAAGGTTGATATGCCAAGATTTGATGGCAAGCGTTTAACCAACCATGCGGTTGTTGATGGTATTAATAAGCCAGAAGAATTGATTCAAACAATTCTGGATAAGAAGGCTAATGTTTACCACGCTACTGAAGGAGAAGGTAGTGAAGAAGTAGCTTCAACAGGTATTTGGGGCAACATCTACAAGAACTTGATGAGTGGTGTTAGCCACATGCTTCCATTCGTTATCGGTGGTGGTATCTTGATGGCTATCTCATTCTTGATTGAAAACTATGGTGGTGGAGCAAATACTCCAGCATTTAAGGCTTTGAACAACATGGGTACTTTGGCATTTGGTTTCATGGTGCCAGTACTTTCAGCTTACATTGCTGAATCAATCGGTGATTTACCAGCATTGATGCCAGGTTTTGTTGGTGGTATGATGGCTGCCAACTCAGGAGCTGGATTCTTGGGTGGTTTAGCTTCTGGTTTTATTGCTGGATACTTGATGATCTTGCTCAAGAAACTTTGCAGCAAGTTCCCTAAGAACCTTGAAGGTATGAAACCTATGCTTGTTTACCCAATTTTAGGTTTGCTCTTCATTGCTTTGATTATGGCTTATGTCATTGATCCAATCTTTAGTGGAATTAACCATGCGATCACTGGATTCTTAAACGGCATGAGTGGCTCAAACTTAGCACTTTTGACTTTGATTTTAGCAGGTATGATGGCTATCGATATGGGTGGTCCTTTCAACAAGGCTGCTTATGTCTTTGCTTCAGGTGCTTTTGCTAACGATCCTAAGTCAGCAACAGCTGCTGTTTTGATGGCTGCTGTAATGGTTGGTGGTATGGTTCCACCATTCGCAATTGCTATTGCTACAAGCATTTTCAAGAATAAATTTACTAAGGATGAAAGAAACGCCGGTATTAGTAACTGGGTACTAGGTTTCTCATTCATTACTGAAGGTGCGATTCCATTTGCTGCCAGTGACCCTGGTCGAGTAATTCCATCATGTATCATTGGTAGTGCAATTGCTGGTGCGATTGTTGGATTCTTCAAGGTTGGTGTTCCAGCACCTCACGGTGGATTCTGGGTATCACCACTTTCAAACAACATTGTGATGTTCTTTGTAGCTACAATTATTGGTTCATTGGTAGCTGCCTTCATCCTTGGCTTGTGGAAGAAAGAAATTAAAAAGTAAACAATAAACAAAAAAGACTTACGTTAACGTAAGTCTTTTTTAGTTACTTGATCAAAATGAGTTTGATAGTGAGCTTTGAAGTCCTTTTCATCTAATAGTTCGAAGATCTCTAGAGCCTTTTTAATTTGCTTTATTCCATCACTTTGCCCAAGCTTGAATTTACAATAGCCAGTTGCATAAATAAAGACAGTTTTTTCGTAAAAATAAAATTCGTTAACTAATAATTTTTTGATTTCAGAAATCAAATATTCACAATTGGCAAACTCAGCTTCGTCAGTACTTTGGATAAGGCAATTGATCGCTAATTTTAGTACCAAATCTTTATTCTTTTTATTAAGTGAAGAATAAATATAATTTTTTAGCATTTCCTTAGTTAGTAAGAATAAAGTCGAATAATTAATAGTTCTGACACAGTTACCCAAAAGAGTTATTTCGTAATAGCCCCATTTTTCAACTTTAAATAAATAATCGGTTAAATTTTGCAATTCTTCTGAGCTAGGTTTAATGCGATGATCAAGAGTATAGATGATCGATTTGATCATTGTTTTTTCGTATGCGTTTGTCTTATATGTTGAGTTATCTGATAAGAGCTTTAGTAAGTTATCCAGTCTTTGAGCTGCATATTCATTTTTTATATATTCAGTTAAGGCAGAAAAAGTTTTGGCATGATTTTCACCTTGATTATGAATCGTCATAAACTCATCAATTGATAAATTTAATTTGTCTAATAGACAGATGAGTTTGAAACAGGAAATTTCAGATTCACCACGTTCGAATCTAGATATTTGTGATTTAGAAATTGATTCATCAGCTAAAGAATTAATACTTACCTGCTTAAATTGACGGATTTCTCTAAGTGTTTGTCCAAAAGTTTTTTCCATTTTAAATTCCCATATTAGCAACAAAAAAATTATGTACTTTTTTCTATTATATATTCATGTATATAGTATCGAATATTTTAACTCAAATAATCTCAATAAGTGATCAAATGATGTTAATATTATAATTATATAAAAGGACTAAGTATAAAACTTAATTTTGTTTTTTTGTTTTCTTAATAAAAGTAGAAATTTAGGTGGTACAGATGAACAAATTATTGGCGAAATACACTGAAACTATTCAGCAAAGGTCAAATAAGACCATGCTAAAAACTTATGATCATCAGGAAATAACTTACGCTAAATTTGACAAAAACGTTAATTCTTTGGCAAATATATTACTTGCAAAATTTAACGATCAGCAAATCATTCCTGTGATTTCTAATTATAATTTGGATTACGTAATGGCTATGATTGCCTGCTGGAAAATTAATAAGACTTATTTGCCAATTAACTTTAATACTCCAGCCAAAAAAGTTGAAAATACTTTATAAAGAATCAACGGTCATTTAATTTTGACCAATCATTATGCTGATGAGATTGCAGGGGCAGAAAAAATTCCTTTTGATTATACAGCTAGTGAATTAACAACTTTTCCAGAAACCACCGCTAAAATTGCCTATATTTTAACTACTTCAGGAACTACTGGTAATCCTAAAATGGTACAAGTTAGTTTCGATAATTTGTACTGGCTATTGAAAGAAATGAATGATTTGGTTCCTTTTAAAGAAGGCGATACCTTTATTATTTCTACACCACCACAATTCGACGTTTCATTTCATGAAAATTTAGCTTTTATTTTTGGAACCGGAATTCTGCAATTTGTAGAACCTGGAACGCCAATTCAACAATTTAAGCACTTAAAAGACTTTTTAATTAATGATGATATTACCCATATCGCTTTGTCGCCATCATCATTGAAGACTATTTTATCGATGGCCAAGGATAAATTTAAGAAGACACATTTACGCTATATTACTTTGGCTGG
This sequence comes from Lactobacillus sp., assembly GCA_030530865.1. Classification (GTDB taxonomy): domain Bacteria; phylum Bacillota; class Bacilli; order Lactobacillales; family Lactobacillaceae; genus Lactobacillus. Next base: position 99,722 of record JAUMUC010000003.1, read on the forward strand.
AGAAGCTTTGCCAGTAGGTTTGGCTAACCAATTATTAAATATTTTACCTAATGCCCAGATCTTAAATTGTTATGGACCAACGGAAACTACTATTTATGCAACCTTTTACAAGGTAAATGCTCCGGTTAAAACAAGCACAGTGCCAATTGGCCAAGAAATTGCTGGAGCCGATATTAAATTTTCTCAAGATGGGAAAATTAATTCAGAATCCGGTGAAATTTTAATTGGCGGTCAAGGAGTTAGTGAAGGGTATTATGGTAATCCTGAGCTAACTGCTGAAAAATTCATTAATTATGAAGGCAATAGATATTACCGAACTGGCGATTTAGGCTATCTGGAAAATGGATTAATTTATTACCAAGGTCGACAAGATCGTCAGGTTAAGATTAATGGAATCAGGATTGAATTAGAAGAAATAGAACAAGTTATTGGTCAATATGTAGCTGATTATGTGCACTTTAATGTGTTGAAGATTGATAATAATTTAGTACTTTTTTCTGATCAAAAGCTAGATTTTGCAGCTTTAGTTGAAAAATTGCACAAGCACTTACCAGACTACATGGTTCCAAGTCATTATCTTCAAGTAGCTGAAATGAAATTGACTGCTAGTAATAAACTTGATACCGAATATTTGAAACAAGAATTTGCTAAAAGCAGTGTAGAAAGTAAACCAGTATCTGAACTAGGTCAGCTCAATCAATTAGTTGCTGATATTTTGAAAGTATCTGCTGTGTCAGATTCAACTAATTTGCTGTTATTATCACAAATGGATTCATTGAAACAAGTTGAAATCATTGTTGCTTTAGAAGAGATGTATCATGTTGATTTAGCAGAGGACTTTATTAAAAAGAATCCGACAATTGCTGCGATCAAGCGGTATTTTAATCAAAATGATGCGACAGTAGTGGCAAATAAGCTTGAATTGTCAGAAGTGCAAAAGCATAACTATTTAGCAAATTTGCAAGGCTTTAGAGAGCTAAATAACTTGCTTGTCAAAAATACTAGTCCAATCGTTCATAATGCATCTTATCTGCAAAAATCTTATTTGGTTGATGGCTTTAAACAAATCTTGGAGCTGAAGGTAAGCTTGCCGATAGAAAAAATTTCAGAGATTGAGGCAGTTTTGGCTAAAGTGATTGCAAAAAACGAATTACTTAGAGCTACCCTGAATGAACAGCATCAATTATTGATTTACGAGCCTTTTAAGTATCGCATTCCGGTGGTAAATTCTAGTTTATTGGCTAATTTACAAGAAGATATCATTCAAGATTTGCAAAATAATCCTTTAAATCACTTATTGTGGGAAGTTTATTTCGTAGAAGACAAGCAGGAACTACACTTTTTCATTAATCATTTGATTACAGACCAGTCGTCGTTAGGGATTTTAGAAAAAGACTTGTTAGCATCAGCCGATGGACAAACTTTACCCACTGTAAGCTTTACTGATTTTGTTGATTTTATCGAAAAAAACAGCCATGTTGAAACTCTGGAAAAAGTTTGCCAACAAGGCTTTAAAGAAGTGGCTCCAGAATTCTTTGGAAAGACTTTTAAAGAAGCAAAGCAATATTTCAAACATAAAACACCATATAAAAGCAATTATGACAATATTGTCTATGGAAATTATTTGCTGGCGAAGCTGCTTGCCGACAGCCAAAAGCAAACACTAGTGGCGGGGTCAACGATTATTAATTTGCGACAATTTGATCAAGCTGACTTTCAGGGCGTCTTTGGGGATGTGCATACAACGATTCCACTTATTTACCGAGCTGGTGAAAGTGAGGCAACATTTAAGGAAAGATTTACAGAAATCTATCGTCACTTCGTAGCTGGTGATAATTTAAATCACACCATTTATCAAAATTATCCAGAGATTTCCGAAGATCTGAAACAATATGAGTTTTATTTAGACGATAATCTGAAATTTAGCAACAATTTCTTGGGTGCTATTCGTGAAAAAGATTTAGATAAAACAATTGAAACGTTAGTTAAACAACAATATTCATTAGAAAGTTTTTCAAAAGCTAAGTTGTACAACACTTTCTTCATTTGTGGGGATGAATTAATTTTTGTACCGATAACTCAGCATTTATTAGACATTTGATATCGAGGAGGAGATTGATGTGAAGAAAGCTAATTACTTTAAACTGATTTTTAATCGCCTTTTAGACCAAATTGGAAATGTAACTTATGACTATGCTAATAGTGTTTGGATAGCTTCAATGGGAGCTTTAGGACAAAAATTTTTAGGGATTTATCAGATTTCCGAGACCATCATTTCGATTATATTTAATCCGATTGCAGGTGCGATTGCCGACAAATCCAAAAGAAAAAAGATTTTGCTGACTACAGACGCTATTAGTGCCATAATTTGTATTTTGATTTCTTTAATCGGCAACAATCAATTGCTTTTATATGGCATTATCGTTGCAAATATTGTTTTGGCGATTACTTATTCTTTCTCAAGCACCGCTTTTAAATCAATGGTTTCAAATGTCATTGATTCTGAAGAGATTGTTTCTTTTAATTCATCAGTTGAAACGATTTTACAGACATTGAGTGTGATTTCACCTGTGATCACATACTATATTTATAATGCTTGGGGTATTAGAATTGCTTTGCTAATTAATGGTTTGAGCTTTATTGGCTCATTTTTAGCCATCTTAACGATTAAGGAAAATACTGAGCAGCGACAAGTCGAAGAGACAAAAGAAAAAGTAAGTATCAAGCAAACTTTTGCTGAATTGTTTGATGACATCAAAGCTGGATTAAAGTACATTAATTCTAGCGGTGCACTGATTGAATTGCTGGTTTTGTCAGCTTTTGTTAACTATTTCATTTCAATCTATAATTATTTACTTCCATTCTCAGCCAGTATTTTTGGCAACAAAGAAGTATATTCACGACTTTTACTTTTTGGAGCATTAGGTTCGATTGTTGGAGCATTACTATCAAAATTTGTACCAAATACAAGATTTAATCTTCTGGTAGCATTAGGACTAAGTGGACTGGGGATTGCTGCAATTGCATTACCACCGTTGATGTCGTTGCCATTAATAATTGCTTATGCTGGAAATTTTGCTTTTATGACTTTTCTAACTGTTTACAATATTCATTTTGTAAGTACAGTGCAATTGAAAGTGGCTGACGAATATATTGGACGGGTATTTTCAACCGTCTTTACGATTGCAATTCTCTTCATGCCATTAGGAACAGCTACAATTACGTTGATGCCAGCAGCTATTAACAGTTTGACTTATGTTGTTGTTGGATTAGCAATTGCCATCATTCCATTTTTAGCAATTATCTTAAAAAGAAGTAAATAAAAAAAGACTTACGTTAACGTAAGTCTTTTTTAGTTAGTAACAGATTATGCGTAAATTGCTTCAATCTTGATTACTACAACAGCCATTTCGCCTTCACGACCAGCTTTTTCGATTTGTTCCTTAGCAAAATCGTCACCTTCGTGAACTTCAGTAGTACCCATTACACGTACAGCCTTGTGAGCTGGAAGGTCTACGAATACAGCAGCTACCTTGCTACCGTGGTTAACATTTTCAAATGCGTGACCCTTAGTGTATTCAAGGTAAACAAGGTGTTCAGGGTCAAGTACACGTAATGAACCCTTAGGACCAACAACAGGTTCGTCGTTAGGACCAACAGTTGCTAAAATACCTAATTCATCGTTGATAAGCTTTTGTTGTTCTTCAGTTAATTTAGTAGTATCTAATTTCTTCATTATCAGTAACTCCTTTGATTAATAAATCTAATTCTAAATTACATAAAAACTAATCTTTAGTCAAAAGTTTTGCTCAAAATTTTATAAATCAGGATCCACGCGATACATCAGTGGTGAATCAGCTGTTTGAGCAGAAATTAATTCACTGATCAAATCACGATATTTGTCGATTGCAGTTTGGGCTAATTCGCTGTTTGCACGATCAGCTAATGCTTGATCATCATTAGCACCTAATTGCTCATAATGTCTTCTAATCTTTGCCAATTCGATCTTAGTAGCTGTTTGTGTCTTTCTGAGTAATGGTTGATATTTCTTCCAAGAGCGATCAACTAAGACACCTGCTGCTTTAAAAATCCAATAGGCTGATTCTGGGTCGTATTTATCAGTTCCTCGTTCAAACATAATTGGTGTAGTTGCACCTTGTGGGAAAAATGGAATATAAACACTTTGACTAGCGACGCCCATGGCCAACCAGTGAACTAGATTTTTATCACTAACTTCAAGGACATGTGATTCTTGAGTAGTAGCAATTCCGATTGGTCGAAAGCTTGCTTTACCTGATTTACTTACTAAATCGTATGGGGTATTTTCGTAGTGATTACCAAGAATTGTTTGGACATCATCCGCACTGATTGGCTTTTCAGCTTGTCTGATGAAAGGTAAATCGAAACTTTGAGGATTTTGTTCAATACTTGGGTTCAAAATCTTTTGTCCTACCCAAACACGGGGTGTGTTGTAGTGTAAGTCTTGATCATCATGAGTTCCGAAAATTTCTCGCCAGTTGACCTTTTTACCTTTTGGCCAGAGTTTATTGTCTTCAATGAATTTAGCTAAGCCTGGTGATGTAATGAAATCTTTTGACTTAAATTCAATCTCTTGAATTGATAATTGGTTTGCAACTACGGCATAGGAATCATCAGGAATCCGCATAGCTACGTAGTGGTGTCCGGAGCCAATTTCCATGTACCAAGCTTCTTTTGGATCGGCAAACAAAATTCCGTTAGCTTCAGCTGCACCATGGTTAGTGACGATTTTTCCTAAACGTTTAACACCTTCTTTAGCGGTCTTAACGTATGGTAAAACTACTGAAACCATTGCTTCTTCTAGAATTCCGTGTTCTTCGTCAAAAGGATCAAGTCCTAAGACACGGCTATTTGCATAGGCACTTTCGGTAGCAGACATAGCGACTTTCTTTTCATTAAAGCCATCTTCTAAGAAAACGCCGTATTTATCAGTCCATTCTGGAGTTGCGTTAAATGCATAACTTTCGTCAGGCAGTTCTAGAAAGAAATCATTGTCTTTTGATTTGAATTGATCAGGTTGACTATTTTTCTTGTAAAATGCTAACTTTTTAGGCCAGGCAGTTTTACAATCTTCATTTCTAGCAATCATGACACTACCATTGATAGAAGCTTCTTTCCCCACTAAGACAGAAGTGCAGGCAGATCTTCCATGTTTTTGCATATAAATACCTCCTCTAGTTGTACAACACTCTCAGTTCTTATTTTACTCTCTTTTCACGTGTTTGATATAATATAAAGATAAAGAAATTAGAAGGAGGACACTGTTACGAAAGTTTTAAGAGCAAAAAACTTGGCGATGAGTTTTGATGCCAAAACGGTTTTTCAAAATATCAACTTCGAGCTAGAACAGGGTTCAATGACTGCTTTATTAGGACCAAACGGTGCTGGTAAAACGACTTTAATAAATGTTTTATTGGGGGTTTTGTCTCCAAGTCAAGGAAGCTTTTCCTTTGAAAGAGGTACTAGATTAGGTTATGTGCCACAATTTAGAAACATTGACGCAGATTACCCACTATCAATTAAGTCATTTATTGAATTGAATGCCCCTTTGTTTAAAAATAAGAAATTTAAAGAAAAAGTCCAACATGAATTAAGAGAAACCCATTTGGTTGACATTCAAAATACTAGAATGGGCCAGGCTTCAGGTGGTCAAAAGCAGCGTGCTTATTTAGCACAAGCTTTGCTTGATGATCCTAACTTTATTATTTTGGATGAAGCCACTGCTAGTTTGGATCCAGTAGCCAAGGAAGAATTGATGGCTTTATTGGAACACTTGAACAAAAAGCACGTAATTACTGTTTTATTTGTAACGCACGATGTTGCTTTAGCCAAAAAATATATGAAGGACTATTTATACTTGCATGATGGTCAACTTTTGACTGGTAAAATGCAAGACTTCCAGGAGGTGTACAGTTAATGTTTGAATTTAATTTCATGCGGTATGCCTTTTTAGCAAGTACCTTTATCGCAATTACCTGTGGGGTAGTCGGCGTTTATGTTGTTAATAGAGCATATAGCTTTTTAGCACACACATTATCAGAAATTGGTTTTGCTGGTGCTGCCTTTGCTGTGTTTTTAGGAATTCCACCTTTGTGGGGGATGCTCTTATTTACATTTTTAGGCTCAGTTAGTGTTGGCCAATTATCTTTAAAGACTTCGCAAAAAGAATCAGCCATTAGTGCTAGTTCTGCACTATTTATTGGATTAGGTGTTTTATTCTTGGCTATTTCTAACTCTAATAGTCGGTATGCAACCAGTATTTTATTTGGAAGCATTATTGGGGTTGATTATAGCTCAGTGATTCAATTGATCGTTTTATCTTTGATTGTTTTGCTTTTGATTATGTTAGTAGCTAGACGATTGAATTTTGACTCATTTGACCATATTGGTGCAGTAGCTCATGGTATTAAGACGAGCGTTGTCAGTTTTGTCTTTTTGATTGTTTTGGCAATGTCAGTTTCAATTGGTTCACAAATCGTTGGTTCATTGTTGGTGTTTATTTTGCTGACTTTACCTGCATCGACCTCTCAATATTTTGGAAAAAGTATTAAATCAATGGTGATTTGGTCAGTAGTAATTGCCTTAATTGGAGTTTGGGCCGGTTTATATTTAGGTTATTTGACTAATTGGCCAGTAACTTTCTTCATTGCGATGATTGAAGTATTTATTTACTTGTCAGCTTATGGTTGGCATTTAATTAGAAAATAAAAAAGACGAAGTGATTACTTCGCCTTTTTATTTTTACTCAATAATTTCTTTCAATTCCTTCAAACGCTTAGCAAAGGTATTGAAAGTATCTTCTAGATAATCAGCTTTTGTCATGTCAACTCCAGCTTTTTTCATGGTATTAGTTGGATAGTCACTTGATCCTGCCTTTAAAAATCCAAGATAAGCTTCTTTATCAGCTTGACTACCATGGACCACTTTATTAGCTAAAGAGTTAGCTGCAGCAAAGCCGGTTGCATATTGATATACATAGAAGTTGTAATAGAAGTGAGGAATTCTTGACCATTCTTTGGCAATGGCACCACCAGGTTCAACACTATCACCATAGTATTTTTGGTTAATATCGCCGTAGAGTTTATCAAGATATTCACGGGTTAATGGAATACCATTTTGATCTGCTTCATGAATTTTTTCTTCAAATTCGGCAAATTGCGTTTGTCTAAATAGAGTACCCTTGACTGAGTCTAGGTAGTAATTCAATAGATATGCACGGCTTTGTGGATCAGTTTCATGATCTAAAAGATATTCGGTCAAGATGTTTTCATTGGTTGTTGAAGCAATTTCGGCTAAGAAAATTGGATATTCACCGTAAACATAAGGCTGATTACTTCTAGTGTAATAGCTGTGCATTGAGTGACCAGTTTCATGCACTAAGGTATAAACAGAATCAAGCGTTCCTTCCCAGTTAAGCAAAATATAAGGATCGGTGTCATAGCTACCACCAGAGTACGCACCAGTTCGTTTATTTTCACTTTCAACTAGGTCGATTACACGATCGTTAAAAATGTGGTCAACGTGCTTTTGATAGTCTTCACCTAAATATGCAAAAGCATCTTGAGCAATCTTTTTAGCTGTTTCAAAATCAACCTTAGTTTGAGCTTGACTGGTAATTGGCACATACATGTCCCACATTTGAAGATCATCAAGCTTGAGGATCTTTTTACGCAAAGCAACATATTCATGCAATAAGTCTAAGTGCTTGTTAACTTCTGTAATTAAAGTATCATATACTTCTTCAGGCACATTATTAGCAGCTAAGGCTGCTTGACGAGCTGATTTATAATGGTGAGCTTTACTGTTGAAATTATGCTTTTTCACAACACCAGAAAGGGTGGAGGCTAAAGTATTTCCAAATTGACCATATGCTTCATACATGACATCAAAGGCATTTTTACGCACATTGCGGTCTTTTGATTGAATCAAAATTGAGTAAAGTCCATCAGATAGCTTGACCATTTCGCCATTTTCATCTTGAACATAGCCGTATTCCATATCAGAATCGGTTAAAACGCCATAAGTGTTTTCAGCAGAATCCAAAGCATCGCCAGCTTGGGCAATTAATTTTTCACTTTGAGCGTCTAAAGTATGTGCCTTTTTATCCAAAATACGTTCGACAAAAAGTTGATAATCACGTAATTGTGGATAGTCAGTTAAATATTGTTCCCATTGATCAGCAATACTTAAAAGAGCTGGTTCTAAGAAACTAATTTTTTCTGATAAGTTATTGAACAATTTTTGGCAACGTGCAAATAAGCCTAAATAATGCGAATTACTGGTATCAACATCGCTTGACATTGAGGCATAGACATAAAGCTTTTCAACTTTTCGAGTAGCCTCTAGAATCTGGGTTAAGCCATCATAAAGTTCTTTAGCTGAGTCGGTAATTTGACTTGGTAACTTACTAATTAAGTCTTCAGTTACTTTATAGTCGGCTTCAAAAGTGGCATCATCTTTAAAAATGCGGGTTAAATCCCAAGTATATTTAACGGGTACTTCATTTCTTTTTGGTAACATTTGCATCATCCTTTCTGTTACGAATTGATTATATTTTAAGAAAACTCCCTAAAAATTGCGAATTTTTTTGCATGCTATCTCTTAAATGGTTAAAATTATAATTACAATTATGGAGGTTTTTGAATATGGATCAACATCCGCATACTCGTAGAGCCTATCGAAAAGAAGGCCACTTAACTAGAAATCAAAGCCTATTTGTGAATATGGCAAGTGGTCGAAATGTACTTAAACGTTTCGTAGGTATTTTCGCCAGTCTAGCAGCAATTGTTGGAATTGGTTATTTCGCACACATTTACTTTTCAATCAATAGTGCCCTTGCTGGTATGGGTGGTCAAGCCACTTCTTATCGAATTGCTAATCGCCAACCAATCTCTGTCTTAATTTTAGGGGTAGACCAAGGGATTGAAGGTCGTCATGATGTTGGTAACTCAGATACTCTGATTTTAGCAACTGCTAATCCTGCTAAGAATAAAGCAACTATGACAAGTATTCCACGTGATACTTTAGCTGATATTCAAGGGGATAATGGCAAATATTTCATGTTCAAGATCAATTCAGCTTACCAAGTTGGTGGTAATAAAGCTGCTTCAAGAACAGTATCTTCTTTACTAAATGTGCCAGTTCATTATTATGTCGAAGTTAATATGAAGGCACTCAAGAGTCTAGTAAATGCTGTTGGTGGTGTTAACGTTAAGGTGCCATTTAGCTTTTCTTATGATTGGAACGATTTCCATAAAGGATGGCAACACTTAAATGGACGTCATGCCGTGGCATATGTGCGAATGAGACATGATGATCCTCGTGGTGACTATGGTCGACAAATGCGTCAACGTCAAGTTATTCAAGCGATTGCTAAGAAGGCAACTAATATTAATACTTTGAAAAACTATCGTAAGTTAGTCACCATCTTTAATAAATATGTGAAGACTAACTTGTCATTTGGTGACATGATGGCTTTGGCAATGAATTATCGTGGCGTTGCAAAGAATATTAAGAGTAACTATATTCAAGCTCATGATGCCTGGATCGATGGCTATTCAATCCAAGTTGCTTCAACTAAGGAATTACAGAAAAAATCAAATATGATTCGCAAGAATTTAGGTTTGAATCCTGTAACTCTTAACAACGAAGAAACTAGACAAAATAAGTTAAACGAAGAAAAGAATAATATTGATTGGACAAACTTGAATGCCTTTGAAAATTATCAAGTTTTCGATAGTCAAGGAAACGTCACTTCATTAAACTAAGGGGAGCAAACTGGTGAGTGTTTTAACAGTTAAAGATTTAAGTCAAAGCTTTATTGATAAAACTCTGTATGAGGATGCGAATTTTGACTTAAATAAAGAAGATCACATGGGAGTTACTGGTCAAAACGGTACTGGTAAATCAACCTTGATCAAGATTTTAACTGGTGAAATCTTACCCGACTCTGGCCAAGTAAAGTGGCAACCGAAACTTAAAGTTGGCTATCTTGACCAATATGCAAAATTAAGTCCTGGCCTGACCATTTTTGACTTTTTGAAGACCGCTTTTGCACATCTGTATGATGAAGAAAAGCGTCTCGGTAAGTTATATGAAGATTATGGTGTTAGTGGGGATGACGCTCTATTAACCAAAGCGGGACAAATTCAAACCTTCTTAGAAGAACATAATTTTTACGATTTAGAAACCGAAATTGAACGGGTGGCCAGCGGTTTAGGACTACTAGAATTAGGTTTTGACCGTGATGTTAGTGAATTGTCTGGTGGACGGCGGTCGAAATTAATTTTGGCTAAACTTTTGCTAGAAAAGCCCGACGTCTTAGTACTTGACGAACCGACTAACTACTTAGATGTTGGCCACATTGAGTGGCTAGAAAATTATTTAAATGATTTTGCAGGTGCCTATATTGTTGTTAGCCACGATTATGATTTTTTAGGAAAAATCACTAATTGTATTATCGATATTGATTTTGGCTCAATTACTAAATATACCGGTAGCTTGAAGCAAGCTCTAAAGCAAAAAGCAGCTAATCGCGAAACTTATTTGAAGGCTTATGCCAATCAGCAAAGAAAGATTGCTAAAACGGAAGCATATATTCGTAAAAATAAAGCCGGTACCCGTGCTAAAAGTGCTAAGTCTCGTGAAAAGCAATTGGCTAGAATGGATGTCTTGAATCCACCAAAGCAAAATAAACGAGCTAATTTCGAATTTCCTTATGTAGCGACGGCTTCAAACTTATTATTGCAAACAAGTGATTTGGTGATTGGATACGATCAGCCACTTGTTAAGGCACCATTTAACTTTTCGGTTGGTGGTAATGAAAAAGTTGCGATTACGGGTTTTAACGGAATAGGTAAGACTACCTTATTAAAGACACTTTTGAAGAAAATTCCTGCAATTAGTGGAGAATTTGATTTATCCGTCACTGCAAAATTGGCTTACTTTAAGCAGGACTTACGTTGGCCAAATCAGAACATGACGGCAATTCAATTTTTGCAAGAAGAGTTTCCTAAAATTAAACCCAAAGAATTACGACAAGCACTTGCTCTCATGGGATTAACGGGACAACAAATGATGAGTCCCTTGAAGGAATTAAGTGGTGGAGAACAAGAAAAAGTTAAGTTGGCTAAGATGCAATTTGAACCAGCTAATTTGCTTTTCCTAGACGAACCAACGAATCACTTAGATAATCAGACTAAAGATGCACTTAAAAAAGCGATCATTTCATTCCCAGGAAGTGTTATCGTTGTAAGTCACGAACGTGATTTCTTTATGGGAAACTGGATAGATAAAACCATTGATATTGAAAAGATGAAGTAGGCGATCTCATGGACTATTCTTCTAAAATTCTGGAAACATGTTTATTAGCAGGCCGGTTGATGATTGAAGCTGGCAGTGAGATGTATCGAGTGGAAGATACAATGTTGCGAATTGCTAACAATGCTCACGCTGATGATCCACGTGTTTTTGCTACGCCCACAGCCGTTTTTATGAGCCTTGATGGTGGAAAATTAAGCAAATTGGTGCAAATTCAAGATCGTGGAATTAATTTGGAATTGGTTGACCGGGTTAATACGCTATCAAGAAAGTTTGCACAATCAGAAATTACTGTTGATCAGCTATATGATGCTATTAAAGAGGTTTATAAAACTCCTTCATATCCGATGAAATGGCAATTAGTAGGAGCTGGGGTATTAAGTGCGACCCTGATGGTGATGTTTACCAATAGCTATGATTGGCTTTCTTTGCCAATTGCTGGAATTGTAGGTGTGATTGGCTATTGGGCTTACATGATGATTCAGCGAATCACGAACTTACGCTTCATTTCTGAATTAGTATCAGCTAGTTTAATGACCTTGTTAACTTATGGTTTTCAACATATTTTTCCAGCAATTAGCATTGATCACGTGCTAATTGGTGCCTTAATGACATTAGTTCCAGGGGTTCCTTTAACCAATGCTTTACGAGATATGTTCTTAGGAGATCTGCTTAGTGGGGTTGTTAGGCTGATGGAAGCCTCGCTGACTGCAATGTCATTATGTGCAGGTGTTGTAATCATCATGAGATTTTTAGGAGCTTAGTTATGACTTATTGGGAACAGTTTTTGATTCAAGTTGTTTTTTCATACCTAGCTTCTATTGGCTACGGATTAACGATTAATATTCCGCATCGTGCTTTAAATGCTGCTGGAATTACCGGCACAATTGGCTGGATGACTTTTTGGATTTTGGATTATAACGAATCATTGGGAAGAGCAATTCCTAATCTGGTTGGTTCATTTATCTTAGCGACTTTGGCATATTTATTGGCCAAGAAAAAGAAATGCCCAGCACCAATTTTTATGATTCCTGCTTTAGTGCCATTAGTACCAGGATTGCCAGCTTATCAAGCAATTAAGGCTTTGATTGGTGGACATTCAATTTTGGCTTTACGGTTAATCGTTAAAGTTTGCGTTGTAACTGGGGCAATTGCCGTTGGTATCTTGTTATCAACGATCTTGATCGAGATTTTAAATTTACATACTTGGAAAAAACATTTATAATGGATAAGACGAGTCGATAAAAACACGCAAGGTGCGTTGATTTTTGAGATAGAGGGTAGTTGCTTTAAATAGCAAGCACGGGAAGTGCTACTACTGGATAAGACTGATGTGAACAGACCCTGTCCACATAGAAATGTGCCTCGATGAGAGCTGATCGCAAGGTCAGCTTTTTTAGTACCGAATAAGGGGGAGAAGAGTGAAAACAGAGGTTTATTTAATCAGACACGGTGAAACAATGTTTAATCAATTAAACAAAGTTCAAGGCTGGTGCGATTCTCCTTTAACAGTTCGTGGAATTGATGATTTAAAGAAAACAGCTAAGGCTTTATCGCAAGTCTATTTTGATAATATGTACAGTTCAGATTTGAAACGAGCAATTGATACTGTGCACTTGATGAAGAATTTTAATCAAGTTTCTGAAATTGGTAAAATCCGGAAGCTACCTGAATTTAGAGAAGTATTTTTTGGTAGTTTTGAAGGTGACGATATTGATGAAACTTGGAGCCAAATTGGGATTGCAGCTGGGCTTAAGCCAGGATTAGATGTTGAACAAATTGTCAAAACAGTCGGTGTTGAAAAATTCCGCCAAGCTTCTAAAGATGCAGATCCACGTCATTTAGCAGAAAATAAAGCAGAAATTGATGCCAGAATGAAACGAGCAATTGCTAACTTACACCATCTTTCTAAAGATGAAGGACGGGTTTTACTTGTCTCTCACGGTGATTTTATTAAGAGTTTGGCAGTTCAATATTGGATTAAAAGTGATCATGTTCATGACATTGCCTTCCCAGATAATGGATCTATTACCCGGGGAATTTTGTCAGAAAATGGTGATTTTGAAATCATCGATTACAATTTGAAAGCTAGTGAATTTAATATATAAGGAGAGATATCAATGAAGAGTCTTTACTTATTTTTGATTTTGGTAATTGTGGGCTTTTATGATTTAGCAATTGCCTTTAATCGGAGAAATCAAGAAAAATACCAATTTACTAACCGACTATATACAATTCTGGGAGTAATTTTTATCTTAGCCGGAATCTTAGGATGGATATTTAACTTACTATGACAAAATTAATTTTGGTACGGCACGGAGAAAGTCAAGCAAATAAAGATAATGTTTTTACTGGGTGGAATGATGTTCCATTAACGTCCTTGGGCAGAAAGCAAGCACAAACAGCTGGTAAGATTATTGCTGCCTTGGATTTTAAGCCAACTTGCGTGCACACAAGTGTTTTATCAAGAGCAATTGTTACGGCTAATATTATTGCCGAAATGGGAAACTTTTTATGGACACCAATGCAAAAAACATGGCGATTAAATGAACGCCATTATGGTGCTTTGCGAGGGATGAACAAAGACGCCTCCAAAAATATTTATGGTGAAGCACAAATTAAGGCCTGGCGAAGAGGCTTTGATGCGGTGCCACCACTAACTGAGCCCAATCGTTCACGTAGATATCAAGGCATTGATCCGCATTTATTACCTGGAGCTGAAAGCTTACATCAAACTATGGATCGTTTGTTGCCATATTTTTATGATCAAGTTTGCCCTAAATTGATGAATGGTGAAGATCAATTAATTGTTGCTCATGGGTCTACAATTAGAGCTTTAATTAAATACCTTGAACGAATTTCCGATGAAGGCATTGTGTCAGTTGAAGTGCCCAATGCAGAGCCAATTGTCTATGAATTTGATCAAAAATTAAAAATAATCGCAAAAAGAGTGCTGTGAAAATCGTTTCACGGCTTTTTTTATGGTAAAATATCTCTGAATTGATATTGGTAAGAGACTAGGAGAACTAGATGCGAAAGTTATTTATACTACGTGGCGCACCTGGTTCCGGGAAATCTTCATTTATTGCTCGTCACCACTTATTGCCTTATGCAATTGGACGAGATACTTTGCGTTTATTACTTGCTGACTTGACCGTTTTTTATGACGAAGATACTGATAAGCTTCGCCAAGTTGCACCTAGATTTGTAACTGATGAGATGGAAGCATTACTTGCAAAACTAGTTGAACAAAAAATGTCGAGAGGCGAAACGGTAATTGTTGATGGAACGCATGTCGCTTTTGATGCAATTATGCAGTATAAGCCTTTGGCAGAACGCTATCGCTATGAAGTGTTCGTCATCGACTTGATGTTCCGTAATTCATTAGAAGGCCTTTTGAAGCGTAATGAAATTCGGATGCAATACGACTGGGTTAAGCCAGAAGTAATTAAAGCAATGTATGGTACATATCAAGCAAATCCTGAAGTGCCAAGCTTCGCCCATAAGATTTTGCCAATCCAAATGGACAGAGTTTTGCACCAAAAGGAAACGAATCTTGATCATTATCATCATGTGGTGGCAGTTCCAGATGGAGTTGCTGAAGAGGATTTTCCTCATGTTCATATATCTAATTTCTACTTTTCATTCAATGATAAGTTCAATGAAAAATATGGAACATACCGTAATGTGATTGCTTTAGCCAAGACTGAAAAAGAAGCGGTTGAAGACTTCAAGATTCCATTCTTTGTATTTAAGTATCACCGCAAGCACTTCTTAATTTCTGCAAAGCCAATCAGAAATGAAATGCTTGAACCGGTACATAAGGTAAAAGGAGTTTGGTCATACAAGACTGGACTTTATAATGTAGCGGACTTTATGAAAGATATTCCGGAAAGCAAGAAACCAGTAGTTCATCAATTTAATTTGAGTAAGCTTGACAAGACAAGATTGCTTTATATTTGGTAAAAAGAGTTCACAATAGTGAATTCTTTTTTATTTTGTCGACTTTTCAATTTGCAAGAAAACGTGTAAAATTAGTTCTGGACTATTGAAATTAAAGGAGAAATCACATGGCAAAATTAGTTTTAATCCGTCACGGACAAAGTCAATGGAACTTGTCAAACCAATTTACTGGTTGGGTTGACCCAAACCTTTCAGAAAAAGGTGAAGAAGAAGCAAAGAACGCAGGTAAGTTAATCAAGGCTAAGGGTATCGAATTCGATCAAGCTTACACTTCAGTATTAACTCGTGCTATCAAGACTTTGCACTTTGCTCTTGAATACAGTGACCAACTTTGGGTTCCTGAAACTAAGTCTTGGAGACTTAACGAACGTCACTACGGTGCACTTCAAGGTTTGAACAAGGCTGACACTGCAGATAAGTACGGTGCAGACCAAGTTCACATTTGGCGTCGTTCATACGATGTTTTGCCACCAGCAATTCCTGATGACTCAGAATTCAGTCAAGTAAACGACCGTCGTTACGCTATGCTTGATCCACACATCGTTCCTAAGTGCGAAAACTTAAAGGTATGTTTGGAAAGAGTTATGCCATTCTGGGAAGATCACATTGCTCCTGACTTATTAGCAGGTAAGAATGTAATTATCGCAGCACACGGTAACTCATTACGTGCTTTGACTAAGTACATCGAAGGCATTTCAGATGAAGATATCATCAACTTGGAAATGAAGACAGGTCAACCAGTTGTTTACGACTTCGATGAAAAGTTAAACGTAGTTAACAAAGAAAAGTTGAGCTAATTTAACTAAAAAGACCATCTATCACTTGATAGATGGTTTTTTATTGTTAAAAATATTAACTAATTAATAAGATGCTTAATTTATAGGAACTTGTACTTGATTTTTGATATAATTAGAATTAACTTATTTTAACGATTGAAGTTTGATGCAAAGGTAAAAATATGAAAAGCAGACATGAATTAAAAGAAAGACGTGTAGACCTGCACCAAAAAGAATATCGCAAAAAGTCAAAAGGATTAAGATGGTTAATTGGAATCATCGTTACTGTACTATTGGGTGCACTTGTCTACGCAACATATCTATATTTTGAAGCTAAGTCATCATTTGATTCAGCATTTGACTCTAAAACATCAGTCAAGATTAGTTCCGATGAATTTAATGGTAAAAAGCCATTTGCTGTTTTGTTAATGGGTACTGATACCGGAGCTTTGGACAGAACTGATAAGGTAGGAAATACTGATACAATCATCGTAGCGGTTGTAAACCCAAGTAAGAAAAGATATTCTTTAATTTCTATTCCAAGAGATACCATGGCCCAAATGATTGGTGCTGATAAATTTACAGCAGAAAAAATCAATGCAGCTTATCCACTTGGTGGAGCGCGCATGTCGATTGATACTGTTTCAAAATTGCTTAATATTCCATTAAAGTACTATGTGTTAGTCAACATGGGCGGTATGATGAAGATGATTCGTTATGTTGGTGGTATTAATATTAAGCCAACTTTGAGTTTCGAATACGGCGGATACATCTTTAATAAAGGTAAGTTAACCCACATGGGTGGTGCTGGAGCATTAGCATATTCAAGAATGCGTCATGATGATCCATTAGGTGATTACGGACGTCAGATTCGTCAACGTCAAGTAATTAATGCCTTGATTAAGAAGATGTTTGGTATGAATGCAATTACCAACTCTGGCAAGATTTTGAAGTCAGTATCTAAGAACTTGAAGACAAACTTAACGTTTAATGCCCTTCAAGCCATTGCGGTTAATTACCGTAAGAGCACTAAGTCAGTGAAAAATGATTATCTTCACGGCTATAGTGCAACAATTGATGGAGGTAGTTACCAAATTCAATCAACCAAAGAGTTGCAAAGAGTTTCTAACTACATTCGTTCAGAATTAGGTTTGAGCAAGGAAACGATCAATAATAATGAGACTTTCCAAAATGCAGAAAACATTGCTAACGGCTTCAGCTTTTCATCAGCTGAAACGCAAGAATATCACATCTATGATTACAGTGGAGGTGATTAGTTAATGCGTGAAATACTGTCGATAGTTATTGGCTATCTGTTGGGAAGTGTCATGACAGCATACTTGATTGGCCTGTTGATTTTTAAAAAGAATCCAGCAGAATATGGTTCAGGTAATCCTGGATCAGCTAATGTCGGTGCTGTATTTGGTAAAAAATTTGGAATTTTAACTTGTATAGGTGACTTTATAAAAACAGCCATTGCACTACTTGTGACATGGCTATTTTTTAGGAACCATGTTCTTTTAGCCTATACAGGGTTTGGATTAGTGCTTGGTCACTGCTTTCCACTTTACTTTGGCTTCAAAGGAGGTAAGGGAGTAGCGACTTGCGGCTTGTTCTTATTGATATATGATTGGCAAGTGGCAGTTCCTGTTTTATTAGTTGCACTCGCTTTGATGTGTGTCTTACAGGATTTAACCATTCCACCAATTTTCTTCATGATCATTTTTACAGTGATCGAATATACGAAAAATCTAGAAGCAGGCTGCATGCTAGGTTTGATGACTTTAATCATGATCTACAAATTTAGAAACGATATCCTTAATTGGATTATTGGTCAAAATAAACGAGTAGACGTATTGAAGACCATTAAAAGTAAACTAATCAGAAAATAAAAAGGGACGTTTTTTTACAAAATGGAAAATAAGAAACAAAAATCCGTTAATATTATTCAGACAATCTGTATCACCATTGCAGGGATCTTCTTATTGATCCAAAGATGGGGATTCAACTCTAGTTTCTACAAGAGTTCACATACTTTCTTGAGATTTGCACCATCTATTGCTTTAAGTGCTACTTTAGTACTTGTAATGTTGGTATTCGGTGCAGTTTATCGTGACAAGGTGATCTCCTTTAGAGAAGCTCTTAGATATTGGCTTTTATCAGAAGCTACACTGATTGTGTATTATTTGATCTTGTTTATTAGACATCGTCGATACATTTTGATGTGGAGATTCTGGGGAATCTTTTTCCCAATCTTAACTGGTTCAGCCATTCTATTGACTGCAATTTTCTTCAGCATGTTCATGCAACCTGTTTTGAAGAAATTCTTGGCATCAGTTACGAATAAGCAAGCCTTTTTAACCTTGAGTGCAGCTAGTGTATTAGGATTTATTACCTCAGCCGGTACTTTAAATGTCTACTACTCATTCTATGGTTTGTACTTAGTTCTCTTCTTTGCATGGGGAATGTTCTTAGGTAGATTAACTTTCTCAAAGAAAACTAAGATCTTCTCAGCAATTGGTGGATTAGTAACTTTAGGATTTTTGTCATACGGTGTACCAGCTATTAACGCTATTTACTGGATGCAATTGTTATCTGGTAGATCAGGTGGTGAATGGAACCCTAAGTTTTTAGCTAACGTTAGTTCACCATTTATTTTGATCATCTCAGTGTCTGCTTTCATCGTCTTTTATCAAGTGATTGATTCATTTGAAGTTAAGCATTTAGACTACTTCATGATGGCAATCATTATGATGCAAGCACCTATCTCTGGTAAGGCTTTGCCAATTCCTATGTTGACAAATTCTTCATTTACCAACAAATTTATTTCAAGCATTATCTTTGCAATTTTGCTATGGGTTCCTTGGTTCGTAGTTGAAAAATACTTCTTCAAACTAAAATTTGTTAAAAATGCTTTAGATTACGTTGATCAATTCAATACTCTTCCAGCTTTAATTGAAGACTGCTGGAATAGAATTGTTGCCTTTACCATTAGACATCGTTTGGTCATCTTGACTTGGATTTGGTTCTACATCATCAGTTTTGCATCATTCTTGATTGTATCTGATAACATGAGAATTCAAGCAAGTACAGCTGCTAACATCAATGCTATTGTTTACTTATTGGGAACTCACTTCTTCTCAATGGTCTTAACCACCATTTTTGCTTATGCATTATTTGCGGTCTTTTACTTCATTACTACTCGTTACTGGACAAGCAACGTGTTAGTTTCAATTATTGTTATCGGTTGGGCTGTAGCCAACAAGATCAAGTTGACTTTACGTGGTGAACCAATTTACCCAACTGAAATTAGTGAAGCAGCTAACTTTAAGACTTTAGCACCAATGGTTGGTGGTAAGACCTTAACAATTGTTGGTATTAGTTTATTAGTAGTTATCGCAATTTTGATCTTCCTTGAAATCAAGTTTAAAGTTAAGAAGACTGGAAATTGGAAGCGTCGTGGAATTTGGGCATTATTGAGTTTGCTTTTATTCATGACACCATTGAGATTCAACCACACTGGTACACTTATCTATCGTTTGAGTAAGGCCTTTGATAACCGTCAAAGTTTCAGAAACCCTGAACGTGATATTCAATTGAACGGTCCTTTATTGAACACACTTAACTATATTGACTTGAAGGTGATGAACCATCCAGACAACTATAGTGAAAGCTCAGTTAAGGAAGTAATTAATAAGTATCAAAAGGTTGCCGATGAAATTAACAAGCACAGAAAGTACAACATTGGCGATCAAACAATTGTCTTCAACTTAAGTGAAAGTTTCATCGATCCATACACAGTTCCAACTGTGAAGATTTCAGGAAAAGATGCTATTAAGTACATTCACTCATTGAAGAAAACCACTACTTACGGTTCAATGCTTTCTGCTGGTTATGGTGGTGGTACTGCTAACATGGAATGGGAAAGTTTGACTGGATTGAACATGGGACTATTTGCCTCATCTTCATTAACTCCATATGTTCAAATTGTTCCATCTCACAAGTTCTTCCCAACTATTGGTATGAACTTTACTTACAAGTCAGCAATCCACCCATTTATTGGTACTTATTACTCAAGAATCGAAAACTACAACAGATTTAAGTTCAACAAGTTTGAATACTTAGGTTCTAAGTACACAATTATCGATCAAAAGAAACTTGGTAAGTCATCATACAATTCTGACTTCACCACTTATGCAAATGGTTTGAAACAAATTAATGCTCGTCAAGGCGGACAATTTATCAATTTAATTTCTATCCAAAACCATATGCCATTTAACAACTGGTACCCTAACAACGAATACATGGGTAAGGTATCTGGTGAATTGTTGCAAACTTCAGCTGATAAGACACAATTCGCTACATACGTAAAGGGTACTAAGTATACTGATGAAGCGGTTAAAGGCTTTATTGAAAAGATTAATAAGATCAATAAGCCAATCACTGTAGTCTTCTATGGTGACCACTACCCATCAATCATCAACCAAAGTCATACTGCACAATACCCAATTCAAATGCACTCTACTTTGTACTTCATATACTCAAACAAGTATGCACGTGAACATGGTGCAAAGGCTAAGCTATCAGCTAAGTCTTCAAATTACGTAAACACTTCAGACTTCATTGCAATGTTGCTTGAACAAACAAATAGTAAAGTTACTCCATATGAAGCATTATTAACAGAAATTCATAAGGAACTTCCTGCTATTACTATTAACTATGAAGGCGATGATGGTTATGAATTAGTAAACCAAAAGACTGGTGAAAAGGTTGATCCTAAGACTTTGACTAATTCACAACAAGCTTTATTGAAGGATTACGAAATGGTGCAATATGACATCACTGCTGGGGATGCGTATGTCTTGAAGACAAACCAATTCTATGGAAAGAATGAATAAATAAAGAAATTTGGAAAACAAAAATAATAAATTCAATTTAATAAAACTACTTGGCCTGTCTTTGACAGGCTTTGTAGTTTTATTGCAAAGATTTGATTACGGACAATATGCAGGAGATAATTCTCCACTTCTTTTGAAATATGCTCCAAATATGATTAAAAGTATTTTAGTCATATTTATCATGCTGATTTTTGGAGCCGTTTATCGTAAATACGATAAAACTTTTGGAATTACCATTAGATACTGGCTTTTTACGATTGTGATTTTGTTTCTATATAACGTACTTTATGTCTGCGAAGATGTTTCCAGATTAAATCTATGGAACATTTGGGGCATAGTTTTTCCCTTATTGTCAGGAAGCTCGGTGATTTTTTCTGCCATTTGTTTTAGTTTATTATTTAAGACAAATATACAGACTTTAATTGAACAATGGTCTCTTAAAAAGTCCTTTATCATCCTATTAACGTTGACGATAATTGCATTTATCACTTCAACTGGAATTAACGAATTGACATATCCAATTGAAATTGTGATCTTGATTTTGTTCTTTGCATGGGGAATGTTTCTAGAAAAGATTGATTTCAATAAAAAGCAGGTAATTATTGCAACCATTAGCTTAATTCTGCTTTACTTTATTGCAGTGTACGGACAAGATCTATTCATCAATATCAATAACGTTCAAGGCCAAACTGGTAATTGGAATGCTAACTTTTTAATTGGCATAACATCTCCAGTAACAATATTGATGTCAATTTGCTTATTTGTGATGGTTAATGGCTTTATCAAAACATTAGGTGATAAGCATTTAGAATTTATCATGATAGCAGCTATTTTAGCTCAAGCACCCAATTCTTCTGATGCGTTACCATCTTTTGGATTTACTAAAATCGAATTAATAAATCGCATTACTAGTTCAGCAATCTTTTTGATTGCGTTATGGTGCTTGTGGTTCCAAGTTGAATTGCGATTTGACAATTTGAAGTTTGTTAAAAGGGTAGTTAGCTTTTTTGACAGCTTTGATAAAGTTTCAGATTTAGTAGTTGCCCTTTGGAGGCAAACTCTTGGCTTTATTAAAAAGTATCGTTTTATTTTATTTAACTGGCTATGGTACTGGTTACTAGGCTTGATTAGTTTCTTCATTGTTTCAAATAACTTAAAAGTTCACTGGGGATTAGGCTCAGATTCTGATCTGTTGCCACAATTATTCGGTAGTAGATTTTTATTGCTAGTTTTAACCGCAATCTTCATTTATGCCTTTTTCGCAATTTGGTACTTCCTAACTAATCGCTATTGGGTAAGTAATATTATTACTACTGCGGTAGTTATTTCCTGGGCAATAGCAAATAAGATTAAGCTGAACTTACGTAGTGAACCAATTTATCCATCTGAACTTAGCAAAATTGTTAACATTAAATCATTAGCTTCAATGGTTGGCTTTGGTACAATCGCTTTAGTTCTGATTGCGATAATGGTGTTGATCATTCTTGCTATCTATTTAGAAAGAAAATATCCAATTAAAGGCCAAAGTGTTAGACACCGAAGCATTTGGGCACTACTAAGTGTTGCTTTATTCTTCACGCCTTTGCAATTCAATCATGAAGATTCGATTATTGGAAAGATTAATCGTGCCTTCAACAATTCTCGGCCGTCATTTTTAAATCCAGTAATGGATGTGCAATTATCTGGACCAATCATTAATACTTTGAATTATGTTGATATCAGTAAGGTTATGGCGACAGATAGCGACTATAGTAAGTCTGCTATCAAAGCAATTGAAAATAAATATACTGATGTTGCTAATGAAATTAATCAAGGCAGAAAGAATAATCTCAAAAATCAAACTATCATGTTTAATTTGAGTGAAAGCTTTATTGATCCTAGTTCAGTACCTGGAATTGATATTGAAGGTAATGATCCAATCAAATATATTCACTCATTAGCTGATAAAAACACGTATGGCACAATGCTTTCAGCTGGATATGGCGGTGGTACTGCTAACATGGAATGGGAAAGCTTGACTGGATTTAATATGGGATTCTTCAATTCTTCAGTGACACCTTATACTCAAATTGTGCCATCACATTCATTTTTCCCAACGATTGGGATGAGCTTTACTTATAAATCAGCTATTCATCCATACATTGGGACTTACTATTCAAGAGTGGAAGATTATCGCCGATTCAAGTTTAATAAATTTGTTTACCTAGGCTCTAAATACAAGATTATTGATCAAAGAAAGTTAGGTAATTCTAACTATAATTCTGACTTTACAGCCTATGCTAATGGCTTGAAACAAATTAATGCTCGTCAGGGTGGACAGTTTATTAATTTAATTTCAATGCAAAATCACATGCCTTATAACGACTGGTATCCAAATAATGAATATATGGGACACGTATCAGGCGACTTATTAGAAACTGATGCTGAAAAGAGTCAGGTTGCAACATATGTCAAGGGTGTTCAGTACACTGATGAAGCTGTTAAAGGATTTATCAAAAAGATTGATAAGATTAAGAAGCCAATTACAGTTGTCTTTTATGGAGACCACTATCCAGGCATTATCAATCAACAACATATTTCAGAATATCCAATTAAATTGCACTCAACGTTATATTTCATTTATTCTAATAAATATGCTCGTAAGCATGGTGCAGTGCAGAAATTGGATCACAATACCAATTTTGTGAATACTTCTGATTTCATTGCCATGATGTTAGAACAAACTAACAGCAAAGTTACGCCATACGAAGCACTTTTGACCAAAGTTCATAATGAATTGCCAGCAATTACGATTAATTATGATGGCAAGAATGGTTACGAACTAATTGATCAAAATACTGGCGAAAAAGTTGACCGAAGTTCTTTAAATGATGACCAAAAGGCATTAATTAAAGACTATGAAATGGTACAATATGATATATCAGCCGGAAAAGCCTATAGTTTGAACAATAGTGCATTTTACGGAATTAAATTTTAGGAGGAAACATAATGAAGTTCGATATCATCGAAGACTTAAAGTGGCGTGGAGCCATTAACCAACAAACCGACGAAGAAGGTTTAAAAAAATATTTGGAAGAGCACGATGATTTAGCACTTTATTGTGGTACTGATCCAACAGGTGACTCATTACACATTGGTCACTTGATTCCATTTATGATTTTGAAGAGATTCCAATTAGCTGGATACAAGCCAGTTATCTTAATCGGTGGTGCTACTGGTGAAATTGGAGATCCATCAGGTAGAAAAACAGAAAGAACTTTACAAGGTAAAGATCAAATTGCTGAAAACGCCAAAAAGTTAACTGCACAAATGGTTCGCCTATTTGGAACTGAAAACTTTGAAATCGTGAATAACGTTGACTGGCTTGGTCAAATGAATTTACTTGATTTCTTGCGTGATTACGGTAAATTATTCCAAGTTAACAAGATGATTGCTAAAGATGTTGTGGCAAGTCGGTTAGAAAATGGTATTTCTTTCACTGAATTTACCTACCAAATTATGCAATCTATCGATTTCTACATTTTAAATCGTGATCACGGTGTGCAATTGCAAATTGGTGGTAGTGACCAATGGGGTAATATTACTGCGGGTACTGACTTGATTCACCGCTTGGAAGGAAATGATCGTCCAGCATACGGATTAACTATTCCTTTAATGCTAAAGAGCGATGGTACTAAGTTTGGTAAATCAGCTGGTGGTGCTGTCTGGCTTGATCCTGAAAAGACCAGTCCTTACGAATTCTATCAATTCTGGATTAACCAAGAAGACCGTGACGTAATCAAGTACTTGAAGTACTTCACTTTCTTAAGTCATGAAGAAATTGATGAACTTGCTAAGAAAGTTGAAACTGAACCATTTAAGCGTGAAGCTCAAAAGCGTTTAGCTGAAGAAGTTACTAAGTTTGTTCACGGTCAAGCCGGCCTTGATGAAGCTAAAAAGGTCACTGAAGCACTCTTTAAGGGTAATGTTAAAGATTTGACTGTTAAGCAAATCGAAGAAGCTTTAAAGAAGGCTCCTCAAGCCGAAGCTTCAAGTGAAAAAACTAATTTAGTTGATTTCTTGATGGAAACTGGTATTGAAAAATCTAAGCGTCAAGCTCGCGAAGATATTCAAAATGGTGCCATTTATGTAAATGGTGAACGTCAACAAGATCTTGAATTTGAAGTGGATCCAAGTGCCAACTTTGAAGGTAAATACGTAATTATCCGTAAGGGTAAAAAGAAGTACACTTTGGTTACAATTAAATAAAAGAACAAGAGTACAGAAATGTGCTCTTTTTTGTTTATTTTTTAATTTTGTTAGTCATCAAGAAAAAAGTATTATAATATTCTTCAAAGAATTTAATATTATACTAATTCAGTAAGGAGGAGTTATCATGAAGTCTAAAAAATGGCTTAGTATCCTTTGGAAGATATTTATTTTATATTCTTGCTTGTATTTTATTGTTGAAGGAATAATGGAAATAGTTGGTCAACATTATATTCATGGTATTTACAATCTTGTTATTGGTATAATCGGAGCCCTGTTTTTGGCTGCAGACTATATCAAAGATTAGCAGTTCCTGTTTGATTGTGTGAGGTATAAATTATGTCAGAAGATAAACTCGTGAACGTATTTGGAAAATTTCTTACTATCGTTATTTATGTATTTCAAGCTGCATTTACAGTTGCTTGCATTGGCATGATTTATTATGCTATTGCTGGTTATGAACATGACCTTGTAAAAAAAGTTGTTGAAATAGTATTTGGATTAGCTATTCTAATTTTTATGTATCACCCAAGTAAAAAATCATAGGTATGACAGTAAAGTTATAAATAGTGTAAAATAGAGTGCATTAAGCACTCTTTTTTGATGCCGTTTTAGCTCAGAAGGTAGAGCACCGCCGTGGTAAGGAGGAGGTCCCCAGTTCAAATCTGGGAAACGGCTTTGTTTTGATTAAAGGAGTTAATATGGATCGAAAAGCAGTTGCCAATTTTGTCAAAGAAAAGCTTAAAGACGAACGGACAGGTCATGATTTTTACCATGGTGAACGTGTGGCTAAGTTAGCTGAAAAAATGTATCTTGCCGATTACCCAGCAGGTGAATTGGCTGATATCGTTTATACTGCTGGCTTTGTTCATGATGTTATTGATGAAAAAGTGACAGATAATCCAGATCAGAGCTTACAAGAAGTGTTAGCCTTTTTGAAAACACAACAATTATCTCTTGATGAACTTAACGATATCGAATATACCATTACGCACATGTCATATTCGAAAAATATTGAGCATCATTATGAATTGCCATTAATTGGTAAATATGTTCAAGATGCAGATCGAATTGAAAGTCTAGGTGCAATCGGGATTGCTCGTGCCTTTCAATTTGGTGGAAAACATGGCAATCTAATTTATGATCCGGCTATTAAGCCTGAAAAACTGGTGAGCTATGAACAATATCGTCATCATGAAGAAACAACGATTAACCATTTTTATGAAAAATTGTTCCATTTAGAAAAGTTGATGAATACGACAAGCGGAAGGGCTGAGGCTCACCGGCGAACTCAATTTATGCATGAATTTGTTGATGAATTTTTGAAAGAATGGAACGTTGACTAAAGGAGAAAATATGGATTACCCACAATTAAAATTAGCAGATGTAACTGGACCAAAAGCGTTAATTAAAACTAATATGGGAGACATTGAAATTCAATTATTTGAAAAGCAAGCTCCTAAGACAGTTGAAAACTTCGTGACCTTGGCGAAAAAGGGTTATTATGATGGAGTTATTTTTCACCGGGTAATTAGTGACTTCATGATTCAAGGTGGTGACCCTACTGGTACAGGTATGGGCGGTGAAAGTATTTGGGGCGAAGCCTTTGAAGATGAGTTTTCTGATGAGCTGTTTAATTTGCGTGGGGCTTTATCAATGGCCAATGCTGGTCCTAATACCAACGGTAGTCAATTTTTCATCGTGCAAAATAAAAATATGCCTAAGCGAATTCGTCATGGTATGGTTGATGCTGGCTATCCTAAGGAGATTATCAATGCCTACAAGCAAGGTGGTACTCCTTGGCTTGATGGCCATCATACTGTTTTTGGCCAAGTGATTAATGGCATGGATGTTGTTGATAAAATTGCTAAGGTGAAAACCGACTTTCAAGATAAACCTGAAAAAGATGTTACTATTGAAGCAATAACAATTAGTTAGAGGTGATTTTATGGATAAAGAATTAACTTTTAAGGAAATCAAGCAATATCAAGCTGCTTATCGAAATACTGAAAACAAAGTCAAAGAACGGGCTAGTTCAAAGTCTGGTGTTAGAGTGGCAAGCTATAATGCAGCGGTCTCTAATCAAATTAATCGGACTTTTTCAATTGAAGTTCCAACTGATAACGTAACTGATCAAAAACAATCTGGTCGCTGCTGGCTCTTCGCTGGATTGAACGTATTACGTCATCAATTTGCTAAGAAATATCATGTTAAGAATTTTACTTTTTCACAAAATCATTTATTCTTCTGGGACCGACTTGAAAGAGCTAATATCTTTTTAAATCATATTATCGATACCGCAGACAAGCCATTAGATGATCGCTACGTGCAAAGCTATTTGAGTTCACCTGTTTCTGATGGTGGACAATGGCATATGGCAATTTCTTTAATTAGAAAATATGGTTTGTTACCTAGCTATGCTCATGAAGAAAGCTTTTCTGCCAACAATACTGCAACTTTTAACGGTTATTTGAATAATAAGATGCGTGAGAATGCATTAGTTTTAAGAAAGTTAGTTGCAGCAGGTGACAAAGCAGCTGCTATGGCTAAAAAAGAAGAGTTCTTAGCTGAAGTTTACCGGATGGTTGCAATCGCCTTTGGTGAACCCGCAGATCAATTTGTGCTTGAATATCAAGATGATGATGGTAAATACCATAATGATGGTCAAATGAGTCCACAAGATTTCTTTAAGAACTATTTTGAAGATGATTTGGATGACTATGTTGTTTTATTCAATGCTCCAGACCACGAATATGATAAGTTGTATGGCTTACCATTTGAAGATAATGTCGAAAATGGAAGCCCAGTGCGTTTCTTAAACACTAAAATTGAAGTTCTTAAGGACGCTGCAATCAAGCAATTGCAAGCTGGCGAAACTATTTGGTTCGGTTGTGATGTAGGTAAAGAAAGTGATCGTCAAGCTGGAATTTTGGCAACTGACCTTTACGCAACTGATGAACTTTTTGGCATTAATACTAAGTTAAACAAAGAAGAACGTTTATTAACTAGAGCCAGTGGTTCTACCCATGCGATGACGCTAGTTGGAGTAGATTTAGTTGATGGTCAACCGACTAAATGGAAGATTGAAAATTCTTGGGGAACTAAGGTAGGAGATAAGGGCTACTTTGTCATGACTGACAAATGGTTTGACGAATATCTCTTTAAAGTTGTTGTGAAAAAACAATATCTACCTGAATCATTAGTTAAAATTAGTGAAGGGGATGCGACTGACGTTGCCCCATGGGATTCAATGGCATAAAAAAAGACAGACAAGAATTTCTTGTCTGTCTTTTCTTTTACTTGAAAACACGATTGAAAATATCATCAACATAACGTAAGTGATAACGATAATCAAAGGCATCATCAATCTCACTTGTACTCAAGTAGTCGGTGATTGGACTTTGTAAGACCAATTCTTTAAATGATTGGTGGTTTGCCCAAGATTTAGCAGTTAATCCTTGGACTAAATCATATGCTTGTTCACGGCTTAGTCCAGCTTCGTCAATCAATTTTAATAAAAGACGTTGTGAGTAAATTAAGCCATAGGTCTTAGTCATATTTTCTTTCATGGTGTCTTCGAAAACATCAAGATTAGTCATAATACGATTAAAGCGTGTCAGCATATAATCTAGAGCGATTGTGCTGTCAGGTAAAATGATTCTTTCAGCACTAGAATGTGAAATATCACGCTCGTGCCATAAAGTTACATTCTCAAAAGCTGTCAACATGTGGCCACGAATAACTCGTGCCATTCCACAAATGTTTTCTGAACCAATCGGATTACGCTTATGGGGCATGGCTGATGAACCTTTTTGACCTGCATTAAAGTGTTCTTCAACTTCGTGAATTTCTGATCGTTGTAAGGCTCTGATTTCAGTTGCCCAATTTTCAAGGCTGGTTGCGATTAAAGCGAGAGTGGCTAAATAATCGGCATGTAAATCACGAGGCAAGACTTGGGTGGTGATTTTTTGCCGAGTTAAGCCAAGATCTTTTAAGACATATTCTTCAACTTCAGGTGGAATATTAGCGAAAGTTCCGACTGCTCCAGAAATTTTACCAGAATCGACAGCATGACTTGTTTGTTTGAAACGGTCGATGTTACGTTCTAATTCAGCGTAAAAGCGGGCCATTTTTAAGCCAAAAGTAATTGGCTCAGCTTGAACGCCATGAGTTCGTCCCATCATTACCGTATATTTGTATTTTTCGGCTAGCTTTTTAAAAGTCGTTTTTAACTGCTCAAGATCATCTAAAATGATTTCATTGGCTTCTTTTAAAAGCACCCCTTGAGCTGTATCAACTACATCAGTTGATGTGAGTCCATAGTGAACCCATTTCTTTTCTTCGCCAAGACTTTCTGAGACTGCACGAGTAAAAGCAACTAAATCATGATGAGTTTCTGCTTCTAGTTCAGCGATTCTCGTTACCGAAAAGCTGGCATTTTTTAAGAGGCTGTTTAAATCATCATCGGGGACTTCACCTAATTTATTCCAAGCTTTACAGACAGAAAGTTCAACTTTGAGCCAAGCTTGATATTTGTGCTCGAGTGACCAAATTTTTCCCATTTCTGGGCGAGTATAACGATCTAACATCTTAATTCTCCCATGGATTACGGACAACAATTGTTTGGAGACGGTCAGGTCCGACAGAAACCGTCACTAGAGGAACTTGACTGATTTCTTCGATTCGCTTTAAAAATGCTTTAGCATTTTCAGGTAAGTCCGTGTATTCCTTGACTTGGCTAATATCTTCTTTCCATGCTGGTAAAGTTTCATAGATCGGATGACATGCATCTAATTCGGACAAGCTAGCAGGGTAGTAGTCAATTTTTTCACCAGCTAATTCGTAAGTGTTAGCTATTTTAATTTCGTCGAAACCTGAAAAAACATCTAAAATGTTCAAACTTAAAGCGTTAATTCCAGAAACGCGAATGGCATGGCGAAGTGCAACCGCATCAAACCAACCGATTCGACGGGGGCGACCAGTAACTGTACCGTATTCATGAGCAATATCTCGAATTTTGTCACCAGTTTGATTAGTTAATTCAGTAGGGAATGGACCAGCTCCAACTCTAGTGGTGTAAGCCTTAATCACACCGATGATAGTATCTAACTTGTTAGCTCCGACACCGATTCCAGCAGCAATACCGCCAGAAATAGTGTTTGAAGAAGTTACAAATGGATAAGTACCTTCATCGATATCCAGCATAACCCCTTGAGCACCTTCAAATAATACTCGTTCGTCTCGCTTTAAGGCATCGTTGATTAAGACAGAAGTATCAGTCACAAAAGGTTTTAACTTACGTCCATATTCAAGATATTTTTCAAAAATTGGTTCGAATTCAAGTGGCTCTTGATTATAGATTTTAGTGAAAAGAGAATTTTTATAAGCAAGGTTACTTTCCAATTTTTCCTTGAAAGTAGCTTCCTCTAATAAGTCACAGACACGGATGCCGTTTCTAGCAGCTTTATCCATATATGCGGGGCCAATACCGTTTTTAGTAGTTCCGATTTTATTTTTTCCTTTAGCGAGTTCTTGATATTCGTCCTCTAAAATGTGGTAAGGCATAATCACATGAGCTCGGTTAGAAATTTTTAAGCCTGAAGTATCGATACCGCTATCAGCTAAAGTGGCTAATTCACTGAATAAGACTTCAGGATTAATGACAACGCCGTTTCCAACGACAGCACCTTTTTTAGCAGCAAAAATTCCTGAAGGAATTAAACGCATTTTAAATTCGTGACCGTTAAATTCGATGGTATGGCCAGCGTTGTTACCACCATTTGAGCGAACTGCCCAATCAGCTTGTTCACTGAAATAATCGGTGATTTTACCTTTTCCTTCATCGCCCCATTGACTTCCGATAATTGCAATTGATGACATGACAATTCTCCTTTTCTGCTCTTCAAAACGTAACAAGTGTAGCAGGTAAAAAAATGCAAGTCAAGAAAAACACGAACAAAATATAAAATATACTTTTAAAAGTTCTTGAAAAGTTGACAAAAAATCTAAATCTAGATATATTGATCATGTAACTTTTAAAGATTGAGGAGATCACTGTGAGCAATTATTATAGCTTAGAAGCCTTTGATTATGACGATATTCAATTGGTTCCCAATAAATGTATTATTAAAAGCCGGTCAGAAGCCGATACTAGTGTTAAGTTTGGAACACGAACATTCAAACTTCCAGTAGTTCCAGCAAACATGGAAAGTGTTATCGATGATGACTTAGCTGTTTGGCTAGCCGAAAATGGTTATTACTATGTAATGCATCGGTTTGAACCTGAAAAACGACCAGCATTTATCAAAATGATGCATGAAAAAGGGCTGTTCGCCTCAATTTCAGTTGGTATTAAAGATGCTGAATATGATTTCATTGATCAATTGGTGAAAGACAAGTTAATACCTGAATATATTACAATCGATGTTGCTCATGGGCATTCTGATTATGTGATCAAGATGATTCACTATATTAAAGAAAAGATGCCTGATAGCTTTTTAACGGCTGGAAACATTGCAACACCAGAAGCGGTTAGAGAGTTAGAAAATGCTGGGGCAGATGCTACTAAAGTGGGAATTGGACCAGGTAGAGCCTGCATTACTAAATTGAAAACTGGATTCGGTACCGGTGGCTGGCAATTAGCTGCTTTGAGAATGTGTAGTAAAGCTGCCAGAAAGCCATTAATTGCTGACGGTGGTGTGAGATATAATGGTGATATTGCTAAGTCGGTGCGTTTTGGTGCCAGCATGGTGATGATTGGTTCTCTTTTTGCTGGACATGAAGAAACTCCGGGCCATTTGTTAGAAATTGATGGTAAGAAGTATAAGCAATATTGGGGTTCAGCTTCTCAACAACAAAAGGGTGCCTACCGCAATGTTGAAGGTAAAGAAATGCTAGTTCCTTATCGAGGCTCTATTAAGGACACTTTGGAAGAAATGGAAGAAGACTTACAATCAGCGATTTCTTATGCTGGTGGACGTGATTTATCAGCAATTAGAGTTGTTGATTATGTCATTGTTAAGTCAAATATCTTAGTTGGCGATAAATAAAAAAAGACAGGCAAGAATTTCTTGTCTGTCTTTTTACTTGAGGGGTTATTTTTGCTTCATCAAGTATGAATAAAGCATACCATTTTGCAAATCACTTGTATCAATACCAAGTGTCTCAGCAATTTTGTAACTGAAAGCTAATGCAGTAGCAGGTCCACGACTAGTAATTAGTTTTTCGCGGGAGTCGACGATGACAATGTCATCTGAAAAAGTGCTTTGGGGATTATTGCTACTAATATCTTTTTCAAAACCAGGGTAACAAGTATAATTTGCTTTTTGCAAAAGTCCATAGCGATCAAAGGCAATTGGAGCAGCACACATCGCTGCACACCATTTGCCATCTGCATGGCGTTTTTTCATAAGTCCCATCAGTTTGTCGTTATCTCTAAGATTTTCAGCACCAGTCATTCCACCTGGAAAACTGACTAAGTCATAATCATATAAATCATCCGCGAGAATCTTATCACAACTAAACTTGATATCGTGGCCACCTGTGATTTCAAGTTTGGTTAACCCAACCATATCACAGGTAATTCCCAATCGACGTAATACATCAACTTGGGTTAGTCCTTCGATTTCTTCGCAACCATCTGCGAAAACAACAGCTACTTTTGGCATAGGCTTTCTCCTTAATTAGTGTTCACTAGCACCACTTGAAGCATCCTTATGACAAGCCATTGCAGGGCCGTATCCTTCCATACACATACCTGGCATGAAGACTTCGCATTCGTCAATACCACGTTCTTTAGCGAAGGCTCTAGTTAAGGTAGCCATATCCATTAATTTGTATTCATGATCAGCATCATCTGGGTCATAAATTTGGATTTGGGCCATCATACCTGCATCTTCGTGTTCAATGATGTGGCAGTGGTACATGTAAACACCAGTGTGTGGGAACATCAACTTGATACGTACAGTTTCACCAGGTGCTACTTCAACAGTATCCTTCAAAACGCCAATTTCGTTAGGGTTTGGAGTCTTTCCATCACGAGAGATTACTAAGAAGTGAGCTCCGTGAGTGTGGAATGGGTGAAGCATACCTTCGTGACTGGTATTAGTGTTAGTGATATCCCAGTATTCTGCTTGACCAACTTTTGTCTTAAGGTCAATTCGTTGCATTGAGAAACTTCTACCATTCATCTTATCGTGGTCATCCATGGTGATGTGACGAATTGATGCATTTTCTGGAACTGGCAAATCTCTTAATGCCTTTGGATCATACAAAGTGTCAGGAATTTCTGAGTTTTCTGGTTCAAAGTGGTGAATTCTAAATTCGATTAACTTAAAGTCATCGGTATATAGATTAATGATATCACCTTCACGGTATTTACCAAAGTCGACCACTACTTGTAATCTTTCACCAGGACCAACAAGCAATCTATCAACTGTTACTGGGTGTTCTAGGAATGAGTCGTCACCAGCGATTTGAGTCATTGGCAAGTCATCAGTGAAGTGTAAACGCCATTCCCGACGGTTAGTACCACCTAAGAACAAGAGACGAACTTTTTGGGTAGTAACATCAATGTATGGACGAACAACACCGTTAATCATTGGTACGTCACCGAAGACACCCATTGGATCGTAGTCACGTTCATAATCAAATTGGTTATCTTCGTGGAAAATACGGTCTTGCAAAACAATAGGGAATTCGTCTTTACCGTATGCCTTTGGAATTGGTAAACGAGCTTCGTTGTCATCAGTTACAACAACACCCATAGCTAATCCCATCCAAACTTGTGAAGCAGTACTTGGACATGGGTGAGCGTGTAACCAAGTCAATGCAGCTGGTTGTTCTACAGTGAAGCTGATTTCCTTAGTTTCACCTGGGTAAACTGGAGCGTGGCAGGCACCGTCGGCTTCAATACCTGGGGTGTTCATTCCGTGCCAGTGGAAAGTAGTCAATTCTGGCAAACTGTTCTTAAGTTTAACGTGAACTTTTTGACCAGTTTTTACTACCATAGTCTTACCAAGCATTGGTGCGTTGTAGCCCCAAGTATGAGTCTTCTTACCTGGCAAGATTTGAGTGTCGCCTTCTTGAGCTTCAATAGTAAACCAAACTTCATTACCTTCTTGCTTGTCGGGTTCCAATACTGGAGGAACAGCTAAAGGTTGAGCTTCAACGCCTTGTGGAATATGTAATTCCTTGTAGCGGAAGTGGTTTTTATCGAAGTCTTCATCCTTGTAAAAATATTTCTTGATTATTTCTTTATTTGAGATCATTTTGCATACCCTCTTCTATGTATCCGTTTACAATTATAAATATACACCAGAAATGTGCATTTGTTAAACAAATAAAATCGAAAATTTAATTTGTTTTTAGACAAGTTTTTGAGTAATCTTATAGTAGATATAAAAGATTGGAATAAAAATTTTGAAAATTTTAACTAAAGAATTAATCAAGAAAATTGAAGAAAAAGATTTTTTAGAAGATCTGGAAACAGCTCGTTACGCTGATCTAAAAAGTAAGGCTAAGTGTAAAGAGGCTGCCAGTGTTTTGTTAAATAAAGTGAAAATTGCGATTAGCAAGGACAGACTCGTTTCAACGGGGATGCTGGTTGAGGGGATGCGACCAGTCACTTTCACTTTAGAAAGTAATATTATCAATTTACCATTTGCTAACTACAAAAAGATCAGTAACTTCTGCGATGAAGAAAAAGAATACGAAGTTAAGATTTATTTAGAAGCTAGCGGAGACTATGTTAATGCATCACACTTTAGAATTGATGTTTTAGCAGATTGCAATGAAGTCATGAACGATTTAGATCAAGTAGCTGACAAGATGGCAGATGCAATGCAAGCATTCTTTAAGCAAATGAGTGAGAATTCTAAAAAGAAGGCTGAAAAATAATGTTTAATTGGAACTTAATCGGAATCCTATGTTGGCTATTAATTGCTGTTTATGCAGTGTTTGTGACTAAAGACATTCGTTACCGCAGAATTGGAATGATTTTAAAAGGCAATAAGCGTTTTAGCAAAATCGATTTTGCGATTAACTTGGTTGAAGTTACTGTCTTATGTGTGCTCTTTGCTTCTTTTTTGGAATTAGTTTTCTTCTATAATCCAAATTTGAACAATAATGCTCAGATCGAAAGTCAGGTAACTTACAAGCCATTAGTTAGCATGGTGAGTGGCAATAACAATACAGCCTATGTGAAGTATTCTTATACGCAATCAAAAAATCGCTTGGTTAATTATCGCTTCTACACTGATGGAAGTCGCTTTACTGTGAATAATACCTATGCCTCAATTGCCTTTACTAAAGAGCCTTGGTCATTGAACTCATTACAAGTTCCATATGACAAAAATGAATTGATGCAAATGGATAAAAAATATCAACACGCCTTTGTAGCGATTTACACTGCTAAGTACAAAAATACTTTTAGAAACGGTTTAGGCTTGCACGTTGGTAATGTAGCAACTAATTATTACTTAATTCGGGTACCCGATAAAAGTTTTATTAAAGAACAAGAAAAAGACTAGCAATTGCTAGTCTTTTTTATATGACAACATAAAGCCGTT
This sequence comes from Lactobacillus sp., assembly GCA_030530865.1. Lineage (GTDB taxonomy): Bacteria > Bacillota > Bacilli > Lactobacillales > Lactobacillaceae > Lactobacillus. The sequence goes on from JAUMUC010000003.1 coordinate 135,533, forward strand.
GACGAAAGCTAAAATAATGCTGGAAGTTAAGAAATCAAGCACGTTGCCTGAATAGTATGCAGCAAACAAAATCATGGCACTGGCTAAGACGGTACTAATAATTAACTCGTCTCTGGTTTTCCATAATTTCCAAAGGCCAAGTAATAAACTGACAATAGATGGTCCGACCAGTAACAACATGCCGAAAATTCCTAGACTATAAATTTGACTGATAAAGTCTCGTTCTAGAATGAAAATATTAGTTTGTCGCATAAAGCCCATTCCGAAAAGCAAAGTTTTGGTTTGGCCGTTCTTTTCACTGGCCCGTTTGAGCATTTGCTTTTCAAGATAACGGTTATTCATCCGAGCTTCGCCAGGTTCTTGCATAATTTTGATCCAAAATTCAGGATCCTTGGTGTATGGATAGCCCTTTAAAACAAATTTAGGGTTAAGTGAATATGCTTGATAATTATTTTTGATAAAGTCTTTTTCATAATCTAGCTTGGCTTGTCCAGAAAGTTGTGAAAGCTTTTCTTTAAGGGTTTTGTTTAATTGACTTGTTTGATCATCAGACTGTTTAGCCAATAACTTTTCATAATTATAGCGTTGCATCACTGGGCCGACTGGCAATGTAACCAAGGCTAGTGCTTCGATGGCAACAATTACAAGCATAGTCTTTTTGAAATTAGGACGATTTTTAGCAATAAATAAGGCTAGATATGATACCAAAAAGCCAATTATGACACCAGCTAAAGCAATCTTTGTACCAATTTCGATCATGGCTAAAGCATGCATGATAGCTACCAAAATTGTCTTTTTAGAAAGATGGTAGCTTACTTGATAAGTCACAAGTGGCACCAGCATCAGCATGACTGCACTCAACATATTAGAAAAGTTGAAGAAGCCTTTAGAAGCAATGTGAGAATACCCAAGGTTGGGATTGGTGTACCACATGAAAATATTGCCACTGATTTGACCTGTCTCGTAGCTTCGAAGCGAAATGATCAAGAGGTTTGAGATCACGACGGTCAATGAGAAAAGTAAACTGACAATCGTCACCGCTTTAAAGAAGTTTTCTTTACTAAAATTACTATATTTAGTGAAAAAGAGAATGGCGATCGGAATCATCATTCGTAATAAATAGAAAGCTTCGCCAGTTGTGCTATAGCCAAAATCTCCCGCAAAGTGAAGCATCATGTATAAATGCAGGCCACTGAAGACAACTAATAGGGCAATATACGCGATTAAAAATTTATCTTGTAAAATGTATTTTAAAAAGAGCACCGTTAGGACAAATAAAGCAATCAGCCTGATAATTGTCGGAATAGTGAAGGGTAAAATGGTTGCTAATTTTCCATTATAGAACCAGTAAATATCGAGAATTGGTTGCAAGATGACAAACCAATAAAGAATTTTTTTATTCATATAGTTTCCTTTACACATAAAAAAAGGGTAGCACAATGCTACTCTTCTTCTTTTTCAATCTTTTCGATTTTTACTTCATTAGTAGAAGCAGTTTTGCTATCTTTTGCAGGTTTAGCATTGCGTAAGTTCTTAAAGTTAACAACAATCTTACTATTTAAATCACTAACTGCAGCTTTATCTTCTGGGTTGAAAGACGTAATTGATAACATTGCTGAATTTTCATAAATCTTTTCAACTTTTCCTTGGAATGGAAACTTGATTTCTTCTTCAGATTTAGCTTCAACGATTGATCCTAACTTAACGTCTGCTTTTTTCATGTGTCTTCCTCCCTTTGAGTTAATGGAGAAATATTAATATAAAGTTGGTAATTTTGCAAGTATTTTTTTACGAGAATTTTTGTGTATTATATAGTGTAGATGTTTTTTAAGGAGTAATGAAATGAAAAAGAAAGTAATTTTAATTGTTGGACCTAGCGGTGCAGGTAAAACGAGAATTTCTGATTATTTACAAAATGAACATAATATTCCTCGAGTAATTACGCACACAACTCGTCCAATGAGAGAAGGCGAAGTAGACGGCCAAAGTTACTATTTTGAAAGCAATGAAAGTTTCGCTAAATTACATTTCTTTGAACATATTAAATATGGTGATTGGCAATATGGCTCTAGTGAAGAAGGTTTACAAAGGGCTTTTGAAAACTCAGATTTGGTAACCTTAATTGTCGATGTGCAAGGAGTTATTTCTTATTATAAGAAGATTCCCGATCAAATTACCATTCTTAACGTCATTACTTCTTCTACCGATATTTTGAAAGACCGCCTTTATGAACGTGGGGATGATCCTGACACGATTCAAAAGCGTCTATCTAAAGGAAATATGAATATTTTACCTGGATATTTAGCCAAAGATGCAGTCACAATTGTTAATGATGATTGGGATTACACTGTGTTATGTTTAGAAAAAATGTTAAAAGATCTCTAGATCTTGTTACTATTGCTTAATTATCTAGTTATCTTTTTGAAATTGCTTTGTAACATTTCTCCTGTATAGTTTCTTATTGAAATCAATTGAAACGAAAAGTTTTATATCAGGAGAACATATGAAAAAGTTATTTGCAAAAATTATCATTAGTTTAGGATTGGTTGCAGGATTTGCTGTAACTGTACATCATGACACTGTACATGCTTCAGTTGCTACTAAGAGAGCTAAGCTTGTAAAGTTAATTAAAAAGCAAGTTGGTAAGAGCTACGTATGGGGTTCAACTGGACCTTACGGATTCGATTGCTCAGGCTTAACTAGCTATGTTTACAAGAAGGCTATCAAAAAGAACATTACCAGAACCACTTATACGCAAGTTAAGAATGGTAAGAGAGTTTCTTTAAAGCACTTGAAAGCTGGAGATCTTCTTTTCTGGGGACCTAAGAGTGCTCCTTACCACGTAGGTATGTACATTGGACATGGTCAATATGTTCATGCAGCTACTCCAAGTCAAGGTGTTGTTAAGCAAACTTTAAGTGCTTACTTCTACCCATCACTTGCTAAACGTGTCATTTAATTTTCAGAAAATCTGATATAAAACACATAAAAAGAGGTTTTGAAATAGTCAAAGCCTCTTTTTTTAATATCATGTATTATTTTTGTAACAATTCTGTAACTTAATAATACTATTATATAAACCGTTAGTAAAAACATTTATCAGGAGTTTTTTATAATATGGAAATCAACAAGAATTTACTTAAAGTTTCAGCAGCAACTGCACTTGCTGTAACTGCACTAGTTGCTCAAAATACTACAGTAAAAGCTGATGATGCTTCTCAATCATCAAGCAACCCAACTACTTCACAATCAACTTCAAGTGATGCTCAATCACAAAGTGATCAAGCAGCTCAAACTAGTCAAACTAGCCAAGATACTACTCAAGTAGTTTCAAACAAGGTAATCAAGAAAGTTAGAATTAACTATGTACCTGGTTACGGCATTAACATTTGGAACACTTACAAGACTGGTCGTAAGTTCACTAAAGTTCGTGCTCAACACAACACTGTTTGGAAAGTTTACCAAATGGTTACTTACAAGGGCCACAAGTGGTACCGTGTTGGCACTGGCAAGTGGATCATGGCTAAGTACACTAAGAAGTACACTCAGAAGGGAAAGAAGCAAGCTTCAAGTACTGCAGCAGCAGTTGTTACTTTGCTTCGTGCTCAATTAGGTAAGAAATATGTTTGGGGTGCAACTGGTCCAAATAGTTTTGACTGTTCAGGTTTGACTAGCTACGTTTACTCAAAGGCAGCTGGTATCAACATTACTAGAACTACTTACACTCAAGTAAACCAAGGTAAGCGTGTTTCAATGAGCAATCTTGAACCTGGTGACTTATTGTTCTGGGGTTCAGCAAGTGCTCCTTACCACGTAGGTATTTACATTGGTGGTGGACAATACATCCACGCAGCATCACCTAGCCAAGGTGTTATCCAACAATCTCTTAGCTCATACTTCTACCCATCAGTTGCTAAGAGAATTTTATAAAAAACAACTGATCAATAATAAAAAGGTTACTTTAATCAAAGTAACCTTTTTAATTTTTTAAAAACGGTGTAGAATAGATTTTAGCTCAGTGTTTTAATATAACAATTAACCGGGGGATAAAGAAATGAAACATAAGAAGTTATGGGATGTTTCTGCTGCCACAACCGTACTGCTATCAACAGTTTCACTAGTTAGTGCACCAAAATCAGTCATGGCAGCTAAAACTACCAGCAACATGAAACGAGTGCAAGTTCAATATTTGAAAGGCACTGGTTTACCTGTTTACACCAACTATAACAATGGAAAATATGCTGGTTTCAAGGCACAAAATCATTCATATTGGAATGTTGCAAGTGAACGAGTAGATAAGAAAGGCCAACTTTGGTACGAAATTGGTCGTAATGAATGGATTCAAGCTCGTTATACTTTACTAGTTGAAGTTCCTGCAACTAAGAGTGCTAAATCTAAGAAGAAGCACACTAAGAAAATTAAGACCACAGTTAAAAAGACTTCAGTAAAGGCTAAAGCAAAAGTTAAAACAAAAACTAATAAGAAAACTTCTTCAGTTCAAATGAAGACTTTGTCAGTTTCTGTTCCAAAGAAAAAAGAAGCTACTACCCAAGTTCAAACTGTTGCCAATCAGGCTTCATCAACTGTTTCATCAGTGATTACATTAGCTGCTTCAGAAGTTGGTAAGAGCTATGTTTGGGGTGCAACCGGTCCTGAAAGTTTTGACTGCTCAGGTTTGGTTCAATATGTCTTTAAGCAAGCTGCTGGCGTAAGTTTGCCAAGAGTAACTTATGACCAAGTTAAAGTTGGACAAGAAGTTAATATGAAGAGTCTTAAACCTGGAGATTTATTATTCTGGGGTTCAAAGACGGCACCATACCATGTCGGTATCTATATTGGAAATAATCAATACATTGCTGCAGCAACACCAAAAGAAGGGGTTGTTTTACAAACCTTAAGTCAATACTTCTACCCATCAATTGCTAAGCGTGTTTTGTAAAAACAAAAAATAAAACAAAACAAAAAAGAAGGATCATCGATCCTTCTTTTTTTGCTAGTCAGTTCCATTTTGCTGGAATAATCTGAATTTGTAGTTGTAAACTTTTGAAATTGTTACTTGATACTTGTGTGTATTGATCAATTTTATTGGATTGTAGAAAGTAACAATTGAAAGATAGCCATATCCAAAGTAGTATGAATCGAAAACTTTAACACTTAAAGCTTTCTTTTTAACTTTATCAGTCAAATCTGAAATATAAACTGTTGGCTTCTTTGATAAACGACGAGTTGCAAAGCCGACTGACCAAGGCGTATTGTCAGATAACATTTCGATTGGGAAAACTGGTCCTGCTGGATAAGTTACAATCTTTTTAACTGGTTTTCTGACAATGTCATTTGCAAAAACACCATTTTGCACATAATAAAGGGTACCGTTAGTACCGTAGGCAGCTCCAAAGCCCATCTTGGTAGCTTTAGAAGATAAAATTAAGGCCCGGTGACCAACATTACCTTTACCAGCGAGGTTGGCAGTTTCTTTCAACAAGTCCGTCATATTTTGTTCAGGACTATATGCTTTGTCATCTTCAATAAAGTTAATATTTCCAAATGTAACAGCAGATGCTCGTCTCCAGATTGAGTTTGAAATATAACCTGGCTTTTTATAGGCACTCAAGCCGTGAGCTGATAGTGAAACGTCAGCATTTAAAGAGGCTAATACACTAGCACCAGCCTGAGCATCGGCATTGATTCGTGAATAAGTCTTTTCAGGTGGCAATCCAACGATTCTTCTGTAGTAATTTAAATATCCAAGAGAAGTTGTAATGTAGGCATTACTTAAACTACCTACTTTAAATTTTGCAAATAAGCGTGGCTTACTTTTATATAAATTACTCTCATTGTAGGCTTTTTTTGATAGACCTTGATACAACTTCTGGTAATATCTAACTTTTGACAATTCACTCTTACTGTAACTAGCCGCAAAAACGCTAGTACTTGAAGTGAGCAAAATTACTAGAGCAGTTGGAAAGATTAGTAATTTACGAATCTTCATTCATTACTCCTTAATGTATTGCTTGAATTTTTCTTTTGAATTTTGTGGTAGATATACACTAACTTCTATTTTATCACTTTCGTACTCAGTCTTTAAGACTTGTCCTTCGGAATAGAGTTGATTTAGGATATTTCCTTGATCAGTAGCTAATTCTAAAGTCACTGGTTCCAAATAATGGAAGGCTTTACGAGAAATTAATTTGATTAAATTATCAATACTGTTGCGAGCTGAATAATAAACGTCATCGCCAATGATTCCCGGATAGTTGTCAGTTCGGTCAATTTTATTATAGGCCGTAATCATTGGAATTTTGTCAGCACCAATTTCTTTTAAAACCTGTTTAGTAGTTTCAATCATCTCTTTTTGATGGCTATCACTGACATCAACTACATTGACTAACAGATCGGCATCAAGAACTTCTTGCAAAGTGGCTTTAAAAGCTTCAACCAATTTATGAGGTAATTTAGAAACAAAACCAACCGTGTCACTTAGGATAATACTACGTTTGTCAGGTAGATCTACTCGTCTAATTGACGTATCGAGTGTGGCAAACAACATATTCTTTTCGAAAACCAATTTAGGATTTGCTGAATATTGTCGCAAAATTTGATTTAAAGTGGTGGATTTTCCAGCGTTAGTATAGCCAATCAAAGCCACGTGAGGCAAAGCACTTTTCTTTCTGGCTTGAGCTTTAGTTGCTTCTTGCTTAGAAATTTTCACCAATTCATTTTTGATAAAAGCAATCTGTTTATCAATCGTTCGACGGTTTAATTCCAAGGCGGTTTCACCGCTACCACGAGTTAGTGCACTACCACCACGTTGTTGGTCGTAGCTGACGTTTTGTTCACGTAAACGTGGCAATTCATATTGCAATTCAGCTAAACGAACTTGCAATTTAGCTTGCTTAGTTTGAGCTCTATCTGCAAAAATGAGCAGAATTAATTTAGTTCGATCAATGACTTGGCGACGTGTCATTTTTTCTAAGTTCTTAATTTGAATTGGACTTAATTCGTCATTAACTACAAGATAGTCACATTCTTCAGCATCAAGCCATTCTTTAATTTCATTGATTTTACCAGAACCAAAATAAGTACCGTTGATTGGATGATCGAGCTTTTGGGTAATTTTTTTGACTACTTCGAAATTATTAGCCATTGCCAGATTGGCCAGCTCAGTCATTTCATAGTTGAAAGAAGGATTGTTCGTATCAAGTCCAGAGACGATGACACGCTTGGTCGGATCTTTAGTTTCAAACATTCTATCTCCTCCTTGAAAACTTAAATTTTTCTTATTATTATATCATAGTAGCCCAAGCACTTAGAAAGAGGTAGCATTGTGAAAGTTCTTAAATGGTTGCTGGCCCTAATCGTTTTAGGGGGCATAGCTTATGGAGTGGGTAGTTGGTATTACGAACCTGACCGCCAAATTTATCGCTTAAGTGAAATGATTGTCGATCCGACTAAGGATGCCAGCTCAGTCGTAATTCCTAGTCAATGGGATTTGAAAATTACGAATCAAAATTTAAAGCCGGTGCAAAAATATTTTGCTAAAAACACCGTAGCTCGCAATCGCTTGCTGGCAGATATTAAAGCTAGAAAGTCAACTGGCACCATTCAATTAACTACTAATGGTAGTTATTGGCTACTATTTCCAAGATACGTGTTACGGATTGCAGTTTTTCGACCACAAGTGAAAACTAATCATGCTCACTCAACTTTATACTTAAACAATAAGCGCTACAGTGATCTTGAGGGCTCAGGCAATAGCTACTATGCAGATCTAGGCTATCGCTTGCCAGGTCGGTATAACTTAATGATTAAGAGCCGAATTAATGGCAAAGAAGTTAAGACTAATGCAGTTGTTAACTTGTGGAAACAAGAAACAATTGACATGAGTATCAAGACCGTCTCATTTATTGTGAAAAGTGTACCCAACGGCCAAGTTTATTTAAACGATAAGTTTGTCAAAAACCTTGATGAATCTGGTGAAGCTAGTTTTGATAATTATCGGATTACCAAGAAGTTTGAACTTAGAGTTAAGAGTAATTACGATGGTAAAGAAATTTGGTCCGATAAGGTAACTAACTTTTCTCGCTTACTTAAGATGGATCAAGCCAGCGGGGATGATTACGATAATGATAATAATCCTGACTTTACCAAGCCTAAAAAGCATGTTATCTACAAAGATGAAGATGGTAATTATGTTGTTAGTCCAAATTGGGTCGGCATTTTGTCGCCTAGAGAAGCGGGGCAAACCATTTATCAAATGTATAAGTCACCTGATAAAGACCAATTTAAGAATGAAGCTGACTACAAGAAGTTTGCAAAATTAAGCAAACAAATTTACCACAAACATAAAAAGGCAAAGCTCAGCATTTATGTTACTAATATTTTGCCTGCTGGAGATAATTACAGCGATGTCAGTTATACAGCTGTGTTCAAATATAAAAAATGGCATAAAACGATTAATCTAGATCATGCTCTATTTAAGCAAGATGATGATCAGATCGTGTTTGAAAAATTCAAATAAAAAAAGATTACTTTGGTAATCTTTTTTATTTGACAAAATTAAACTATGCATATACTATATTAGTAAGATATTACACTAAAAGGAGAACCACATGAACAAGATAGTTACAGTAAGAGACATTACTAAGACTTACGGAAGTAAGCGTGAAAAACAATATCAAGCTCTTAAGGGCATTAGTTTTGAAGTCGAAGCTGGTGAATTTGTTGCCGTAATGGGTGCATCAGGTTCAGGTAAGAGTACCTTATTAAATTGCTTATCTTCATTGGACCGACCAACTACTGGTTCAATTCAAGTAGGTGATTTTGACTTAACTAAACTTAAGAATAAAAAATTAACTGAATTTAGAAGTAAAGCAATTGGCTTTATTTTCCAAGATTTCAACTTGTTAGAAAATTTAACTAATCGTGAAAATATTGCCTTACCTTTAACTTTACAAGGCAAAAAGTCACGTGAAATAAATGCTAAGATTGAACAAATTGCTAGTCGTTTAGGAATTAGTGAAATTTTGGATAAATATCCAACAGCAGTATCTGGTGGACAAAAGCAACGTGTAGCAGCTGCAAGAGCTTTAGTGCATAACCCATCAATTGTGTTAGCAGATGAACCAACTGGGGCATTGGATTCAAACAGTGCTCGTGAAATGTTGAAGCTAATGAGCGACTTGAATCAACAAGGCGTAACAATTTTGATGGTAACTCACGACTTGTTCTCAGCTAGTTTTGCAAACCGCATTTTATCAATTAAAGACGGCTTAATTAGTGAACAAATTGCTAAGGGAGACAAGAGTCAACAAGAATTCTATCGTGATTTGATTCAACGCCTAGAAATGGAGGCTTAAGATGATACTGAAGTTATCTTTAAACGGCTTTAAAAAGCAATGGCGAGACTACATTGTCTTGTTCTCTGGCTTGATTGTAGCTGCCACCATTTTTTACATGTTTTTAGCGGTAACAATTAACCCTGAACTTTATAAAGATTCTATCTCACTTTCAAGTGCTGCTTTATCAATTGTATTTGGAATGGGTGAAGTATTTTTAGGGGTTGTTACTTTCTTCTATCTAATTTACGCGAATACTTTCTTGCTAAATATGCGGCAAAAAGAATATGGAATGTTCCTGACGCTTGGAGCCAAGCGAAGTAAATTAGTCCAAATGATTTTCTTTGAAACATTGATTTTAGGTACAGTTTCAACCTTAATCGGGATTTTACTAGGTGGCGTATTAACAAAAGTTGTCGGAAATCTGCTGATTTCTCAATTGGAATTAACGATTCCAACTTTAAGTGCTTTTGTCTTTGATGCAGTTCTTTGGACTTTGGTATTCTTTATGGCCTTGTTCTTAATTGCTAGTTTTTTCAATACACAAAAACTCCTCAGAACGCCAGCAATTAAATTGCTCAAAGAAGCTGAACGTCCAGCTAAATTATATGGTCAAAAGCCAATTGTGAGATTGATTCAAGCGGTGCTTGGGGTAGCTTTCTTAGCTGTAGCATATGCACAATTGATGGACTTCTCAATGGATAATTTGAAGTTTAAGTTATCAGTTATTTTCTTTGGAATTTTGATTGGTACTTACTTACTCTTCAATTCATTTTTCACTGTTGTGATTAATTTATTGATGAAAAATAAGGGCTTATCTTACAAGAAAATCCGTCTGTTTACGATGGGACAAGTTAAGTTCAGAATTAATAGTTTAAATACTGTTTTGTCAATTGCTAGCATCATGTTCGCTTTAGCATTAGGTGCGATGGCAGTGGGCCAACGTTTCCAAGATTTGAACAAAAAAATTGTGGCTAACGAATACGCCGTAATGCTTTCAACTAAAACAAAAGCACTTGATTCACAAATTGCCAAGCTTCATGTAAAGAGCGATCAAAGCTATGACTACAAGTATGCAAAAGATGGCAAAATTTATGTCAACAAAACGCAACTTGATCAACATCCTTTGTACTACAAAGACTTGATGCATGACATGAGTGAAAACCCTGTTACTAAGAAAGTTACGAAGAAGCAATTAACTAAAGAATTCTTTCCTGAAACAAGCCCATTTTTGATGATTTCTAACTTTAAGCCTAAAAAATTACGCTACGTAAGTGCAACGGAATTCAACAAGGTGCAAGGCTTACAAAAGAGCTTGCGTTATATTCGAGTTAAGGACATACATCAAGATTTAAAGGTGCTACAAAAGATCGAAATTTTAGCTACTAAAAAAGATCCAGTATTCCAATTCTCAGGCTACATGAATTATCGTAATGGGATGATGATGACTGGTGCCTTTAGATTTATGGGTTACTTCTTGTCACTTGCTTTCTTGACCATGTTAGCTTCAACTTTGATGTTTAAAGTTTTATCAGCTGCTTTGCAAGACAAGAAACGTTACGAAATGCTCTACAAGATTGGTGCTTCTGTTAAGGTAATGAAGGCATCCATTCGCCATGAACTAGCGATTACCTTCATTGTTCCAGGGGTTATGGGAACGATTAACGTCATCTTTGGTTTGAATTTCTTTAAGAAAATTTTCGATAATCCATGGAATGGACTTTGGAAAGAAGCATTAATTTTCTGGGTTCTTTACGCACTTTACTACCTTGTGACAGTCAAGATCTATCAGAAGATTGTTTTGAAAAAATAAGAAAAAGACAAGCAAGAGCTTGTCTTTTTTGTTTTTATAATTTCATTTGGTTGAAGGAGACAAATTTTTGACTTTGTTCGTCCATTTCCATGATTGAAATTGATCCATTTTGTGGGCTAGCACTTTTATCAAATTGTTGGCCATAGTGATCAACTAAGCTGCGAATAGTAAAGCCATGAGTAACTAATAAAATGTTTTCTGCACCATCAAGTTGACGAATTAATTTGAAACCTTGGTCGATACGCTTCCAATATTCTTGGGCGTTTTCTGCATCATGATAAGGATCAGCTTCCTTGATCCAATCTTTAATAGTATCGATACTTTCTTTTCTTAATAATTCGTGACGATCAGGATAGCCGTGAGGGCCACCGATCATTTGCCAAGCCATTTCAGAGTCCATTCCTTCAAAGTAGCCATAGAATTGTTCTCTAAAATATGGATAAGCTAAATGTTGTGCTAAATCACGATTAACATTTTTGCTCATGATTAGTTCACAGGTATCAAATGCTCGTTTAAGATCACTTGAAAGGGCAATATCAAATGGAATATTTTTTAAAACTTCACCAGTTCTTTTAGCACCAGCAATTCCTTCTTCAGTTAATGGAGTATCGCACCAACCTTGCATTTTATTGTAGCGATTAATAAAAGTTTGCCCATGTCTAACAACGTAAATTCTTTTCATAATTCCTCCAACTTAAAAATAAGTTATATTTATGATAAAATTATATAACTATATTTTTGTGATTTAAATAAAGTGAGTTATGTATGATGACAAAACAAGAAGAACAAAAACACTTAGATTGGATTTTAGACTTACTAGAAAAACGCAGAATTTTTTTAGAAAAACAAATTAAAACTGCTTCTAGTGAAGCTAGACATTTGAACTCTCATTTCTTTGATGATGTTCGTTTGGACTATGATAATTATTCAACTAGTATGGAAACCGCTTTGTCAATTCACCAACAACAAACATTATTAAATGAACGTGAAAATGCATGGCAACATTCATCTGCTCAATTATCAACAGTTGAACGCCTCCAAAAGAAGCCATTCTTTGCCAGAATTGATTTTAAAGAAGAACACGGTGAAGATGAAACTATTTACATTGGTTTAAGTTCTTTTGCCAAGGATGAAGATCAATTCTTAATTTATGACTGGCGTGCACCAATTTCTTCAGTTTACTATGACGGAAAATTAGGAAAAGTTTCTTATGAAGCTCCTGATGGTGAGATTTCTGTTGATCTTAAGAAAAAGCGGCAATTTATGATTGAAGATGGCAAGATTGTCGAAATGTTTGATACTAATGAATCCATTGGGGATCAATTATTGCTATCGGCTTTATCTGAAAAATCTTCTACAGAAATGAAGAGCATTGTAACCACGATCCAACGTGAACAAAATGCAATTATCCGTGATACTTCAGCTGATTTATTATTTGTGCAAGGGGCAGCTGGATCAGGAAAAACTAGTGCAATTTTGCAACGGATTGCGTACTTGCTTTACCGTTACCGTGGTAATTTGACTAGTAGCGATGTGGTAATGTTTAGCCCAAACATGATTTTTAACGATTACATCAAGAATGTTTTACCTGAAATGGGTGAACAAAGTATGGTGCAATTGACTTATTGGCAATTTGTGGCTCGCCGAATGCCAAAAATGAAGATTTCAACTATCTTTGACCAATTAGAAAATCAGGGTGAAAAGAGTAAAATCACTGATTTCAAGAACTCAATGACCTACTTTAAATTAGTGAAAAAGTATGCTGAACACTTGAATAAACAAGGCTTAGCGATTCGCGATTTGATTTTTAGAGATAAGCCAATGTTTACTAAAGACACAATCGCTGAACTCTACTACTCATATAATGAAAATTATAATTTGGCTAACCGAATCGAAGCAGTGAGAACGCAATTGCAAAAGATGCTAACTAGCAAGGTTACTCCTGAATCCAAAAAGCGTTGGGTACAAGATTACATTGAAACTCTTTCTAAGGATCAATTAAATGACTTGTATGATCATCCAGATCAAGAATTTAAATCCGAAGAAGATGAAATGCGCTTCTTAGCTAAGAAGATTGTCATCAAATACTTGAAGCCATTATCTAAGCGGATTAATCGCTATCAATTCGTAAATATGCGTTTGCAGTATTTACGCTTTTTGCGTGCGATCCCACAAATGGTTGATTTGACTAAATATGGCATTGATCCAGATGCTTGGCAAGAAGATATTGAACGGGTGAAGAATGGCTTACAAAATAGTGAAATGTCACTAGAAGATACTTCTTCATACTTATATCTTTGGGACTTGATCACTGGTAAGCAAATGGATTTCCAAATGCGGTATGTCTTTGTGGACGAAATTCAAGATTATACGCCATTCCAAGTGGCTTATTTGAAGACTTACTTCCCAAGAGCTAAGTTCACTTTATTGGGCGACTTGAATCAAGCAATTTTCCATCATGATGTGAAAAGTAACTTGCTTGGACAAATTCAAAGTCTCTTTGATCCAAAGAAGACCAAGGTTATTCAATTGACTAAGTCATATCGTTCTACTGAACAATTAACTAACTTTTCAAAGAAGATTTTGCTTGATGGTGAAAAGATTACGCCATTCAATCGACCTGGTCGCAAGCCAATTATTTGGAATACAGATCAAAAAGTGGCTACTTTACAAAAGATTCTCGAACACAATCGTCAAGAAGGCTTAACAACCGCAATTATTACTAAAGACTTGGCGACTGGAGAAGCATTAAGTAAAAAGATTGATGCCACCTTTATTAGAACTGCTAACCAACGTTTAGTTGAAGGGAACCTACTTTTACCTGTATACTTAGCAAAGGGACTAGAATTCGATGCAGTAGTCATGTGGGATGCAACTCGTGATAACTATCCAGATGATAGCTATCGCCAAATTGTCTACACGATTGCCTCAAGAGCAATGCGGTATTTAGATATCATTTATGATGGTGAAATTAGTCCATTGCTCCCAACAGATGAGACTTTATTTGAAAGAAAATAAAATGAAAAATTTTGAATGCGTTGCTAAAACGCTAAAAGCTTATGAAGCAAAACTTAGTCCGCCTATGATCATTGGAGTTGCAGGATCCGTCGCAGCGGGGAAGTCAACTTTCAGTGAAAAATTAGCAGAAGCATTAGGCGGAATTGTGGTGTCAGTTGATGGCTTTATTTTTCCTAATAAAGAACTGACAGCCAAGGGGATCATGGATCAAAAGGGATTCCCGATTAGTTTTGACCAAACAAAATTGGTAGATTTTTTACAAAACGTGAGGCATAAAGCCGTAACCTATCCACTATATTCACAAGAAATTTCGGATGTTGTGCCTGATCGAATGGGACAAATTGATCGCCCAAAAGTGTTAATAGTTGAAGGAATTAATATTCTTTCATATCGCCAATACCTAGATTATGGAATATATCTTGATGCGACTGAAGCGGATCTTTTGTCGTGGTATTTAGAGCGTTTTGAAAAATTATTAGCCAAACATCAAAATGATCCAACTAATTTTTATTACAAATATGCCCAAATGGACCGCTTAGAAGCACTTGAACTAGCTCGGGAAGTTTGGCGTAAAGTGAATTTAAAAAATTTACATGAATATATTCTGCCAACAAAGAAGTTTGCTGATATGATCATTGAAAAATCTTCTTCGCATGCAATTAACAAGATTACATATACAGAGGAGAAATAATAATGGTACAAGCAATTGATTTAAAAAAGGGTATGATTTTCGAACAAGATGGTAAGTTGATTCAAGTAATTGCAGCTAACCACCACAAGCCTGGTAAGGGTAACACTGTTATGCAAATGGACTTGAAGGATGTACGTTCAGGTTCAGTAGTTCACAAAACCATGAGACCTTCAGAAAAGGTTGAATTAGTTGAAGTTAACAAGAAAAATGCACAATACCTTTACAACGAAGGCGATGCTTACACTTTCATGGATACTGATACTTATGAACAATACACCATCACTAAGGAACAATTAGGTGATGATCGTCTTTACTTTATTCCAAACATTGAATTGCAATTGGAATTTACTGAAGAAGGCGAATTAATTGGTGTGGAATTACCTGGTACTGTAGAAATGAAGGTTGTAGAAACTCAACCTGGAATCAAGGGAGCAACTGTAACTGGTTCAGGTAAGCCAGCTACTATGGAAACTGGTTTGGTAGTTAACGTACCTGATTTCATCAATGAAGGTGAAACTTTGGTAATTTCAACTGCTGAAGGAACTTACAAGTCAAGAGCATAATTATGGACATTAAAATTGTATCTGGCCAATTAGTCTATCCTCACAAGGATCGATTCGTTTTACCAATGGGCCAAGAAATTATTACCAAAACTGATAATTATACGATGCTGGATATTGAAACTACGGGTTTATATCCAGGAAAAAATCATATTACCGAAATTGGTGCTGCAAAAGTCAGAAATGGCGAAGTAGTTGATACATATGAGACATTGATAAACGATCCGTTGATTACTAGTATTCCGCCATTTATCCAGAATTTGAATGGAATAACTATTGATAAATTACGTAGCGAAGGTAAGGACCCTTTCAGAGCTATTATGGAATTTAGAACTTTTGTTGGGGATGACTTACTTGCTGGATATAATGTTCATTTTGATTTGAACTTTTTGGCAACTTTCTTTGATGAACACGACATATTGCCATTAACTAATGATTATTTCGATGTGTTACGTTTGGCTAGAGCTCACTTTAAAGGGCAAAAAAATAGTCTTTTGAATGTCATGCAGAGAATTAATCTAAAAAATACTGAAGCTCACCGTGGCTTAAGTGATACTTTAGACACGATTAATGTGTATAAGTGGTTATTGGGTGAAATGAATGATGAAGAATTCGAATTTGCTCAAAGTATGATTAAAGATTTTGATTTGCAAACGGCAATTCCCAAAGAAGCCAATTTCCGCAATCCAGTTGCTGGAAAAAGTGTTTTAGTATCAGCTAAATTGCAGGCAAAAACACCAGATTTAGCAGAAGCATTAACCAAATTAGGAGCTACTCTTGTTGATGAGGGGAAAGCTGATTTGGTTTTAGTTACTAATCAAGAATTTAGTAATTATAAACGCCCAGAATCGCCAGCCAAACTTTGGTCTGAAGGATTTTTAGTTCAAAGATTGGATGATTGGGCAAGATCATAAAAAATAAAAACATCTAGAAATCTAGATGTTTTTTATTTTGTATATAATTTCTGTCAAACATTACCAGAGTAATGATTGGCATAGTTAAAAGCTTTTTATATTATAAATAATTCTTTGAATACGTTTTAAAAAAAATGGTATATTGGGAATATAAACGATTTCAAGGGATTTGAAAATATGTTTAGCACAAAAATGAAAGATGGCTTTCTTTGGGGAGGAGCGGTAGCAGCTCACCAACTAGAAGGTGCATGGAATGTTGACGGAAAAGGTATTTCTGTTGCTGACGTGATGACAGCTGGAAATAAGGATACCCCAAGAAAGATCACAGATGGTGTTGTCGATGGTGAAAACTATCCTAATCATGAAGCGATTGATTTTTACCACCATTATCCAGAAGACATCAAGTTGATGGCTGAAATGGGATTCAAATGTTTCAGAACTTCAATTGCATGGACGCGGATTTTTCCAAATGGTGATGAAGCAGAGCCAAATGAAAAAGGTTTAGAATTCTACGACAAGTTATTTGCAGAATGTCATAAATACGGTATTGAACCAGTTGTAACCTTACAACACTTTGAAATGCCATGGCATCTAGTTAAAAAATATGGTGGATGGAAATCTCGTAAAGTAATTGATTTCTACGTAAAATTCGCTGAAACATGTTTTCAACGTTACAAGGATTCAGTTAAGTATTGGATGACCTTCAACGAAATTAATAATCAATCAGCATTTTCAAATGAATTTTTGACCGCGACTGACTCAGGAATTTTATTCAGAGATAGCGAAAATGTTGAAGCTGATATGTATCAAGCTGCTCACTATGAATTAGTAGCATCTGCTTTAGCAGTTAAGCTTGGTCACAAGATTAATCCTGAATTTAAGATTGGTTGTATGATCAACTACGCACAAATTTATGCTAATACAGCCGATCCTAAAGACCAATTGTTGGCAACCAAGGTTGCTCAAAGAAGATATTGGTTCAGCGATGTTCATGTCTTAGGTGCATACAATAAAGAAGTTGATAAGTATCTTGCTAGAAAA
This sequence comes from Lactobacillus sp., assembly GCA_030530865.1. Taxonomy (GTDB): domain Bacteria; phylum Bacillota; class Bacilli; order Lactobacillales; family Lactobacillaceae; genus Lactobacillus. The sequence goes on from JAUMUC010000003.1 coordinate 152,905, forward strand.
GGTTATGCCTTAGATAGAACAGCTGAAGACTATGAAGTCCTTAAAGAGGGCACAGTTGATTATGTCGGATTTTCTTACTACAACACGATTACTGTAAGTGCTAAAAAGGTTGATCCTGACGAATTAAGCGATATCTCAAAGGCAATGGTGAAAAATGAATATTTGGAAACAACTGCCTGGAATTGGGAAGTTGACCCAATTGGTTTGAGAAATGCCTTGAATTGGTTGACTGATCGTTACCATTGTCCACTTTTCATTGTAGAAAACGGAATTGGTGCTCACGATGATGTGACTGATGATCATGAAATTCATGACCCATACAGAATCGATTTCTTAAGAGCACATATTTCTGAAATGGAAAAAGCAATCGAATTAGACGGTGCTGATGTTATGGGTTACACACCATGGGGATGCATTGACCTAGTTTCAGCAGGAACTGGTGAAATGTCTAAACGTTACGGCTTTATCTATGTTGATAAGAATGATGATGGCTCAGGTAGCTTGAAGCGTTATAAGAAAGACTCATTTGACTGGTACAAAGAAGTTATCGAATCAAATGGTGAAAAATTATAACAATGGCTGAAGCAAAATTCGTCATGGTGAGATGCTTCATGGGGATTTATTTCTTCTTTAACTTCGTTTGGAGCATTGCATTGTTTGTAGGAAATAGCTCGTTTTGGATCGTGCCAGCGATGGTTACAATCTTGAGCTTAACAGCAATTTTTGAACAAATAGATCTCAAGAAACATGAACAATTAAAACTTACAAAATATTTTCTAATCGTACAGTTACTCGTTAATTTATTGATCTTAATTGCCAATTTAAATTCCAGCATATTTAGTTTACTTTTCCCTTTTATGAAAACTACTGGATTATTAACAATTCAAACGATTAATTTACTAGGAGCAACCATTGCAATTAGCTTATTTTTGAAAATAAAAAAAGGAAGTAGGATTTAGTTATGGAAAAGACAATTATGTTATGTTGTGCAGCTGGAATGAGTACAAGTATGTTAGTTGCTAAGATGGAAGATGCAGCTAAGGCAGATGGAATCGAAGCTAAGATCTTTGCTTGTCCAGCCAGTGAAGCTGATGAAAAGATCGCTCAAGAAAACGTAAGTGTAGTTCTTTTAGGACCTCAAGTTAGCTACTTACTTTCAAGCTTTAAAGAAAAGCTTGCAGACAAGAATATTCCTGTTGAAGTTATTAACATGCAAGCATATGGAATGATGGATGGTGAAAAGGTACTTCACCAAGGATTAGATTTAGCTAAGTAGTGGAGGCTCAATTATGGATCAAACTGTTAATGATGAAGCATTACAAAAAACAATGATGCTGATTATTAATGCTGGTAATGCTAAAGGATTTGCTAAGGAAGCAATTGATGCAGCCAAGGCAAATGACTTTGATTTAGCAGATCAAAAAATCAATCAAGCCCAAAAGAGCTTAGTTGATGCACATAATTCACAAACTGAAATGATTACTAAAGAAGCTAGAGGTGAACATACTCCATTATCATTGTTAATCGTTCACTCACAAGACCACTTGATGACAGCAATCACTTATATTGATCTAGCAAAAGAAATTATTGAAGTTTACAAGAAAATGAATGAAAAAGTGGGTTCTAAAGATGGACAATAAATTTATCAAATTTTTGAATGAAAAAATGCTAGCCCCAATGGGTAAGATGGCTAACCTACGTTTCGTTAGAGCCATCATGGCGGCTGGTTTAGCATCAATTCCATTTACTATCGTTGGATCAATGATGCTTGTGTTAAACGTATTACCTTTGGCTTTCCCTGCTTTAACCGGCATTTGGAATGCCTCATTTGTGAAGATTTCTTCACTATACATGTCAATTAACCATGCTACTATGGGTGCCTTGGCTTTGTATTTTAACATTGTATTTGCATATGAATATACTAAGATCATTGCCACTGAAACTAAGACAAACATCGTTCCTTTAAATGGTGCGTTGTTATCAGTCTTTGCTTTCTTCATGACATTGCCTGAATTAGTCCTAAAGGGTGGCTCTTTCATTGCAAAAACTCAAATTGCAAAAGACAATGTTCTTTTCCAAGGATACAAAGTTACTGATTCAGGATTAGATCGATTAGGTACTTCTGGTATCTTTGTAGGTATTATCATTGCAGTGTTAGCTGTCAAGATTTACGAATATGTTGTTAAACATAATTGGGTTGTTAAGATGCCACCAGAAGTTCCAGCTGGTGTTGCTAACTCATTTACTGCTTTGGTACCAGCTGCCATGATTGGTTTAATCGTAGCAGTCATTGAAGGATTACTTGTTTTGGCTGGTACAGATATCTTTAGCTTAATTGGTATTCCATTCAGTTTCGTTACTTACTTAACCAATAGCTGGGCAGGATTAATGGTAATTATTTTCTTGATCCACTTCTTATGGTTTATGGGTATTCACGGAGCAAATATTATCAGTGCTTTCTACACACCAATCGTGCTAAACAACTTCAACCAAAATATTCATGGTGGTCACTTTGTATTTGCAGGTGAATTTATGAATATGTTTGTAATCATTGGTGGTTCAGGTGCTACTTTGGGAATTGTTATTTGGATGACTTTAAGAGCTAGATCATCACAATTGAAGATTTTAGGTAAGACTGCAATTGTTCCTGCTTTCTTCAACATTAATGAACCAATCTTGTTCGGTTGTCCTGTTGTATATAACCCAATGTTGTTGATCCCATTTGTCTTTGCTCCAATGGTATCAGGTTCTATTGCCTACTTTGCAATTAAATTGGGCTTTGTAAAATACATTATTGCTCAAGTTCCATGGCCATCACCTTTTGGTATCGGTGCATTTATCGGTACTGGTGGTGACTTGAAGGCAGCTGTTGTGGCAATTATCAACGTAATTGTTGCCTTTATCATCTGGCTTCCATTCATGAAGGCTTATGATAATAAGCTATTAAAGCAAGAACAAGCTAATGCTCAATAAAAAAATAAAACCATCTAGATTTCTAGATGGTTTTTTATTTTGCTTTTTTTATCATATCAACATGTGGAGTATTGGCATGGATATAGGGCTTAGAACTAGCAATGAAGCCAAATTTTTGATAAAAGCCAACAACTTGTTCTTGAGCTTCTATTTTGATATCCAAGTTGGGATCTATTTGCAAGCAAGCTGAAAGTAGATGCTTCATTAGCTCATTACCCATTCCTTGTCCACGAAGTGATTTTGCAATTACAACCCGGCCAAAGGAAAGATGGTCACCGGATTTAAAAGCACGTCCATAGGCGTCGACTTTACCTTCGTCATTTTTATGAAAAACATGAAGACAAGTGAGGTCGGTGTCATCAAGATCATTGATCGGACGGTTTTGTTCTTGAACGAATACTTTTCCTCTAAGTTGAGCACAGTAAAAGAATTCTTCAGAACTCATGTCGGCCAGCTTTTTTATAAACCACATATCGCTACCTCCAATGGAAATTTGAAAATAATTATAGCATTTGTCAGAAAGTTGTGAAAAATTTTGATTTTTGTGCGTAATAAAAGAGTAGAGGGGTTAAGGGCTCCTCTACTCAAAATACTGCTCTGGTGGCAGCTACTTTCTTTTTTGAAAGAAGGTGATGATATGAGTAATATTACTCAAATTTTTTACCTTAAAAAGAAAGGAGGTAGCAATCTTGGATCTATTTGAGATCCTAGAAATAATTTGCCAAATTCTTAATTTGGTAATTAATTTCTTGAACTTTATTAAGAAATTCAAGAAATAAAAAAAGCCACCCAGCAGTTAAACGCTGCTGAGTGGCAACCCAAAAAAGTAGTTGCCACTAAGGGCAGTTAATAAGGGAGGTGTTGACCCACCTCTCTTATTTTTATGCCTTTATTATACACCTAAATTTTGATCGGAGGACTTTGTTATTGAACAAATATTTTTTCTAAATGGAAATTTGAAAATAATTATAGCATTTGTCAAAAAGTTGTGAAAAATTTTGATTTTTGTGCGTAATAAAAGAGTAGAGGGGTTAAGAGCTCCTCTACTCAAAATACTGCTCTGGTGGCAGCTACTTTCTTTTTTTTGAAAGAAGGTGATGATATGAGTAATACTACTCAAATTTTTTACCTTAAAAAGAAAGGAGGTAGCAATCTTGGATCTATTTAAGATTCTTGAAATAATTTGCCAAATTCTAAATTTGGTAATTAATTTCTTGAATTTTATTAAGAAATTCAAGAAATAAAAAAAGCCACCCAGCAGTTAAACGCTGCTGAGTGGCAACCCAAAAAAGTAGTTGCCACTAAGGGCAGTTAATAAGGGAGGTGTTGACCCACCTCTCTTATTTTTATGCCTTTATTATACACCTAAAAACAAAAAGTCACCTAGTAAATGTATTACTAAGTGACTCACAACAACACAAATATATTGCTACCAAATCGGTAACGAAAGAGGAAGATAGGAGTACATCTCCTCTTCTAGATGCATATTATACAACACCTCAAATAGTTTTGTTAATAAAACTTATAGTTTAATAATCTGCTAACGCACCCATTGGATCCCAAGGAGCAAGAACGATTGGTTCCTTGTCGTATTCTTTTTGCAAAGCTTCAGAAAGGTATTTCTTGTCGATAACTGCTTGATATACAAAGCTGTCAAACCATTCATCGCTCATCACGAAGTAACCCTTAAATCCAGGCTTTTCACCCCATGAGTTTTCAATCTTCCACTTAGTTGGCTTGCCATCGACTAAGTCAACACCAGTAATTACCATCGCGTGGTCCATTAAAGATTCACCTGAATCAAGTGCATCTGCCTTGCTCATTGAGTAGTCAACGTCGAATAATTCATCTCTTCTGTATAACTTGGTGTCGAGAATACCAGCTTGACGTTCTGATTCCTTGGCAACATTTGAACCAAACCAAACTACTACACCATCTTGCAATTGCTTAATGATTAAGTCCTTCATTTCAGCGATTTCAAGATTCAAGTGACGAACTTGACGGCCACCAACAACGTTTCCAAGATATTCAACAGTGAAGACCTTGTGCATTGGCTTATCAGCAGTTGGTGCGTTGATGATTGAGACATGATCAGTTAAGTTCATGCCAACGTATTTTTTGAAAAATTCTTGTGGAGTCAAGCCTTTATCGATAACGTATTTACCTTCGTCATCTTTGTATTCAAAATCAAATTCTGTTGGTGGAACACCTAATGAAGTTGCCAATACACGGAAAATGTCGTTTAACATATCTTCTTTGGCTGCTTGAATTTCTTCTGCAGGAACATTTTCACTAACAAGTTTTCTAAGCTTGAGACCATCTTTTCTCAATAAGTGGTTGATAGTGTCGTTCAAGGCACGTGAATCAGTGGCGTTGAAGGTATCTGGGTATACACTCTTTGGTACGATACCGTATTTTTCTAATAAGCCACAAAGCATGTCCCATTGACCACCATCTTGTTGTGGAGTTTGGAATAAAAAGCTAACTTTGCGATCAGTTAATGGAATAACGCCAGTTGCAATTACGTTTTCTAAGAACCAGTTAGACTTTTCGAACTTGTCCCAGAAGTTAGTGAAGTTTTGTGAAAGTTCGAAGTCCTTAAGCTTGAACTTCTTTTGAAGTGGGTGACGCATGCTGTTTAATGCTGAGAACATCCAGCAACGACCTGAAATCTTTTGATTAGCTACTTTACCAGTATCGATTTCTACTGAAAAAGTAGGAGTGTTGTTGATCTTGGCTGCTGGGTCTTCACTTGCCTTAAAAATACCATTAGTTTGTGCAGCACGAGCAGCTACTTTATAACTAGCGTGGTTAGCTAAATCTGATTTGACTTTTTCAATAAATTCTGAAGATAGGTTTTGACTCATCTGTTACCTCCGAAAAAATAAAAAACAAATTATGAAACTAATTTTAAACTAATCTGTGAAAATCTGAAAGTTTTTTGCGAAGAATAGTGTAGAATAAAAATCTAAAGATAAAAGGAGAAAATAGATGAAAACAAGAGGCTTTGAAGTTTTAACTGCATTCCAAAATAAAGGTATTCAATTGCCACAACGACAAACTTATGGCTCAGCTGGTTATGATTTGCAAGCAGCGGAAGATGTTGATGTACCATCAATTTGGACTTTGAATTTTGTTAGAATCTTTCGAATGATTAGAAATGGTCATCCATTGACTGAATTGGATTTTGCTAAAGCTGATCAAGTTTTGAAACCAATTATGGTGCCTACTGGCTTAAAGGCATATTTTCCAGAAGATGAATTTTTATTAATCGCTAATCGTTCTTCAAATAGCTGGAAGAGATATTTCACCTTGGCCAATGCTATCGGCGTTGTTGATAGTGATTATTACAATAATGACGATAATGAAGGTGCTCTTAATGTACAAATTATCAATTTTGGGGTAAGAACTTTACACATTAAAAAAGGTGAACGGATTGCTCAAGCGATGTTTATCAAGACTTTGCGAGTAGATAATGATCAACCGGTAGACCGCCAACGGAAAAGCGGCTTTGGTTCAACCAATGGAGGAGCAGATGCCTAAAGCAAGAACACAATATAAATGCCAAACTTGTGGCTACATTTCTGCAAGCTATTTGGGAAGATGTCCAAATTGTGGTGGTTGGAATCAATTTGTTGAAGAGAAGAAAGTAGTCAAACAAGCCTCAAATAAGGCTCTACCTAGCCAACAAATTTCAGCGATTGGCAATCAAGAACCTGTGAAATTAAGTGAAGTTGAGATTAAGGAAGAAAGTCGTTTTCCAACAGAATTTCGTGAACTAGATCGAGTACTTGGTGGCGGAATTGTTAAAGGTAGCTTGATTTTGCTTGGCGGTGAACCAGGAATTGGTAAATCAACGCTGATGTTGCACGTTACTGGTAAGCTGGCCCTTAAATATAAAGTTTTGTACGTTTCTGGGGAAGAATCGGCTAGTCAAATCAAGCTTCGGGCCGATCGTTTAGGAATTAGTAGTGATAATTTACTCCTTTATCCAGAAACTAATATGGAAAAAATTCGGGAAACGATTGCTGATGAAAATCCCGACTTTGTGGTCATTGATTCGATTCAAACGATGAATGAGCCAAGTCTTGATTCCATGTCTGGCTCAACTGTTCAGGTGCGTGAAGTAACTAGCGAATTGATGAAGATTGCGAAGATTGATGCGATCACGGTCTTTGTCATTGGTCACGTGACTAAGGAAGGAAACATTGCGGGTCCTAAAGTCTTGGAACACATGGTGGATACAGTTTTGTATTTTGAAGGTGATGAGCACCATAGTTATCGGATGATTCGGTCGGTTAAAAACCGTTTTGGGGCAGCAAATGAGATTGGTATTTTTGAAATGGAACATGATGGCTTGGTAGAAGTTTCTAATCCAAGTGCCTTGTTTTTAAAAGATCGCCTGCAAGGATCGATTGGTTCGGCGATCGCTGTTTCACTCGAAGGAACAAGACCGATTATGGCAGAAATCGAAGCTTTAGTGACACCGACTGCGTTTGGCTATGCTAAAAGGACAACGTCAGGCTTGGACTATAATCGTGCTTCTTTACTACTGGCTGTTTTGGAAAAGCAGGCTAATTTGATGCTCCAAAATCAAGATGCATATTTAACGACAGTTGGTGGTATGAAATTGACCGAGCCAGCTCTAGATTTAGCGACTTGTATGGCAATTACCAGTAGTTATAAAAATGTACCAATTTCAGGTGCATATGCTTTTTGCGGTGAAGTTGGTTTGACTGGCGAAGTTCGACGTGTTACTCAAATTGAGGATCGAATTAAGGAAGCCAGTCAGGTTGGCTTTGAGCGAATTTTTGTCCCCGCGGCTAATTTTCATAGAATTAATCAGTCAGATTATCAGATTGAAATCATTCCAGTGAAAAGTTTGCCACAGGCAATAAAGTTAGTATTTTCATAATATTATTTGAGTTCTAGTTGATAGACTAGTAGAATATTATTGTTTAGAAGAATTTTAAATTTGAAAGAGGCGGCAATTTTGGCTAAGAATAAAGTTCGTGTACGTTATGCACCAAGTCCTACAGGACACTTACACATCGGTAATGCAAGAACTGCATTATTCAACTTCTTGTTTGCAAGACACAACAAGGGTACTTTGGTGTTGAGAATTGAAGATACTGATTTATCTAGAAACGTTGAAGGTGGATCAGAATCTCAAATGGAAAACTTACACTGGTTAGGTATTGATTGGGATGAAGGTCCTGATAAGGGCGGAGAATTTGGCCCATATCGCCAATCAGAACGTAAGGATATCTATGACAAGTACATTGACCAATTATTGGCTGAAGGCAAGGCATACTTGTCATACAAGACTGAAGAAGAACTTGAAGAACAACGTGAAGAACAACGGGCAATGGGAATTGCACCTCACTACACTTATGAATACGAAGGCATGACTGCTGAAGAAATCAAAGAAGCACAAGCGGCAGCTGAAGCTAAAGGCTTGAAGCCAGTTGTTCGTATTCATATCCCAGAAATGAAGACTTACGCATGGGATGATATTGTTAAGGGTCACTTAAGTTTCGAATCTGATACTATCGGTGGTGACTTTGTTATCCGTAAACGTGATGGTATGCCAACTTACAACTTTGCCGTTGTTGTTGATGACCACTTGATGGAAATTACGCACGTTTTCCGTGGAGATGACCACATTTCAAACACTCCTAAGCAATTAGTTGTGTACGAAGCATTAGGCTTTGAACCACCAAAATTTGGTCACATGACTTTGATCATTAACTCAGCAACAGGTAAGAAGCTTTCTAAGCGTGACGAAACTTTGTTGCAATTTATTGAACAATACCGTGACCTTGGTTACTTGCCAGAAGCAATGTTTAACTTTATTACTTTGCTTGGTTGGTCTCCAGTTGGTGAAGGTGAAATTTACTCACAACGTGAATTTATTAAGCAATTTGATCCAAAGAGATTGAGTAAATCACCAGCAGCCTTTGATCAAAAGAAACTTGAATGGGTAAACAACCAATACATCAAGGATGCAGATCGTGATACTTTGCTTGACTTGTCATTACACAACTTGCAAGAAGCAGGTTTAGTTGGTGAAGATGTTGATCCTGCACACATGGAATGGATCCGTCAATTAGTGAACATTTACGCTGGTCAAATGTCATACACTAAGCAAATTGTTGATCTTGCTAAGATTTTCTTCGAAACTCCTGCTAAGTTGACTGAAGAAGAAATCGAAGAATTGAAGGCTGATGATGCAAGAGTTGTGATCACTGCCTTTGAAAAGCATATTAAGGAAGTAAAGCGATTCACTGCTAAGCAAGCTATGGCTGCAATTCAAGCAACTCGTGGTGAAACTGGCGTTAAGGGTAGAAAGCTCTTTATGCCAATCAGAATTGCTGCAACTCGTTCAATGGTTGGACCTGGTATGGGTGAAGCTATCGAATTGATGGGCAAGGACCAAGTTGTTAAGAATGTTGCTCAAACATTAGCTGAAATGGAAAAAGCTGGTTTATAAAATTAAGTCTGCCATGTGGCAGGCTTTTTTTGTTAAAATAGAGTGATTGAGAAAAAAGGAGAGTTGGTCCATGAAAATTTATAATACCTTGACTAGACAAAAGGAAACATTCAAACCTATCCATGAAGGAACAGTGAAGATGTATGTCTGTGGACCGACTGTCTATAATTACATTCACATTGGTAACGCTAGAAGTATTGTGGCGTTTGATACGATTAGACGTTACTTTGAATACAAAAAAATGCAGGTAACTTTCGTTTCCAACTTTACTGATGTTGACGATAAAATGATCAACGAAGCTGCTAAGGAAGGCATTACTGTACCGGAATTAGCTGAAAAGTTTATTGCCGCTTTTTTGAAAGATACCAAAGCACTTAACGTGGAAAGAGCTACTGTTAATCCGCGAGCTACCCATGAAATTCCAGAAATCATTAGCTTTATCGAAAAACTGATTGAAAAAGGTTATGCCTATGAAGTTGATGGTGACGTTTATTATCGTGTAAAGAAGTTCCCTAACTATGGGGCTTTGGCTGGTAAAAAGATTGATGAACTTGAAGCAGGTGCTTCTGAACACGTTGATGAAACAGAACAAAACCGCAAGGAAGATCTATTAGATTTTGCACTTTGGAAAGCTCAAAAGGGTGATGAAATCGCTTGGAATTCTCCTTGGGGCAAGGGGCGTCCAGGTTGGCACATTGAATGTTCAGTCATGAGTACTAAATATTTAGGTGATACTTTTGACATTCACGGTGGTGGACAAGACTTGGAATTCCCACACCACGAAAATGAAATTGCTCAAAGTGAAGCCAAAACCGGTCAGAAGTTTGTTAACTACTGGATGCACAATGGTTTTGTGACTGTTGGGGATGAAAAAATGTCCAAGTCACTTAATAACTTCGTGACTGTGCATGATATGTTAGAAAAAGTGGATCCACAAGTCGTTCGTTTCTTTATGTCTAGCGTTCATTACCGCCGTCAAATTAATTTTTCTGATGATAACTTACGGCAAGCAGAAACTAACTTGCATTATTTCAAGAATACCTTGGAAAGTTTGCACTATCGCTTAAAAGATGAAACTGATCAAGTTGATGAAGACTTGCGAGTAGCTTTGACTAAAACTGAAACAGAATTTGAATTGGCAATGGATGATGACTTTAACGTTCAAAACGCGTTGACTTCAATTCACCAATTCTTGACGCTTTTGAATCAAAAGTTAAATGAAACTGCAATTGATCATGAGGCTTTGCTTGATAGTGAAAAGCATATAGCTGCTTGGCTAAAAGTCTTTGGAATTGATGTTAATGAATGGACCGAAGCTCAAGATGGCGATGCGGAAATTGATGCATTAGTGAAAAAGCGTGATGAAGCTAGAAAAGCTAAAGATTGGGCTACAAGTGATCAAATTAGAGACCAATTGAAGGACATGGGAATTACCTTACTAGATACACCAAATGGAACGAGGTGGAGTCGTGACTGATTATCGGACATTAAGCGGTCAAACATTAGCGTATTACGGGGATGCCGTTTACGAAGTTAGAATTAGGAAGCATTTAATTGATCAAGGAATTGTGAAACCCCAAGTTTTGCAACGAATTGCGACACACTATGTTTCAGCCAAAGCTCAAGCAGAATTAATTGAGTTGATGCTGGATCAAACGATGCTTTCTGAAGAAGAAGTCTTGATTTATAAGCGTGGCCGTAATGCCAAAACTTATACGAAAGCAAAAAATACCAATATTAAAACCTATCAAAAATCAACTGGCTTTGAAGCGTTGCTAGGATTTTTATCATTAAAAGGTGAAAGTGATCGAGTAACTGAATTGATTGATTGGTGTATTGCATACGTCGATAAAGAAAGGGCCGAAAAGAATGGCAAATGATGCAGGTGAAATTGTCTTTGGTAGACATGCTGGACTAGATTATTTAAAAAATAATGAGGCCACTAAGATTAATAAGGTCTTTTTGCAAAGTGGGGTTCAAGCTGAATTTGCACAAGAAGTTTTAGCTATTTGCAAACAAAAGCGAATTGTCGTGCAAGATGCTCCAAAGAAAAAATTGGATCAATTAGTGAACGGCGGTAATCACCAAGGATTAGTCATCATGATTCCTAGTTTTGAATATGCTGATTACGATCAAAAAATGGCTGAACTTGGAGATGATAGTTTCATTTTGATGCTTGATAGTATTGAAGATCCTCACAATTTAGGTTCAATTTTGCGTACAGCTGATGCTACAGGGGTTGATTTAGTGATTATTCCTAAGCGTCATGCTAGTGGATTAACGAGTGTGGTTGCTAAAACAAGTACTGGCGCGATTGATTATGTGCCAGTTTGTCGTGTGAATAATTTGACGCAAACTATTAAAGATTTGAAGGACCGAGGCTACTGGGTCTTTGGTACAGATATGAAGGGCCAAGATTATACTGAATGGAATGCCAAGGGCAAGACGGTTTTAGTAATTGGCAATGAAGGTAAGGGGATTAGTCCACTTGTCAAAAAGCAAATGGATCAAATGCTTACTCTCCCAATGGTTGGACATGTGCAAAGTTTAAATGCCAGCGTTGCAACTGGTATTTTGCTTTACCAAATGATGCGAACTCGATACAAATAGTGCCAAAGTGTCCAATTTAAACACCTGTTTGGTTATGGGCGACTAGGTCCTTTAACTATGCTATTTCCATATTAACTTATGGAGGTGGTCTAGTTGAAAGACCAAGAATTGATTAAACTAGTGCAGTTAGGGGATGAAAGAGCCCTACTAGAACTGTACGATCGCTACCGCTGGGTGATTTGCAAAATGCAAAAGGACTACTATGTTAGCGGAATGGAACCAGCAGATTGGGAGCAGGAAGGTTTATTAATTTGCTACCAATCGGCTCTTGAATTTCAGGAAGAATTGGGCACCTGGCGGGGATATTTTTATACTCGAGTCTCCAATTTTGCTAAATCACAAGTCAGGAAAGCTTTGTCAGTCAAACGACAGGCTAATCAAAGATGTATGTCCCATGAGCGTTTGCTGGAAAAGAAGATGCTGAAAAAGAGCCTCAGTAATACGAATGAGATTATGGCAATTCCGAGCTCAGAAGTGTTTGATGACTTGTGTGGCAAAGTTAATCGGATGGAACTAGCGGGTTTGATGTTCTTTTCAGGAAAAATCTCGTTAGAAGAGACATGTCTGCTTTTTGGCCATGAAAAAGAAACGATATTGAAAACAAAAAGTTCGCTATATCGCTTGATGAATAAAATAATATATTAGGAGTCTTTATGGATAACTTTTTAGATTTAAAATTAGAAGGATCAGATAAAACTAATCGTGCGCTCTTGTGGGATTATTTTATGGAAGAAGCCGGAAATGATGCCAGAAGAGCTGAAAGTATGATGGCACCGTACTTAAACAAAGATCAAGCTGCAGTACAAACCTTGCTTGATCAAATTAAAAAATAACAAAAATAGAATTTTAAGCAAAAATATTTGTAATATAACAAAACATATGAAATAATAAAAAACAGGAGTTAATAAAACTCCTGAAATCCATATATGGTAGTTGATGAGATTTGACCATCACTGGCAATTGCCTGTGGTGGTTTTTTGTTGCCCTTTTTTAAGCTCTTAGAAAGTCTAAACTCTTTTTATAATATTGTTTAGCATAGCCCATGGCATGGTGTTGACCAGGAATAGTTTCCAAAATAACTGATTGGTCATTTTTAGACAAAGCTGCAATAAAATCTAAAACAGAGCTCATGCTGGTTAACTCATGGGTTGAGTTGTACATCTTGAGTTGACCTAAATGCTTGAGATCATAATTTTTAACATCGAGTTTTTGCAAAACTTGAGGATCTTCACTTCCTGTATAGGCCAAAGTGAACAGCTTGTAAAAGGCTTCATTATCATCGTGGCTTGGAACAGTATCTTGATGCGTCTCAATGAATTTAGAAAATTCAACAGGTGCAGACCATGTCACCGTCTTAAAACCAAAAAGGCCTGCCAAATAAAGCGCCATAGTTCCACCGCAACTAGCACCAATTTGCATGATATTAGCTTGATCATCGTCATCAGTGAAATCACTTGCCAATAACCATTTGGTAAAGGTGAGAGCATCTTCGTGAGCAGCTGGAAATTTAGCTTGATCTGCAAGACGATAGTCAGGGATGAAAGTCATAAAACCAGCGTTGGCAAAATCAACGCCCCAAGTTTTGAGACTATCTTTATCGCCGGTGATCCAGCCACCGCCATGCCAAAAAATCAAAATTTTGGTATCACTAGTAGTTTCGTTAGGATAATAAATATCCGTTTTTAGTTGTCTAGTTTCATCATAAATGACGTCTTTTCTGATTTGGACCATTATTTTTCACCTTTCTAATTCTTAATTATTGGTAATACCTGCGTAATCTTTTATGCTTAACTTCTATTTTTTGATAAAATTAATTATTATTCAAGTGTTTTAATTGGAGGAAAAGTGAATGCATTTATCACCTAAAGCCTCTCGTAGGTTAATTAGCATCTTGACTATTGTTAGTATTGTCTTGATTTGTATCCTAGTTTTTTATTGGTATAAATTAGGAATTTTTACAAATCAAGCTAGAATGAAAGAATATCTTGCAAATAAAAAAGTGATTGGACCACTTTTCTTCATTTTGATTCAAATTGTTCAAGTTGTGGTTCCGATTATTCCCGGTGGTGTTTCGCTGATTGGTGGGGTTGTCTTTTTTGGCCCATGGTGGGGCTTTGTTTATAACTATGTTGGTATTTGTATCGGTAGTTTAATCAATTTCTTTTTGGCAAGATATTATGGACGTCCATTTATTTTGTACATTATTTCAGAAGAAACGCTGGATAAACATCTTAATTGGACTAAAAACCAAAAGCGTTTTGACTGGATTTTTGCCCTTTGTATCCTAGCTCCAGCAGCACCTGATGATGTCCTTTGTTTTGTAGCAGGACTTACAGATATGAGCTTTTGGAAGTACTTCTGGATCATTATTTTGTGTAAACCATGGACGATCGCCGTCTACAGTCTAGGCTTAATCTATGGTAGCAAGTTTATTATGAAGTTATTTGGAGCATGATTACTTTAAGAAAAATTAATTCAAAAGATGCTCAAGTGCTGCTTAAGTGGGGAAGAGATCCTTACTATCATGAGTTAGCTGGCTTTGCTAATTATAGTGACTTGAACATGGCAAAAGCAGCTGTTAGTGTTTTTAGACAACGCCCAGCAAGCTATGCCATCGATTTAGATGGAAAAATGATTGGACTGTTGGAGTTTTATCCTAAAGAGCCCAATGAAGAAATTCAAGAAGTGGGCTTTTTAATTGATAAAGACTATCAAGGCCGTGGCTATATGCAACAAGCTTTGAAGCTAGGCTTAGAAAAAGCTTTTAGAGAAGCAAAAGAAATCTGGGCTGGATGCTATGAATTTAATGAAAAGCCACAAAAATTACTCGAAAAATTCGGCTTTGAATATCAATACACCATTGATCAAAAATACTTGCCAAGTTTTGTCGAAAATAATGAAAAATTTTATTTGCTAAATCGAGAACGTTGGAATAGAATAATAGAAAACACGAAAGCCTAAGACTACTTCAGAGAGTTCACGGTTGGTGTGAGTGAACGGATGTCGCTTCCAGCTTTCAATCAAGTGGGCAATTAATAGTTGCACGGTAAGCACCGTTATCGCTATGTTGAGCGCAGTTACTATATGGGTAGCTGAATTTGGGTGGCACCGCGAAGACTATAGAGAGCCGATTCGTCCCATTGTTGGATGAGTCGGCTCTTTTTGATTTTTTCGGAGGTATTTTTCGATGTTAGATATCAAAGTTATCCGTGAACGCTTAGATTGGGCTAAAGAAAAGCTTGCAACTAGAGGCGTTAAACCAGAAACTTTAGACGAATTGGTTGAAATTGATGCCAAGCGTCGTGAAGCCATGACTAAGGCTGAACAATTGAAGGCACAAAGAAACGATGTTTCTAAGCAAATTGCTGAAGCTAAGAGAAATCATGAAGATGCTGATACTGCAATTGCTCGTATGCGTGAAGTTGGTGAAGAAATTAAGGAATTAGATGCTAAAATTGCTGAACTTAAAGAAAAGCAAACATACATCTTGCTTCGTTTGCCAAACTTCCCTGATGATTCAGACCCAATCGGACCAGATGAAAGTTACAACCAAGAAGTTCGTAAGTGGCATGAAGTTACTAAGTTTGACTTTGAACCTAAGGCTCACTGGGATATCGGTACAGATTTAGATATTTTGGATTGGGACCGTGGTGCCAAGGTATCTGGTGCACGTTTTGTATACTACAAGGGTGCAGGTGCACTTTTGGAACGTGCGGTTTTCAACTTCTTCTTAGATGAAAACATGAAGGCTGGTTACACTGAAGTTTTACCACCATACTTGGTAAACGATGCTTCAATGCAAGGTACTGGTCAATTCCCTAAGTTTAAGGAAGATGTTTACACTATTGTCGATAACGATGATCCTGATAAGCCACTTGACTTAACTTTGATTCCAACTGCCGAAGTACCTTTGGTTAACTACTTTAGAGATGAAATCATTAAAGGCGACAAGTTGCCAATCAATGTAACTGCTTTATCTCCAGCATTCAGAAGTGAAGCTGGTTCAGCAGGTCGTGATACTCGTGGTTTGATCAGAATGCACGAATTTAGAAAAGTAGAAATGGTTAAGATTTGTGCTGAAGATAAGTCATGGGAAGAATTAGATAAGTTGACTGGCCAAGCTGAACACTTATTGCAAAAATTGAACTTGCCATACCACGTAGTTGCTTTATCAACTGGGGATGCAAGTTTCACTAGTGCTAAGACTTACGACCTTGAAGTTTGGATGCCACAACAAAACAAGTACCGCGAAATTTCAAGTTGTTCAAACTGTACTGACTTCCAAGCTAGAAGAGCACAAATCCGTTACCGTGATGAAGATGGCAAGTTACACTTAGCACATACTTTGAACGGATCAGGTTTAGCTGTAGGACGTACTGTTGCTGCGATTTTGGAAAACTACCAAAATGAAGATGGTACAGTTACTGTTCCAGAAGTTTTAGTACCTTACATGCATGGTATGACTAAGATTGTTAAGGAACCAGATTTCTTTAAGTAAAATATAGAATAAAAGCCCTGTTTAAAGGGCTTTTTTCTTTGCTGAAAAAGTTGAAATTTTATTGCATAAATTCGTTGACAGACTATAGTCTGGCTGGTAATATATTTAAATGTCGTCACGTGATTGTGACAGACAAATATAACTTAATAAAATCGAATAAAGTTGTTGACTTTAAACGACTGAAGAGTTATATTATTAAATGTCGTCGCGAGG
>JAUMUC010000007.1 GCA_030530865.1 Lactobacillus sp.
TGGGCTATAGCCAAGTGGTAAGGCAACGGTTTTTGGTACCGTCATGCGCTGGTTCGAATCCAGCTAGCCCAATTGTTCTAACGAACACCCAACCCGAAAAGAACGTCTTCTGTATGGAAGGCGTTTATTTTTTACAAGAAAGGACCAAAAATGCCAAGAATTGTTGAAGTTGGTAGTGGAAGTGGCAAAATCTCTTTTAAAGCAGCAATCAATCAATTAGAAGCTGATGATTTGCTACTGCTTTCACCTGGCTTTTATGAATTGCCTCAAGGTGCAATGCTTAGTGATGTGACTATTAAAGGAACTGGTACGAGTCCTGAAGACACCACTATTTTTGGTTTTATGCTGTCTAATCCAGACAGTCGCTATGTGACTTTAGAAAATATTTGTATCAATCCGCAAGGGGATAAGAATGTTTACTTAGTGCCCGATCAAGCTGATACATATGTCACTTTTAGAAATTGTGTTTTGAAAGGCAACAATAGTGCAACAGCTGCGATAGCTGTTAATGGAAAAGTAACGCTCGAACTGTATTCGACGAGAGTTTATGGTGGATCAGTCTCACTCTTTAAATCAAGTGATTTCCGTTTAGAAATGGCAGATTCTTTAATTGATTATCAAGCTGATCGCTACAGTGCGTTGGCTCTAGAAGGTCACGGTACCGCCATTATCAATAATAGTCAGGTGAAAGGTAGTATTAATACTTTTCCCACTTCAAATGTGGAATTAAACGTAAACAATACTGAATGTAACTTTATGCTATTAGATGGTTCAACGTGGTGTAATACTTTTCATTCAAGATTTACTCGTGATGTCGACTTGTGTGTGTCTGCTCAAGGAGAAAGTTACGTTAATTTAATGAATTCTTTCGTGCAAGGTGGCGTTCATTTTACTGGAAAAGCTCGTTCAATTATGCAAAACACGACGATGCATCGCTTATTTTTGATGGAAGAAGCTCGAGTTAGTGATACCGGTTCTGAGATTTTTGGTCAATTAGTAGCTCAAGATCAAGCTAATGCTAAATTTATTCGGACAAAATTTATTGGCGTATCACCAGAAATGTATTTATTATCAGTTAATGATGATGCGACAGTCTTCGGACGCGACATTACCTTAGAAACACATTTCAGTAAGCTACATGCCTCAGGCTCATGCAATTGGAAAATGAATTTTTTAGCAACCGATTCGCCTGAAGTAGCGTTAGATGTAGAAAATGATCCGCAAATTCAATTTTTTGGTGTCAAACTGACTAAAAACTATCTCTAATCATGGGTTCGTGATAATATAAAAATTAGAATGAAGAGAAGGGAGCAGTGAAGATGTCTGATCCGGTATACATCAAAATTCATAATGCAATTAAGAAGGATATTGAAAAGCAAGTTTATACTGTTGGGCAAAGAATTCCTGCAGAAAGACAATTAGCTGAAAAGTTTGGCGTTTCACGGATGACGCTTCGACAAGCTATCAAGACTCTTGAAGAAGAAGGATTTTTGGAAAGACGTCTAGGTAGCGGTACTTATGTTGCCAGTCAAAAAGTACGTGAAAAGATGTCTGGTGTGATGTCATTTACCGAAATTATGCGAGCTAATGGTCAAGTTCCTTCAAGTAAGCTGATTAGCTATCGGATCACTAAGCCAACTGCCACTGAAAAAGAATTGCTTGATTTGAATAACGATGAAGATATCTTGCGAATGGAACGTGTTCGTTACGCCGATCAAGTACCAATTTGTTTTGAAGCTGTTGCTGTTCCTTATCACTTAGTTAAGCATGCTCCTAAGTCTCAAGTAGCAGAGCATTTGTACAAGACAGTTTTAGCGGAAGATCATCGAAAAATCGGTAAAGTTACTGAACATATTTCTGCCATGAATGCGTCTGATCGCTTAGCTAAAGAATTAAAGTGCCACAAAGGTGAAGCTTTAATTACTAGACGACAAGTGACTGAATTTGATGATGGTACACCATTTGAATACACAAAGGCTCAATACGTATCAGATCGATTCGAATTTACATTTTCAAAATAAAAAAGACGTAGTAATTACTACGTCTTTTTTATTTCAAATCATCTTTAATCTTGGTGGTAGAAATACCGGGGGTTCTTTCTAAATAGATGACTTGGCAATAATCTTTTAGAAAATCGAATTGCCCCTTCCAATCGTCACCCATGACAAAAGTATCGATTCCATATTTTTGCACATCGCTGATTTTTTGATCCCAATCTTCTTCTGGAATAACTTCATCAACACATTCAAGTGCTTCTAAAATATATTTTCTTTCTGGATATGATGTGTAGGCATCTTTGTGCTTTTTATAAGAGTTAAATTCGTCAGTTGATAGGCCGACAATTAAGTAGTCGCCTAAGGCTTTAGCTCGCTTCAACAAGCGGACATGTCCGTAGTGAAGTAAATCAAAAGTGCCGTATGTAATTACTTTTTTCATTAAAATCTACCGCTTTCTTAATAAAATAAGCTTATCATATTTTACACAAAAGGAGAAACATCTGTTATTTTCTGATAAAATAAAGGAAATATGCATTTTTTAAGGAAAGGTTTATGAAAAAACTAGATATTTTAGGAGTACCATTCGATCGCTACACGCGGGACGAATATCATGAGCTTTTTAAAGAACGGATTTTAAATCACAAAAAGACGATGGTTGTGACAGCTAACCCTGAAATTGTGATGGCTGCTCAAGAAAATCCACAATACATGAAGCTCCTTAATGAAACTCCAGATTTTATTGTTCCAGATGGAATCGGAATTGTTTATGCTTCAAAATGGCTAAAAGAACCGCTAAAAGATCGGGTTCCTGGCTATGAATTATTTACTTGGATGTTGAGCTTGGCCAATGAACATCAATTAAGAGTCTACTTTATTGGTGCTAAGCCAGAAGTGATTGCTGATTTAGAAAAGAAAGTGGCAACTGAATATCCACAGCTAGTCATTGCTGGAATTGAGGATGGCTATTTTAAAGAAGATTTAGAAATGGTGGCTCGTCGCATTAAGCAAGCTAAGCCCGATTTAGTTTTTGCTGCGGTCGGTTTCCCTAAACAAGATCAATTATTGGCTAAAGCTAGTGAACTTGATGTTCCCGCTTTAATGATGGGAGTTGGCGGTAGTTTTGATGTCTTTTCTGGACATATGACTCGAGCTCCCAAGACATTTCAAAAGTTGCATCTTGAATGGCTATATCGGGTACTTAAAGAGCCTAGTCGTTTACCCAGAATGATGGCCTTGCCAAGATTTGTTTTGCAAGTAAAAAAAGAGGCTCGCAAGAGGAGATAAGAAAAACTTACATGAAAGTTTTACATGTTAACGCCGGACTAGAAAATGGTGGCGGATTAACACACATTATTACATTGCTAACTGAAGCACAAGAGCAAGGAGAAGATTTTGAGCTCTTGGTGCTTCAAGAAGGACCTGTTGCTCAGGCGGCAAGAGAACATAACTTGAAAGTAACGGTTTTAGGTGCCAAAGGCCGGTTTGATCTATTGTCACTTAAACGCTTGAAAAATTTTATCAACGAAAACAACTTTCAAATTGTCCATACGCATGGTGCACGTGCTAATCAATATTTAGCACTAATTCATCGTCAAATTGAAATTCCCTGGTGCGTGACAGTTCACTCAGATCCATTTTTAGACTTTGCTGGCCGTGGAATTCTTGGCAAGTTATTCACGCACTTGAATTTAATGGCTTTGAAAAAAGCGGATCATATTTTTTCAGTGACAAAAAATTTCCAGAATTTATTAACCACGCGTTTAAATTTGGACAATGTTACTCCCATTTATAACGGCATTGTTTACCATCAAGCGGATGAAATTCCTGCTAAGATCAATAATGATGAATTCAATATGATCAATGTGGGCAGAATGGAGCCAGTTAAAGGCCAAAAATTATTGCTTGAAGCTTTGGAATTAATTCCTGATTTGCCAGTTCATTTACACATTGTGGGTGACGGTTCTCAAATGAATCGCCTGAAAGAATATGCACAAGCTCATGGCTTATCACATCGAGTAACTTTTCATGGCTTTTTAAGTCAAAAGAAAATAACTCACCTTTATCGCCGGATGAATTTAGCGTTACTTTCTAGTTATTCAGAAAGTTTCCCTTTGGTAATGCTTGAAGCAGCTGATAATTTGGTGCCACTTTTGGCAACTAATGTCGGTGATATGGAAGTAATGATTCCAGATGATATGCATGGTTTTGTTGTGCCAATTGGGGATGTTCAAGCGATTCGTGACAAGATTGAACAAGCATATTTGATGGATAAAAAAGATTTAGAAAAGATGGCCGAGTTAGAAAAAGACTATGTCATGCGTAATTTTTCAATTGATCGTCAATTGAATGACTTATTGACCGGCTATCGCAAATTAATGAGGTAATAATGTTACTTAAAAATTATGATCAAGAAGATTCATTGATCTTACATACTGATTTATATCAGATAAATATGATGTACACCTACTTCAAAAAGGGTTTAGCAAATCAAAGGGCTATTTTTGAAGCTTATTATCGTAGTGAACCATTCGGTAACGGTTTTGCCGTTTTTGCGGGATTAGAAAGAATTGTTCGCTACCTAAATGAACTACGCTTTTCAGAAAGTGATATTGCGTATTTAAAAGAGACTTTGAACTATGAAGATGATTTTTTGGATTATCTGCGTAATCTCAAGCTAGAATTATCAGTACGTTCAATGGTTGAAGGTGAATTGGTTTTTGCTAACGAACCTCTAGTGCAAGTTGAAGGACCCTTGGCACAATGCCAATTGGTCGAAACAGCAATTTTAAATATCATCAATTTTCAAACTTTGCTGGCTACCAAAGCTGCTCGTATCAAATTAGCTGTTGGTGATGATCCATTGATGGAATTCGGAACTCGTCGGGCTCAAGAAACCGATGCGGCTATTTGGGGAGCAAGAGCTGCATATTTAGGTGGCTTTGATTCGACAAGTAATGTGCGTGCTGGTAAGTTGTTCGGTATTCCTATTTCAGGTACTCATGCTCACTCACTAGTAGAAGCGTTTGGCAGTGAATATGAAGCTTTTAAGGCATATGCAGAAACACATCACGATTGTGTCTTCTTGGTTGATACTTATGACACCATCAGAAGTGGTGTGCCTAATGCAATCAAAGTTGCCAAAGATATGGGTGACCGCATCAACTTTAAGGGTGTGCGAATTGACTCAGGTGACATGGCATACATTTCAAAGCGAGTGCGTGAACAACTTGATCAAGCCGGTTTTACTGATGCTAAAATTTACGCTTCAAATGACTTGGACGAAACAACGATCACTAACTTGAAGATGCAAGGAGCCAAAATTGATGTTTGGGGCATTGGTACTAAATATATTACTGCCTACGATCAACCAGCTTTGGGTGCAGTTTACAAGTTAGTGGCTATTGAACAAGATGGCAAATTACGTGATACTTTGAAGATTTCTTCTAATGCGGTGAAAGTTTCTACCCCAGGTAAAAAGCAAGTTTGGCGGATCACTGCTAATACTAAGAAGAAAAATGAGGGTGACTGGATTAGTCGCTACGATGAAGATCCACGTCAATTTGATAGCCTTTATATGTTCCACCCAGAATATACTTACATTAACAAGGTGGTAACTGATTACTCAGCTCGTCCATTATTGATTGATATTTTCGATCACGGTAAATTGGTCTATGATTTACCTAAGCTGGATGAAATTAAACAATATACTTCTGATAGTCTAGACCGCTTATGGGATGAATATAAGAGAAGTTTAAATCCTCAAGAATATCCAGTAGATTTATCTGAACAACTGTATAATAGAAAAGTATCACTCATTGAAAAAATTAGAGAAAAAGTTAGAGAAGGGAGTGGCCGATAATGCGACCATTACAAAAAGAAATCTGTGCATATGAAAAGGTATTACCCGAAATTGATCCTAAGGAAGAAATCAGAAAATCAATTGATTTCATCAAAAACTTTTTAAAGGCCAATTCAGGTTTAAAGTCATTAGTTTTGGGAATTTCAGGTGGACAAGATTCAACTTTGACTGGTAAGCTTTGCCAAATGGCCATTTCTGAATTACGTGATGAAACTGGTGATGATAGTTACCAATTTATCGCAGTTCGTTTGCCATATGGTGAACAAAAAGATGCTCAAGATGCAGCGGACGCAGTAGCTTTCCAAAAGCCTGATCAAGATTTGATTGTTAATATTAAGGCAGGTACTGATGCTTTAGTTGAAACAATTGAAGCAACTGGTCAAAAAATTAGCGACTTTAACAAAGGTAACTTAAAGGCTCGTCAAAGAATGATCGTGCAATACGCTATTGCTGGTGCTAATCGTGGTGCTGTTGTGGGAACTGATCATGCTGCTGAAAACATTACTGGTTTTTACACCAAATATGGTGATGGTGCTTGCGACTTAACCCCATTATTCCGCTTAGATAAGCGTCAAGGTAAGATGCTTTTGAAGGAATTGGGTTGCCCAGAACATCTTTACTTAAAAGCTCCAACTGCTGACTTAGAAGATGACCGTCCAGCTTTGCCTGATGAAGTAGCCTTAGGTGTGACTTACGACGATATTGATGATTACTTAGAAGGTCGCGAAGTTTCAGATAAGGCAGCTGAAATTATTGAAAATTGGTGGAACAAGAGCAAACACAAGCGTGAACTTCCAAAGACAATTTTTGATGACTTGAAATAAGCCTGTCAGAAATGATAAGATATATTTATAATAAAACTACCATAAGGGAGTAACCGCAAGTGATTGTGGCAAGTTCAACAGCCGAAGTTAAACTTCTGGACTTGTTTTAAAGTGTGAGACTTATGTGCAAAATTGCATGTAGGTCTTTTTTTATACAAGGAGAATGTGATGGAAAAGTATTATGCTGAAGAGATTACTGATTTAGCACAAAAATTAACAACTGACCTCGAAGCGGGATTACCTCAACATGAAGCCCAAAAACGACTCAATGAAGTTGGTGAAAATCGCTTAGAAGCTAGTGCTAAAAAATCTTTATTGGCTAAATTTGTTGATCAGTTTAAAGACTTTATGATCATCGTTTTAATAGTAGCCGCACTTTTATCAGGGGTCGTAGCTAAAGAGTGGACCGATGCAGCGATTATCTTGGTTGTGGTTTTGCTAAATGCTTTGTTGGGAGTCATTCAAGAAGCTCGTTCTGAAGCGGCAATTGATGCCTTGAAAGAAATGGCCACGCCACATTGCCGTGTTATGCGAGACGGAACAGTTAAAGAAATCTCTGCCGAAGATTTGGTTCCTGGTGACCTTGTTTTACTTGAAGCTGGGGATGTGGTTCCAGCCGATTTACGTTTGATTTCAGCTGAAAGTTTGAAGATCGAAGAAGCTGCTTTGACTGGAGAATCAGTCCCAGTAGAAAAGAGTGCGATTACTTTAGCTGATGAAGATGTGCCATTGGGTGACCGGGTAAACATGGCCTACGCTTCAACTAGTGTTACTTATGGCCGAGCAACTGGTTTAGTAGTCAATACTGGAATGAAGAGTGAAGTTGGTAAAATTGCCACTTTAATTAATAATGCTGACGAAACTCAAACGCCATTGAAGGAAAACTTGAATCAATTAGGTAAGACATTGACCCTATTGATTCTTGGAGTTTGTGTGGTGGTCTTTGCGGTTGGATTTTTCACTAAGCAAGGCACAATGCCAACAGATACCTTGATGATTGAAATGTTCTTGATCGCTGTTTCACTGGCCGTTGCGGCAATTCCTGAAGGATTACCAGCAATTGTAACGATTATCTTAGCTTTAGGTACACAAAGCATGGCTAAGAAAAAGTCAATCGTTAGAAAATTGCCAGCAGTCGAAACTCTTGGTGCAACTGACGTTATTTGTTCCGATAAAACTGGTACTTTAACGCAAAATAAGATGACCGTTGAAGAGACTTATGAAATCGTCGATGGCATGATTTTGCCAATTATGACCTTGTGTAATGATACCAAGGTATCTGGCGATGAATTGCTAGGGGATCCAACTGAAACTGCCCTAATTAGTTATGCTCAAAAACAAGACTTTCATCCAGATAATCAACGTGTGCAAGAATTGCCATTTGATTCTGATCGAAAGTTGATGACGACAGTTAATGAATGGAACGGACAATATTTGGTTGCCGTTAAAGGTGCTCCAGATGAATTGTTGAAGCGTTGTAAGATCAATGACGCGTCTAAGGAAGAAGTTTTAGCTAAGAATTTGGAAATGGCTAAAAAGGCCTTGCGTGTTTTAGGATTGGCTTACAAGATTGTTGATCAGCCATTTACCGATTTAACTATTGAAAATGTTGAAAATGATTTAACTTTCGCTGGTTTGGTGGGGATGATTGACCCAGAAAGACCAAGTGCTAAGCAAGCTGTAGCTGAAGCAAAAAATGCGGGCATTGAAGTAGTCATGATTACTGGTGACCATCAAATCACCGCTAGTGCTATCGCTAAACGATTAGGCATCATTGACCAAAATGACGATGATCGGGTGATTACAGGTAGTGAATTAGACAAGCTATCTGAAGCTGACTTTGCCGGAAAAGTTAAGCATTATCGAGTTTATGCTCGTGTATCGCCAGAACATAAGGTACGAATTGTGAAAGCTTGGCAAAATGCGGGTAAGATCGTAGCGATGACTGGGGATGGTGTTAACGATGCTCCAAGTTTGAAACAAGCTGATATTGGTATCGGTATGGGGATTACTGGTACTGAAGTAGCCAAGGGTGCTAGTGACATGATTTTGGCTGATGACAACTTCAGAACGATTGTTGACGCAGTTAAAGAAGGGCGAAAAGTTTTCAGCAATATTCAAAAAGCAATTCTTTACCTAATGAGTTGTAATGTTGGTGAAGTTTTAACTGTTTTTGCAATGACCATGCTAGGTTGGGACATTTTAGCACCAGTGCAATTATTGTGGATTAACTTGGTAACTGACACTTTGCCTGCGATTTGTTTAGGAATTGAGCCAGTAGAAAAAGGTATTATGAAGCAAAAGCCTCGTGGAAAACAATCAACTTTCTTTAGTGGTGGAGTAAGTTCAGCTATTGTTTTTGAAGGGGTTCTTGAAGCAGTACTCGTTTTAGCTGCTTACCAAATTGGCCTCCACGTCGGTCCGCACGTTGCTACTCCAAAATTGCAACATGCTGATGCTTTGACGATGGCTTTCTTAACATTAGCCTTGATTCAATTGTTCCATGCAATTAACTCAAAGTTCTTGCATGATAGTATTTTTAGTAAAGAAACTTTGAAAAATAAGTGGTTCAACTATGCAATTATTGTTTCAGCATTAATTGTTGCCATGGTTGAATTACCCGGATTAAATCAACTTTTCTTAGTAACTGAATTGTTGCCAATTCAATGGGCAGTAGTTTTAGGAGCTGGAATTTTAATGGTTGTCTTTGTTGAAATCTACAAATTTATTAAACGCCGCTAAGAGGATTACCCAAAAGGTAATCCTTTTTGTTATACTTGCATTAAAAGAAAATCAATTGAGGTCAACATGAAAGAGATACTTTTTCGCCTATATCTAACTGCTATGAAGACAGTGGGCTTGTTTGTGAAGATCAAGCCACGCGTAGCCATCCTGAATGAAGCTGGTCGTTCTGGCTCAAATGGCTATTTGTTTTATAAATGGCTCAAAGAAAATCATCCCGAAATTGAAGCTCGGATGATTGAACCTTGGCCATCATCTCATTTGCCATTAAAAACCTGGCGTTATTTGGCATCTTGTCAATGGCTTTTGGCTACTCACCAACCGTTTAAGATGAAAAGAAAACAGATTCTGATCGAGTTTTGGCATGGCGTTCCTTTAAAACGGATGGGAACAATGGCACACAATACTAAATATGCTGATAATCATCGAAATCAAGTGCTTTGGCAAAAAGACGTCGATGCGGTTACTTCGTCAAGTGACTTGTATGAAACTTTGATGTCCAGTTGTATGGGCATTGCCAGCACTAAGTATCGTAAGGTCGGTTTTCCACGTTTAGATTTTTTGAAAAAGCCAGCAATTTCCAAAGCCGAGTTATTGACTGACTTATTTGGTGTGACTTCTGGAAAAGTGGGAATTTATATGCCAACTTTTCGTTATGAGTTAGAAGACCAAGCTGTCTTAAGTCAAATTGAAAATGGCAATTTTTTAACTATGCCAGATTTTAATTTAACTGAGCTTGAAAAAGCTTTGGCGGAAAATGATGAATATTTGGTTGTTAAATTGCATCCCTACGAAATGCGTTTGCTTGCTAAACAAACGGTTAATAGTCAGCGGATTGCTTTTATCAATCAGGATTATTTGGATCAAAAAGACCTGGATCTCTATGAAATTTTAGGTAATTTTGATTTCCTGATGACTGATTTTTCTTCAATTTACTTTGATTATCTAACTTTGGATCGGCCAATTATCTTTATCAGCAATTATCAAACGCAATATCAAAAAACACGTGGCTTTTTAATGGCTTATGAGCAAGTTACACCTGGTGAAAAAGTACATACACAAGCAGAATTGTGCCAAGCTTTGCGTTTTGAAACAGATTATCGAGCAAGTCGACAAAGATTACGTGAATTGACAATGCAAGTTGAAGATTCATGTCCCCGTGTATATCAGTTAATGAGGCAACTTTGTGAGAAAAACATTCACTAATATTATTTATAATGCCCTATATCAAATTTTCTTGGTGCTGGTGCCACTTATTACAGTGCCATATTTATCAAGAACATTGGGCCCAGCTACGTATGGTATTTATTCTAGTGTTAATAACACCATTCAATTTTTGATGGTGCTTTGTGTCTTAGCTTTGACTTATGTCGGAACTAGGACTATTTCACGTGTCTGGTCGAAAAAAGGCCGTGCTGAACTAACAGAAGCTTTTTGGGGCTTGTGGTATTTTCAATTAATCGCTGGGATATTGACCACGATTTTGACGATTTTTATCTGTCTAGTTTTTAAAATTCAATATTGGTTTGAAATCATCTTAATGTTGCCATACCTGATTTCAGCAACATTAGATATTACTTGGTTTTTCCAAGGGATTGCTAGTTTTGGCAAGGTGGTTTTGCGAAATATTGCGGTGAAGTCAACTAGTGTTGTGCTGATTTTACTTTTGGTAAAAAGTTCAGCTGATTTATGGCGTTACTTATTGATTATGTCGGTAACAACCATGCTCGGTGCTTTTGTCTTTTGGCTTGATTTAAAAAAATATGTCGATGGACCAGTCAAAAAGTTTTATCGTTTTAATACCACACTCAAGGCAGTAGCAATTTTGATGATTCCGCAAATTGCCACCCAAATTTATACTTCACTTGATAAACCGATGCTGTCATATTTGTCGACATCTGTCCAAGTTAGTTATTACGATAATTCACAACGAATTAGCAATATGATTTTGGGAATTATTACCAGTATTTCGCTAGTCATTATGCCCAAAATGGCAGCTCAAAATCGTGATGAGCAGCTTCCAATTTTGAAAAAATCACTTGAAGCGACGACCATGCTTGGTGCCTTTTTTGCCGCAATTTTAATGGCAAATACGAAAGAATTTGTACCGTTCTTTTTTGGTGACAAATATATTCCATTAACACCTTTGATGTTCTTTTTCTCATTGACAGTGATTATGATTCCGATGGGAGGAGTGTTTGCCAACCAATTTGCACTAGCCAACCGCAAGGACCGAGAATATACCATCCCCGTGGTCATTGGTGCGATAGTGCAAGTGGCATTGAGTCTAGTATTGGATCATCACTTAGGAGCAATCGGAGCTACAATTGCCATTTTAATTACGGAATTGTTAGTGCTCTTTTTGCGGGTTTGGATCGTGCGAGAATATTTCGATTTAGCAGCTACTTTTAAGGATGTTCCTAAATATTTGCTTTTAGGTGCGATCACCTTACTTGTGGGGATGTTAATTCCAGGATTGACGAGCAGTGCGTTTATCAATATGGCAATTCGTTCAATTCTAATGACCTTAATTTTCGGATTATTAATGCTGAAAATGCCATTTGAATTTAATCAAGATATTTATTTGCTACTTAACAAGTTGAGGAGAAGAAAATGATTCCAAAAATAATTCATTTTATTTGGGTTGGGGATGAACCTAAGTCAAAAATCATTGAAGATTGCATCAAGACTTGGCATCAAAAATTACCTGATTATGAAATCAAAGAATGGAATGAAAGTAATTTTGATATGAATGAAAATCACTACATTCAGCAAGCTTACCAAGCAAAAAAGTGGGCTTTTGTTAGTGATTACATCCGTTGCAAAGTTTTGTATGAAATGGGTGGCGTTTATTTAGATACCGATGTACGTGTATTAGATAAGTTAGATGATCTTTTGAATGACAAAGGTTTTATTGGCTTTGAAAATGAGCAATATCTTTCTGCTGCGATTATTGGTGCTGAAAAACATAGCCCATTTATGCAAGAGATGATTGATTATTATCAAGATCTTGATTTTACTTTTGACGAAAAAAATCCATATCAAGGAGTGAATACTTTTTCGGTCACGGAGCATTTAGAACGGTACGGTTTAGTGAAAAATAATCAAGAACAAACACTTGAAAACGGCTTTCACATCTATCCTGATGGCGTTCTTTGCAATCCTTCAAAAGATAGCAAAACAATTCATTTATTCACTGGTACTTGGCTGAATGGCTTGAATCTTAAAAAACGAATTGTGCTAGCTTTGAAGCAACATATTAGTACACCTCACGGAGCTAGTTTGTATCAAAAAATAATTCGAAGATAAAATAATACTTGCAAGGGCTATATTTTTAGGCTATTATAATCTTTGACGCGCGGGCGTGGCGGAATGGCAGACGCGCAAGACTAAGGATCTTGTGACCGCTTTAGGTCGTGGAAGTTCGAGTCTTCTCGCCCGCATAAATTTTTAAGCTGCAGAAATGCAGCTTTTTGTTTATCAAAATGGAGTTAAGATGGCTAAAAGAAAATCAAGAATTCCTAATAGTGTTAAAACAGTGATTCAGGTTTTTTGTATTCTTTTTATCTGTATTGCCGGATTTGTGGCTTTTAGATACTATCGTCAGTACGCTTATCAAGTAGAGTTGAAGCGCCAAGAACGGTTGAGTAAAGTGAATTTCATTAAGAAGTTAGTTCCAGTAGCCAGACAGGTAGATAAGGCTTACGGTATTTTGCCCAGTGTCACCTTGGCTCAAGCTTGTGTAGAGAGTGATTTTGGACAAAGTCAATTAGCCCAAAAGTACAATAATTTGTTTGGTGTTAAGGGTACTAATAAAGCGACGACAGCTTTGATGACAACTAAAGAGTATGTGAATGGTAAGTGGATTACCATCAAGGCACGTTTTCAAATATATGATTCATATGAAGCGGCTGTGAGAGCTCATGCGGAATTAATTAAAAACGGCACGACTTGGAATTCTAAACAATACATTCACGTTTTGAAGGCTGATAATTATGTGGCACAAGCCAAAGCATTGGTCAAAGATGGCTATGCGACTGACCCTAATTATGCTGGAAAATTAATCAACATGATTAGGCAATATAAGCTTTATAAATACGATAAATAACTAAACGCTTTGAAGAAAAACAGGGCGTTTTTTTGCTATAATAAATAAGTATATTTTTGTAAAAAAGGGGAAACTAATGACTAAAGAAGCAATCTTAAAAGGCCTTAATCCAGAACAAAAAACTGCTGTTGAAATCGTTGATGGACCATTATTAGTTATTGCGGGTGCTGGATCCGGAAAAACTTCAGTACTAACTCGTCGGATTGCTTACTTAGTTGAAGTATGTGGTGTTCAACCTTGGAATATTTTGGCGATCACTTTTACTAACAAAGCAGCCAAAGAAATGAAAGAGCGTGAATTTGCTTTATTAGGTGCCAGCGCTGATGATATTTGGATGTCAACTTTCCACTCACTTTGTGTCAGAATTCTTCGTCGTTTTGCGGATCGAATTGGCTATAGCACTAATTTTTCAATTGCTGATAGTTCAGAACAATTGACTTTGGTGAAACACATTTTAAAGGATTTGAACTTTGACCCTAAGATGTACAACCCTCGTGCAATTTTGGGTACTATTTCTAATGCAAAAAATGACTTATTAACACCAACTGCATATGCAAAAAATGCTAAGACACCGTTTGAAAAGGCAACAGCTCAAGTCTATGAACGCTACCAAGCTAGCTTAGTACATGATATGATCATGGACTTCGATGACTTAATTATGCAGACTTTACGCTTGCTCAAAACAAATGCGGATGTTTTAGACCACTACCAAAATCAGTTCAAATATATCTTGGTTGACGAATATCAAGATACTAATCAGGCTCAGTATGAACTATGTCAATTATTATCTGAAAAGTATCACAATATTTGTGTAGTTGGGGATGCCGATCAATCAATTTATGGTTGGCGTGGTGCTAACATGCAAAATATTTTGAACTTCGAAAATGACTACAAGCAATATGGTGCTCAAACTGTCAAGCTTGAACAAAATTACCGTTCAACAGGCCACATTTTAAGTGCTGCTAACTCAGTTATTGCTAACAATCGTGAACGTAAGGCCAAAAATCTTTGGACCGCTTTAGGTGATGGTGAAAAAGTTAAATATTATCACGCTGCTAGTGGGGATGCTGAAGCTCAATTTATTATCAGCAAGATTAAGGAATTAGTTGACGAAAAGCACTACAAGTATGACGACTTTGCTGTATTATATCGGGCAAACGCTCAATCTCGGACAGTCGAAGAAAAATTTGTTAAGGCCAACATTCCATATCAAATTGTTGGTGGACATAAATTCTACGATCGAAAAGAAATTAAGGACTTATTGGCTTACTTGAAATTGGCTGCCAACCCTGATGATACAATGAGTTTCAACCGAATTATCAATGTGCCAAAAAGAGGCTTAGGAGCTGCTAGTGTTGCTAATTTACTTGATTATCAAGCTTTTGCTTCAACCACTTTACTAGATGCCTTATTGAACGTTGATAGTGCCTATGTTTCTGCTCGTGCCTTGCCAAAATTGCATGAATTTGGAGAGGTAATTCAAAGTGCCAAAGCGGCAGCTAGTTCAATGTCAATTACTGGCTTAACTGAAAAGTTATTAAATGACAGTGGCTATTCTGATGCACTTAAGCAAGAAAATACGCTTGAAGCAAAAACCCGCTTGGAAAACTTGGATGAATTTCTTTCAGTTACTAAAAAATTCGATGAAGGCTATGAAGGCGAAGACCGTTTGAACGACTTCCTAGCAGAAATTTCATTATTATCTGATCAAGATGATATGGAAGATCAAAGCCATGAAGTTACTTTGATGACTTTGCACGCTGCCAAAGGATTGGAATTCCCAGTTGTCTTTTTGGTAGGTATGGAAGAAGGACTTTTCCCATCAAGTCGAAGTGTCACTGAAGGCAATCTAGAAGAAGAACGTCGATTGGCTTATGTGGGAATTACTAGAGCTAAAAGAGTGCTTTACCTCACTAATGCCACTAAGCGTTTCATGTATGGTCATTATTCAAACAATGAACCTTCACGCTTTTTAGATGAAATCGATGAAAAAGACATCGAAGCAATTGCTACTAAGGTTGCTAGCTTTACTAGTTTCAACCTACCATTTGACACTCAAAAGTCAGATAAGCCTGCCAAAGCGACTGTTGCTAAAAAGGCTACTGGTGCAGTTGGTGCAGAAAAGCAAGGCTGGAATGTCGGCGATCAAGTTGCTCACAAAGCATGGGGCACTGGCGTTGTAACTAAGGTTAATGGTGAAGGCGAAGACATGGAACTTGATATTGCCTTTAAGGATAAAGGTATCAAGCGTTTGTTGGCAGCTTTTGCTCCAATCACTAAAATCTAAAGGAGTTAATTATGGCAGATGAACAGCTAAGAGAAAAAATTAATCAATTAAATGAACAATTATTAGCTTGGGCAGATGCCTACTACACTAAAGATCAGCCTGTAGTAGAAGACTATGTCTATGACAAAGCTTATAAAGAATTGCAGGACTTGATCTCATCTCATCCTGATTTAGAGCCCAATAATTCGGTGACAAAGCAAGTCGGCGGACAAACGAATAGTGATTTACCTAAGGTTAATCATGAAGTTCCGATGTTATCGATGGGGGATGTTTTTTCTAAAGATGAGTTAAAAGCCTTCATTGATCGTTTGGAAAAGCAAACTGGTCCAATTCCCTACAATGTGGAATTAAAAATTGATGGACTTTCATTATCTCTGGAATATGAAGCAGGAAAATTGGTTCGAGCATCAACTCGTGGTAATGGACGAGTGGGTGAAGATGTTACTAAAAATGTACGTTACATCAAGGATGTTCCGCAAGAATTACCAGAACCTTTAACAATTGAAGTTAGAGGTGAATGTTATATGGGTAAAGATGCCTTCTTGAAATTAAATACTGCTAGAGACGAAGCGGGTTTAGAAACTTTTGCCAATCCTAGAAATGCTGCAGCTGGATCCTTAAGACAATTAGATCCTAAAGTAACTAAAGAACGTGACTTGAGCACTTTCATTTATACCTGGGTAAATCCACCTCAAGAAATTACTAATCAACACCAAGCCATTCAAAAGATGCGTGAATTAGGCTTTAATACCAATGAAACTGGTGAATTACTTGGTGATTTTGCCGAAATTAGTGATTATATTGATCACTACACAGCCGAACGCCAAGATTTGAAGTACGGCATTGATGGTATTGTCTTAAAAGTTAATGATTTAGCTTTGCAACAACAACTTGGAAATACAGTCAAAGTGCCACGTTGGGAAATTGCTTATAAATTTCCACCAGAACAAGCAGAAACGATTGTCAATGAAATTGTGTGGACTGTGGGACGAACAGGGGTAGTTACCCCAACTGCAGTCATGGATCCGGTGCAATTAGCTGGTACGACTGTTTCAAGAGCGGCTTTGCATAATCCAGATTTATTAAAAGCCAAAGACATTCGCCTAGGTGATACCGTCTTATTGCACAAGGCTGGCGACATCATTCCAGAAATTTCAGAAGTAGTACTTAAGAAAAGACCAAGCGACAGCCAAGTTTATGAAATTCCAACGACTTGTCCAAGCTGTCAGCACCCTTTGGTCCATTTGGAAGATGAAGTGGCTTTGCGTTGTATTAATCCAGCTTGTCCAGCTCAAATCGAAGAAGGTATTACGCACTTTGCTTCTCGACCAGCAATGAATATTAACGGCTTGGGTCCAAAAATTGTCCAACAGTTAATTAAACAAGAATTGGTCCACGATGTAGCTGATTTATATTACTTAACGGCTGATCAATTAAGCGAGTTGCCTCACTTTAAAGAAAAATCAATTGCTAACTTGTTAACAGCTATAGAAAATTCTAAGCAAAATTCCGTTGAATTATTAATCACTGGTCTAGGAATTGATCATGTTGGTGCTAAGGCTGCTAGCTTGATTGCAGAAAAATACCACAATCTAAAGCAAATTGCCGAATTAAACGTGCAAGATTTAGCTAAAATAGCTACAATAGGAGAGACGATTGCTGAAAGTATGACAGCTTATTTCAAGCAAGCTGAAGCCAAACAATTAATGGATAAGCTTGAACAAGCTGGCGTCAATTTTGACTATCTAGGTCAAACTGGACCAATCGCCTATAATTTTTACAAAGATAAAACAGTTGTGATCACGGGAACTTTAGCCAATTACAAGCGTTCAGAATTAACCCAAAAGTTAACTGATTTAGGAGCTAAAGTAACTGGCTCAGTTTCTAAGAAAACTGATTACCTCATTTATGGTGAAAATGCGGGTTCAAAATTAACTAAGGCACAAGCCTTAGGAATTCCGCTTTTGACTGAAGAAGAGGCACTAGCACAACTACAATAAGGTTAAAAATCGTGAAAAAGAAAATTATTCCATTTTTATTATTCACTGCATTGTTGACCACAGCCTGTGGTCGTTTAAAAGACTCAGATATTTCTAACAATGCGACAACGACAAATCAAAAAGCCAAAAGCTATCAAACGACTGCTACTGGTAATGATGGATACAGCGTTTTATTAAAAAATGGTAAGTATCTAACTAGTCCAATTGCCGGTTTATCTGGAACTACTAATGCTGGTTCGACTGATGACCGCGAATTAGAACGAGGCTTAATTGATATTTCTAAAAAGATTTACTCACCAAATAGCTTCGTCTTTCAAGAAGGACAATATATTAGCGAAACTACTGGTAGCGATTGGCTAGGTCGTTATTCTAAATCAAATTCAACTGGTTTGAATCCTGAAAACAAAGGCAAAACTCATCGTCCAAGATATTTAGAACAAATTGTTGAGCAAGACTATTTAACAGGTTCTGGTCAAAATTATAGTATTGCAGGGATGAGCATTGGTTTGGGGATGAACTCAACCGATTATTATCAAAAAACTAGTGGTGGCCCTACTTACACTGCTTCTATTTCTAAGAGCGATCAAAGAAAGTATGGCGAAGAATATGCTAATATAATTGTGAAGCGACTTCGTCAAAAGAAGGCTCTTAAGAATATTCCAATTACAGTTGCCCTTTATTCAAAAGCAAGTGAAGATTCTCTAACATCAGGGGCTTACTTTGCATACGGGACAGCAGATAAAAATAGTAGTAAAATAACTAAGTGGAAACGTGTTTCGGTAAAATGGCAAGTTTTACCAACAGTTGGTAGTGCCAAAGCATATAATAGTCAAGATTCAGCCAACTTTGTTAACTTCAAAGGGGCAATCCAAAACTACTTCCCTAATATTTCGGGAGTAATCGGCTATTTACGTTATCAAGATGGTAAGTTAGCTCAAGAAAACATTACAATTACCACGCAATTCTACGGCTATGAACAAGTGCAAAGTTTTGCTAGATTAGTATTGAACACAGCTAAGAAGTACTTATCAAATGACGTACCAATTGAAATTCAAATTAGTTCGGTAAACGATGTGCAAGCTGTCGTCTTTAAGGAATCAAGCGATAGTTCATACCAATTGCATATTTATGGCGGCGAATAGGAGGAAAATCAGTGAAAATCACAGAAGAAACGATCAAGCACGTTGCTGAGTTATCTCGGCTTGAATTTAAAGAAGATGAAATCGGTGGTTTCACCGCTCAAATGAGCGACATCATCAAGATGGCTGAACAACTATCAGCCGTTGATACAACTGGAGTTCCAGAAACAGTTCAAATTGTTGATCGCGACACTACTTTCAGAGAAGATAAGCCAGAACATTGGCAAGACCGTGACACAATGTTGAAGAATGTTCCAGAAAAGGCTAATGGATACATTAAGGTACCAGTGATTATTAACAAGGATGATAACGATTAATGGATTACTTAAAAGAAACAATTGACTCATTAAACGAAAAACTAACAAAGGGAGAAATTACTCCTGAACAATTACGTGATGAAACTCTAGCAAAGATCAAGGAAATTGACCCTAAGATCAAAGCTTTCATCACTGTTGATGATGCAGCAAAGGTTAGCTCTGTTAGCCCTAAAGAAAGCAAGTTGGCAGGAATTCCAATCGGAATTAAGGACAACATTGTCACTGATGGCTTGAAAACTACTGCTGCAAGTCACATTTTAGACAACTTTGTACCAGTTTATGATGCAACAGTTATTGAAAAATTGAAGAAGGCTGGAGCAACTATCATTGGTAAGTTGAAC
This sequence comes from Lactobacillus sp., assembly GCA_030530865.1. Lineage (GTDB taxonomy): Bacteria > Bacillota > Bacilli > Lactobacillales > Lactobacillaceae > Lactobacillus. The sequence continues at coordinate 19,615 of JAUMUC010000007.1, forward strand.
ATGGATGAATTTGCCATGGGTTCTTCAACAGAAACTTCATACTTTGCTAAAACTCATAACCCATGGAACTTAGACAAGGTTCCTGGTGGTTCATCAGGTGGTTCTGCAGCTGCAGTTGCTGCCGGTGAAGTTGTAGCTGCTTTAGGTTCAGATACTGGTGGTTCAGTTCGTCAACCAGCTGCTTTTAACGGTATTTTTGGTATTAAGCCTACTTATGGTCGTGTATCACGTTGGGGCTTAATTGCCTTTGCTTCATCACTAGATCAAATTGGTGTTTTGAGCAAGCGTGTTAAAGACTCAGCTGAAGTTTTGAATGTAATCGCTGGATATGATGAACACGACTCAACTGTTTCTGAAAAGCCAGTTCCTGACTACACTGAAGCTCTTGGTAAAGACGTTAAGGGTGTGAGAGTAGCCGTACCTAAGGAATACTTTAGTGATGCTGTTGATCAAGGCGTTAGAGATGCGGTTACTAAGCAAATTGAAGTTTTGAAAAATGCTGGTGCTATTATCAACGAAGTATCATTGCCATACACTAAGTACGTGGTACCAACTTACTACATCATTGCTTCTAGTGAAGCTTCATCAAACTTACAAAGATTTGATGGTATTCGTTACGGTTACCGTTCAGAAAATGCTAAGAATTTGTTAGACGTTTACTTGAAGTCTCGTTCAGAAGGATTTGGTCAAGAAGTTAAGCGGAGAATTATGCTTGGAAGCTTCACTCTTTCAGCTGGTTCATACGATGCTTTCTTCCGTCAAGCAACCAAGGTTAGAACATTGATTGTACGCGACTTTGAACGTGTCTTTGAAGATAACGACGTAATCGTAGGACCAACTACTACCACTACTGCTTTTGGTATTGGTGAAGAAATTTCTGACCCACTTAAGATGTACAACAACGATATCTTAACTATTTCAGCTAACATGGCGGGTGTGCCAGCTGCTAGTGTACCTGCAGGTTTATCAGATGGTATGCCAGTTGGTATGCAAATTATGGCTAAGCGTTTTGATGAAGCAAGCATTTTCCGTGTAGCAGACTTTATCGAACGTCAAAATGAATTTTACAAAGAAACACCTAAGGGATTGGAGGATTAAGGATGAATTTTAAATCAACAATTGGTTTTGAAGTCCACTTTGAATTAAAGACAAAAAGTAAGATTTTTTCTCCATCACCTGTAACATATGGAGCTGAGCCTAACTCTGAAGCAAACGTAATCGACTGGGGTTACCCTGGTGTTTTGCCAACAGTTAACAAAGAAGTTTACCGTTTAGGTTTGATGGTAGCTTTAGCAACTCACAGTGAAATCTCAATGAGAACTCACTTTGACCGTAAGAACTACTACTACCCTGACTCACCTAAGGCTTACCAAATTACGCAATTCTTTGAACCACTTGCTCGCAATGGTTATGTAGAAATTGAAGTAAATGGTAAAAAGAAGCGTATCGGTATTCACGAAATGCACATCGAAGAAGATGCCGGTAAGAACACCCACGGAACTAATGGTTTCTCATACGTTGACTTAAACCGTCAAGGTGTTCCTCTACTTGAAGTTGTTTCTGAACCAGATATCGAAACTCCTGAAGAAGGTTACGCTTACCTAGAAAAATTGCGTAAGATTGTGCAATTTACTGGTGCTAGTGACGTTAAGATGGAAGAAGGTTCAATGCGTGTTGATACCAACATTTCTATTCGTCCTGCTGGTCAAAAGGAATTAGGTACAAAGGTTGAAATGAAGAACTTGAACTCATTTGAACACGTTCGTTTGTCATTGGCATATGAACAAAAGCGTCAAGAACAAGTTCTTTTATCAGGTGGTCGCATCCAAGTTTCAACTCGTCGTTTTGACGAAGCAACTGGTAAGACTGTCCTTGAACGTGTTAAGGAAGGTGCAGCTGACTACCGTTACTTCCCAGAACCTGATATTGCTCCTTACCACATTCAACAAAAGTGGGTTGATGAAATTAAGGAACAATTACCTAAATCAGCTGAAGAACGCTTTAACCAATACACTAATGAATTCGGCATTACTGAATACGATGCCAACGTTTTATTAGCAACTAAGGAAACTTCTGATTTCTTTGATCAAACTGTTGCAGCTGGTGCAGATCCACAAATGGCAGCCAACTGGCTCAACACACAAGTTAATGGTTACTTGAATGACCAACGTGTTGAATTGGCCGATGTTAAGTTGACTCCAGCTAACTTGGCAGAAATGATCAAGTTAATCAAAGATGGTACCATTTCATCTAAGATTGCCAAGAAGGTCTTTGCTGAAACTATTGCAAATGGAACTAGTCCTAAAGAATTTGTTGAAAAGCACGGACTTGTTCAATTATCAGATGAATCAGTTCTTGGACCAATGGTTAAGGAAATCGTTGATAACAATCCTCAATCAGTTGAAGACTTTAAGAATGGTAAGGACCGTGCAATTGGTTTCTTAGTTGGTCAAATTATGAAACAAACCAAGGGTCAAGCTAACCCAGTTGTTGTTAACAAGTTGTTGAAGGCAGAATTACAAAGTCGCTAGAAGTAGGTGATTTTTATGACGCAAAAAGCTAGATTAATCTACAACCCAGTTTCAGGTAATGAACAAATGCCTAAGGCGGTTGCAGATATTTTGAATGTATTAGAGACGGCTGGCTATGAAGCAAGTGCTTTTAGAACCACACCTGAAGCTGATAGCGCCAAAAATGAAGCCACTAGAGTAGCTAAAGAAGGTTTTGACCTAGTAGTAGCTGCAGGTGGAGATGGAACTATCAATGAAGTAGTTAATGGACTTGGATTTTTAGAAAATCCACCAAAGATGGCTATTATCCCAGCAGGTACAACCAATGACTTTGCTCGGGCATTAAACATTCCTAGAAATGATCCGAAAGCTGCTGCTGAAGTTATTTTGAAGGATAAGCGTTTAATGATGGACATTGGTGAAGCTGATTTTGGCGATGACAAGAAATACTTCGTCAACATTGCAGCTGGTGGTAGCTTATCTGAACTAACTTATGGTGTACCATCTGAAATCAAGTCTGCTCTAGGTTATTCTGCATATCTGATCAAAGGTGCAGAAATGTTACCTAAAATTACAACCAATCAAGTTCGCCTAACTTATGATGATGGTGTTTATGAAGGTCCATTGTCTATGTACTTGTTAGGGATGACCAATTCGATTGGTGGTTTTGAACAAATTATGCCAGATGCTGAACTTAGCGACGGTTTATTCCAATTAATTGTGGTAAAGCCTGCTGATCCAGTTAACTTATTAAGATTGATGGCTTTGGCTTTGAACGGTCACCACGTAGATGATCCTAAGATTATTTACACGAAGACCACAAGCTTAAAAGTAGAATCACTTGATCAAAACAATAGCACTTTACCAGTCAATCTTGATGGTGAAATTGGTGGTTATGTACCAGTTTCATTCAAGAATTTGAAGCAACGTATTGAATTTTACGTAAATCGATAATTGTAAGAATCCGACGATAAGTCGGATTTTTTTGAGGAATTTTTTATGGGAATTTATCGTAGCGTTTTTGATATCATTGGCCCAATTATGATTGGTCCATCTAGCTCTCATACTGCTGGGGCCGTGGCAATTGGTAGAATTGCTCGGACAATTTTACCCAATAAGCCAACAAAGGTAATCGTTCACTATTATGAATCTTTTGCTAAAACTCACCAAGGACATGGTACCGACTATGCAATTTGTGCAGGAATTTTAGGCTATTCAACAAGTGATGAACGGGTTCCAGAATCAAGATCGTATGCCAAAAAAGAGGGGATTGACATTCGCTTTGTCGAAGAGGATGGTTCAAGTCCAATCAGTCACCCAAATACAGCAATCGTTGATCTAACTGATGGAGAGCATCATGCTCAAATTGCAGCTTGCTCTGTTGGTGGTGGTGTGATTGAAGTGCGAAAAATCACTTTACTTGGTCGTACGATAACCCCAACTGGTCCTTTGCCCATTGTCATTTTATTGACTAAAAAAGAGGCTGATGGTGAACAATTTAGTAATTATCTGGAATCACAGGCTCCATTTAGTAAAAAGGCTAAATTGGATGCCGATGGCTTATTTATTTTTGAATATGATATTAAAGAATATCTAACTGAGAAAATTCGAAAAGAGTTAGCTGAAAAATTTCCAGGAATATTATGCCTATAGGAATCGCTTATGTATCAAACGATTAAAGAAATGATCGATCAAGCAACTCGTGAAAAAAAGTTGCTATCGGAATTAGTAATTGAACAAGAAATTAAATTATCGGGATCAAGTCGCCAAGAAATTTGGCAAAAAATGGAACGCAATCTGGAGACAATGAAAGAAGCCGTTGTCAAAGGACAAAAGGGCGTCAAATCTAAGACTGGCCTAACTGGTGGGGATGCAGCTAAGTTAAAAGAATACGCTCAAAAGCATGAACCATTATCTGGTCGGACAATTCTTGAAGCTGCCCAAAATGCGATTGCGACAAATGAAGTTAATGCCGCAATGGGGATTATTTGTGCTACACCTACGGCTGGCTCTTCAGGTACTTTGCCAGGAATTCTTTTCACGTTAGAGAAAAAATTGAATTTGAACCATGAACAAATGGTGCGATTTTTATTCACTGCAGGTGGAATTGGCTTAGTGATTGCTAATAATGCTTGTATTGCTGGGGCCAGTGGTGGATGCCAAGCGGAAGTTGGTTCAGCCAGTGCGATGGGTGCTGCTGCAGCAGTTGAAGCTGCTGGTGGTAGTCCTGAACAAAGTGGCCAAGCGGCTGCAATTGCCATTTCGAATTTGCTAGGTCTAGTTTGTGATCCAATTGCTGGCTTAGTTGAAGTACCATGCGTTAATCGCAATGCTCTAGGCTCATCTAATGCACTGCTTTGTGCTGACTTAGCATTGGCCGGTGTAACCAGTATAATTCCGGTTGATGAAGTAATCATGGCCATGGATGAAGTGGGGATATCGTTGCCACAATCACTTAGAGAAACGGGGATTGGTGGTTTAGCTGGTACTCCTACTGGACAAAACCTTAAGATGAAGATATTTGGTGAAGACGATGACTAAGAGAAGTAAAGCAATCATCAAACAAGAAATACTGACTAATCTAGGTCAAGTCATTGACCCTGAGTTAATGATAAATGTCGTTGATTTAGGCCTAATTTATGACTTAGATCTGGATGAAGATGGTATTTGCCTAGTAACCATGTCGCTGACTAGAGTTGGCTGTCCACTTGTGAGTGAACTAAGTGAAGGTATCAAAGCAGCCTTATTAAAGGTGGCAGAGATTAAGTATGTCGACATTAATCTTGTTTGGTATCCACGTTGGACTCCTGATCGGATTAGTGAAGCGGGCAAGAAACAATTAGGTATGTAAAAAAGCTCAGGTATTACCTGAGCTTTTTTAATAAATTGCATCGACTTGTTCTTGAACCTCTGATCTAGCTAAGAAGTCGTCGTATTTCATTTCATTTCTTGAAACGATGCCCTTTGGACCAACTTCGATAATTTGGTCAGCGATTGTTTGAATAAATTCGTGATCGTGAGAAGCGAAGACCAATGAACCTGGGTAATCAGTCAGTGCGTCGTTCAAAGCAGTAATTGATTCCAAGTCTAAGTGGTTGGTTGGATCATCCATGATTAAGGTGTTAGCTTCTTGAAGCATCATTCTTGAAAGCTGACAGCGAACTTTTTCACCACCAGATAGAACCTTAATCTGCTTTTCAATTTCATCACCGCTAAAGAGCATTCTTCCTAAGAAACCACGTAGGAAAGTGTTGTCATTTTGCTCTTCAGTTGCGTATTGGTGCAACCAATCCAAGATTGTCATTTGATCATCATTGAAACTATCATTCAAGTCTTTAGCCATGTAGTTAAACTTAGCGGTTTGGCCCCAAGTGACTGTTCCAGAATCTGGTTGAATATGACCTGCCAAAATTTCTAAAAGAGCGGTTGTAGCCAAACTATTTCTTGATAAAATAGCAGCCTTTGAGCCAGGACGAATGATAAATGAAACGTGATCCAATAATTTAACACCATCAACAGAGTAGGAAACATCATCAACCCGGACTAAATCATTTCCTAAGTCACGGTGAGTTTCAAACTTGATGAATGGGTATTTACGTGATGATGGGCGAATATCATCAAGGGTAATTTTGTCTAATTGCTTCTTACGACTAGTAGCTTGTTTACTCTTAGAAGCGTTAGCTGAGAAACGAGCGATAAATTCTTGTAATTGCTTGATCTTTTCTTCTTTTTTCGCGTTTTGATTAGCGGCTAATTCATTAGCCAATTTGCTTGATTCGTACCAAAAGTCGTAATTACCAACATAGAGTTGAATTTTTCCACGGTCCACATCACACATTTGGGTGCAGACTTGGTTTAAAAAGTGTCGGTCGTGAGATACCACGATGACGATATTAGGGTAATCAGCTAAAAAGTCTTCAAGCCAGCTAATTGTGTGCACATCAAGACCGTTCGTTGGTTCGTCCAATAAAAGAATATCGGGATTACCAAAAAGTGCTTGAGCCAATAATACCTTAACTTTCAAAGCTTCAGGCAATTCTTTCATCAAAGTTTGATGTAATTCTTCGCCGATACCTAAGCTTTGTAATAACTTGCTAGCATCTTGTTCAGCATTCCAACCATCTAATTGAGCAAATTCATTTTCTAGTTCAGCAGCGACAACACCATCTTCTTCACCAAAATCTGGCTTAGCATAGAGAGCATTCTTTTCCTGCATAACTTCGTAAAGTCGCTTGTGTCCTTGGATAACTGTATCCATGACTGAAAATTCGTCATAAGCAAAGTGGTCTTGCGTTAAGCTTGATAAACGTTCATTTTTATCAATTGAAATTGTACCGGTACTTGGTTCGAGTTTACCTTCCAATAATCTTAATAGGGTACTCTTACCTGCACCATTTGCACCGATGACACCGTAGCAGTTGCCGGGGGTAAACTTGAGGTTGACATCTTCATAAAGGGTGTGACCAGAAAAGTTTAAGCTTAAATCTGAAATTGTAATCATTTAAATAAATACCTCCTAGCAAAAATCAAATTCATTTTATTATATCAGAGACCAAAATAAAAAGCATAGCAATGCTACGCTTTTTGTAGATTAATCTGCTTGTTCTAACAAGCTCTTGTAGAATTGTAATCTGCTGGCTAAGAAGTATGGTCGTACACCTAAGTCTAAGATGCCGAAAATACCAGCTAAAATAAACCAGCCGATAAAGCTAAGATCAAATAAGAATAGTTGCCACTTGTGACCACGCATTAAAATTCTTGAACGACTAATAGCTTCATTGTAGCCAATTTGATTTCCTTTGCTTCTTTCATCAATAACAATGAATTCAGTCATGCTGTAGGCATATGACTTAATAATTCCTGGAATGACTAAAAGTATGTACCACAAAGTTATGTAGATATGTTTAATTAAAGTGGTCAATAATAAAGGAATAAAGTAATCGCCATCTAAAGATGACAAAGCTCCATTAACCACTGGAAGTTTTTCATCATATTGATCTAGCTTGAACAATGAAATAAGAATTGAGTTTCCCAAGATAGAAACTAGCCAATTGACAAGCAAACAAATGATGAACATTAAAATTGTTCCGACAACAGTAAAGCCAGTAAATATTGGGTTATAAACTTGAAAACCAAATGGTAATAAGAAACCTAAACCAGTGGCTGAAAGAGTTAGAAAAGTAAAAACTGTAGCAAACAGGGTGGTTACAAGTGAAATTAGAATTACCCAACCCCAGTTTCCTGATAATAAGTTAAGAGCCAATTTTTTAGCTTGAGCTGATTTGATCATTTTATTTCTCCTTTCCAAAGATTCTTAAGAGGTTGATGAAAAGATTAATCAAGTCTAGGTAAAGGTTTAATGCACCCATGACAGCTAACTTAGTGTCGCTGACTGTTCCGTCACTTTCTAAGTAAACTTCTTTAGTCTTTTGTGCATCATAAACGGTCAGTGCAGTAAAAATGATTACACCTAAAATTGAGAAGATGAAGTCGGCAATTGAATTTCCAACAAATAGATTCACAAAAGTAGCAACGATTAAACCGATTAAAGCAGCTAAGGCATATGAGCCAAGGTTGTTTAAATTGCGATTAGTTCTAGTACCGATAACGGCTAAAACAGCAAAGACAGCAAATGAACTTATAAATGCTGTAACAAGTGACGCATCAGTATAAATCATACATAAGAGTGAAAAGATTGCACCGTAAACTACAGACGTTGTGAAATAGAGCAGTAATGCGGTAGCTGTATTCATCTTATTAATCAAAAGACTTAAGATAAGAATTAATGCTAAAGGTAAGATGACGATTACTGATAAGACATATTGGTGATCTTTTAAGAAATTAATAGTCTCAGCCATGTACACTTTTCCAAGCACAAAGGCAGTAGCTGCAGAGATCAAAGTTGCAATGCCAACCAGTGCATAAACCTTGGTTAAGAATTGATTTAATCCACTTTCGCTAGAAACGCGTTTAGTAATTTGATCCATAAATATCCCCTCCTAATTATTTTGTAACTATTATGTAATATTATACCATGTAGTGGCTCAAAGACTCTAATTTTAGTAAGATAGTAAGTAACTATAGTAAAGGAATTTAATCATGGAAAAGAACCAAATTGTTGAACTAGAAATTACCGACTTATCGTATGAAGCAATGGGAGTAGCCCATTTGGATGGACTAACGATTTTTGTAAACAATGCTTTGCCTGGAGAAAAGGTTGAAGCGAAGATTTTAAAGGTAAAAAAGAGCTTTGCTTTTGCCAAAATAGAAAAGATTTTAGTCGAAAGCCCAGATCGAATTAAGGTTAAGCTTAATCAATGGGTGCAAACGGGTTTAGCATCATTAGCTCATCTATCATATGAAAAGCAACTTGAATTTAAGCGTCAACAAGTGGTTAACCTTTTACAAAAGGCTCATTTGGACTTGCCAGTAGCAAATTGCTTACCAAGTCCAGAAGAAACAGGCTACCGTAATAAAGCACAAACACCGGTAAGAGATGTTAAGGGACAATTAGAAATCGGCTTTTTTAGAAAACATTCCCATGATTTAGTGCCAATGGAAGATTTCATGACTAATGATCCAGAAATTGACCGCATTTTATTAGCAACTCGTGATGTGCTAAGAAAGTACCATGTACCCGCTTATGATGAACGACGCCATAAGGGACTTGTTCGCTATATTGATGTCAGAAGAAGTAAGGCGACGGGGGATGCAATGGTGATTCTTGTGTGCTTGTATAAGGACTTCAAGAATATTGAAAAAATTTCCCAGGAAATAGCCAACATTGATGGTGTTGTATCTGTCTACTTAAATCACAATCCACAAAAGACAAACGTGATTTTAGGTAAGCATGATTATTTGCTTGCTGGTCAAAAGCAAATTATCGATAAAATTGGAGACTTGGAATTCAATATTTCGCCACAAAGTTTCTTCCAAATAAACGGCCAACAAACAAATAACTTGTATGATTTAGCAATTAAGCGTGCTGATTTAAATAAAGATATGCTGGTTGTCGATGCTTATTCAGGTATTGGTACGATTGGACTAAGTTTAGCTAACCAAGTGAAAAAAGTAATCGGGGTTGAAGTAGTTAAGCCAGCAGTTCAAGATAGTAAAGTCAACGCAGCGATCAACGGCATTACTAATACTGAATACGTTGTTGGTAAGGCTGAAGAAGAGATGCCTAAATGGGCAGACGAGGGTATCAAACCTGATGTGGTCTTTGTTGATCCACCTAGAAAAGGACTAACTCCTGAATTTATCGAAGGAGTAGTCAAGTCGGGTGCTAAGAAAGTCGTTTATATTTCATGCAACCCAGCCACCATGGTTCGTGACATGGTTGAATTTGAAAAAGAGGGATATGGATTAACAGAAATTAATCCAGTTGACATGTTCCCAATGACACCGCATGTTGAGTGCGTTACTGTCCTCGAACGCACAGAAAAATAGCCCGTAATCGTTGATATGACGGGTTTTATAGTTTATAAAAAGTGTACTAATTCCTATTTTGATGATTCGAATTGGTACACTTTTTTTATATAGTTGAGTTCGTTATCTGCTATTTGGATAGTTGAGTACGCATATCTGCTATTTTGACAGTTGAGTACTCTATTGTCCTGTACAGTCTCTTTTTGTATTATGGTAGTTGAGTAAACAAAAAGGACGCCTCGGCAAAAAGGCATCCTGATTATATGATTACTTGCATCAATCTATTGCTAAACAATTGCATTATATTTTACCAAATACCAAAAGATAAAATACAACCAGTAGAGCTACATAGATTGCTCCCATCGCAATTTTGGTAACGGGTTTAGCAACGAATTCAGCATAAGTTTTATTAGTAGCAAGTTTTTTGTGAATGAGTACATTAGCGACAAAAATAACACTTAATAGCGCAAGGTACTTTAAAAAATTCAAAGTCATAATAAACCTACTTTCTAGGATAGCATTTAAATACTAATGCCCAGGTAATTTCTAAAACAACACCTTTTCCTTTTTTGTTAGCGTTATAATCTACGGAATCCGCTACGGTATATCCATATAAAGCAGTTAGACCAGTAGTAACACCAACCGGGTTAGGGAATAACAAACTAGCAAGAGAATACGTGTGAGAAATCATTCTTAAGTTATGTGCATAATCTCGAGCTGCTGCATCTGTATAGAAAGTGTGTCTTACTCCCCACCAATATTCTTTAATTGCTTTGCTTTTCTTTTTATTAGAGGCTCTAGACAAGCTACTCATTGAAGTGATTTGGCCATCTCTTTCAATAATGATCGAGCCTTTTTCTGACATTTTATTTAGATATGAAAGACGATCGGTTAGAGAGGCTAGTATTGAATCAATTGACTGATTGCCTAAATTTTTACTCAAAATATTCCAATTTTCAAGAAGTTCTTTTCGTAATAAAGCTTCATTGGTAATGTGTAAATGGCCGTTTTCAGATATAATAAACTTGTCTACTATTGAAATTAAAGGACTTGTTTGATTACTATTAATAAGACTTAAAGAAGTTTTTGGCTGAGATGAAGCATTATTCTAACTTGTATCTGCAAAAACTGGCGTAGTACTGATTAACGCTAAGATTGATGTACTGGCACACACTGCCATTAACATTTTATTTGTTTTCATAATTTTCATCCTTTCTAAATTTTAATTAGTTTATTTTTCCTAAGTCTATTATATCACAAAAATGTAACCGCTTGCATAATCTTCTTTGCTTCTTTCTAATAAAATTTTATTTCCTCTTTTATTTACAAATTATATTAATCATTAAAAACATTATAATAAATGTCATTTTAATATATATACTCATGCTAAACACCAAAAATGGACAAGCAAGTTGCAATATTATAAAATGATTATAGACTTTATATAATTTTAATGTACTTACTCATGTTAGGAGGAAATTTTTATGAAAAGTTCAAATTACAAGTTAATTGTTTGCACGCTACTATCTATAATTATTATGAGTAGTATTACTACCTCAGTTTATGCATCAGAAGTTTCTTATGTTAATGAGCAAAATTACAATGAAAACTTTGAAAAAGCAGGTTCACAATCAAACTTTGATTTTAATTATAATGAAGATGGTAAGCTTAGAGTATCCAAAGATGGATATAGGCTTTTTGTAATAAATGGCAAATTAGTATATTGGCCTGCAAATTTGCCTGACCCAACTCCAGAACAAATAAATATTTTAATGCAAGATAGAGGGGAAATTTCGCTCTCTATAAAAGTTTTAAAAAAGGCATATTCTAAGTTGCCACCTAAAATTAAAGCATATATTTCAAAATATCTAGGATTTGAAACATTAGTAAAAACGTTTGAGCATTGGACAGGTACTTTTGAGGATGGAATTTACAGAGCTTGCAAAAAAGCTGGGATGCCTGATTGGATGGCTTGGACAGTTGCCAAAACATTTACTATGTTTCTTTTATAATTGATTGGAGAATTAATGATGAAAATAAATCCAAGGGTAAAGCAAGTCTTTTTGATAATTTGTTTGCTAGTAATATTGGCATCAGGAATTCATGAATTATTTTTACACGAATGGATTTCTGGAATATTTCATATAGTTTTAGCAGTACTATTTTTGATCATTTATTCGGATATAAATGTATTCAAAGATTGATTATTGAGCTCTGCAAAATTTAAAAAGTGTACTAATTCTTATTTTGATGATTCGAATTGGAACACTTTTTTTATATAGTTGAGTTCGTTATCTGCTATTTGGATAGTTGAGTACGCATATCTGCTATTTTGACAGTTGAGTACACTATTGTCCTGTGCAAATTGCGAAAACCCGCATGGTATCAGGTATTATGGACTGATGTTGACAGAACAAAAAGGGGGGGTAAAATAAGGTAATTTTTGGAAGAGTAGAAATAATGAAATACAAGAAATTAATTACGATATTTGCTACGCTGGTCATAGCTATTGGAACTATTTCATTAGTTTCACCAGTTAAGTCAGCAGATGCAGCTTATTATGTAGCAAAAAAGAAAACTGTTGTCTACAACGCTAAAGGTAAAAAAGTAAAGACTATCAAGAAGGGCACTAAGCTCAACTTGAGAGGAAAAAAGAAAATTAAAAAGCGTGGTACTTTAATTAGGATTAAAGGCAAAAAGCAATATGTTAAATTGAAATTCTTCAAGAAATATGTAGCTAAAAAGAAACAAAGTGCCAAACCTTCTCGTGCTAAAAAACGCAAGACTGTTAAAAAAGCTAAAACTAAATCTGCTAATGCCAAGACTACAACTAGCAGTAGTAATACTAACTCATCTGCTTCATCAACTAAGATGGTTGAAAAGAAGGTTTGGGAAGTGGTGGCTTCAAAAACTTTATCAATGATGAGTTTGCGAAGGCACTTTCACAAGTTGTAGGTGTTACTGAAGTGAGATCACAAGTGTATATGTCTTGGAATAAAGCAAGCTGGGACACCCCAAATGTTGCCCATGACAATCCAAAATCAGAGCATCTTCATTCATCTGTCATGATTATCTGTCATGATTGGTTTTGCTAATCAAGAAGCAAGAGAAGAGTTTTATCGGACAGTTGCTCCGGAGTTAAATACGCAACTAGTTTCTTATGTTTCTGCCTTACAGGCTTATCACATTGATAAAACCTTAACCTTTGTGGAAAACAGCAGATGCAAGGATTTGTAATAGTGAGATTATCCCTGATAATGTCAAATGTAAAAAAATATGAGGCAAAAGACTTGTCAGGGAGAAAATTTTATATTAAATTTGTTCCTGTAATTGATACATGAACAGAAGGAGAATCTTATGATGGATACCAAATTTTCTGTTGCCCTTCACATTCTTACTATGATTAGTGAGAGCAAGGAAGTCCTCAGCTCGCAAGCCTTAGCAGAAAGTGTCGGCACCAATGCCAGTTACATTCGTAAGGTGATTGCACTTCTGAAAAATGCAGGACTCATCACTTCGCAACAAGGGCGATCAGGATACCAGTTAAGTAAGTCGCCAAAAGAGATGACCCTATTGGAAATCTACTTTGCCACGCAGGAAGTAGAACATATCAATCTCTTCCAAATTCACCAAAATGCTAACCAGGCATGTCCAGTTGGTGAGCACATTGAGAGTGCCATGTCCCCTATTTTTTCAAATGTTGAAGAGCGACTTGAAAAAGAACTAGGGCAAGAAACCTTGGATAATGTCATTACCAATCTTTACCAATCAGCCAAGCAAAAGCGCGTCTGACTGTCTCAGTCAGATTTTCTTAAGAAGCAAGACATACTTGTAAAAGATACAAATACAACAATAGAAAAGAGTAAAACATGAAAGCAGCACAACATACATCTTATAACAAAAACAAGATCACCCTTAACCTTACAGAAATTGCTAAACCACAAATCAAGTCTAACCAAGTCCTTGTCAAAGTGACTGCAGCAGGTGTTAACCCATTGGACAACATGATTTCACGCGGAGATGTGAAATTGATTGTCCCTTACAAATTGCCACAAACAGCTGGAAATGAAGTAGTCGGCTTGGTTGAAGATGTCGGTACAACTGTAACCAACTTTGCAGCAGGTGACCGTGTTTTCGGTCGACTTCCGCTTGATAATATCGGTGCTTTTGCTGAGTATGTAGCGGTTGACGCTCAGGCTCTTGCTAAGGTTCCTGCCTACTTGACAGATGAAGAAGCGGCAGCTGTTCCTTTGACAGCTTTGACCATCATGCAGGCCCTTGAGCTCATGGGTGCTGAGGCAGGCAAGACCATCTTCATCTCAGGTGGAACTGGTGGTGTTGGCGGTATGGCTATTCCAATTGCCAAAGCCAAAGGCTTGACAGTTATCACAAATGGTGACGGTGCAAGTGGTGAACGTGTTTTGAAACTCGGTGCAGACCGTTTTATCGATTACAAGACAGAAGATTACACCAAAGCACTTAGCAATGTTGACTACGTCTTGGACACACTAGGTGGTGCAGAAACAGAGAAACAAATGTCCATCATGAAAAAAGGTGGACAGTTGGTTTCTCTTCGTGCCATGCCAAATGGCGAATTTGGCAAACGCATGAATTTGCCAAAATGGAAACAAATCTTGTTTGGGCTAGCTGGTCGTCAATTTGACAAAATGGCGAAAAGATATGGTGTTCACTACCATTTCATTTTCGTAGAGAGCAATGGTCGCCAACTGCAAGAAGTAGCAGACATTTTCAGCAAGCTTGAAATCAAACCATCTATCGATACCGTTTATCCATTTGAAGAAGTCAACGCAGCACTTGATAAGGTTGCCAACGGTCGTTCACGCGGAAAAACAGTCCTCCGTTTCAACTAAAATAATAGAATATATAAGGGAAAATCATGTCATATATTACAACTAAAAACCAATACAGCATCGTTTCAAACAATAAAATCGCCTATCGTGAGCTCAGTAAGGGCAAATCTGACACCGCATGTTGAGTGCGTTACTGTCCTAGAACGCACAGAAAAATAGCCCGTAAACGTTGATATGACGAGCTTTATAGTTTATGAAAAACAAAAGGGGTGTGGCAGTTAATTTGAATTTATTGATATCAGTAGTAGCTACAGATGCTGAACAAGTTGATTATTAACCGCAACTATGTAAAGAAAGTGTGGATTTTTGCATCAAATATTAATTTTAGGAAATGGATTTGATCTTTCGTGTGGATTAAAAAGTAGTTATTCAGATTTCTTTGAAGATAGATATTGTAATCTTAATTCAATTCTGTGCAAAAATACGGATAAAGTAAGTTTTAAAGAAATAGATTTCATTAACTTAACTTATCCAATTATGGAACAAAATGTTGACCCAATTTGTAAATTGAAAGAAGTTTTACATATAAATGATTTAACATTTTGGGATTTGATATTTTTGATTGCTAAAGATTGTGTAGATTTGCAAATTGATGCATATAAATGGCAAGATGTCGAAACAGTTATTTTTGATGTTATTTCCATATCTTTAGGATTTGAAGAAGACTGTAAAATGCCATA
>JAUMUC010000004.1 GCA_030530865.1 Lactobacillus sp.
GAACCAGCGCATGACGGTACCAAAAACCGTTGCCTTACCACTTGGCTATAGCCCAAGCATCATTGAACTTTTACTTGTTGTTCAACGATTTATATCTTACAAAATATTTGACCAAAGGTCAATCTTTTTTTGAAATTATCTCAGATTTTCTGCAGGCCAAGTATATCCTTTATATGTAAAACTGCTCCCGTCGTATGACAATTCAACTGTTGAGCAGTTCTTGAAGTGGGTAAATTTAGGATTTACTTTTTGGCTAATAAAACAATGTAGACTATCTCCATGACCGACTACTAGGATAGTGTCATCTTTTTTTGCATTACTAGTAATTTCAAGCAAGGTCTTTTCAACTCGATCAGCTGCATGTTTTCTAGTTTCAACAGCTGGTGAAACTTTTAACCATGGCAATGGAAAAAGCCGCGATGAGCGGCCTTCCCAGTGACCATAGCTTCGCTCTTTCAAGCCCTTTAAACGTGTATATGGCATGTCAGTCAGCAATTCAAGTGTGTCACTAGCACGCTCTTGCGTTGAACTGTAGGCTTGATCAAAGCTGATATTGTTCATTTGAAAATATTCTTGTAGTTTTTTAGCCTGTCTGATTCCAAGTTCAGTTAGTGGTGAATCACAAACACCTTGAAGTCGTTTTTGACGGTTAAACCATGTTTGGCCATGGCGAACTAGAAAAATTCTCACATTAAACTCCTATGGCTTAAATCCTTTATTAACAGTCTTGTCTTTGACTAAAACAGTTGGCACGTTAATGAAGTGCATTGAATAAATGTTGCCAACGTGGGAAATACTAAATCCGAAGTAGTTCCATTGACCATCAGATTTACCGCCACGTTTATTCAAAAGATCACCAGCGTGGTACCATTCAGTGTAATTATCCTTGTTGCTAATACTCTTAGCATCTTCACCATTTGACTTGTAGCCGAAGAGCATTTGCTTAAGACCAAAGTAAACTAACTTCTTAGCAACATTCATTGAGACAACGTGAGTCTTCTTTGGTAAAGCAAAACCAGCTAAATCTTCAATTGAATTATCAGAAATGATTAAGCCATTCTTTTTAGCTGCTTTCACAATACCAGAAACATTATGTTGTTGATCTTGAATAGTTGCCTTATCTGTTTGATATTGCTTAGCAACATCTAAAGCCAACTTTTGTGTACCCTTTGAGTACTTCCAAGCAGGTAATTTCAATTGTTTTCTAAATTGGTTCAATACTTTAAGAGCAAACTTAGCAAGAACTTCACGGTTTTTAGTAGAAAGCTTGTTCAAATCTACCTTAGTAGTTAAATCTTTTGCATTTTCATAATCGATTGAACTAGAAAATGTATTTTGCTTCATTCCGTCCATGTTAGCTTTAAGGAATGCATCGGTAGGTTTAGACAATAATTCAGCTAAAAAGACTTCATTAAGGGTATATCCTTTTGGTACTTTCATAGTTACCTTAGTCTTTTTAGGAACTTTAGCAATATTTACTGAATTAGCCTTGACATAAAGTGTCTTATTCTTAAGTTGCTTATAACGCTTACTAATTAGGTAAACAGTATATTTCTTTTTACCAATCTTTAAGCTAGTTTTCTTATCGTACCAATATGATACTCCCACATTAAGAGTACCTACTTTGACACCTTTGGCGTTGTAAATGTAGGTCTTTGCATTTTTAGCAGTCATCACACTAGTGTTGTTGGCAGCATGTGCCATTGGTGCAACACTTAGACCTAAAACGACTGTCATAAATAATATTAAGCGTTTCATAACGTAACCCCCCCTTATGCTTAATTTTAGCAAAATTTGGCAAAAATAAAAGAGCCCGAAGGCTCTGATTAATACCAGCCGTTTGCTAGCCAGAATGCTTTAGCAGCAGTCCAAGAACCGTATCTACTCTTAACGTATTGATCAGCAACTTTTTCTTGGTTAGCAGCTGAGTAATCACCGTTTAAGTAAGAAGCACTTAATTGATATTTTCCAATATATTGTCCGTTTCTTGCACTATATGAGCCGCCACTTTCCTTGTTGGCAATCCAAGCCTTAGCACTAGCTTCTGATGAGCTAGAACTACTTGAAGTGTTGGTGGTAGTTGATTGGGAAGTGTTTGAGTTTGAGGTGGTAGTACTTGAGTTTAAGTTGGTTGAGTAAGCTGTGTAAGTTTGAGAAGTGTTTGAGTTTGAATTGTCAGTGGTTGTATTTTGAGTGGTATTAGCACTAGTTGATGTTTGGTCCGCGGTAGCTAAACCAGTTGTATCATCATGCCAACCCTTAACTACATCGCTAGCTTTTACCCATTGTTTGTATCCTAGATCATACCATTTGTTACCTTCGGCATCTTTAGCAGTCTTGATAACTTTCCAACTGGTATTTTCATCTAATGTTTGATTTGCTTTAGTTTCTTTTTCGTAATCTTTGTAGACATTGATCTTGTCGTCCTTGTTAGCTTTAACAGTTACGACCTTAGTATCATTAGCAATCGTATCGGCATGAGTTGTGCCCCGAAGTCCAACTACGGCAATGGCAGATGCTCCAGCTACGGCAATAACTTTTCCAAATAATTGTTTAATCTTCAAAAAATCTCTCCTTTTGAAATCTAAAAAACATTTCATCGCTTTTGCGATTGTCTATATAGTACGCCATGAAAGTTTCAGCCTAATAACAGGAAAATCACCAAACGGTTAAAGAAAAATTACGAAAAGGGGGCTGTGCTGTAATATTGTAATAAAAAAGCCCTACTAAAAAGTAGGGCTAACTAGTGCCAATTATTGGAATCGAACCAACGACCTTCTCTTTACGAGGGAGATGCTCTACCGACTGAGCTAAATTGGCATTTACCTCATTAAGTCTAGCAATTTTGAATTTTTCTTGCAAGACAAAAAAGACATATTTTAAAATGAAGAAAGGGAGTATCTAAGAAAGGAGAATTTCATGAGGATATTAGTCGTAGGTGGAGCCGGTTATATCGGTTCACACGCTGTTCGTTGTCTACTAAACAACAAGCATGAGGTTGTTGTCCTAGATAACTTAGTTACAGGTCACCAAAAAGCTGTTGATCCAGCAGCTAAATTTTATTACGGTGATCTCTTAGATACATTTTTAGTTCAAGATATATTAAGGAAAGAAAAAATTGATGCGGTCATGCACTTTGCTGCATACTCATTGGTACCTGAATCAGTTAAAAAGCCACTGAAATATTTCGAAAACAATGTCACTGGCATGATTTCCTTAATCAAGGCTATGCAAAGTGCGGGCGTTGACAACTTGATCTTTTCTTCAAGTGCAGCTACTTATGGTATGCCTAATGTCGCTAAAATCACTGAAGAAACTGAACAAAAGCCAATTAATCCGTACGGTGAGACCAAATTAATGATGGAACATATCATTAAATGGTCTGGTATTAAATATGTAGCCTTGCGTTACTTTAACGTCGGAGGATCTGCTGGAGATATCGGTGAAGATCATAATCCTGAAACGCACCTCATCCCCAATATCCTTTCTTCATTAAATACTGGAAAAGAAATGACCATCTTCGGTGACGACTACGACACTAAAGACGGTACTAACGTGCGTGACTACGTTGAAGTTAACGACCTAGCAGACGCTCACTTATTGGCCTTGGAATACTTGCTTAAGACAGGTAAATCCGATGCCTTTAACTTAGGTACTGCTAACGGCTATTCTAACCTAGAAATTGTTAAAGCTTGTGAAGAAGTCACTGGTATTAAAGTTAACTATCACATTGGACCAAGACGTGGTGGTGACCCAGACACTTTAATTGCTGATTCTACCAAGGCTCGTAGCGTTTTAGGATGGAAGCCTCAACGCGAAAATGTTAAAGAAGTTATTAAATCTGCATGGGAATGGCACAAAAATCACTCATTTGGTTTTAATGATCACCGATAACTGGTATAATTTCCTGAAAAGTAAGTCAGGAGGTAAGAACGATGACTGAGAAATCAAAGCAGGGTGCAGGATTTGAACGTAGTTTAAGTAACACCCACATTCAATTAATTGCCCTCGGTGGTACAATTGGTACAGGTTTATTTTTAGGTGTTGGTAACAGTATTAAGTTATCAGGACCTAGCGTAATTATCACCTACGCAATTGTTGGTGTATTTATGTTCTTGTTAATGCGGGCGTTAGGTGAATTAATTTTATCTGACTTAACTAAGCATACATATGTTGACTTCATTAATAAGTATTTAGGTAAATCTACTGGTTTTGTGACTGGTTACTTATACTGGTTCAGTTGGCTCACAGTTGCCATGGCTGAATTAACAGCTGTCGGCATTTACTTTAAGTACTGGTTTCCATCGGTTAAGCCTTGGATTCCTGGGTTGATTGCGTTATTAGTATTATTAGCAATCAATGTGATGTCTGCCCGTTTCTTTGGTAACTTAGAATTCAGTTTTGCCATTATTAAAATTGTGACTGTTGTCGCATTCGTTTTATTAATTGTTGGCTTAATGTTAGCTGGCACTCATACAAAATTCGGTGAAATTTCATTCGCTAAGCTATTTGATGAAGGCGGGATGTTCGCTCACGGTACCGAAGGATTTTTAAAAGGATTCCAAATGGTAATCTTCGCCTTCATCGGCGTTGAAATGCTCGGTTTTACTGCCAGCGAAGCTAAAAACCCAGAAAAGACCTTGCCAAAGGCAATTAACGAAATGCCTGTAAGAATTTCACTCTTCTATGTTTTGGCAATTGTCGCAATTTTGATCACTGTTCCATGGACCCATGTTTCAACTAACGAAAGTCCATTCGTCCAAGCTTTGGAATCAACTGGAATTCACGGCACTGGTTCAATTATCAACTTCGTAGTTTTATCAGCTGCAGTTTCCTCATTAAACAGTATGATTTACTCTTGTGGACGCTTGCTCTTCTCAATGACTTACAACAAGTCAGGTAAATGGAATGAAACTTTCGGTAAATTGTCTGGCCAAAAAGTACCTAAGAACGCTTTGGTATTTTCAGCAATTTTAATCGCCTTTACTCCATTAATCACCTTCGTTGTTGGTGACGCAGCCTTTAACTTTATTACTTCAACATCAACTAGCTTGTTCTTGATTATTTGGATTATTATGCTAGTTACTCATATCAAGTATCGTCAAAGTCTTAAGGAGCCTAAAGCCTTCAGACTTCCTGGATACCCTATTACTAGTTACTTGATGATCACCTTCTTTGCTTTGATCATCGTGTTATTACTAGTATTAGATGCATTCAGAATTCCAATGATTACAGCATTAATCGTTGTTGGAGTATTATTAATTATCGCTAAAGTATTCAAAAAAGCCTAGATTTATCTAGGCTTTTTTACTATCATAATCCTTTGATTGATTCTAAAAAGCTTGTTATAATTGTAAATTGTAACGAAACTGTAACAAAGGGAGCGAATACATGTCAGAGAATCAAAATAAAGGTGCAGGTTTTAAACGTACCTTAAGTAATACTCATATACAGTTGATAGCGCTCGGAGGAACAATCGGAACAGGATTGTTCTTAGGTGTTGGTAACAGTATCCAGTTATCAGGTCCAAGTGTCATTTTAACTTATGCAATCGTTGGGGCTTTCATGTTCCTATTGATGCGGGCCTTAGGTGAACTTGTGCTTTCTGATCTAAGTAAGCATACTTACGTTGATTTTATTAAAAAATATCTTGGTAACGGAACCGGATTTATTATGGGATACCTTTATTGGATCAGTTGGGTCTCATTAGGGATGGCTGAATTAACCGCTGTTGGGATCTACTTTAAATATTGGTTTCCATCGGTCAACACCTGGGTGCCAGGTTTGATTGCTTTAGCAGTTTTATTGATAATCAATATTATTTCTGCTAAATTTTTTGGAAATTTGGAATTTAGTTTTGCCATTATCAAAATCATCACTGTCCTAGCTTTCGTAGTTTTGATCGCTTGCTTGATGATTTTCCATGTCAAAACTGACTACACTAATATTTCTTTTGCAAAGCTTTTCCAAAACAATGGATTCTTCGCTAATGGACCAGTTGGCTTTTTACAAGGTTTCCAAATGGTAATCTTCGCCTTTATCGGGGTTGAAATGATTGGTTTTACTGCTAGTGAAGCCAAGGATCCTGACAAGACCTTGCCTAAAGCTATCAATGAAATGCCAGTCAGAATTTCATTATTCTACGTTTTAGCTATCATTGCCATTTTAGTAACAGTTCCATGGAACCATGTCTCAACAAGTGAGAGTCCATTTGTGCAAGCTTTAGAAGCAACTGGTATTCACGGTACCGGATCAATTATTAACTTTGTCGTTTTGTCAGCTGCTGTTTCTGCATTAAACAGTTACATTTATTCATGTGGCCGTTTATTATTCTCAATGACTTATAAAGGCAAAGGTAAATGGAACCAAGCTTTTGGTAAGTTATCAAAGCAACAAGTTCCAAGAAATGCTTTAATTTTCTCAGCATTTTTAATTGTGCTAACTCCCCTAATTACTTTCTTGGTTGGGGATAAAGCTTTTAATTTCATTGCTTCAACTTCAACTAGTATGTTCTTAATCATTTGGATTTTAATGATTTTGACTCACATGAAGTATCGGAAGCAAACTCCAGCAAATGAATTACCTAAATTTAGATTACCTGCTTATCCATTGTTAGACTACTTGATGATTCTTTTCTTTATTGCAATCATTGTGTTACTACTAATTTTGGAAAGCTTCAGAATTCCAATGATTACTGCATTAGCAATTACCTTTATCTTGCTAACAATTTCAAAATTCTATAAACAAATGGATTAAGCATAATAAAAAAGACGCCAAAGGCGTCTTTTTTAGTTTACTTATATGTTAATTTAACGGCTGCTGGCAATCCTAATGGAATCAAGATTAAGAGCATTAGCAAACCGATAATAACTGTTGTAGCAACCTCAATCAAGGTTGGAATACCTGATGGAATCAAGGCTGCAAAAGTACCACCTAAAATGATAACGGCCGAGATAACTACAGTACCAATGATAGCCGTTGAACGAACGATTGATTCTGCTACAGTTTCATCAGCGTTTTCCATTCGTTCTTCACGATATCTAGTCATTAAGAAGATACTGTAATCAACACCTAAAGCAATAATCATAATGAAGCTGAAGAATGGAACGTTCCAAGCAAGTTCACTTCTGCCAAGCATTGGTTTTACTAACCATTGATTAATACTTAATGAGCCGAAGTATGATACTAGAAGAATACCCATGATGTAAAGTGGTTGCATAAATGAACGGGTTACCACCATTAATGCTAATGAAATACCCACAATCATGATAATAGCGGTTCTAGTAAAGTCTTTTGAAGCAACATCCTTTGTATCTTGAATGTGCATACTTTGACCGCCAGTGGCAATTTTAGCATTAGCTAAGCTAGTACCCTTAAGTGGCTTTTTAGCTAAATCTGTTAATTGGCTGGCAGCTTGACGAGCCTTTTCACCACTTGGATCAGTCTTGTAAACAACGATAATCTTCACACTCTTCTTGTCAGGACTCATGAAGGCGTCGATTGACTTTTGGAAAGTTGCATTCTTGATGTTTTCTTTTGGAATGTAGAAAGTCTTAGCAGCGGCAGATTTTTCTAAAGCAGTTAAGTAATTTTGACCAAGTTGTAAGCCGTTATTAGCCTTAGATAAGCCAGTACTAATCTTTGGCGTATTTTCTGCTAACTTGCGAGCACCAGCATTCAATGTTCCTAAGCCACTTGATAAAGTATCAGCTCCACTACTTAAGCGATTTGCACCAGCCACACCAGATTCAGTTGCTGATTGAACTTTCAAAAGACCACTTTGCAATTGATCTAAGGCTGTTGCAGCACCAGGTAAGGCAACGTTTGATGCAGTAGCTAATTGCTTAACAGCAGCTTTCATTTCGGTTACCTTAGCTAATAAGCCCTTCAAGGTTGTAGCTGTGTCAGATACTTGTTGCATTGATAAGCCAATACTTTGATCAGCCACACCGATACTCTTCAAATTATCTGAAACACTGCTCAATTTGCTTGCCATAATTTTAGCAAGGGCTTGTGTTTGAGCTGGAGTAAGTTTCAATTGGGTTGCTAATTCTTTGAGACTATCTTCAGAAGCAAAGTCTTTCAAAGTATTAGCTGCGGCAGTAGTTTGTTGACCAATAATAGTTGCTTGTTTAGCCACATTTGTTAATTGACTTTCAAGAGGTGAAAGATCAACTTTACTTTGACCTAATGCCTTATTCAATTTCTGAATTCCGGCATTAATTTGAGGTAATCCTTGTTTCAATTGAGCAATTTGACTAGCACTCTTACCGGACATTTGTGATGACAATTGACTATTCAATTGTTGTAAACCGCTGGCCAATTCTTTTGTGCCTGAAGCTAATTTAGTTGATCCAGCAGTTAACTTATCTGAGCCATCGGCCAACTTCTTGGTACCTTCATTGACGGTAACTGAACCCTTGTGAAGCTTAGTTAATCCGTTAGAAATCTTCTTGGTACCCTTGTTAACTGTCTTTAATTGATTATTTACATACAAACGGTTAACTTTGTCACCATATGGACGGGTAACCCCAACAGCAAAATCAACTTCTTTACTTGATTGAATTCGACCTAACAATTCATCAAGTGCTTTTAAGTCCTTTTCATTGTCTAACTTATGCTTTGCTCTAATGAACAAAGTTGTTGGTTCAGCCATTCCTTTAGAGAAATGCTTTTGGATGATCAACAAACCCTTTTTAGACTGGACAGAATCAGTAATTTCTGTAGCATCATCATAATTCAAGTTACCTTTGTACATTGCACTAAGTGGTACAGTTACTAGAATGATCAACAATAAGCTGATGATCGCACGAGATGCCGCAAATTTAGAAATGCCATGCCATAACTTGCTGGCTGTTTCGCCTTCAAATTTCTTAGCAGGCCAAAACATCTTCTTGCCCATAATTAACATGAAGAATGGGTTTAAAGTTAATAAAACGATCAGCAAGACCGCGACACCAACAGCTACGCCGACAGCAGATTGATAAATTGAGAATTGAGCTAAACCTAAAGCGGTAAATCCAATTAAAATTGATGAGCCTGAGTAAAGGATAGTTTTACCAGCTTTTTTACGAGCATCAATTTCTGCCTCTGCCACGGATAAATCTTTACCAAGATTTTCTTTAAACTTGTCATAAAGCAGAATATTGTAGTCAGTACCAATCCCGAAGAGCACAATAACTATAAATACTTGGGTAAAGTTTGAAAATGGGAAGTCATAATGTGCAACTAAGTTGGTCACAATTCCAAATGAAACTAAGAATGAAATACCAACTGTCAATAATGAAACAAGTGGTACGATTGGTGATCTAAAGACCAATACTAAGACAATGAAAATAAAGACAACGGTGATTAATTCTGTCTTCTTAATTCCTTCTTGAATTGAGTCAGAGAAGTCGTTCAAAAGAAGATCAGCACCAGTTACGTATGACTTAATGCCACTTGTCTTAATGGCTGCACGCAACTTATCAGATACTTGAGCAATCGTTCCAGCCTTTTTGGAAACATTGACTTGAACTACCCAGGTAGTACCGTCTTTTGACTTTAATTTTTTCTTAGTAGCCTGATTATCGTTTGGAGCCAAAATGTCCTTGATACCATAAGTTGCTTCATCATCTTTTAGCTTCTTAATGGTGTTGTCAACCGCAATTTGATCGGCTACTGAAAGTCCACCTTTTCGATAAAAGACTAATCCTAACTCATAGGTATTTTTCTTTTTAGAACCAAATTGATCGCCCATCGTCTTGGCAACTTCACTTTGAACTGTTTCTGGCAATCTAATGGTTGAATGTTGCCGAGTCAATTCAGTTATGTTAGGCAAAGTTACGATGGCAGCAACCATCAAAATTAACCAAACAATCAGTCTCCAGCTTTGTCTTTTTAGCTGTTTCATGCTATTTATCTCCCCTTTATTGAATTATGCGGAAAATCATGTCGTAATAATTTTCTTCAGCTTCTGCTTCAGTTTCATCCGTAAATAAAGTTGAAGCATCCAAGAAAATGTAACCGAGCACTGCACCGATCAAAACGTGAGTTGGTGCCTTATGGCTGACATTGATATTCATCTGTTCCGCCATCTTTAAAATATCCAGAATTGCCTGCACAATCGCATCATCTTTTTCATATTCATTGAGATGATACAAGACAGCAGCTAACGCTTTATTTTCTAAAATAAACTCACGAATCGTTTTAGAAAAAGTAATGATCGCATCTTTGCCACTTTTACCAACAATTTCTGTTGTGAGTAACTCTTTCAAACGATTAACTTCTTGAGCACCAATCAATGAAAGTAATTCTTTTCGACCAGAAACATAGTGATACAAAGATTGTGAACGAATATCAAGTTTTTTAGCCAAAGCCGGCAAAGTCAGTCCATCAATGCCAACTTCATCACACAAATCGATCGCTGCCTGTACGACCTTTTGCTTATCTAAATCACGCTTTTTTCGCATGCTGATCTCCTTTCAAATAACAATATAAATATTATAAATCTACAACATGTAGAATGCAACCTACACTTTGTAGATTATTTTAAAAATAAAAAAAGCAGCCTAAGCTGCTAAACTGAGAATTTTTGAATCTAGACTATGATCTGCGCCGTAAATCACAACGGTAGCATTCACCCGCCAGTTACCAAAGTGGTAGAGTCCTTGTTTCTTTTTACTGTTAATTGCTGATAAAAAGACTGACTTTTTAGAGCTTAAACCAACACCGATCACCAGCTTTTGAAAATCTGCTAGGCTCATTTTTCCATCTGAATAAGTCAAATTGCTAGCCTGCAAATATTTTTTCAAAGAACGCTTTTTGACAACTCGCTCTAATGTAGCTATTGCCGCCTTGCTTCCCTTTATCATAGCTTGGCGTAAAAATGCAATACCATAAGCAATGTGACTTTTTACAGTTTTATCGCCTTTTTTAACCTTAGCTGTCTGACCATTTTTGATGTAGCCGTGTTCTTCACCATAAAGCAATGCTGCTAAAACTAAGGCCTCTTTACCTTTGCCCAAGCTATATTGATCAGCTTGTGAAAAAGTAGCTGTTTTTCCATCTTTAGTCACCATGGCAGCAACCCTTTGACTGCCGATGATATCTTGTAATTGACTAGTTAAGCTGTCATTGCCTGCTTTTTTATGATTAACTTTAACAGTTTTACTTACTCCAACAACTTGAATTGTCTTTTGCTTAGCATGTTTAATTGTTGAAGTGTAGGTAATAAAGGCCAATAAAGCACAAATAATGGCCACAATTGGCAATTTTCTCTTCATAATTTACTTCCTTAAAATAGCTTGTGACGTTTCATCAAGTAAATAATCCAAACCATCAAACCAACACTAATTCCAATTATGATAATCCAATCGAAACGACTATTGGCAATTGGCAAAGTAACATTCATCCCGTAAAAACCCGTCATAATGGTTGGAATTGTGAGCACCAATGACCAAACAGTTAAGAATTTCATCGTATCGTTCAGATTATTGTTCATCATATTATTGCTAGTTGAAGCCAAGGTTTGTGTAACTTGTTGGGAAATCTTCACCATTTCTGTTGATTGCTTTGATTCGATTAAAACGTCATCAAGACGTTCAAGGGCTTCTTTAGTCAGTGGCAACTTGGTGTGTTGCAAACTGTTCAGCATCAAAAGATTAGTTTGAATTGAACTTGAAAGATAAACCAAACTCTTTTCAACATTAGATAATTCCACGATATCTTTATTGTCAATGTCATCTGACAACTTCGAATCAAGAATATTCCGTTCAACGTCTAATTGTGTCACAGCTCGTTGGAAATACTGTGAAGCATATAGTAAAAAGATCATCAATAGTTCAGTGACATCACGGGCTTCACTTAGGACCTCACGCATTTGATCATCATTGAATTCATCGAAAATATAACTAGTCGATTCTGTGTGGAAAGTGAAAACGTCATTCCCTTGCACTAAAAAAGTAATTGGGTGAGACGTAAAGTGACGAATGGTGGTAGTAGGCCAAATTGGAACATCATAAACTAATAAGTGACTTTGCGTATGGTAATCATAGTCATAGTGAGGACGTTCGTGCCGGTCAGAGATATAAGAAATGATATCAGGCGTAAAGTGAAAATCAGACTGCAATTTCAAGCTATCTGCCTCACTAAGGTTACTGATATCAAACCATCGTAATGGCATCTTCTTTAAGAATTTTTGTTGCCGGATCATCCTGCCACCTCCATTTTATTACCTTACTATTTTACCAGTTTTACTAGTCTTTCCAAGTGTTTTTCAATTTTGTTTTGCCATCTTGAATCATTTGTTCAAGTTTACTTGGTTTTGCAGTAAGAATATTTTCAAAAATTGGAGTTAATTCGTTATAAGCATTGTCAGAATTTTCGACAACAGGCAAAGAATAAGTATGCTTCAACGCCTTAGTTGCCAATAATGGAACTTGATAGCCACTTGAAAGATACTTAGCGTTGTTTAACGCTTGATTATTTACAGGTAAGTATCCAGTGCTATTAGCCCACAATAATTGACTATCTTTTCTAGTTAAAAACTTCATGTATAAAAAGCTCGCAGCCTTATCATTGCTGTTACCCTTATTTAACATGTAAAGATCAGCACCTTGGCCAACAGTGTATTTACCAGGACGCAAAACTACACCGTAATTGAGAGTCTTTTTACCTAGCATCTTGATGTAGCCTTCAGTTGCAGAAGTTCCAATAAACATGGCAATCTTACTATTATCAAATGGGTATGATAAATACTTGTCAGTTCCAGCAATTCTAAAGTAGCCCTTTTGGACACCTTGGTAATAGTAATTAATGATTTTTCTTGAGGTTTGAGAAGTAAAATCAACATTCTTAGAGAAGTCAATGCCAGCATTCTTCAAAGCCAACATGTAGTAGTTAGATAATGAATCAAATCCTGCTCCGACAACTTTACCTTTGCTCTTTTTATAAATAGTTTCAGCAGCTGTCTTCAATTCAGCCATAGTTGTTGGAACTTTAACACCATACTTTTTAAGTAAAGTTTTGTTGTAGAAAAGCACTTCAACTGATTTATTAAAAGGTAAACCGTATTGCTTGCCATTAATTCTGGCACCTTTCATGAATGCCGAAGCAATATCAACTTTTTGATTTTTTAAATATGGTCCTAAATCAACTAAGTAATTATTCTTTTCTGCGTCAATTAAGCCATCAGGATATGCCTGGGTAATATTTGGCAAGTCCTTTTTAGATGATAAAGTTGCATCAACTTTGGCTTGCAAGTCTGGATAAGTTCCTTGAGATTGCAATTTGACGTTAATTTTTGGATTTTCTTTTTCAAATTCTTTGGTTAATTTGGCTAAAACATTTTGACGGTATCCAGTCATGGCATGCCAAAAAACAATCGTGGTTTTCTTAGTGATTTTAGTTTGTACTTTGCTAGTACTTTGATCATGATTGTTTTTGCCACAGGCGGTTAGTGAAAAAATTACTAGTAACAATAAGAGGATTTTTGATAGTTTTTTCATATTTTTCTCCTTTAATCACCTCTTAATTGTATCAAAAAAGGTAAGGTTTCCCTTACCTTCTTTACATATATTTAAATTATTGCTTCCAAGCTGCGTCAAATTTAGCTTTACCAGCCTTAATTTGAGCGTCAACATTTTGACCCTTTTGAGCAGCTGTGAATACGTTTTGTAAAATTGCATTTAAGTTTCCGTATGCAGCGTTTGAGTTCTTAGTTACAGGAACACTGTAAGTGTACTTCATAGCTTCATTTACGATTGCTGGAGTCTTGAGATCACTCTTAGTGTAACTTGCATCAGTCATTGCTGACTTAACTACAGGAACATAACCAGTTGAGTTTGCCCAAGTTAATTGGCTTGCCTTTGAAGTCAAGAACTTGATGTACAAGAATGCTGCAGCCTTTTGCATTGCAGTAGACTTGTTGAACATGTAAATGTCAGTACCTTGACTCATGTTGTACTTGCCTGGACGAGGAGCAACACCGTAAGTAAACTTCTTACCTACACCCATCTTAACAAAGCCTTCACCTGCTGAAGTACCAATGTACATAGCAACTTTTTCGTTAGCGAATGGTCCTGAAAGGTAGTGGTCTGAACCAGCAATTCTGAAGTAACCCTTCTTCATACCGTCTGCGTAGTAGTTAAGTACTGACTTAGAAGTTGAACCAGCAAAGTCAATCTTGTCAGTAAAGTCAACACCAGCATTCTTCATACCTAATACGTAGTAGTTTGCTAATGAGTCGAAACCTGCACCAACAACCTTACCCTTACTCTTCTTGTAAATAGTTTCTGATGCAGTCTTTAATTCATCCATTGTAGTTGGAACTTTAACACCATACTTATCAAGTAAGTCCTTGTTGTAAGTCAAAGTTTCAATTGACTTACTAAATGGAATACCATATTGAGTATCGTTAATCTTAGCACCGTCTAATAATTCAGTTTTAATGTCTGAAGCAGCAGCTGAACCCCAACCAATTGACTTGTTGTTAATGTATGGAGTCATATCTGTCAACATCTTGTTCTTAGCAGCATTCCAAAGCCAGCCTGGGTATGCTTGAGTAATAGTTGGCAAGTTGTTTGGTGATTGCAAAGTTGAGTTAATCTTAGCTTGTAAATCATTGTAAGCACCTTGGTTTTGTAACTTAACAGTGATGTTAGGATTCTTCTTTTCGAATTCCTTAGTCAACTTTTGCAAAGTAGTTTGTTGTACACCAGTCATACCATGCCAGAAAACAATGGTAGTCTTCTTACTAATCTTAGTAGGAATCTTGCTGTCACTACTATTGCTACTCTTGTTACCACAAGCTGCTGTTGTTAACATAGTTGCACCAGCAACTGCTGCAAGAAGTAACTTCTTACCTAATTTCATACGGAACCTCCCGAATACAATAAATAATAAATACAATATATATATTTTGATTATACAAAAGCGAATACTTGATTTCGCTTAGGTAAAATCCGTTTTCCAAATGGGTTTTCCACCAGCTCTCGATGTAAAGTATGGACTGGACACAACCAAGCTGGTTGGACCGTCTTAATAATTTCTTTTAACCCATTGATATCGGCGTGGCCTGAACACCGTAATAATTTCAACTCAATCTGCCGTTTGGCCAAGTTTTCAATAAAAGGCTGAAACGCTGGATCAAAATCACCTAAAGGTTCGGCATTTGAGTGGACATATAAGCCCCCACTTTGTAAGTCATCCCAATTGCCATCAACTTGGAAGAAATACTTCGTTTGATCTTTTAACAAAAGATCATAGTCAATGGCAAGGCTTGGATCTAAGATTGGATCAACTTGTTCTCCATGCCCATAGTAGTATGGATAATCCAAGTCCAAGCTTTCCTTAAGAAAAGCAGCTCTTTTAGCTGTTAAAACTACTTTTCTTGGAACAGCCTTGGCAATCTGAATTAACCGTTCTACATTTGTTGGATAAGTATTAAAAGTTAATTGGCGATGTGGATTGTCCTTCACCAATTGCACAATTTCTGTAACTAAATCCTGTTCTGACTTGGGGCCAGAAAATTCCTCTGACTTTTGTTCTGGCCAGGAAGTACCAGTTGCTTCGGTAATAAGTAGATCACAATGCTTAATACGTTGTAAGTATGCTTCTACCCAATCACGATGATAACCATGTAAGCGAATATCACCAGTGTAACCAATTAATTTATCAGGAGTTTGAATAACTAATCCAGAAGCTCCATATGCATCGTGATCACTTGGCCAAATTTCAATTGTAATTTGACCGATCTTAATTGGCTTTTTCAATTCAGCTTGAATAATTGGGCGAGTATAATCATCAGCATGCCCTGCAGCTGGTAATAAAAATGGATGTTTATTTAAAACCGGCAACAGTTTCGCAGTATCAGGACTTGTATAAAGCGGAATTTCTGGATCAAGCCAGTTTAACGCCTTACTGTGATCCAAGTGTAAGTGCGATATATAGGCTGCTGCATGCTTAAATTCTGATGTTCTTTTACCTGTTAATTTTGGATCATAAAAATCTGGCAAATCACCAATCAATTCATGATCAAGCAAAGTCTTAAAACTTTCATCGGGAAGCTTTAACTCTGGACGATAAACTTCTCCCCAATCAAACAAGATATGAGAATCACCATAACGTACTTCGATCATTGGTCCGCCAATTGTTTCGAGGCCGTTATAGAAGATAACTTCCGTTTTATCCTTTAAGGTCATTGCGGACAACTCCTCGAATAATTTGCTTTCTAAAGATGAAGTAAATAATCAAAATTGGAAGCACAGTCAATGTTGCTGCTGCCAATTGTAATTGTGTCTGACTTCCGGCGTCAGATGCAAAGGCGGTTAAACCGTTGTTCAATAATCTCATTGAATCTTCGTTGGTTACCAATAATGGCCATAGGAATGAATTCCAACCACTAATGAAGCTTAACAAACCGACAGTGAACAAACCACCTTTACTCATTGGAACTAAAATTCTCCAAATATAATTCCAATCACTTGCCCCATCAATCATACTTGCTTTGTAGATCGTATCAGAAATTGATCCGAAGTAGCTACGTAAGTAGTACATGTAAAAGATTGATGTTAAGAATGGTAAAACTAAACCTAAGTAGGTATTAAGTAATCCCATTTGGGCAATGGTGTTGTAGTTAGTGAAGATAATTGCTTCACCAGGTACCATCAATAATGATAAAAGTAAAACTTCGATAGTCTTTTTACCTTTAAACTTTAAGTTAACTAAGGCAAAAGCACCTAATAATGAAGTGAACAAACTCACTACTGTTGTAGTTGTTGCCACAATTAAAGTATTGATAAAGTATTGAGCAAATGGAGCTTGCTTAAATACTTGAGTGTAGTTGCTCCAATTGAAGTGTTTTGGAACCAATGTTGGTGGAATAATTGTCGTTTCTTGGAATGACATTAAACCACCTAAAATCATGTAAATGAATGGGTAGATTGTGATTATCGCAAAGAAAATTAAAATTAACCAAGCGATGCCTGTCTTTAATTTTTCCATTAATAATCACCTACCTTTTTCATTAACTTACGTTGTAAGAATGTCGTAAACATGATCACTAAGAAGAGAACTACAGTAGCGGCCATAGCTACACCTGGAGTTCCGGCAATTTGGAACTTGTTATAGATGTAGAACACGGCAGTTGATGCAGAGTTTCCCACCCCAGCTTGACCATTGAACAATGCATATACTTGAGTATAGATCTTGAATGCCCCAATAATATTCATTGTTAAAAGGAAAGCTAAAGTTGGAACTAATTGTGGAATGGTAATTCTCCAGAATTGTTCACGACTAGTAGCACCATACATATCAGCAATTTCGTAGAAGCTTGGATCAATATTTCTCAAAGCTCCCATCAAAATAACGATATCAAAAGCTAAAGAAGTCCAAACTCCAAAGATAATCAAAGTAATCAAGCTCATACTTGGATCATCAATCCAACTTGGTGCTGGTAAATGCAAGAAGCGTAAAATAAAGTTCAACATACCATAGTCACCATTGAAGATATATCTAAAGACGATACCAATGGCTACAGTAGAAGTTACGTATGGCATGAAAAATGTAGTTTCAAAAAATGAACTGTTCTTTAATTTGCTGTACATGAACCATGAAAGCATGACAGAAATCATCAAAGCGACCGGAACAGCAAAAATACTATAAATAATGGTATTTTTCATTGCTGTCCAAAATTCGGGATCACTAAAAATGTATTGATAATTAGAAATTCCGTTAAAAGTCAGGTTGATTAGTGGGCCACCTTGGAAACTCATTGTGAGTGCCCGGAAAATTGGCCAAATACTAAAGACAGCTGACAAGATAATTGTTGGGGCTAAGAATAGCCAAGCCTTCTTTTGATTGGTTTTCATTAGAATACTCGCTTTCCACTGCGATCGAACAAGAAGAATTTTTGTCCTTTAACAGCCAAGTTAACTTGTTGGCCTGCTGCAACATCTACAGTTAAGTCAGTTAATACTCGATATTGTTCACCATTGATCTTAACTTTAACAATCTTTTCTCGACCAATTAATTCAATATCAAAGACATCTGCCTTGATTGGACCATCTTCCTTGATTTCTAAGTTTTCTGGACGAATTGACATTGTGTAATCGCCAGCTGCAATATCATTTGCAAAGTCCAATTGGAAAGCTTCGTTAGTTAACTTGCCGTTTTGTAAGTTAACTTCAAAGTTGTTAATTACTGGGTTACCAATAAAGTTAGCAACAAATTGGTTCACAGGATCTAAATAGAATGATTGACCTGAACCATCTTGTTGAATGAAGCCTTGGTTGAACAAAATAATTTGGTCACCAATTGATAAGGCTTCTTCTTGATCGTGAGTAACGAATAAGGTAGTAATACCTACTTCTTTAACCAAAGTTCTGATTTCCTCACGAATCTTTAAACGTAAACGGGCATCCAAGTTACTCAAAGGTTCGTCCATCAAAAGAATCTTTGGTTCTTGTACCAATGCACGAGTGATGGCCACACGTTGTTGTTGACCACCTGATAAGCTACCAGGCTTTTGTGAAGCTAATTCAGTAATTTGAGTAAGTTGCATATACTTTTCAGCAATCTTCTTAGCTTCAGCCTTAGTTTTCTTATTCTTACCCACAGTTAATGGGAACATTACGTTTTCTAAAACTGTCATGTGTGGGTACAAAGCATAGTTTTGGAAAACATAACCAATTTGACGGTCCTTAGGAGCGACCTTAACTACACTTTTTCCACCAAATAAAATATCTCCGCTGGTTGGAGACAACAAACCAGCTAACATGTTTAGCATGGTAGTCTTCCCACAACCTGATGGTCCTAGAAGACAAACCAAATCACCCTTCTTAACAGAAAAACTTACGTCTTCGAGGGCAACATGACCATTGTCATAGACCTTGCGGAGATTCTTAACTTCTACAAAATTTTCTTGATTCATTATTTTTACACCACTTGAAATTGTTATCTAAATAGCAAAATTCATCGATACTATTTTATAAAATTTAAGCACTTTATTCAATTAAAATAAACATTTTCAGGCAATAAAAAAAGCACTTACGTGCTATAAATTAATTTCTTTCAAAAATGGAATTGCTGGTTGAGCTCCTTCTCGTTGAACAGTCAATGATGAAGCCTTATTACTAAAGGTAATTGCTTCTTCTAAGTTTGAAAAATCAGGCTTCAAGTAACTACAAAATGCACCAATAAAAGTATCACCAGCAGCAGTTGTGTCGACAGCTTTAACTTTAAAGGCTGGAATTAAGCCAGTTTTTCCAGCATAACTATAAAAAGTACCCTTGCTACCAACTGTGATTAGCACCACTTTAATACCAAGTTCATGCAACTTTTGGCTAGCTTTGAGCATCCCCGCTTCATCTTCAACCTTAACACCAGTTAATAAAGCAGCTTCAGTTTCATTTGGAATAATGACATCAGTTAAAGCTAATAATTCAGGAGACATTTTCTTAGCTGGAGCAGGATTTAAAACAGTGACAGTATTAGATTCTCTTGCTAATTTAAATCCAGCAATAATGTTGCTTTCTTGCATTTCAAATTGAGCTACAACAAAGTCACTATCGCTAATAATTTGCTTATGCTTGATAACTTGTTCATCAGGCATCCCCAAATTAGCCCCACCATAAACCATGATGCGGTTTTCACTGTTAGCATCTAACATAATAAATGCTTGTCCGGTTTGCAAATCAGCCAATTTAACAACAGCGTCAACATTCACACCATCTTTAGCTAAATCAGCTAACAGATTTTTGCCATCAGCATCTTGGCCAACTGCACCAATTAAATGTGTATCTGCACCTAGCCGAGCACTTGCTACTGCTTGATTGGCCCCTTTACCACCACCAGCAGTAAAAATTTCATCTGCGTGTAAAGTCTCGCCACCTTCGGGTATCCGCTTGGCTTTAATCGTGCGATCTAAGTTAATACTTCCAATAATGGTTACTTTATTCATTATTTTCTCCTAAAATCAAATTGTTCATTTATTATATTATATTATAGCTATGATAGAAATCTCTACTAACTTTGCGTTACAATAGTTTAAGAGTAATTAAAGGAAAAGGTGACTTCATTTTGAAAAAAATCACAAAGCTGTTTTTAATTATGGCAGCATGTACCTTACTATCTGCATGTGGTCAAAAGAAAAAAGCAACTCCAATTTTAACTAAGAATCAAGTAATTAAGAAAGCTCAAAAAGCAGCTCACTCTGGAGAAGCAATCCAAACTTTTAAAATTAAAACTGCTACTTCAAGCAATTACATTTCTTCAGACATCTGGTATGGTGGTAATCCACTTGTTTTAAATATTGTTTACCAACAATTCAACTCAAATGGTAATCAATCTAATAAGACTAGCATGTGGGTTAATTCCAACGGAATTGCTTATATTCATGGTCAAAAGTGGTACAAGACTAATTTAGTTAAGTTTACTGGCCATAATTTCTACGACTTCTATAACGCAAGTAGTCAATCACCAATGCTGGTAGATCCAGCCGATAGTTTAATTAAGGCTTACAAGATGAAACGCCAAGGTCAAACATATACTTTGACTGCAACCATCAAAGATAAGAGTATTTTAGATGATGCTTTAAATCCAATTTTAAACACTGCATCATTGGGAACCAAACAACAAGAAGCTTTCAACAACTTTTTGAAGAAATCTAAATTCAAGAATATCACTGTTAAGTTGGTTTATAAGAATGGTCAATTAGCTAGTTTCAACTACACTGTCCACTACAAGTTACAAATCTATCAACTTGAATTATCACAACAAATTGGTAACCAAGGTAAGCAAGATATGTTAACTATGCCACAAGAAACTGGTAACGCCGTTGACTTACCAACTAACAAAAATAGCAAGTCAAATCAAGCTAACAAAAACAGCAAATAATAAAAAGCAAGACTAATTGTCTTGCTTTTTTAATGATTCAATTTTGCCCTAATTTCATCAACATCATCTGTTTTAGCTGAGAAAATAATTCGGTCACCAAATTCAATA
The DNA here is from genome assembly GCA_030530865.1 of Lactobacillus sp. Taxonomy (GTDB): domain Bacteria; phylum Bacillota; class Bacilli; order Lactobacillales; family Lactobacillaceae; genus Lactobacillus. Next base: position 20,983 of record JAUMUC010000004.1, read on the forward strand.
ATAGTTGATCCAGTAGGACGAATCCATTGACCATCACGCAAAATACGTGAGATAGTCATCTTTTGTGATAAGTCCCAACTCATCAATTGTGTTCGAGTATAAGCAGGGTTAGTAATCTTAACTTCATACAAGTTATTGTTAGTTTCAGTGATAATTTCATAAACAGCTGGAGATTCAATCAAAGCCCGAAGCATGGATGAAGTAATATTTGGAATATTCATGTACTCAATCTTTTCAGCACACTTTTCATCTACACGCATACCTAATTCTCGGTCAACAATAATAATTCGTTCAACCTTCGTTTCTTCAGCAGCATAAATAGCAAGTGTCTTAAGTTCATCCTCATTTTTCGCAGCCAAAACTAAGATATCACAGTCAAAAACATCACTATCAATCAGCTTAGGTAATTGCATGCTATCTAATTTAACAAATTGTGGCAATTTACTCTTGTAAGTACGGTACTCATCATCGCTGTCAGTATAAACTTTAACGTCGTACCAATTATCATGTAATTCCTGACTGACACTAACCGTTGCCCAATTACTACCCAAAATGTGGACCTTTTGCTTAAGTTTATCTGCTTTAGATAAAACAAAGTTAGAATTAAAAACAATTGGGCTTAATACACAGACTATGATCGCAGCTAGCGTAAAGACATCAGATTGAATTTGATTGATGACATTCAAATTTCTCGCTACGGTCAATGTTGGCAAGACAATCGTAATGGTCGTGGCAATTAAAAACGCACCTGCAAATGAGTTTCTATTGCCAAATTTATTGCGGTAGAACAGGAAGACTGGGAATTTTGCCAAAATTAAGAATAAAACCAAAATCGGTAATAAAATTAATGAGTTTGGATGGGCAAGCACATTCTTTAGGTTCAATGCTGCACCGGTTTTTAAGAAAAAGATTGGGATAAAGAAACCATATCCAATTGAAGTTAGCTTTTCAGAAGTGGCTTCAGCGGGTCGTAATAACTTCATGACCATCCCTGCTAAAAAGGCACCCAAAATATTTTCAGCACCAACAGTTTCGGCCACAGTTACTAGGGCGAAAATTAAGAAGAAGGCCAATCGGACATCTAATTGTGTAGTCGACTTAGTAACTTGTACAAACCATTGATATGGGCGTTTAAACCGTACCAATAAAATGATGGCTGCTAAGAATAAGAAAACGATCAAAAATAATTTTGTGGTATCGCCACCATGAAATGAGGCATAAATGGTCAAAAGTAGTAATGGAATTACTTCACCTAAGACCGCCGTAAGTAGGATTGTTTGACCGACTGGCTTATTTAAAATTTCTTTTTCCTTCAAAGTTGCAATAACGACACCTAAAGCAACAGTCATGAAAATTATCGTCGCTAAAGCTACATCGTTAAATAGATGCAGCTTAGCAAGTACCGCTGCCAATGCAACTGCCATCAAAGTGACACCAATGAACGATTGAGTGGCCACTTTTAAGGGGTTTACTTTATTATCAGATTTTTTAAATAATAAATCGAAATCAATTTCCATTCCAGAGAGGAAAATTAAGATCGTTACACCTAATTCAGATAAAAATTTCAATTGATAAGTGGATTCGATCCAATTAAATCCACTTACCCCAAAAATAATTCCGACCACAATTTCCGCAACTGCAGTAGGAATATTATTAAGATTTAATCTTGCCATTGCAATTGGAATGACTAAGGCAAGAAAAATCACTAAAAGTAATGACATATATTCATCTCCATATATTCAAAAAGCACCACATTAATGGTGCCTTTTATTTTACTTAAAGTTTTCAGCTCTAACGTAGACATTTAAGCCTAAAACGTAAAACTTATGACCATTGGCTTTTACCTGTCCACCAAATGTGTAATAAGAATTACCTTTGTTAAAGTAATTATTCTTGTTAATAATCTTACCTTTATTGCTGTATACATAGGCTTTCTTAGTTAAAGTTCTCTTTGTTCCATCAATGTTGTTGGCAATGACAAACTTGTTGGCTGCCATTTGGTAGAACAACTTACCTTTAATTGTCTTTGTACCAGTGTAACTAATAGTTGTACCAGGCTTCAATAAAGTTGAAGTCTTATTACCCTTGGCTGTATAAATCGCAGCATAGCGAACTAACATCTTTTGAGAAGTAGCTTGGCTTGATGATGCACTTGAAACTGATGACTTGCTTGAAGCTGAACTAGATGCTTTACTTGAAGTCTTTGTTGAACTGGTGCTTGAAGTTTTAGCTTTGCTTGAAGCAGTACTTGAAGATGATGAAACATCAGACTTGTTTTCCCCACCGTCATAGTAGTATTTTACTAAGTCAAAGAACTTACTCATTGAGTAGCCCCACTTCTTGAAGTATCCAGTAGGGTCTGTGTGATCAGTACCACCTAAATACTTAGAAACAGCGTGGTGAGACCAAATAGTACCTGAGCCACCATGAGCATCAGCCAATTTTGGTTTCAAATTGTAACGCTTCAAAAGTTTAGCAACATAAATTGCATCATTATTAACTGATTTTGCAAATGCAGTTTTTGAACTAACTTCACAAAGTTCAATTTGAATGAAACGTGAGTTGGCTATAGGGCCAGCTCCCCAAACACCATAATTTGGTGTCATCATTTGGATAACCTGCTTGTCATCAACAAATGCATGAACGTAGGCATACATTGATTTCCATTCACGGTTAAAGTAAATGGCTTCTCTATCAGCACTAGCACCTGGGGTTGCAGTTTCGTGAATTACAATACCTTCAGGCTTACCTTTACGGTATTTAATCTTGTTTTTAGTGTAAAACTTATTATACTTGATACCCTTTTTTTCCAAAAATTTGTACAAGTATGTAGTACCTGAATAGCTATATTGCTTAGCCATATTGTTAATTGAAGCTGCTTCTACTTCTTCATCAGGTGTTAATTGTACATCTACGTCATTGTCGTCAGCGAATGCTTTAACATAAGACGCAGAGCTACCAATAGCAACACACAAAAGTGCACTAAGTAGGATTTTCTTTAATTTCATCTCACTACTCCTTATTTGAAGTTGGCGTATTTAACGAACTTATCTAGGCCAATTTGGTAATATTTATTTTTTGCAATCTCAGTAACAGAACCAAATGTTTTTATTTTGCTTCCTTTTTTCAAGACTGTTTTATTATCTCTATTTCCATACAAATTGTAGACATAGGCGTTTTTCTTGAGTATTCTAGTAGTTCCATCTACTTCAGAAACACGTAAATACTGTCCTTTGCCAATGTCGTAATAACTAATTCCGTTAACTACCACTCTACCATAAATGGAAATATTTGTCTCAGCCTTAACGACGTTGTTTTTAGTTCTTTTGCCTTGCTTATTAAAAACTTGGGCCTCAATTACTAATTTTTTTTTGAGGAAATTTGACTTGTTTGGCTGGTAGCTTTACTTGCACCGTTTACGCTAGTTTCATTGTTTGAGCTAGCTTTTGCAACTTTAATAACTGTGCTATTTACCCAACCCTTACCTGACAAGTACATTCTTTGAGTATCGTTGTAGTAAGTAATTGTCTTGGTAACTTTGTACTTTTTACCCTTAACAATTGAGCTCTTCTTTGGGCTAACTGAGTGATCAGTTGGCCACTTGTAAGTAGCAACACTCATACTTGCTGTTACAGTGTATTTCTTAGTACTAATCTTTGGATCAATTGCATTTAATTTGTAATTCTTAATACGCGTGTTCAAGATAGTATTGTAATGTGGTTCAGTGGCATAAGTACCAGTCAAAGCCTTAGTTGCTGCTTGATAGTTCTTAGCATTTTCGATCCAAGCCTTGCTGTAACGAAGTGGTTGCCAAGTAACACCAAATCTTAACTTCTTGGCATTATCTTCAAATGACTTTTCATATGAAGAATATTTTCTAAATGAGCCGATAATGGTCTTATACTTGCCGTTTACCCATTCCAAAGTTTGCTTGTTGTAGCGTTTACCTTTCCAATCATCATTAGCCTTCATACCAAAAAGGTTGTTAGCTTTGGTTGCTAATAATGACGTTCCCCAGTTTGATTCAACAACGGCTTGTGCCATCATTACTGAAGGATAAAGGCCATACTTTTTACTTGCTCTAGCAGCTTGTTTACTTGCTTTCTTCAAAAAAGCATTTGATGAGTAAACACTAAATTTATTACTTGCATTTACTGCAGTTGTTGGTACAGCAGTTGCTAATAGTGCAGTGGTCAAAATTACAGTAGTTAATTTTTTATTAAACATATCATTTTCCCCCCTATTTGTCACAGTCAATAATACCGTATGAAACGCTCTATATTCAAGGTAAATTAGAATTTGTTGTCAAAAAGTCATATTTTGTAACAAAAAAGTTATAAAAGAATTGGAAGCAGTTATTTCAGGGTATAATTTATGATGATATCAAATTGGTAAAGGAGGCATTATTATGAAATATGCAGAAAAATCACCTGAACTTTTTGCGGCAATTGAGCATGAAAAGCAACGTCAAAATTCCACAATTGAATTAATTGCATCTGAAAATATCGTTTCTGATGCAGTAATGGAATTGCAAGGCTCAGTTTTAACCAATAAATACGCAGAAGGTTATCCAAATCGTCGCTATTACGGCGGTTGCCAATATATTGACCAAGTTGAACAGTTGGCCATTGACTATGCCAAGCAACTTTTTGACGTTAAATATGTGAACGTGCAACCCCACTCCGGTAGTCAAGCTAATGCTGCCGTTTATTTTGCATTATTAAAACCCGGCGATCGCATTTTAGGTATGGGCTTAGATTCTGGTGGCCACTTAACGCATGGTTCCAAGGTTAACTTTAGTGGGAAAAACTATGAATCATACAGTTACGGTCTAAATCCTGAAACTGAAGTACTTGACTATGAGCAAATTCGCCAACAAGCTTTAGAAATTAAGCCACAAATGATTGTTGCGGGTGCTAGTGCCTATAGTCGCATTATTGATTGGCAAAAATTCCGGCAAATAGCTGATGAAGTTGGTGCATACTTAATGGTTGATATGGCACATATCGCTGGATTAGTAGCCACTGGCTTGCATCCTTCGCCAGTGCCCTATGCAGATGTTGTTACAACTACTACTCATAAAACTTTGCGTGGTCCACGTGGCGGCATGATTATGACACAAAATGAAGAGATTGCCAAAAAGATCAATTCAGCACTCTTTCCAGGTACTCAAGGAGGCCCACTTGAACATGTGATTGCTGCTAAAGCCCAAGCTTTTTATGAAGACTTGCAACCTGCTTTTACTGACTATACCAAGCAAATCATCAAAAATGTAAAAGCTATGGAAAAAGAATTTCAAAAGAGTTCTACTATTAAATTGGTTTCTGGTGGAAGTGATAATCACTTATTAGTGCTCGATTTAGTCAAAACTGGCATTACAGGTAAAGAAGCCCAAAACTTGCTTGATGAGGTCAACATTACAACCAATAAAGAAGCAATTCCTAATGATCCACAAAGTCCTTTCATAACTAGTGGATTAAGAATCGGAACTCCAGCAATCACTAGTCGTGGCTTTACTGAAACTGATTGCCAAAAAGTAGCCGACTTAATTATGCAAATTGTCGATCATCCTCATGATGAAACAGTTAAAGAAAAAGTAAAAAAGGATGTTGCAGAATTAACTGCTAAACATCCCATCAAATAAAAAATCCAGGTTCAAAACCTGGATTTTTTATATTAATTTTCACCACTGCGCTTCTTGATAATTTCTTCTTGAATTGACTTAGGTGTTGGTGCGTAGTGATCAAATACCATAGTAAATGTACCACGACCTTGAGTTGATGAACGCAAAGTAGTTGCGTAACCAAACATTTCTGAAAGTGGAACCATAGCGTTAAGTACCTTAGCACCTGAACGATCTTCCATACCTTCCATAGTACCACGACGAGCAGTGATTGAACCCATTACATCACCAAGGTAATCTTCTGGGGTAATAACTTGAACTTTCATGATAGGTTCAAGAACTACGGCACCAGCATCCTTAGCTGCGTTCTTCAATGCAAGTGATGCAGCAACCTTAAATGCAGCTTCACTTGAGTCGACTTCGTGGTAACTACCATCGTAAAGCTTAGCCTTAACATCGATTAATGGGAAGCCTGCAAGAACACCGTTTTGCATAGCTTCTTGTAAACCGGCGTCAACTGAAGGAATGTATTCACGAGGAACAACACCACCAACGATAGCGTCTTCGAATTCGTAACCCTTACCTTCTTCTTGTGGAGTAAATTCGATCCATACGTCACCGTATTGACCCTTACCACCAGATTGACGAACGAACTTACCTTGAGCCTTAGCTGGCTTGGTGAAAGTTTCACGGTAAGATACTTGAGGTTCACCGATAGTAGCTTCAACCTTAAATTCACGCTTCATACGTTCAACCATGATGTCAAGGTGAAGTTCACCCATTCCGGCGATCAAAGTTTGACCAGTTTCAGCGTTAGTTTCAGCCTTGAAAGTTGGGTCTTCTTCAGTAAGCTTTTGTAAAGCAACATCAAGCTTATCACGGTCAGCCTTTGACTTAGGTTCGATAGAAACTTGGATAACTGGATCTGGAACTTCCAAACTTTCCAAAATTAATGGGTGGTCTGGGTCAGTTAATGAGTCACCAGTAGTAGTGTTCTTCAAACCGATGGCACCAGCGATGTCACCTGAGAAGACTTCTGAAATTTCAGTACGTGAGTTGGCGTGCATTTGAAGCAAACGACCAACACGTTCACGACTGTTCTTTGATGCGTTCAATACGTATGAACCTGATTGAAGTGAACCAGTGTAAACACGAATGAAAGTTAAACGACCAACGAATGGGTCAGTTGCGATCTTAAATGCTAAAGCAGCAAATGGCTTGTTGTCATCAGCAAGTAATTCTACTTCTTCACCAGTCTTAGGTTCGTGAGCAACATATGGCTTAACGTCTAATGGTGATGGTAAGTAGTCAACAACACCATCAAGCATCATTTGAACACCCTTGTTCTTGAAGGCAGAACCTGCGAATACTGGGAAGAATTCCAAGTTCAAAGTAGCCTTACGGATAGCAGCCTTCAATTCTTCGTTAGTGATTTCTTCACCACCAAGGTATTTTTCCATGATGTCGTCATCAACGTCAGCAACTGCTTCGATCAAGTCTGCACGACGAGCTTCAGCATCTGCCTTGTATTCATCTGGAACTGGAACAGTTTCCCAGTTTGCACCAGACTTATCTTCATCGTAGATGTCAGCTTCCATGTTAATTAAGTCGATAACACCTTCGAAGTTGTCTTCTGCACCGATTGGCATTTGAACAGCGTGAGCATTTGCGTTCAAACGTTCGTGCAAAGTCTTAACTGAGTAGTCGAAGTTGGCACCAATCTTGTCCATCTTGTTAACGAAAACAATACGAGGAACACCGTAAGTACCAGCTTGACGCCATACGTTTTCAGTTTGAGGTTCAACACCTGATTGAGCATCCAAAACAGTTACGGCACCGTCAAGAACACGAAGTGAACGTTCTACTTCGATAGTGAAGTCCACGTGTCCTGGTGTGTCGATGATGTTGATACGGTGGTCACCCCATTGAGCAGTAGTGGCTGCTGAAGTGATAGTGATACCACGTTCCTTTTCTTCTTCCATCCAGTCCATTTGTGAATCACCTTCGTGAGTTTCACCAATCTTGTGGATACGTCCAGTGTAGTAAAGGATACGTTCAGTAGTAGTAGTTTTACCGGCATCGATGTGAGCCATGATACCAATGTTACGTGTTTTTTCTAATGGAAATTCACGTTTGTTTGCCATAAGATATTTCTCCTTAGTTTAAAAACCTAATTAGAAGCGGTAGTGTGCAAATGCACGGTTAGCTTCAGCCATACGGTGAACATCTTCACGCTTCTTAACAGCAGCACCAGTGTTGTTTGAAGCTTCGATGATTTCGTTAGCAAGACGTTCATCCATAGTGTGTTCGTTACGTAAACGAGCGTATGATACTAACCATCTTAAACCAAGTGTAGTTCTTCTTTCAGGACGAACTTCAACTGGGATTTGGTAGTTTGAACCACCGATACGGCGAGCACGAACTTCCAATACAGGCATAATGTTGTTCATTGCTTCTTCAAAAACGTCCATTGGTTCTTTACCAGTCTTATCCTTAACGATTTCAAATGCATCGTAAAGAATTGATGATGCCTTAGCCTTCTTACCGTCAAGCATCAAGTGGTTAACTAACTTAGTAACTAACTTTGAGTTGTAAACTGGGTCTGCTAGTACTTCTCTTCTAGAAATATGACCTTTTCTTGGCATTATTTAGTCCTCCTTAATTAGCCTTTCTTAGCACCGTACTTAGAACGAGCTTGCTTACGTCCATCTACACCTGCAGTATCAAGTGCACCACGAACGATGTGGTAACGAACCCCTGGAAGGTCCTTTACACGTCCACCACGGATTAAAACAACTGAGTGTTCTTGCAAGTTGTGGCCTTCACCAGGAATGTAAGCAGTAACTTCGATCAAGTTTGATAAACGAACACGAGCGTACTTACGTAAAGCTGAGTTAGGCTTCTTAGGTGTCATAGTACCTACACGAGTTGCAACCCCACGCATTTGTGGTGCTGGGTTAGCAACTAATTCCTTCTTCATTGAGTTGTAACCAAAGCTCAATGCAGGTGATTTTGATTTAGTGGTCTTTGTTTTACGACCTTTTCTTACCAATTGGTTAATGGTTGGCATTAGAAATTTCCTCCTAAATTAAATTGTTCACACATCCGGGAGTTTCATTTTTAATCCACGGAATAAACATACATATCCATTTTACAGACTCGCTAAAAAAATTGCAAGAATTTGTGAAAAAAATCAAAGTTTCGGAGTAAATAAGAGTAGGAGGATGTTGATGCTAATAATATGTTTTTATCTGCTAGTTTTAGCAGTCATTGCCTATCAAGATTTTAAAAGTCATGAATTTTATACCTTTTTGTTAATCCCATTATTTGGAATTGCTCTGATTGCCGGCTTCCATAATTTTCATTCTTACCTCCAGCAATCTTTTAAGTTCATGATAATTTTTGTGCTCTTTGTATATTTAGTTCTCTCAAACAAATTGGGCAGTGGTGACTTATGGTGTTATTTGGCATCAGGTATTGCAATTGGACCCGAAAAAACTTTAAATATTCTATTGTTCACATGCTTCATGGTGATAATTGCTTACCTTTTCTTCCTTGATAAAAAGCAAGAAATTGGACTGATCCCATATCTGTTCTTTAGCACTTGTTTATTTATCATATAAAAAAGACCTCACAATTGTGAGGTCTTTTTCTTTTATTCATGGCTTTCGTTAACTTGTTTTTCAATATCAGCAAGTGAGTAAACTGATTCTTCTTTTTCAGTTTCAGCATCAACTTCCATGTTGCGGTACTTAGCCATACCAGTACCAGCTGGAATAATCTTACCGATAATAACGTTTTCCTTAAGTCCAAGCAATGGATCGTTCTTACCACGAATTGATGCGTCAGTAAGAACACGAGTAGTTTCTTGGAATGATGCAGCTGACAAGAAACTGTTAGTTTCAAGAGCAGCCTTAGTAATACCCAAGATTACGCTTTGACCAGTTGCTGGAATACCACCAGAGATAATCACTTGCTTGTTGCGATCCTTGAATTCGCTAATGTCCATGATTTCACCTGGCAAGATATCAGTTTCACCTGGATCAAGTACTCTGATCTTTTGCAACATTTGTCTAGTTAAGACTTCCACGTGCTTATCTGAGATATCTACCCCTTGCATACGGTAAGCCTTTTGAACTTCAGCTAAGATGTACTTTTCAGTAGTCAAAGTATCAGTTACAGCGATCAATTCCTTAGGATCAACAGAACCAAGAGTCAACTTGTCACCACGCTTAACTTCGTCACCTTCACTAACTGCAACTGAAGCAGTGTAAGCTACACTGTAACTTCTGCGGTCAATCTTACCGGCAACAGTAATTTCACGAGTGTGTTCTGCTGGGTTTTCTTGAATTGATTCAACAATACCATCAACTTCTGAGATAGTAGCACGACCCTTAGGGTTACGTGCTTCGAACAATTCTTGCACACGAGGCAAACCTTGAGTAATATCTTCAGCTCCGGCAACCCCACCGGTGTGGAAAGTACGCAAAGTCAATTGAGTACCAGGTTCACCGATTGATTGAGCGGCAACAGTACCAACTGCTTCACCAACTTCAACTTCTTCACCAGTAGCAAGGTTTTGTCCGTAACACATACGGCAGACACCGTGGTTAGCGTCACAAGTTAAGATTGAACGAATGTTAACGTGAGTTACGCCAGCATCTTCAATGGCATGAGCCATATCTTCATCCATCATGACACCCTTTTCGACGATAACTTCGCCAGTTTCAGGGTTCTTAACAGTTTCGTTAGTGAAACGACCTACCAAACGGTCAAAGAGTGGTTCGATCATTTCGTCACCTTCCATGAAGGCGTGAACTGTAATACCACGGTCAGTGTGACAATCATCTTCACGAATGATTACGTCTTGAGCAACGTCAACCAAACGACGAGTCAAGTAACCAGATTGAGCAGTCTTCAAGGCTGTATCTGTCATACCCTTACGAGCACCGTGAGTTGACATGAATAATTCAAGTACTGACAAACCATCTCTAAAGTTTGAAGTAACTGGGATTTCGAACAAACCACCGTTAGGAGTGGCCATCAATCCACGCATACCGGCTAATTGAGTAAAGTTTGAGATGTTACCACGGGCACCAGAGTCGGCCATGATAGTAATTGGGTTACGTGGGTCGTAAATTTGAGCAATTTCAGCTTGAACTTCGTCCTTACATGCATTCCAAATGCTGATTACACGATCGTGACGTTCTTGTTCAGTAATCAAACCACGTCTGAATTGCTTAGATACGACATCAACCTTCTTGTGGGCTGCTTCTACCTTTTCATCCTTATCGTGAATCTTAGGAACATCAGCCATACCGATGGTAATACCTGAAGTAGTTGAAGCGGTGTAACCCATTTCCTTCAAATCATCAAGGTATTCAGAAGTTCTTTGTACCTTGTAACGCTTGTAGATAGAAGCGATTGAATCTGATAAGAAGCTGCTCTTGAATGGACTATCAATCAAGTCTTGAGCAACAGTATCGATTCGATCTTGAATTTCTTCACCAGGTTGTAAGAAGTACTTTTCATCAAATGAAACGTTCAAGTTCTTAGCTGAAGGTTCATTGATGTAGAAGAAGTCCTTAGGGAATACTTCGTTGAAGACAATCTTACCGTAAGTAGTGATGAAAATACCGTGTTCGTAACCCTTTGGCCATGGCTTTTCAGGCATTGAGTCAGCTGATAAACCAATCATAGTGTGGTAGTGAATCAAGCCGTTTTCGTAAGCAGTAGTTGCTTCAGCAGCTGATGAGAAGATCAAGCCTTCACCTTCACGGCCTTTTTCAGCTTGAGTCATCCAGTAGTTACCAAGCACCACGTCTTGTGATGGAGTAACGATTGGCTTACCATCCTTAGGAGCCAAAATGTGGTGAGCTGCTAACATCAAAAGTCTTGATTCAGCAACAGCTTCATCTGATAAAGGAACGTGGATAGCCATTTGGTCCCCATCGAAGTCGGCGTTGTAAGCTTCACAAGCTAATGGGTGCAAACGAATTGACTTACCTGCTACCAAAACTGGTTCGAAGGCTTGGATACTCAAACGGTGCAAAGTAGGTGCCCGGTTCAAAAGAACTGGTCTTTCCTTAATTACATCTTCAAGTACATCCCAGATGTCATCATCTTCACGGTCAATCTTACGCTTAGCGTTCTTAATGTTTGATGCGATGCCACGTTTTACCAATTCGTGCATTACGAAAGGCTTGAACAATTCAAGTGCCATTGGACGTGGCACACCACATTGATAGAACTTCAATTTTGATGAAACGTCGATAACTGAACGTCCTGAGTAGTCAACACGCTTACCAAGCAAGTTTTGACGGAAACGACCTTGCTTACCCTTAAGCATGTGTGAAAGTGACTTCAATGGACGGTTACCTGGTCCAACAACTGGACGCCCACGACGACCGTTGTCGATCAAGGCATCAACAGCTTCTTGAAGCATTCTCTTTTCGTTTTGAACGATAATATTTGGTGCCTTAAGGTCGAGCAATCTCTTCAAACGGTTGTTACGGTTGATTACACGACGGTATAAATCGTTAAGGTCACTAGTTGCAAAACGTCCACCTTCAAGTTGCACCATAGGACGTAAATCTGGTGGAATAACTGGAACACAGTCCATTACCATCCATTCAGGCTTGTTACCTGAGTGATTAAATGCATCCAAAATGTCCAAACGACGAATTGCACGAACACGCTTTTGACCAGTAGCAGTTTGCAATTCTTCCTTTAAGTCGGCAATTTCTTTATCAAGATCTACTTGTTCAAGTAAGTCTCTGATAGCTTCAGCACCCATTTTAGCAACAAAACGGTTACCAAATTCTGCCTTCTTTTCACGGTATTCAGCTTCAGTCAATAATTGCTTAGGAACTAAATCAGTATCACCAGCATCAATGACAATGTAGGCTGCAAAATAGATAACTTCTTCAAGCAATCTTGGAGAAATATCTAAGACAAGACCCATTCTAGAAGGAATACCCTTGAAGTACCAAATGTGAGTTACTGGGGCAGCTAATTCAATGTGTCCCATTCTTTCACGTCTAACCTTGGCAGAAGTAACTTCTACACCACAACGGTCACAAACGATTCCGCGGTAACGAACACCTTTGTACTTACCACAACTACATGTCCAATCTTTGCTTGGTCCAAAGATTCTTTCATCAAATAGACCATCTTTTTCTGGTTTTAAAGTACGGTAATTAATAGTTTCTGGCTTCTTAACTTCACCATAGGACCAGCTTCTGATCTTATTTGGCGAAGCCAAACCTATTTGCATACTTTCAAACTTATTTACGTCGATCAAAAGTCATACCTCCTAGTTATTGTCATCAAGTTGATCAGCTGGAGCTGGAGATTCTTCTGAACCTTCTGTTGATTCTGCTTCTTGATCTAATTTGATTTTTTCTTGTTGTTCAGCCATACGTGATAATGAGTCAATGTTCAAATGTTCATTTGAATCGTCATCCATATCGCGTAATTCAATTTCTTCTTTGTTTTCGTCAAGAACTTGGATATCAAGACCCAATGATTGTAATTCCTTAACTAAAACGCGGAATGATTCAGGTACACCTGGCTTAGGAATTCTTTCACCCTTAACAATAGCTTCGTATGCCTTCACACGTCCTACAACGTCATCTGACTTGTAAGTCAAGATTTCTTGCAATGTGTAAGCTGCACCATAAGCTTCAAGGGCCCAAACTTCCATTTCACCAAATCTTTGTCCACCAAATTGAGCTTTACCACCCAAAGGTTGTTGAGTAACTAATGAGTAAGGTCCAATTGAACGAGCGTGGATCTTGTCGTCAACCATGTGAGTCAACTTCAAGTAGTGCATGATACCTACTGAAACACGGTTGTGGAATGGTTCACCGGTACGTCCATCGTAAACGACAGTCTTACCATCTTTATCCAAACCTGCTTCACGTAAAGTATCCCAAACGTCACCTTCGTTAGCACCATCAAATACTGGTGTTGCTAAGTGGATACCAAGCTTGTCAGCAGCCCAACCAAGGTGCAATTCCAAAACTTGTCCAATGTTCATACGTGAAGGCACACCCATTGGGTTCAAGCAGATATCAACTGGACGACCATCTGGTAAGTAAGGCATATCTTCAACTGGAGCAACTAAAGCAACAGTACCCTTGTTACCGTGACGACCTGACATCTTGTCCCCAACTTGGATCTTACGCTTTTGAGCAATGTAAACACGAACTAAAGTGTTAACACCTGGAGCTAATTCGTCACCAGCTTCACGAGTGTAAACTTTAACGTCTTGGACGATACCGCCACCACCGTGAGAAACACGAAGTGAAGTATCACGTACTTCACGAGCCTTTTCACCAAAGATAGCGTGCAATAATCTTTCTTCAGCTGTTAATTCGGTTACACCCTTTGGAGTAACTTTACCAACTAAGATATCGCCATCGCGAACTTCAGCACCAACACGGACAATACCGTCAGCGTCAAGGTTCTTCAGAGCATCTTCGCTAACATTTGGAATTTCACGTGTGATTTCTTCAGGTCCAAGCTTAGTGTCACGAGCTTCTGATTCACAGTCTTCGATAGAGATTGAAGTATAAACATCATCCTTAACAAGACGTTCAGAAAGCATGATGGCATCTTCGTAGTTGTACATGTTCCAAGTCATGAAGGCGATAACTGGGTTTTGACCTAAAGCTAATTCACCATCAGCCATTGTTGGACCGTTGGCAATTACATCACCCTTATCAACCTTGTCACCTAACTTAACGTTTGGAGTTTGGTTGTATGACTTAGAGTTGTTTGAACGACGGTACTTTTCTAAAGTGTATTCGTCTAAAGTCTTGTCAGCACGGCGAATACGAATGTGATCTGCATCAACGTATTCAACTTCACCAGCTTCTTTAGCGATGATAGCTGCACCTGAGTCGTGAGCAGCACGGTATTCCATACCAGTACCAACTAATGATCCATGAGGGTTAATCAATGGAGCAGCTTGACGTTGTTGGTTGGCACCCATCAAAGCACGGTTTGAGTCATCGTTTTCAAGGAATGGGATACATGCTGAAGCGATAGAAACAACTTGCTTAGGAATAACGTCCATGTAGTCAATCTTATCTGGAGTAACTTCGACGTTATCTTCCTTTTGTCTTGCCAAGATCTTGCTATCCTTGAATGAACCATCTTCGTTCAAACGAGTGTTAGCTCCGGCAATAGTGTAGTTATCTTCTTCATCGGCAGTTAAGTAGTCGATCTTGTCAGTAACCTTGTGAGTCTTCCAAGATACACGACGGTATGGAGTTTCAACGAAACCATATTCATTAATGATTGCGTATGATGCCAATGAGTTGATCAAACCAATGTTAGGACCTTCTGGAGTTTCGATAGGACATAAACGACCGTAGTGAGTATAGTGAACGTCACGAACTTCATATCCAGCACGGTCACGAGTCAAACCACCAGGTCC
Source organism: Lactobacillus sp. (assembly GCA_030530865.1). Lineage (GTDB taxonomy): Bacteria > Bacillota > Bacilli > Lactobacillales > Lactobacillaceae > Lactobacillus. The sequence goes on from JAUMUC010000004.1 coordinate 36,051, forward strand.
TAAGGCACTCATTCTCCGCTTGTGAGTCAATTCACCAAGTGGGTTGTGTTGGTCCATAAATTGTGAAAGTTGTGATGAACCAAAGAATTCCTTGATTGAAGCAACAATTGGACGAATGTTGATCAATTGTTGAGGAGTAACTGTGTCTGAATCTTGAATTGACATTCTTTCACGTACAACACGTTCCATTCTTGCCAAACCGATTCTGAATTGGTTTTGCATCAATTCACCAACACGTCTAATACGACGGTTACCCAAGTGGTCGATATCATCAGTGCTACCGATCTTTTCTTGCAATAAGAAGAAGTAGTTAATTGAAGCAAGAATATCTGCAGGCATCAAGCTCTTAACATTCTTGTCAATGTGTCCGTTAGAAATTAACTTAACTTCTTTTTCAGGATTGTCTTGTGAGTAAACCTTAATTTCTTGAACAGTGATTGGGTCACTTAAAACACCTTCTTCAGAAGGTTGGTAAGTTACCATCTTGAAGTCATCACGTCTCAAGTAGCCTTCAAGAACATCCATCACTTCGTGGGTTACTTTAGTACCCTTCTTAGCAATAATTTCACCAGTTTCTGGGTCTGCTAAGGTTTCTGCCAAAGTTTGACCGTAAAGACGGTTCTTCAATGACAACTTCTTGTTTAACTTGTAACGACCTACAGGTGCTAAATCGTAGCGACGAGGATCAAAGAAACGTGCATAGAATAATGAACGTGAAGAATCAGTAGTCTTAGGTTCACCAGGACGTAAACGTTCGTAAATATCCTTCAAAGCTTCAGCAACACGTGAATCTTCTGGATTCTTGTGAACATCCTTTTCTAAAGTGAAGTCTAATGAATCATTGATACCAAAAATATCCTTAATATCAGCATCTGAACCGATACCAAGTGCACGAATTAAGACACTAATAGGCAACTTTCTAGTACGGTCAACACGTACGTATGAAATGTTTTTAGCATCAGTTTCGTATTCAAGCCATGCTCCACGGTTAGGGATCACAGTTGTACCAAAGATTTGGCGACCGTTCTTGTCAAATTCACCACTGTAATATACACCAGGTGAACGAACTAATTGTGAAACGATAACACGTTCAGCACCGTTGATGATAAATGATCCAGATGGAGTCATTAATGGAAGATCACCAAAGAAGACGTCTTGAGTCTTGATTTCACCAGTTTCTTGGTTAGTCAATTTCAACACGACATGCATTGGAGCAGAGTAAGTTGCATCATGATCTCTAGCTTCATCAATTGTGTATTTAGGTTCTGATAACTTGTAACCAACGTATTCAAGTGACAACTTACCTGAGAAGTCACTGATTGGCATAATGTCATCGAAAACATCTTTAATTCCTTCATCGAGGAAATTTTGATATGACTCAGTTTGCACATCAGTCAAGTTAGGAAGTTCAAGCACTTCTTTGATGCGTGAGAAACTTCTTCTTGTTCTGTGCTTACCATAGTTAACTACGTGTCCTTTTAGCAAAGAAAACACCCTTTCTTTAGGAGCAAGTAAATATTACATTTTTGTTACAAATTAAAAATTAGCTGTTTTTAGGCATAAAAAAGACAAAAACAACGTTAGTCGTTTTTGTCAATATTATCTTGCTGGACAATAGATCAGCAAAACAGCCATTTAAAATCATAGTTAATTTTACGCTATTACTAGACTTTTGTCAATTTTTCCTTGACAATTTTGAAATTTATGTGCCCATGACTGCTACCGACTTTAACAGTGTCTCCATCCGTAATTTCGCCGGTCAAAATTTGTTCAGCTAATTTATCTTCAATTGTATTTTGAATAGTCCGTCTGAGTGGACGTGCACCCATTTCTGGATCAAAGCCATCTTTGGCTAATGTATCTAGAGCAGAAGTTGAGAAAGTTAACTTGATGTCTTTTTCAGCTAATCTAGCTACCAAACGGTCAGTCATCAAAGCAACAATCTTACGCAATTCTGCTTTAGAAAGTTCACTAAAGACAATGGTTTCATCAATTCTGTTCAAGAATTCAGGCTTAAAGAATTGCTTCATCGCTTGCTTGATAGCTGCTTTCCTTTGGTCACCTTCCGATTCTTGATTGAAACCGACATTCTGCATATCAAAGACACTTCTTGATCCCAAGTTAGAAGTCATAATAATGACTGTATTTCTAAAATCAACTTTGCGACCTTTGGAATCTGTCAAAAAGCCATCGTCCAAAACTTGCAATAATAAGTTAAAGACTTCTGGATCGGCCTTTTCTACTTCATCAAGTAAAACAACAGAATAAGGTCTTCTTCTAACTTTTTCAGATAATTGGCCACCTTCATCATAGCCAACATATCCTGGAGCAGATCCAATTAACTTAGAGCTTGCTTCTTTAGACATGTATTCTGACATATCAACTCTGATCAAGTTATTTTCTGATCCAAAAACTGTGGCAGCTACTGCTTTAGCTAATTCAGTTTTACCAACACCTGTTGGTCCTAAGAATAGGAATGAACCAATTGGTCGCTTTTCATCACGCAAGCCACTTCGGCCACGGCGGATCGCTCTAGCAACTGCACTGACCGCTTCATCTTGGCCAATCACTCGTTTGTGCAAGTCACGTTCCAAGTTAATCAAACGGCGAGTTTCTTGCTTTTTCATTTCAGTGACTGGCACACCAGTTAATTGAGAAACTACTTTTTGAATATCACTGACATTAACTACCCGTTTTGGTCCATGATATTTGGTTGATTTAGCAGTTAATTCACGACGCTTCTCGTTCAAGCTATTTTGCATATCTTGATACATTGCTGCTTTAACAAAATCATGATCAGCTGCTGCGGTGTTCTTTTCATCGATAATTTCAGAAATCTTATCGTTAAGCTGATCTAATCGCGGATCTTCGGGCTGATCTGTAGCAATTTTCACACTGGCACCAGCTTCATCAATCAAATCGATTGCCTTATCTGGCAAAAAGCGATTGCTAATGTAACGAACTGATAAATCAATGGCAGCCTTTAAGCTTTCTTCTGTATAAGAAACATGATGAAACGCTTCATAATGTGGCTTCAAACCGTTCAAAGCTTCCAAAGCTACTTCTTTGGATGGTTCTTGTAAACGAATCAATTGGAAACGTCTAGCCAAAGCTTGATCATTTTCCACATGCTTTTGATATTCATTAAAAGTTGTCGCACCAATCATTTGAATTTGGCCACGAGCCAAACTTGGCTTCAAGATATTTGAAGCATCAACAGCACCATCAGCACCACCCGCACCGATTAAAGTGTGCAATTCGTCAACGAATAAGATGACATTGCCATCCATTTCGCATTCTTTGAGCATGCGCTTCATGCGATCTTCAAATTCACCACGATATTTGGTACCGGCTACGACATTACCCATTTCCAAAGCCATTACTCGCTTTTTACGTAATGAAAATGGTACGTCTTTTTTCACAATTCTAGTCGCAATTGCTTCAGCTACCGCAGTCTTACCAACACCAGGCTCACCAATTAATAATGGATTATTCTTTGTTCTTCTTGAAAGAATTTGAATTACTCGATCAATTTCTTGATCACGACCAATAACTGGATCAATCTTTCCATCAAGTGCTCGTTCATTCAAATTAATAGCCAGTTTATCGAGTGTTGGCGTCATGCTGTTGGCATTTTGCGTCTGAGTTTGTGGTTGGCTTGGTCGATTAGGTTTGCCATGACTTAATTCTTGATTTAAAAGAACTACGTCTACTCCACAAGACATCAATAATTGACTAGCCATGCTGCCTACTTCAAATGTTAGTGATTCAAGAATTCGTTTGGTCGTAATTTCTTTTTCACCAGCTTTAAGGGCTTGTCTTTTAGCATGGTTCATTGCCAAAGCTAATCTTGGAGAAAATTCCATAAATTCAGCTTTGGAAGCAGAGCCATAACCAGTTAAACGTTCGATTTCTTCTCTAAGTGATTGAGGAGTTGCTCCTAAATTCCGCAACAACTTACCTGCTTGGCCATCTGATTCGATTACCAAAGCTAATAAAAGGTGTTCTGTACCGATTAAACGGTGATGATAATTTTGTGCTTGTTCTCGCGCAATTTCGATTACCTGATTCGCATGCTTACTGTATGCTAATTCCATGAAAACACCACCTGTTCTAAAAAACTCTATGTAATAGATTATCACCCAAAAGGTTCACTAATAACAAGAAAAAAGCTCATCAAACGATGAGCTTTTTTCAAGTAAGCGGAAGACGGGATTCGAACCCGCGACCCCAACCATGGCAAGGTTGTGTTCTACCACTGAACTACTTCCGCATCAACAAAGAAAATTATACAAGATATAAATTTTCTTTGCAAGGATTTTTTAAGCTTCTTCGTTAAATTTTTCTGGACGCATAGTTGGGAATAATAAGACGTCACGAATAGCTGGTGCATCGGTTAAAAGCATTACTAAACGGTCAATACCGATTCCCAAACCACCTGTAGGTGGCATACCATATTCCATAGCTCTCAAGTAGTCTTCATCGATTTCAGCAGCTTCATCATTACCGGCTTCTCTTTCAGCCATTTGAGCTTCGAAACGACGACGTTGATCATCTGGATCGTTCAATTCTGAGAAGGCGTTACCGTATTCTGCACCCATGATGAAGATTTCGAAACGATCAGTGAAACGAGGATCCTTCTTATTCTTCTTAGCAAGTGGAGAAACTTCTACTGGGTGACCATAAACAAATGTTGGTTCCACAATAGTCTTTTCACAGTATTCTTCGTAGAAAGCATTGATAATGTGACCAACTTGCCAGTATGGTTCAACTTCAATGTTGTGTTCTGCAGCAATCTTCTTGGCTTCATCAAGAGTCATTTCTTTCCAGAAATCAACGCCTGACTTTTCCTTAATCATGTCAACCATGTGAACACGACGGAAAGGCTTAGATAAGTCAAGTTCAGTACCTTGGTAAGTAATCTTACCATCTTCAGTCACAACGCTAGCTGCAGCACGAATAATACCTTCAGCTTCATCCATAACATCATGGAAATCGTAGTAAGCTGCATAAGTTTCCAATTCAGTAAATTCAGGGTTGTGCTTAGTGTCCAAGCCTTCATTTCTGAAGACACGTCCAATTTCGTAAACTCTTTCCATACCACCAACGATCAAACGCTTTAATGGTAATTCGAGCGCAATTCTCATGTACAAGTTAATGTCCAAAGCGTTGTGGTGAGTAATAAATGGACGAGCTTCAGCACCACCAGCAATGTTGTGCAATACTGGAGTTTCAACTTCCAAAAAGTCTTCTTTGTTTAAGTAGTCACGAATTGCTTGAATAATCTTAGTTCTGTTGATGAAGCGCTTGTAACTTTCACGGTTACTGATCAAATCTAAGTATCTTTGACGGTAGATTTGTTCAACATCTTTAAGTCCGTGATACTTGTCTGGTAATGGACGCAATGCCTTTGACAAGAAAGTAACGTGAGTTGCACGAATAGTCAATTCACCAGTATCAGTCTTCATAACTTCACCAGTGATACCTAAGTGATCACCAATATCTGATTTCTTGAAAATTTGGTAGTTTTCTTCGCCAACGATGTCCTTACGTACGTAAATTTGCATCTTACCAGTACGGTCGTACAAATCGGCAAATCCTACCTTACCCTTACCACGTTTTGCAAGCATTCTACCTGCAATTTGTGTCTTAGGCATATCTGCATTTAATTCATCTTTATCTTCTTTAGCATATTTTTTTTCTAAAGTCTTAGCTAAATCTAGGCGCTCAAACTTGGAACCGAATGGATCAATGCCGTTTTCTCTAAGTTCTTCCATCTTTTCACGACGGACTTGCAATTGATCATTCATTTCATTTTTGGCCATGTATATTGTCCTCCATTAGTTTTGTTGTCTTGCTTCATATTCTTCTACAAAGTTATCTAGCAATTCATGGACTTCTTGTAAAGACCACACTTCATTTATTTTAGCACGAGTACGCGCAGAACGGGGAACTCCCTTTAAATAATATGCAGCCTGAGTTCTAAATTCTGGGATTGCTATTTTTTCACCTTTTAATTCTACCAAACTTTGCAATTGTTTTTTGGCAGTTTCTACTTTTTCACGCACTGTTTGAGCTGGTAATTTTTCACCAGTCTCTAAATAATGCACCATATCCTTGATAATCCAAGGATTACCTAAAGCTGCTCTACCAACCATTACGGCATCAGCCCCTATTTCATCTAAAGCCTTTTTGGCTAATTCAGGAGTCTTAATATCACCGTTAGCTACAAATGGAATATCCATCACTTGTGCCACATCGTGCAAAACTTCCCAGTCGGCTTCACCCATGTACATTTGCTTTCTGGTTCTACCATGCATGGCTAACATGCTGGCACCAGCTTCTTGAGCTGCTAATGCATTTTCTACAGCAAAGATGTGCTTTTGATCCCAGCCAATTCGCATCTTAACTGAAACTGGTTTAGAAACATTTTGAGTGACTTTGTGCACCATTTGGTAAATCTTGTTTGCGTCCAATAACCATTTTGAACCGGCATCAGTCTTGGTAACTTTTGGCACTGGACATCCCATATTAATATCAATGATGTCAGCTGCTGTGTGTTGGTCAATATACTCAGCTGCTTCAAGTAAAGTATCCTCTGTCCCACCAAAAATTTGAATACTCATTGGATGTTCTTTAGGATCAACCTTTAGCATGTCCAAGGTTTTTTGATTTTTATAAATGATTCCGTGATCAGAAATCATTTCACACACTACTAATCCAGCACCGAATTCTTTACAAATCATTCGGAAAGCAGCATTTGATACCCCAGCCATTGGTGCAACTACTACTCGGTTGGGAATAGTAATGTCTCTAATTTTCCAGCTTTGGTCCATGTATTAGTCCTTTCGTAAAGCTTTTAATTCATCTTCAGTGAAGTGATATTTCTTCTTGCAGAATGAACAAGTTAACTCTGCCCCATGATCTTTTTCAATCATTTCAGTTAATTGCTTTCTTGATAAAGTCGCAATTATTTTAGCATATTTTTCTTTTGAACAATCGCAATGATATTCTACAGGATCTTTTTCCAAAATCTTGCAGTCATCACCAATAATTCGCTTAGCTAATTCTTCTGGTGTCATGCCATCCATGAAGGCTGTAGATAATGGTGGCAATTGATCAATTCGCTTAATGGTTTCGTCAATTAGTTGGTCACTAGCACCTGGTAAGGCTTGAAGCATGAAACCTCCAGCCACTCTCACAGTATTGTTAGGATTTACAAAAACTGATAAGCCAACTGCAGAAGGAATTTGTTCTGATTTAGTTAAGTAGTATGCAAAATCTTCAGCAATTTCACCTGACACAATTGGTACTTGTCCAGTGTATGGTTCTTTCAAGCCCATATCCTTGGTTACTTCAAACCAGCCTTTACCAACACCTTTTTTAACATCGATGTGGCCTTTATCATTAGCTGGCAAAGCAATATGAGGATTTTTGACATAGCCTTTAACCTGCAAATTGCTCTTAGCGGTCACAACAATTGGGCCAACTGGTCCGTCGCCTAAAACACGCACTGTCAATTCTTCATGTTCAACTAAAGAAGCAGCTGCTAATAATGTACTACCGATTAACGTTCTACCTAAAGCCGCAGTTGAGTTTCTCCACAAATCTTGGCTTTCTTGACAAGTAGCTACCATATCTGTAGCGGTAATAGTGAGTAAACGAAGATTTTTAGTTTTATCAATAGCTTTAATTAAATAATCGTTCATAATTTTCTTCCTCAAAAAAATAGAGCCCTTAGGCCCTATTTTAATTAACCTTCATCTGTTGGATTTTCAACAGGTTTAGTTTCATCAGTTTTAGTATCGTCAGAATCCTTTTCGCTTGGATATTCTTCTTCAACTTCATTAGGCATCTTACCAGTCTTAAAGAGTGATTGAATTTCCTTTTCATGAAGTGTTTCGTATTCAAGCAAAGCATCCTTGATTACTTTATGCTGTTCAGTGTGGGCCTTGATTACTTCAATAGCCTTTTCGTAAGCATCATTCAAGATCTTCTTAACTGCTTGGTCAGCAGCTGCTGAAGTAGCTTGACTATATGGTTCCATGTATTCAGTTTGTTGAAGTTTGTCCCAAGAAACCATACCGAGTTCATCAGTCATACCAAAACGCATAACCATTGAACGAGCGATTCTTGTTGCCTTTTCAAAGTCATCAGAAGCACCAGTACTGATATCTTCACAGAATAACTTTTCAGCAGCACGACCACCCATGAAACCAGCGATTTCTTCAAACATCATTGACTTAGTTGAAAGCCATTCTTCTTCCTTATTTGGCATCATCAAGTTGTAACCACCTGCGTTGCCGTGAGGAATAATTGTAACTTTACGAACCTTGTCTGAGTGGTTCAAAACAAGACCAACAATAGCGTGTCCAGCTTCGTGGATTGCCACTGTATTGCGAGTTCTTTCACCTACTCGTAGATCCTTCTTAGCCAAACCAGCGATCACACGGTCAATAGCTTCATCAATGTCTTTAGCGTGAACTTTTTCAGCATCTGAACGAGCAGCTACCAAAGCAGCTTCATTCAAAATGTTAGCTAAGTCAGCCCCAACAAAGCCAGGAGTTTGACGAGCAATTTGCTTCAAATCAACATCGTCAGCTAATGGTTTGTTCTTAGCGTGAACCTTCAAAATTGCTTCTCTGCCTCGTACATCAGGAGCATCAACAGTAACTTTTCTATCAAAACGTCCTGGACGAAGTAAAGCTGGGTCTAACACATCAGCACGGTTAGTGGCTGCAATGATGATAACCCCTTCATCCCCACGAAATCCATCCATTTCAACCAATAATTGGTTAAGGGTTTGTTCACGTTCATCGTTACCACCGCCGATACCATTACCACGACGACGACCAATCGCATCAATTTCATCGATGAAAATGATACTTGGTGCAGACTTTTTAGCATTAGAGAACAAGTCACGTACACGACTGGCACCAACACCGACAAACATTTCAACAAAGTCAGAACCAGAAATTGAGAAGAATGGTACTCCGGCTTCACCAGCTACTGCACGAGCAAGTAAAGTTTTACCAGTTCCGGGAGGTCCTTCAAGTAAGACCCCTGATGGTAATTTGGCACCAAGTCGAGTGTACTTGGCTGGATTCTTCAAGAAATCAACAACTTCGACAAGTTCTTGTTTTTCTTCATCTTCACCAGCAACATCGTCAAAGCGAACTTTGTTCTTCTTTGGATCTTCTGGCTTAACTTGTGAGCGACCGAAGTTCATAATTCCGCCGCCACCACGACCACCTTGCTTTGGCATCATTTTCCAAAGTAAGAAGATAAAGATGATCGTGGGTACAACTGTTAATAAAATATTTAGCCAGTTGCTTGATTGTGATTCACCTTGAGTTGAAATCTTGGTGTTATTTTCTGAAGCGTAGCCATCAATAGCTTTAACAACAGAATCATTTTGCAACATAGTAGTTGAGAACTTAGTAATCTTGCTTGAACTACCACCAACGATACCTAAAAGTCCTTGGTTGTTGCTACTCTTGCTTTCCTTAGCTTCACGGTATTGACCATTTACTGTGTAAACACCGTTAGCTGGTTGAATGTCAAAGCTCTTAATTTCACCATTTTTAAGTTCTTTGACAAAAGTTGAATAACTAATTTGGGATGTTGTTCCTGTACTTGGTGAACCACCAAGTGCCCAATTAATGCCCCATAAGATCATCAAAAATAGGACAATGTAAAAAAGGCCATTTGAGAACAACCGATTCCGATTATTTTTCATGAACGTCCTCCATGTTTATCTCAATATGTTAGATTTTAACACAAAAGAATTAAAGCCTCTAACTTTTTACCTTAATCTAATTATATAAAAAAGTTCCTTACCTTTTTGTTGATTTGCATAACAATTTTCTACAAAGACAACTTGCTCATGCTCATAAACTGTCAGGCAACCTGGACGTAATGCCTTAGGTACTTGAAACTTTTTCTTAGGTAAAATGTGCTGACCCGACTTCGACAAAAGTCGCTTGCCTGCTAATAAACTTCCAACTTCAAAGTCATCACTATTAGCATAAAATTGCCCAATTACCTCTTCAGAAGCCGTCCTAGTAATCATGTAGTGACCATTTTGAAAGATAAATGCTTGATCTAGTTCAACTTTGAATGGCGAAACTGCTTTTGGAATTTTAACAAAAGCAAAAAGCTTATCCTGAAATTCCTTGGTTTGATAATTGTTGCCGTTAGCCAAATAGTCAAAAATTAATTTTTGTGGTAACCCGATCAAATCCTTTTTAGCTATCGCAAAGCCACCATTATAGTGCTCAACTGTCAGTCTTTTCACCAAATCTGCAATGCCATCTTCAAATAAATCCAATTTTTCGTGAAAATGATAAGCATGCTCAACAACTTTAGGATTTTCTTGTTTCAAAAGTGGAATCACATTATGACGGAGACGGTTTCTTAAAGTTTCATCTTCAAAATTAGTACTATCTTCCAAATATGCAATCTGGTGATCCTGACAATATGCAACAAGCTCTGCTTTTTTCTTGGTTAATAACGGTCTCAATAAAGTATAGCTTGATCTTTGTTGCACTTCGGCCAAGCTATTCATTTCATAGGGATTGCCTGAGCGAATTAATTTGATGAGAATATTTTCCAGTAAATCATCCCCATGATGAGCCGTAATCAAATAACTGGCTCCTTGCTTTTCGATCACATCAGCAAAAAATCGATATCTAAAATCTCGAGCACTGGCTTCTAGTCCATGATCAGGATGACTTTCCCATTTAGTTTCAAATAAAGGAATGGCAAATCGTTGACAATATTTAGTCAGCAATTCACTTTCTTTAGCTGAATCTGCTCGCAAATTATGATCGACATGAGCAACCACGATTGGCAAGGTTGACTGACGTAGCATATCAAGTAAGGCCATTGAATCTGGTCCACCGCTTACGGCAACAACAGCTTTTGCAATTTTGAGGCCATGCTTTTGTAAAAAATCTTCGATCATATAAACCTCACTATAGAAAAAGGGCTTGTTCAGCCCTCAATGATTTTTTTGATTTCGGTTAATTTTTGATCACTATTTGTCAAAGTCTTTTCTAAAGTTTCTAAAAATTCTGCTGGACCAACTTTATTAAAGATATTACTTTGGTCAATTAATTCTGGATCATTAACCCGCTTGATTGATAAGGCGAGTTTACCTTGCTTATTTTGTAAAACTACTACCCGTACTTTTTGTCCAAGCTTGAGTTTGAGCTTTTCTCTAGCCCAGCCATCTTTAAAGTCACTGTGATGTACTAAGCCGAAGTCTCGTTTTCCTAAGCTAACAAAAACACCAACATCGGTAATTTTATTAATTGTTCCAGTTATTCGATCGCCAACTTGATATTTCATTTATCGCTACCCGAATTAGTATCTGGCAAATGGTAAATCTTTTCACCTTTGCGTGAATAATAGAAACGATTACGGACTAATTTACCCAAGTAGTCATTATCAAGTAAATTATCACGTTGGTTCTTCAATTCTTTCTTTTCTTTTTCTAATTGTTCTAATTTAGTTTGGTATGAAGACTTTTGGCTTTCAAGTTCATTAACATAAGCCTTATTTCTAAAAAGTCCATATCCTAAGATCACAATCACTAGCAAAAAAATTGCTATTATTCGATTGCGACGAACCCGATGCACTTCTTTAACCCTTTTTTTGCGTTTAGCAATTAATCGAGCTTGTTGTGCCTCAGGACTTTCTGAGTTATATAATCTTGGTCCAGTCATAGCTATTCCTCACATCGCATTAACACACTAGCTCAATTATAATGAATCTTCTCTGATTTGTCATTAATCGATCAATTCATATAAATCGCTAGCTTCAGCTTTTTTAGTAGTTTCTCGAATTTCTAAAACTCGAGCCGTCACATTACGGTTACCATATGCAATGGTAATTTCATCGCCGAGTTTCAAGTCATAACTTGATTTAACAACTTTTCCATTAACAGATACTCTTCCCATATCTGCCATTTCTTTAGCAATGGTGCGACGTTTAACTAATCTAGATATTTTTAAAAATTTATCGATTCGCATCTTTAGCTCCTTCTAGAAAAATTTCTAATTCGTTGAACACTTGACGATTAGTATACTTCAGTGGGAATAAAAGCTGTACCTTTAAATGCTGGTCAACCATTTCCACTTTTGCTCGCCAAGAAACATGTTCCAAAGCCTTGAAAACATTTGGCCCCTTTAATTTTTCACTAGCATAAGTGTTAAATTCTACCTCTAGTTTGTCAGATAATTTATTAATCGTCAAAACACTCGCTTGATCCGCCGCCATTTTTACTCGAGCAACTGTCAGCAGATTTTCCACGGGAGTTGGATAAGAACCAAAACGTTCAATCAATTCATCACTAATGTCATCAAGAACTTCGGCACTTTCAGCCTGACGAATTTTCTTATAAAAAGCAATCTTTTCATCTTGGCTATCAATATAATCACTTGGCAAATATGCTTCTAATTCCAAGTTGACTTCACTGTTAGACTTACGAACCGGCTTTTGTCCCTTTCTTTCTTTGATGGCATCTTCAAGCATTTGTGAATACAAATCATAACCAACAGAATCGACAAAACCGTGTTGAGCTGCACCTAACAAATTACCAGCGCCACGAATCGATAGATCACTCATCGCAATCTTGAAGCCTGAGCCTAATTCAGTGAAGTCTCTAATGGCATCAAGCCGTTTTTCACCAGTTTCTGTTAAGACTTTATTGGCTTGGTATAAAAAGTAAGCATAGGCAATCCGAGCACTCCGCCCAATTCTACCTCGCAACTGATACAACTGACTCAAACCGAAATGATCAGCATTTTTAACTAGCATCGTATTAACATTGGGCATATCTATACCCGTTTCAATAATCGTTGTCGTTACTAGAACATCATATTCATGATTCAAGAAAGCATATAAGACATCTTCTAGTTGATTTTCAGTCATTTGCCCATGAGCAAAGGCAATACGGGCATCAGGCACTGCCTGACTAATTTTAGCAACAACTTCTTCAATATCTTTTACCTGATTATGAACGTAAAAGACCTGACCATCCCGCAAAAGCTCCCGCTCAATTGCTTCTTTGATGACTTCCATATTATCTTCAATGACATACGTTTGAACCGGATAACGATTTTTCGGCGGAGTTTCGATAAACGAAAGATCACGTACCCCCACCATAGACATATGTAAGGTTCTAGGAATTGGTGTTGCCGTCAAAGTTAGCACATCAATATTTGCCTTTAATTGCTTTAATTTTTCCTTGTGTTTTACACCAAAACGTTGTTCTTCATCGACAATCAAGAGGCCTAAATCTTTAAATTTAATATCATCAGATAAAAGTCGGTGCGTTCCCACTACTAGATCTAAATCACCGCTTTGTAATTTTTCAGCAATTTCTTTACTTTCTTTTTTAGTTTGAAAGCGTGAAAGCATCGCAGTTTCGATAGGAAATCCGTTGAAGCGATCCTTGATCGTTTGATAATGTTGACTTGCCAAAATTGTAGTTGGCACTAAAAATGCAACCTGTTTTCCAGAAGCAATCGCCTTAAACGCAGCTCTTAAAGCCACTTCAGTTTTACCAAAGCCAACATCCCCAACTAATAAGCGATCCATGGGATGATCACTTTCCATATCATGTTTAATTTCATCAATTGCTTTCAATTGGTCACTAGTTTCTTGATATGGAAAATTAGCTTCAAATTGGGCCTGCAATTCATCATCGCGGTCAAATTTAATTCCTTTAATCGACTGTCTTTTCGCATATAATTCAATTAAATCGTCAGCAATGTCATCAACCATATGCTGAACTTTTCGCTTTGTCTTAGCCCATTCGGTGCCACCCAGTTTGTTTAACTTGGGCTTTTTACCTTCAGAACCCACATATTTTTGCACCATAGCCAAATGATCCGTTGGTACAAAAAGCTGGTCTCCCTTTTGATAAGTGATCGTAATGTAATCGCGAGTTTGACCATTATTTTCAATTGTTTGGATTCCTTCAAAGCGTCCAATACCGTGATTTGTGTGGACAACATAGTCACCTGGCTTAATGTCTGAGTAACTTTTAATCTTTTGGGCATTGTCAAAAGTCTTAATTCGCCGTTGGACCTTCTTTTGCCGACCAAATAATTCTTTTTCAGTAATGACCACTAATTGACTAGTGGGTAAATCGAAACCAGCTGAAAAATTACCGATGACAAATTGAGCAGTGTTTTCAATCAAGCCATCCCAGTTGGTGCGATTAAATTTCATGTCGAAACTAGCAAAAGTTTCCATCATATCCTTCAAGCGGATCGCATTGTCTGCTTGAATAACGACTGTTTTGCCTGTCTTTAAAAAGGCATTAATTTCTGTCTTGATAAAAGGAATTTGACTATAGAAATCTTGCACTTGGCGAGCTTGCCAATCAAATAATTGGTCAAGCTTCATTCGCAATCCACGCTGAAATTCGCTGACAAATAATTGATGCTTGCCGAATTGATCAATGACTTTGTCAAAAGATAATCGTCTTTGCTCTGCTTCTGGGTGAGCTGTTAAATATTCTTTATCTTGCTCTTTTAGATTGTCACTAGTTTCTTGAAGTGAATCCCAATTCATAAATATTAGCAAACCATTATCTGCTAAATATTCCAAAATACTACTATCAAGTACTTCGTCTACCCGATCACTAGCTGGATAAATTGTGAACTTTTCTAAATCGTCTTGGCTTCGCTGACTAGCTAAATCAAAAGTCTTAATAGTATCAACTTCATCTCCGAAGAATTCAATTCGAATCGGTTCATCTTGACTCAGCGGATAAATATCAACAATATCACCACGAATGGCAAATTCACCTGGGCCTGCCACGATTTTTTCACGGCGGTATCCAGCACTAGCAAGCCACTTACCTAGATTTGATAAGTCACTCTCTTTGCCAACGGCTAAATCAACTTTTAAGTTAAATGCCTTAGGCGAACTGATTGGATAGCAAAGTCCAGCAACAGTGGTTACAACAACACCCTTTCCACTTTTGAGCATCTTCAAACTAGCTAGCCGTTCTTGCAAATAATCTGGAGAGCTAATGGCTTTTTGCATCGTCAAGCTCTGCTCAACTGGGAAATATGCGACATCTACTAAACCAGACAGTTGTTCAACTATCCGGGTAGCAGTCGTATCACGGTCAACAACAATGATCGCTGGCAGATTTACTTGACTCAAAAAGAGGCTGAAGCTACCTGCTCCGCCTCCTGAAAGTAAAGATTTGTGTGAGCTGGGTAACTTAGCTATAAAATCTTTTAAGCCTTGATCTTTATCTAAAAAATTTTGTAGCTTCATGTTACCGTCCTCTCACTAATTGTATTTATTCATTAAAAATTGTGCATCTTTTCCAGCAACAAAGTCTCTAATAATGTCACTTGCTTGGTCATATGCTTGATTCATTAGAGCAACTTGTTCACCTTTAAATGGTGTCAAAACCCATGAAACTACGGTTTCTTTTTCTGGGTGACGAATTCCGATTTTTAAACGTAAAAAATTGTTAGCACCTAAGTCACTGATAATTGACTTGATACCATTGTGGCCACCAGAACTACCTTTAGCACGAATTCTGATTTTTCCGAGTGGCAAATCCATATCATCTTGAATAATCATAATATCTTCTGGTGCAACTTTAAAGAAATTTGCAAAGCCAGCGACTGATTTTCCAGACAAATTCATAAAAGTTTGTGGTTCAAGCAAGATGACATCTTCATCTCCGACACGCACTTTTGTATATTTTCCTTCAAATTTTTCACGATCAAGTTGTAAATTTTCTTTATCTAAAAAAGTTTCTAAGGCCATAAAACCAGTATTATGTTTAGTTTTGTCGTATTTTTTACCAGGGTTACCTAGTCCGGCAATAATTTTCATTTTGCTCTCCTTTTAATTTTGTTTTAATATAGCTAAAATATGCTATAATATTACGGATAAATCGAGTATTTTTTGGGGGAAGGTGTTCCGATGCTAATTAAATCTTTAGTCAAGAAAAAAGACTATTTGACTACGGTCAACGAAAATGCAACTTTAGAAGATGCATTAAAGATTTTGGAAGATTCCGGTTACCGTTGTGTACCTATCTTGGATGATTCTGGAACAATTTTTAGAGGTAACATTTACAAGATGCACCTCTACCGTCACAAATCACAAGGTGGCGATATGTCATTACCAGTGACACATTTATTGAAAAATGCAACTAAGACAATTCATGTCAACTCACCATTTTTCAAAGTATTCTTCAACATTCGTGACTTACCATACATTGCTGTCCTAGATAAGGATAACAAATTCTACGGTATCTTAACTCACACTAAGTTGTTGGAAATGTTGTCAACTTCATGGAACATGAACGATGCTTCATATGTTTTGACAGTTTTATCTGGTAACAAGAAAGGTACTTTATCAAAGATCACTAAGATCATTGCTAAGTACTCAAGTATTGCAGGTGCAATGGTGTTAGATAGTGGCAAAGGTTCATTATCTGCTGATTATGTCAGAAGAACCTTGATCACTTTACCATCTGACGTTGATATTGATACTTTACACGTCATCGTTAACAAACTTGTATCTAAAGGATACGTAGTTGCTGAAATCGAAGACTTAAAGTCAGGCCACAACATCATGAGTGATGAAAATCCTGGTGTTTGGTTAAATCAAGATCATGAATAATAAAAACGAGCTTCGGCTCGTTTTTTTGTTAGTTATATTCTCTTGGTAAACGATCTGATAAGACACAAGCGACTTCATAGTGAATTGTGTCCAAATAATCAGCTAACTTCTTGATATTGTTTTCAGCATTTGGATCACTAGAAATCACTTCAACTTTAGTGCCAACTGGCATTTCTTGAGGCATCTTCACCATCATTTGGTCCATACAAATTCGACCAACGATTGGACAATAAGTATCGCCAACTTTTACCTTAAAGCCAGACATTTTTCTAATAAAACCGTCAGCATATCCAATTGGCAAAGTACCAATCCATTCATCTTTATCTGCCTTGAAAGTTGAGCCGTAGCTGACACCCATTCCTGGGTGAATTTTCTTAACATAAACTAATTCAGTTTCTACACTTAAAGCAGGCTTTAAATCGACTAATGGCTTAAGTGAAGGACTAGTTGGATTGTCAGATGGGTTCAAGCCATATAATCCAATCCCAAATCTAGCAATATCAGACTTAACCGTCTTGCCAAAAATGCTGGCTGCAGTGTTATGAGCATGAATCCACTTAGGCTTAATGGTTAAAAGACTCTTCATATGTTCAAACCGCGTAACTTGATAGTCATAGTAACTACTATCGGCTGAATCTGCACTAGCAAAGTGAGTAAACATTCCTTCAACGAAGAATTGTTGATTGTCTTTCAAGAAATCATTAGCCGCCTTAAATTCATCATCTTCACTAAAGCCAATTCTTCCCATACCAGAATCAATGGCTAAGTGAATCTTTAAAGTCTTTGGGCAGTTAACTTCTTTAAGCCATGCCAAACTTGGTGCAGTTAGTGAAATGTCATTTTCACTAGCTAATGCCGCTTTAGATGCTGGTGTTACACCTAAAACTAGGATTGGCTTAGTGATACCATTTTTTCTCAATTGCAAAGCTTCATCTAAAACTGCAACACAAAAGCCATCCGCACCTAATTCTTCGCAAGTTTTAGCAACGGCTACAGCACCATGACCGTATGCGTTAGCCTTAACCACGCAGAATAATTTTTGCCCTGCGGCAATGTGAGCTTTTTCTGCTAAAAAATTATGCTTGATTGCTTCCAAGTTGACCTTAACTACTGCTGGACGATTTATTGCTGGAACCATTATTTGTCCTCCAATATCACCTGAGTCACCACAATTCCAGCGTCATGACTGATGCTAGAAAAAATATTGCCATCATATAAATGACAATGTGTGATCGGCTTCCCTAATTCATTTGTCAGTGTTTCTATATCTTGAAAGCTAATTTCTTCGCCAAAACCTGTTCCCCAAGCCTTCACAAAGGACTCTTTCACAGAAAAACGGCCAGCTAAAAATTCAACTTTCCGATGTTCAGATAATTCATTGAAAATTGCTATTTCTGATGGAGTAAGTACCTTTTCCACAAATCGAGGTTCTTTTTCCAAAATAGCCTGAACACGATCCAGGCTAGCAACATCAATTCCTATACCTCTAATCATAATACACCTCTTCAAGCTAAAAATAAAAACAGAGTTTTAAGCTCTGTTTCTGTTGCGTTGATGCATTTTAAAATTTCTAGGAGCAGAAGTTTTACGTGGACGGCGACGACGATCATGATCTTTACGGTCCCCACTGCGTCTACGTGAACGGCCTTTACCCTTATATGGAAGTGGCTTTTCACGAGTAATCTTAACTTTAACTTCTTCTTTTGCTAATTTCTTCAAGAATGCTGCAACTAAATCAACAGCTGAGTAATTATCTAAAAGCTGTTCTGCTTCATTCGAATATTTATCCAAGTCGCTATCAAGCAATTCTTTGATTTCTTTCTTAGATTGCTTAAGTTGTCCCTTAAATGCTTCCTTGTCTGTTGGAGGACGCAATGGAGACATTTGCTTCTTGGTCATATTTTCAATCGTCCGCAAGTAACCCAATTCATTAGGTGTGACGAAAGTTACTGAACTTCCTGACTTACCAGCACGTCCAGTTCTACCAATTCTATGAACATAAGAATCGGGATCTTGTGGAATATCATAGTTATAAACATGAGTTACCCCAGAAATATCCAAACCTCTGGCAGCAACATCAGTGGCAACTAAAATATCTAATTTTCCATTCTTAAAACGCTTCAAGACTTGCATACGGCGATCTTGTGATAAATCACCGTGAATACCATTTGCGTTATAGCCACGAGCGACTAATCCTTTAGTTAATTCGTCTACCCGTCGCTTAGTTCTACCAAAGACCACTGCTAATTCAGGGTCAGCGACATCGATCAAACGACACATAATATCGAACTTTTCGCTTTCTTTAGCCCGAACAAAGTATTGGTCAATCAAATCGGCTGTCAATTCAGCTGACTTAATCTTAACAATTTCAGGATCTTTCATGAATTTTTCTGCCATTCGCATAATTGGCTTAGGCATAGTGGCACTGAACAATAATGTTTGATCCCGTTTTTTGGCGTAATCAAAGATGCTTTCAATATCTTTAACAAATCCCATATCAAGCATTTCATCGGCTTCGTCAAGCACAACGGTTTTAATTTCATCTAGCTTGATAGTTTTACGCTTTAAGTGGTCCAATAAACGTCCTGGAGTACCTACTAAGACTGCAGGGACTTTTTCCAAAGATCTAATTTGACGATGGATATCTGCACCACCATAAACAACTTGCACATGAGCATGCATGTCACGGCCAAGTCTGAACAATTCTTCTTGTGTTTGAATTGCTAATTCTCTTGTTGGTTCGACAATAACTGCTTGAATGGCTCTCTTCTTAGGATCAATTTTTCGCAAAATTGGCAAACCAAATGCAGCAGTTTTACCGGTACCAGTCTGAGCTTGTCCAATGACATCTTTTCCCTTTAAAGCTAAAGGAATTGTCTGAGCTTGAATTGGCGTAGCTTCTTCAAAGCCTGATCGCTTAATTGCTTTTAATAAAGCATCGTTCAATTGTAGTTCGGTAAACTTCAAATATTTCTCCTTATCTTAAGCGATCGACAACTTCTTCAAGATGCATACCATGTGAACCTTTAACAAGGACAATGTCATCCGGCTTGATCGCTTCTTCTAGGTCACTAATCATCTTTTGCTTTTCATCAACAGCATAATAGTGAACCATATCTTTGTATCTATCTTTAAGCACATCGTAAAGGTGCTTCATTTCATCCCCATATAAGAACACTTCTTGGAGGCTTTCTGGATCTAAGCTATCGGCCAAGCCTTCATGCAATTCTTGACTCTTAGAACCTAATTCTAGCATATCTCCTAGCACAACAATTCTCTTACCTGTGCCAGTTAATTCGATTTGGCTAAAAGTATTTAAAACTGCTTTAACAGCAGTAGGGTTAGAGTTATAAACATCACTCATGATGTCTTCTCCAGCATCCCCTTTTTCCCATTCCATTCGATTGGCAGTTGGTTTAAACGAATTCAAAGCACTCGCAATTTCGTCATCAGGTACACCAAAATGACGTCCGACAGCAATCGCTGCCATTGCATTGGCAACATTGTGCTTACCAATCATTGGAATTGAGAATTTTTGATCACTACCATTAACCTTAAATGATGCATGGCGTTTATAGCTGTGATAATCGTCTGTCCAAATATCGTCAGCTTCATTAAAACCAAAACTAACTTTTTGTTGAGAAAGCTTAGCACTTCTTTCAACAAGTAATGGTTCATCACCGTTATAAATTAAGGCACCATCTTCTTTTAAGTGATTGGTAATTTCCATTTTGGCATCAGCAATCTTATCTCTTGAGCCAAAGAACTCAATATGTGCTTCACCAATCATGGTAATTACGGTCACATCTGGATGAGTCATGTTAGACAAAAAGTCCAATTGTCCAGCATGATCCATTCCCATTTCTAAAACAATAATTTCAGTCAATGGCTTCATTTCCAAAATGGTCATTGGAACACCAATTTCATTATTGAAATTAGCTTGTGTCTTGTAGACATTGAATCTCTTAGATAAAACTGCAGCTACCATGTCTTTCGTAGTTGTTTTACCGTTAGATCCGGTAATGCCTACTACAGTTGGATTAACCTTTTTTAAGTAGCAAACTGCTAATTCTTGTAAAGCTGTCAATGGATCATCAACTTCTAAGATAGCAATATTATCAGGTTTATTAGGGTGTCCTTTTTGCCAAAAAGTTGCGACTGCACCATGGGCAATTGTACTTTCAACAAAATCATGTCCATCACGTTCACCGACTAATGGCACAAATAATGAGCCTTCGGTGATCTTTCTAGAGTCAAAAGAAACAGATGAAACAACAGTATCTTCATTTCCTTGGCACGTAATGTTTAAAGCTTTGGCAATTTCTGCCAGTTGCATTTTCATTAATAGTACTCCTCTAATGTGGTCAATAATTCATTATACGGACTTTTACTAGAACTGCAAAGGTCCATTAAGTAAAAAGCAGCCCGCATGGGACTGCCCTTTCATAAAAATTACTTGTTTGACAAACCGTACTTCTTGTTGAAACGTTCTACACGACCATCTGCAGCAGCAAACTTTTGCTTACCAGTGTAGAATGGGTGAGAATCTGAAGAAACTTCAATTCTAACTAATGGGTATGTGTTACCTTCAAAGTCAACAGTTTCTTCTGAGTTTAAAGTTGAACCAGCTAAGAACTTAGCGCCAGTAGCTGAGTCCATAAATACAACTTGTCTGTATTCTGGATGAATATTTTGCTTCATAATTTTTCTCCTTTGCCATAACCATCTTTCAGGTCATAGATTAATCGATTAACTACAATAGTTTAGCACAGAACTTTTTTAGAAACAAGTAAAGCCCACACAATTTTGTGTGAGCTTCAAGGGAGTTTATATATATTGTATAGAGGAAAAATATGAAATCATTTGTTGTTCTACTGCTGTTTTATTCTATGGTCATCTCTCCTTTCGATTGATTGTCTATATATTACCCAGTAATTATGAACAATCTATGAAAAAGATTTGATGAATGCAAGAAAAAAGAGTAAATAAAAAAATCAGACATTTTGTCTGATTTTTGACTAATTACATATCTTCGATAGTGACATCGGCACCTAATTTTGTAAGTTTTTGAACAACACGATCATAGCCACGCAAAATATTATCTGCATTTTCGATCACTGTTGTTCCTTCTGCATTTAAGCCGGCAATCATTAAGCAAGCACCAGCTCTAATTTCATCAGCAGTTACGGTTGTTCCTTTGAACTTCGTACCTGGATGAATCAAAATTATATTATTTTGAACATCAATATTAGCACCCATCTTCTTGAGTTCCGGAATATGTCTGGTTCTACGTGGATAAATGCTATCGATGATTACACCTTCGCCATTTTTAGCTGTTAAAAGAAGTGGTGTGATTGGTTGTTGCAAGTCTGTCGCAAATCCTGGATATGGATTGGTAGTGACCTGAACCATTTTTAAATCACCAGCTGGATAAACGAAGAGTGAATCTTCGTCGCTGTCAATGACAACACCCATTTCTTCAACTTTGGCAAGAAATGAATCTAAGTGTTCAATGATGACATTATGGATTCTAACTCCATTCCCAATCGTGGCAGCTAAAGCTACATATGTACCAGCTTCAATTCGATCAGGAATAATTGTGTGAGCCACATTAGCTTCTAATCTGGCTACCCCTTCGATTCTGATGGTATCTGTACCAGCACCTCTGATAACAGCCCCCATATTATTTAAGAAAATGGCTAAATCAACTATTTCTGGTTCTTTAGCTGCATTTCTAATAATTGTTTGACCATTAGCAGTTACGCTGGCCATCATAATATTCATTGTTGCGCCAACTGATGGCATTCTAAGATCAATTTCAGCACCATGCAATCCTTCTTTAGGAGCAGTAATGCTAATTTGATCATGCTCATTCTTCACAGTTGCGCCAAGCGCTTCAAAGCCTTTAATGTGTTGATCGATTGGTCTAGGACCAATGTCATCCCCACCTGGAAAGCCAACGGTTGCTTGTCCCAATCTTCCTAATAGCGCCCCCATAAAGTAATAAGAAGCGCGCAAACTCTTAACCTTTCCACTTGGCAAAGGGCTCAAAGTAATATTAGTTGGGTCAATCTTTAAAGTAGTTTCTTTAAAGCTACAAGCAACATTCATTTCGGAAAGCAAATCCATCAAATTATCTACATCAGCGATTCGAGGAACACATTCCAAAGTTACCGGAGTCCTAGACAAAATAGCAGCAGGAACAAGTGCTACTGTTGAGTTTTTGGCTCCGCCAATCCACACGTCACCTTCTAAAGGCTTCCCACCATGAATAATCATTTGTTTCATAGCAAAAATTCCTTTACTTTAATTCCAATATCATTCATATATTACGGGAATTCTCGCAAAAAAACAAGTTTATTAGAATTTATCTTCAGCTAAGCCACTGGCAGCGCCAATAAATCCTTTGAACAATCCTTCAGGGCGATCAGGACGTGATAAAAATTCTGGGTGGTATTGTGCTGCAACAAAGAATTTCTTCTTCGTAATTTCAACGATTTCCACCAAACGATTATCAGGACTTACGCCTGAGAAAGTCATGCCTGCTTTTTCAAAAGCTTCACGGTACTTATTATTAAATTCGTAACGGTGACGGTGACGTTCTTGAATGACATCTTGGTTGTCATAAACTTCTTTAGCCTTAGTATTGTCCTTCAAGCTACATGGGTACAAACCTAAACGTAAAGTTCCCCCGATGTTTTCGTTGTCACGTTTGTCGGCCATGATATCGATAATTCCGTTTTTGGCATCGCTTTTAGCTTCAGTTGTATGTGCATCTTCTAAGTTCAAGACATTTCTAGCAAATTCAACTGATGCCATTTGCATACCTAAGCAAATTCCTAAGAATGGCAAATCGTGTTCACGAGCATATTTGATACTTGTGATCATTCCTTCTAATCCACGGATTCCAAAACCACCTGGAACAATTAAACCATCAGTATTGCCTAAAATTTCAGCAACATTATCTTCAGTAATGTCTTCAGCTTTAACTTTTTCAACTTCAATCTTAGTGTTGTAAAGGTAACCAGCATGTTGTAAAGCATCAGTGACTGAGATGTAAGCATCTTCTAATTCAACATACTTACCAACTAAAGTGATTTTGGTAGTGTACTTCAAGTTCTTAGCACGTTCGTCCAAGCTCTTCCATGCTTCCATATCAGCAGCTGGCTTAGGACTTTCTAAGTGCAAGTAATCACAGACAATTTGATCCATGTGTTGATCTTGGAAAGAAAGTGGTAAATCAAACAATGATGGGACATCGATTGATTCCATGATTCTTTCAACTGGCACATCAGTGAAAGTAGAAATTTTATCCTTAAGTGATTGAGGCACTGACTTTTCTGCACGCAAAACCAACATATTTGGTGTGATACCAATTGAACGAAGTGTAGCAACTGAGTGTTGAGTTGGCTTTGTCTTCATTTCGTGAGCAGCGTGTAAGTATGGCAATAAAGTACAGTGAATGTACATTACATTATCTTCACCAACATCACGTTTCATTTGACGAATTGCTTCCATGAATGGAGTTGATTCGATATCACCTACAGTACCACCGATTTCAGTAATAATAACGTCTGAATCAGTTGTTAAAGCTGCACGCATGATCTTTTGCTTAATCATGTCAGTGATGTGTGGAATAACTTGAACAGTACCACCGTTGTAGTCACCGCGACGTTCTTTTTCAAGTACTTCTTTGTAAATCTTACCAGTAGTCACATTAGAATACTTGCTAGTTCTAACGTCAACAATTCTTTCATAGTGACCTAAGTCTAAGTCAGCTTCTGTACCATCATCAGTAACATATACTTCACCGTGTTGGTATGGGCTCATTGTGCCTGGGTCAATGTTAATATATGGGTCAAATTTTTGCATCGTAACTTTTAGGCCACGATTTTTAAGTAAACGTCCCAAACAAGAAGCAGTAATTCCTTTTCCTAATGAAGAAACTACACCACCTGTTACAAAGATATATTTAGTCATTTTTCGCTCCTTTATAAAACAAAAAAAGCTCCCTAATTGGGAGCTAAACGCACATAGGGTGCCCAAGTAAAATACTATCGACTTTCGACTATTAAGTCAAGTTTATTATTCGTCTTCGTCGTCATCGTCTGATAATGAACTTAATTGACCTTCAATTCCGTCTGGCAATGAGTCGTCATCATCTTCATTGTCTTCATCGTAATCGTAGTCATCTTTGTCATCATCGTCTAAGTCATCATCAGTTGATGATAAATCATCGTCTTCTGGATCATCGTTATCGTAATCGATAATATCATCATCACCAGTTGAAGCTAAGAATGCATTAACCTTCTTGTGGTGCTTCTTAACTTTAGCTTCGTCTTCATCATCTTCTGGGTGGTTAACTTCTTCATCAACAGATTCGTATGGGAACCAATTTCTTAATGCCCAAACGTTGTCACCCATGGAGATGAATTGACCATCGGTGTTCATATCTGTATAGAATTGTGGTAAACGTTCACGAATTTCTTCATCGCTTTTACCTAAATATTGTTGAATTTCGTTAACAATATCAGCAAAGGCCATTCTCTTACCATTATCTTCAAGAATAGCTCTAGCAACATCAATCATTGATAATTCGTGACGGTTTTTACCTTCAAAATCCTTTAATCCCACAACTGCTACCTCTCTTTTCCAGTATCTATACTATTTTACTTACCTTTTACTTAAATTGCAACGTGACCTCATAATTACCAACTAAGTATAGCCCAGTATACAGGTTATATTCAATATATACGTGCTTTTTCCCGATATCTATTTTTTTGCACAAACTGGATAGGTCCATTTCTCGGCCAGCTGCCACTACTTTGCAACTAGCTTTTTCATCAAGATTCAAGCGTAATAATGAATAATTGTGACGATCGCTACTGCGTTTTAATAAAATCCGATCTGGCTTAGCCATCATTTCAACATGAATGTCGGGAGATTCATCATAGCGGACCTTAATGGCATGCTCTGACTTTTCCAATTCGCATTCACCTGAATAACTGAATGTCTCGGATTCATTTTCTTGTGTAATTTTACTAATTAATTCGTATTTCGAAGTTCGCAATCCAATTACCCTTACTATCTTTTTATCCTGCAAGTTTGTTATAATTCTAGTATATTGTATAGTATTTTGACTAAAAAATTAATTAATTTGAGGTTTTCTCATGAAAAAATTTACCAGTCCAAAATTAGCTAAAAAAGTCATCTTAAGAGATCCAGTACACGGAACTATTTCGATTACTGATCAAGTCGTGTTTGATATCTTACAATCACGCGAATTCCAAAGACTTCGTCGAATTAAGCAATTAGGACCTATCGCCTTTGTTTTTCCAGGGGCTACTCACACGCGTTTTGAACACAATTTGGGTGTTTACGAACTAACTCGTCGAATCTGCGATACTTTTGAAGAAAAATATGCCGGTGAAGATGAAAATCTTTGGAATCCAGATAATCGCTTGTTAGTTGAAGTTGCTGGTCTTTTGCACGACTTGGGTCATGGACCTTATTCACATACTTTCGAGCACTTATTTGGAACAAATCACGAATTAATGGGACAAAAAATTATCTTAGATCCCAGAACTGAAGTTAATCAAGCTTTATTAAAAGTTGATCCAGAATTTCCAAAGGCGGTCGCCAGTGTCATTGCCAAAACTTATCCTGATCCTAAAGTGGTCAAGATGATTTCTAGCCAAGCCGACGCTGACCGAATGGATTATCTACAAAGAGACGCCTATTATACTGGCGTGAGCTACGGTAGTTTCGATATGTCACGGATCTTACAAGTTATCCGCCCATATAAAGATGGAATTTGTTTTACTGAAAATGGGATGCATGCGGTTGAAGACTATATTGTTAGTCGCTACCAAATGTATCAACAAGTTTATTTCCACAAAGTTGGTCGCTCAACTGAAGTTATTTTGCACCACCTTTTAGAAAGAGCCAAAAAGGACTACGAAGAAGGTATAATTATGGCCACGCCAAGCCTGGCAGCCTTTTTGGAAGGAAAATGGGATTTAACTGATTATCTTGATTTAAACGATGGCGTCATGGAAACCAACTTCACCATGTGGACTCATGCTAAAGATCCAATTTTAGCTGATTTAGCCAGTCGCTATCTTTTCAGAAAGCCATTAACCAGTGTCAAAGTTGTTGGTGATAAGAAGAAATTGGTCACAAAATTAAAGAGCTTAATTGAAGAAGCCGGATTCGATCCAGCATACTACACTGCCATCAATTCAATGTTTGACCAACCTTACGATGCCTACAAGCCAACTGGTAAAAATGCGAATAGCCAAATCGAAATCATGGAAGATGATGGTACTTTGATCGAACTATCAAAGATGAGTCCGCTTGTTGAAGCACTAGACGGAACCCTGCAAGGTGATGAACGCTTTTACTTTCCTAAAACTATGCTGGGTAGTGAAAATGATCCGCAAATTTTTGAACCAATTTACCGGCAATTCCAAGAACATGTTCATAATGGCTACTTAGTAGAATAAAAAAGACCTGAATTTCAGGTCTTTTTTATTTATCAATTATTTTTCTGCTTCATAACGAGTGTTAAACAAAGGACTTAATGCCTTGTGATCTTGGATTGCCATAATTGCATCCCCCATCAAAGGAGCAACTGAAACTAATTCAGTCTTATCCAATTGCTTCTCAGCTGGTTGATTAATTGAGTCAGTCAAGATCAAGCTCTTAATTACTGAGTTATTCAAACGTTCAGTAGCTGGTCCAGATAAAACAGCGTGAGTTGCTGAAGCGTAAACTTCAGTCGCACCAGCATCTTTAAGTGCTTGAGCAGCTAAAGTAATAGTACCAGCGGTGTCAATCATATCGTCGATAATGATGGCACGCTTGCCCTTAACATCACCAATGATGTTCATAACTTCGGCAACATTTGCCTTAGGGCGACGCTTATCAACAATTGCAATTGGAGTGTGCATAAATTCAGCAAGCTTTCTTGCTCTAGTTACCCCACCGTGGTCAGGTGAAACAACTACTGCGTCTTTGTTAAGACCATGTGATAAAAAGTAGTCTGCTAATAGAGGTGCTCCCATCAAGTTATCAACTGGAATATCGAAGAAACCTTGAATTTGAGGAGCATGCAAGTCAAGTGATAATACACGGTGGGCACCAGCTGCTTGAAGCATATCTGCAACTAACTTAGCAGTAATTGGTTCACGAGCTTGTGTCTTACGGTCTTGACGTGCATATCCGTAATAAGGCATCACAATGTTAACTGTCTTGGCACTTGCTCTACGCATCGCATCGATCATAATGAGCAATTCCATCAAGTTGTCGTTAACAGGTTCACTAGTTGATTGAACTAAGTAAACATCCTTACCACGAACTGATTCAGAAACGTTGATTTGAATTTCACCGTCGCTGAAACGTTCAACATCACTTTTTCCTAAAGGAATATTGATGTAATCAGCAATCTTTTGAGCTAAAGGCTTATTACCATTTAATGCAAAAATTTTCATTTGGTCTTTATCAGACATAGTATCCTCCGTTTGAAACAATCTACTAGTTAATTTTAGCAAAGAAATTGGGCTTATTCTACTAAACTAGTCGATTGCTTGAGCAATTAAATCGTAAGCAGACATAGTTGTAACGTTACCTGATTTATCAGTCAAAGTGAACAAGTGTTGACCCGCATCATAAGTAATGTTACTGATATCAGTCATTGAAGTGATCAATTCCTTGATTTCTTTAATGTCATTATCAGTTAATTGTTCAGGATTGCTTACTGCTACTCTAGTTCCATCTAAGTCTGAAGCTGCTTGCTTTAATGAAGCGTTCATGTCTTCAGCTTGCTTAATTGTAGTTGCTGAATTTTCTAAAGTTGCTTGTGCTTTAGTAACTTCTTTATCGTAAGCTTTCTTCAAAGATAAAGTAGCAAGTTTGTACTTGTCAGTATCCTTTACGTTTGAATTAATAGTTGCTTGTAAAGCATTCTTTTCCTTGTCAGTAGCTGGAGTAATGCTCTTGTAGACACTTTCGTAAGTGTTTGAAGGAGTAATTGGTTGACCAGAAATATCAACATCGTCAGCTAAAATCCAATAACTTTGACGGCCAAGTTGGTATTCTAGTTGAATTTTGTCATCGATGTATGCGTAGCGTGATGACCAAACATTAAATACTGCACCCTTAGATACATAGAAGTCTGCATTTTTCTTGTTCTTTGCATCGTAAACGTAAGTTGGCTTGTTAGCAGTAGCATAAGTGAATTCCAAATTATCGAAGCGTTCAGATAATTTTGGTTCATCTTCAACAACTTTTTTGTCAGTAGATTTCTTAGCTGCTACAACAACTTTCTTCTTTTTAGCCTTTGCAGTTGCCTTTTTCTTAGTCGTCTTCTTAGTTACTTTTTTCTTAGTAGCTTTTTTTACAGGCTTAAGTACTGTGTAAGAAGCAACATCCTTAACCTTAAGAAAAACGTTGGCACTAATTCGGTAGTATCTAACGCCACGAATCTTAACTACTTTTTTCTTGCCGGCTTTAAACCAAGCACCTTTGGCAAAAGATCTCTTACCTAGGAACTTTATAGCCTTGCCTTTTTTATTGTAAACACTAGCTCTTCGACCTAAAGTAGCTTTATAACTAGTGCTTGCTGCAGTGGTTTGAGCTGTACTTCCTAGTCCCAAACCAATAACAACTGCTGCTACAACAGCCTTTAATCTCATTTCTGTTCTCCCTCTTCTCCATTTTCTGCAACGGGTAATTTAAACCAGTAATCTGGTTTGTTAACTTGTCTACCTCTTGCAATTGCCATATCATACTTATCTACATCTTTAGTAATAGTTGAGTCAGCGGCAATAAATGCATGATCTGCAACCTTAATTGGAGCTATTAAAGTTGAGCCTGCTCCAACAAATGAGTAGTCCCCCACATAAGTATGATGCTTATGTACTCCATCGTAATTTGAGAAAATAGTTCCGCAACCAACATTAATTTCTTTACCTAAAGTTGCGTCACCTATATAAGTTAAGTGGCCGACTTTGGTGTTAACACCGACTTCTGCCTTCTTAACTTCGACAAAATTACCAATGTGAGCTCCCGTTTTAATTAAGCTTTGAGGTCGTAAGTGCGAATTTGGACCAATGTCAGTATTATGTTCCATTTCTGATTTTTCAATCGTTGAACTTGTGACAGTGACATGGTCGCCGATCTTAGAATCAATGATTCTAGATCCTGAAGTAATTAAACAATCAGAACCAATGGTAGTATTTCCTTTAATAATTACTCCAGGTTCAATTACAGTGTCTTGACCAATTTCAACATCAATATCGATATAAGTGTGATCAGGATCAATAAAAGTAACACCGTTTCTCATGTGCTTTTCGTTGATTCGCTTCTGCATTAACTTAGTTGCAATACTTAAGTTAACACGATCGTTAACCCCTAAGCATTGGCTAAAGTCAGCCATCTTGTAAGCACCAACTGCTTCACCTTCATTACGTAAAATTTCAAGCACATCAGTTAGGTAATATTCTCCTTGAGCATTGTCACAAGTTACCTTGCTCAAAGCATGGAAAAGCTTTTGATTATCAAAGCAGAAGACACCAGTGTTGATTTCATCTACTGCTAATTCTTCAGCATTTCCGTCTTTTTGTTCAACAATTCGTTCAACGTGACCTTGAGCATCGCGGATAATTCTACCGTATCCGAATGGATCTGGTGCTTTAGCAGTTAAAACTGTCGCAGCATTTTTTTGCTCTTCATGGTATTTAAATAAGTTATTAAAAGTTTCACCAGTAAAAAGTGGAGTATCTCCAGTTGTAACTAGTGTTAAACCTGCTTGATTGCTTAACAAATCTTTAGCAGCAAGTACTGCATCCCCAGTACCCAATTGCTTTTCTTGGAGTGCAAAGTCACTTTGACCAGCAAGTAGTTCCTTAACTTGATCACTACCCGCACCAACAATGGTAACAATTTTATCTGCTTTAGTTTCTTTAGCAGCGTTCACAACGTGTTGTACCATTGGCAATCCACAAACAGGATGAAGCACTTTGTAGAGTTTGGATTTCATTCTAGTACCGTTACCTGCGGCCAGAACAATCACAAATTTTTGCATCTTATCTTCCTCAATCTCTTAATATCCTATTTAGTATACCACGCTAAATACGATCAAAATCGGTCCGAGCTAAAAAATTACCAATTTCTGATGAGATCAATTTCTTTTGATGATCAATTTGGGTAATTTTAATCAAAGAAACATAATCTTCCATCATCTTATCTTTCTTGATATCAGCTTCGCAAAGAACAAATGCTCCAGCAACGGTGCCTTCAAATTCATGAACCAATTGTTCCATACCAACAAGGGTACCGCCACCCTTCATGAAATCATCGATAACTAAAACCCTAGCTCCTTTTGGTAAAGCACGGGTAGGTAATCCCATCTTCGAAATGATTTCTAATGAAGAAGAAATGTAGTTAACTGACATTGTAGCCCCTTCAGTTACCTTGTTGCGTTTTCTTGCAACTACAAAAGGAACATTCAAGTATCTAGCTGCACTTTGAGCTAATGGAATCCCTTTGGTTTCAATCGTCATGACTGCGTCGATATCATCATATGCGTAACGAGTTGCCACAATTTCGCCAATGCGACGCAAATCTTCTGGATCATTCAAGATATCTGAAAGGTAAACAAAATTACCTGGCAAAATTCGATTTGGATCTTCAATTCTTTTGGCTAAGTCCAAAACATATTCTTCGGTTTGATCTTTTCCAACGTATGGGATGTAACGCACACCACCAGCAGCACCGGCAACAGTTTCTAAAATACCACTTTGGTTGCTAGCCAAAGTTTGTTTTAAAATAGCCAAGTCTTCAGAGATAGAAGACTTAGCTGAGTCGTAGCGTTCTGCAAAAAATGTAAGCGAAATTAATTTATGTGGATGTTCTAATAAGTACTTGGTCATATCCACAAGTCTTTCTGAACGTTTCATTAAAATACCTCTCGATTGTTTGTATTTATTGCCTAAATTCTACTCTGTTACATTTAAAAAAGCGATAAAAAATCACCAACACCTGAAATGTTAGTGAATTCGGATTATTCTTCCACGCTTAATTCAGCACCTTCAAATTCCAACTTAATGCTGTTGGTTAGAAGATCTGTATAGCTGTATGAAACGCGTTCGAAATTATTTTCTTCTTGATCTAATTCGACCATGAACACTGCAGGAAAAGTTTGCTTTAAAATACCACTTCTAGCTTTTCCTTTTTTACGTCCTGTTTGAGAGGTAACTGTAAGAGTTTCTCCCAAATGTTCTTCAAGCTTTTTCTTAATTGACACAATTGATGAAGGCAAAATAACCACTCCTTTGCAGTCAATTTTACCATATCATAAGAATTTAAGCAAGAATTTTACATATTTTGTTATCTTTGTATAGTTAAAGCTTTTGCTAATGCAATATATTGCTCAATTGTCAACGTTTCTGGACGTGCACTTGGATTGATATTTAATTCTTCTAAAACTGCCTTTGGTTCTTTGGTCAATTGTTTCAAATTGTTATTCAGTGTTTTTCTTCTTTGAGCAAAACACATCTTAACTACGCGATTAAATTCAGCAACGTTATCAATTTTTGGTGGATTAACTAATGGTCGCAACACAACAACGGCTGAATCTACTTTAGGAGCTGGATTAAAACTTTCATGAGAAACATTTAAGGCTAGCTCCACATCCATCTTAGTTTGGACTGCAATAGTTAATGGACCATAGTCCTTAGTTCCAGGATCAGTTACCAAACGGTCGGCCACTTCTTTTTGCATCATCAAGGTCATGCTCGCAAATTCAATTTGACTTTCTGCCAAAGTGAAAATGATTGGCGTCGTAATGTAATATGGCAAATTTGCGACTACTTTGATCGGTTTATCTAAATCAAAAAAGTCTGCTAAATCAGTTTTAAAATCTGCCTTTAAAACATCTTCCAATTTAATTTTAAAAACTTCATCTAAAGTCTTATCGCCAATCTTTTGGGGTAAAACTTCTGAAAGAATTTGTGGTAGATCACTATCTAATTCATAAGCAAAAACCTTAGCTCCGCTTAGTAAAAGTTGCTCAGTCAACGAGCCGATTCCTGGTCCAATTTCAACTACTTGATCACCTGGAGCAATTGCACTAGCACTAACGATACCTTGAATTACATTTTGGTCAATTAAAAAGTTTTGTCCCAAATTCTTTTTAACACGTACAAAGTAACGGTTTAAAATTGCTTGCGTTCCTAATTTTGAGCCAATTGGAATTCTTTTATTGTTCATTCTTTACCTCTGCAACGCATTTTTCTAATTCATCAGCCGAAATCCCAAACATTTTTAATCTTGCAAAAAATTGCTTGGCATTACCATAGCCAACCGATAGCTTGATCCCAACTTGTTCACGTAACCAGCGAGAATCGGCTTGAGCACAAAAGCCTAGCGAACGATAAATAGCATAGGTTAAGTCGGAATCTTCGGGATTAACTTCATGTAAATCCTTCAATGCCCGCTCAATTGCTTCTCTACTTGCATGTTCAACGCCTAAACTCCCCTTCTTATGAGGCTCGCCTTCTTTTCTGGTAATAAAAGCTTGTTTGGCATTAGGCACTGCTTTTGTAACAAGTTTGCGGATTCTTTCGCCATTAAAATCAGGATCAGTAAAAACAATAATTTCTCGTGTTTTTGCTAGCTTTTGCAAAACTTGCAAAGTTTTTTCTGGAACATCTGAACCATTAGTTTCAATTGTTTCAATTCCTGGGAAAAATTGTTTCAAACGAATTGTGTCATCTTTTCCTTCAACAACAACAACCGCATTAAATGCTTTTTTATCCAAGACGGTACACCTTCATCGTATTTTGATAAGTTGCTTCGGCAACTTCTTCTAAACTTAAATCTTTTAGTTCAGCAACTGCTTTAGCTACATAATGCACATATCCTGGCTCATTTTGCTTACCGCGGTATGGTTTAGGTGTCAAATAAGGAGCGTCTGTTTCCACCAGTAAGCGATCAAGTGGCACCATTTTCACTGATTCGTGAACTTCTTTGGCTTTGGTAAATGATGCAACTCCTGAAAATGAAAAGTTAATGTCCAAGTTCAAAAACTTTTCTGTCATTTCTGGGCCATCATTATAACTGTGCAAAATAGCACCATATTGCAAATCGCATTTTTTCAAAATGTCATAGCAATCTTCAAACGCATCACGTGTGTGAATATCAACTGGCATCTGTAATTTGTGAGCTAAATCTACTTGCTTTTTAAAGATAGCTTTTTGCAATTCGCGTGGCTTTTCATCCCAGTAATAATCAAGTCCAACTTCGCCCAAAGCTACTACCCGATCATCTTGCAACTGCTCAGTGAGTAGTTTTTCATCATAAAGATCAGCGACTTCAGGTGCATAACCTACCATGGCATAGACTTCAGGAAAACGATGAGCTAAATCAATCGCTCTTTGATTGTAATCGGGATCTTGTCCGACACAAATCATTTTTTCAACACCAAGAGCGTGAGCTCGATCTATATAGAACTGCTCACGCTCTCTAAAAGGTGTGTCATTTAAATGTGTATGATTATCAATTAATCGCATTATCCTAGTAATGACCCCAATTCGTGTTCATCACCAACAATTGCCAATTTAATTTGACCATTAGCTTCGGATGATAGCAACATACCTTCACTTTCTTGGCCAACCATTTTACGTTTTGGCAAATTGGTTACTGCAATAACTTTTTTACCAACTAATCCAGCGTAATCTGGATACCATTTCTTGATACCACTCAAAATTTGACGTTTTTCTTTGCCGAAATCAAGTTGGAATTTCAATAATTTGCTTGATCCTTCAACTTCATCTACTGCCAAAATTTGACCAACACGCATTTCAATCTTGTCAAAATCGTCGATGGTGATTAATTTTGAATCGTCTTTTTTCTTTTCAGAACGAGTTTGCTTCTTTGGCTTAGCCTTGGCCATTTCTTCCTTAATGTACTTAACTTCTTCGTCAGCTTTAAGACGTGGGAAAATTGGCTTAGGATCACTAATTACCTTGCTGTTCCAAGCATAAGCTCCAAATTCTAAAGTCTTAGCATCTTCTGGCAAGCCTAATTGACGGAACATTTCTACAGGAGTTTCAGTCATTACTGGAGCAATCAATAAAGCAATAACTCTCAATGATTCAGCCAAATTAGTCATCACACGACTTAATTCAGTAGTCTTTTCTTCCTTGTTCAATACCCAAGGGGTAGTTTCATCAATGTACTTGTTAGTGCGACGAACTAAAGTCCAAACTGTTTCTAAAGCTTGTGCAAAATGATATTTATCCATTTGTTCTTGATACTTTTGGATGGTTTCATTTGCCACTTTAGCCAAGTCTTGGCCAAATTCATCTTGATCTTCGCTAACTGCTGCAACATGTCCATCTTGGTATTGATTAATCATTGAAACGGTTCTGTTCAACAAATTACCAAGGTCGTTAGCCAAATCGAAGTTCATTCTTTCAACGAAATCTTCTGGTGTAAAACTACCATCTTGTCCAAATGGTAAAGCTTGCATCAAGTAGTAACGCACTGGATCAATGCCGTAACGAGAAACTAAAGATTCCGGGTAAACAGCGTTACCTTTAGACTTACTCATCTTGTCTTTGTAAATAAGTAGCCAACCGTGGCCTAGAATTTGTTTAGGTAATGGCAAATCAAGCGCCATCAACATAATTGGCCAGTAAATTGTGTGGAAACGAACAATTTCCTTACCTACCAAGTGTAAATCAGCTGGCCAGAATTTCTTGAAAAGTTCGTCATGATCACTGTTATAGCCTAAAGCTGAAATATAGTTTGATAAAGCATCAATCCAAACATAAACAACGTGTTTTGGATTGCTTGGTACAGGAATTCCCCAGCTAATAGTAGTTCTAGTAACTGATAAATCTTCAAGTCCTGGATTAATGAAGTTGTTAAGCATTTCCTTTTCACGAGAATTTGGTTGAATAAATTCAGGATGTTCTTCGTAGTACTTAACCAAACGATCAGCATATTTGCTCATCTTGAAGAAATATGAAGGTTCCTTAACAAGTTGCACTTTATGGCCTGATGGAGCAATCCCGCCAATTACTTTACCATTTTCATCTTTGAAAACTTCCTTCAGTTGGCTTTCAGTAAAGTATTCTTCGTCTTCAACAGAATACCAACCAGTGTATTCACCAAGATAAATGTCACCTTTTTTAAGTAGCTTTTCAAAAATAGCTTGAACAGCCTTAGCGTGTTCTTCATCAGTTGTTCTAATGAACTTATCGTATTTAATATCAAGTAATTTCCAAAGGTCTTTATATGATGCAGCCATTTTGTCTACATATTCCTTTGGTTGAATGCCAAGCTTTTCGGCTTTTTGTTCAATCTTCAAACCGTGTTCATCAGTTCCAGTTAAAAAGAAAGTATCGAAACCTTGGCTCTTTTTATAACGATTGATTACATCAGCACAAACAGTAGTATAAGCATTACCGATAGTCAATCTGCCTGATGGATAATAAATTGGAGTTGTTACATAAAAAGTTTTATCTGACATCACATGTGCTCCCTTAAATGTTCTAGTACCTATATATAATAGCAAAAAAAACAGAATTCTTCCCGAATTCCGTTCATTTTATCTAAATTAAAAATTGTTCTTTTCTCATGTAAGCGATTTTTACTAAGCCAGTTAACAAAATGTATAGCACTAGTAAAATTGCTACCGTACCAATGAAAGTTAATGGCATTTTGGCCATATTTAAAGTGTTGGCAATGCCCAAATATGGTAATAATGTGCCGACAATTGCTGTACCAAAAGTCATCACTAGCACTGGCCAGCTTGCTCTTTGTTGTACCAAAGGCAATTCTGTATCACGCAAGGCATGAATTACCATTTCTTGTGTCCAAAGGCTTTCGATAAACCAACCTGTATGGAATAAAACGATAAAGCTGGCTTGTTCAACTAGAGTCAAGTGGTTAAATGATCCACCAACTAAGCTAGGACAAAAGATAAAGAATAATAATGCAAAAGTGATAATGTCAAAAATTGATGATGCTGGTCCGAAGAATAACATGAATTTTGGCAATTTCTTAGTTGACCATTCTCGTGGAGAAACAAGATATTTATCGGCCACACTATCGAATGGAATTGATAAACAACTCATACCGTAAAGTAAGTCGAGGATCAGCAATTGCAATGGTAGCATCGGTAAGAATGGCAAGAAACTTGATGCCACTAAGATTGAAAGAATGTTACCAAAGTTGGATGATAAAGTGATCTTGATGTATTTCATGGTATTTGCAAAAACTTTTCTACCAATCAAGACACCTTGCTCTAACACATTCAAATCTTTATGAAGCAAAATGATATCAGCGGATTCTTTAGCAATATCAACAGCTGTATCAACACTAATTGAAACATCAGCCATCTTCATCGCAGGGGCATCGTTAATCCCATCACCCATATAGCCAACTGTATGACCATTTTCTTTCAAAATTTGAATGATCTTTGTTTTCCATTCTGGCGATAACTTAACGAAGACATTACATTTTTCAACAATTTCACGTAATTCTTCTTCGCTCTTTTCAGCTAAATCATTACCTGAATATACCAAGTCAACATTTAAGCCAACTGCGATACCAACGGCTCTTGTAACTTCTTCGTTATCACCAGTTAAAATTTTCACACAAATACCGTCACGCTTTAACTTAGTCAAAGCTTCCTTGGCACTTTCTTTTGGTGGATCCAAAAATGCAAGATAACCAGCTAGCGTTAAATCTGTTTCATCTTCAATTGAAAAGTCGCCGACTGGAGCTGTGTGCTTCTTATACCCAACAACGATGACACGCATACCGTCTTCGTTCATGTCAGAAATATTCTTCAACAGAGTGGCTTTTCGCTCTTCAGTCAATGGTAAAACTTGACCATCAATTTCAACAGATGAAGACACTGCCAACATTTCTTCAGCTGCACCTTTGGTCACAATTAACCGTTCGCCGTGCTCTTCGTCAGAATTGGCAACAACGACGCTCATTCTCCGCCGAGAAAAATCAAACGGAATTTCATCAATCTTGTTGTAGTCACGTTGGATTTCATTAACGTCAAGTTCATCCCCAGCAACTTCGATAATACTCTTATCAATCAAGTTCTTCAGACCAGTTTGATAGTACGCATTCAAATATGATAATTCCAGAATTCTAGGCGTTTCCACCAAATTCATATCATAGTGTTTTTCAAGGACAACCTTGTCTTGCGTTAAAGTACCCGTTTTATCGGTACAAAGAATATCTGCTGCACCAAAGTTTTGAATGGAATTCATCTTCTTGACGATAGTTCCATTCTTGGACATTTCAATTGAACCTTTAACCAAGTTAGAGGTAACGATAACTGGCAACATTTCTGGGGTTAAACCAACAGCTGTCGCAATAGCGAAAAGCAAAGCATCAAGCCAGTTTCCTTTAGTTAAGCCGTTAATCAAAAATACCAAAGGAGCAATCACGGCTGTCATTGTCAAAAGCAACTTAGAAATTTCTTTGATTCCTGTATCAAAGCTTGTTTCTTTAATGTTGTTACCAGCTAAAGATTGAGCAAGATTACCAAAAACAGTATCTTTACCAGTCGCAAAGACGACCCCGACCCCAGATCCAGAAACAATTGTTGTTCCTTCATAGAGCACATTAGGATAATCTAAATAGTCATCTTGGTGGCCAATTTTTGGACCCAATTTTGCAATTTTTTCTACGGGATTTGATTCTCCATTAAGACTGGCTGAAGAACAGAACAAGTCTTTACTTTGCAATAATCGCAAATCCGCAGGGACCATGTCACCAGCAGCCAAATTAATAATGTCTCCAATTGCTACATCTTCAATTGGCAATTCTTTTGCTTCACCATCACGGCGAATATTGGTGGTAACTGAAACCATCCCCAACAATGCTTCGACAGCATTATTAGTTTTCACATTTTGAATAAATGAAGTCAGTCCAGAAACAATCACCATCACCAACATGATGATCACCGTACTTAAATCTTTTTGATTTGCTGGTTCAAAAATGTAGTCGGTAAACAATGAAATAGTTGCTAATAATAGCAATACCAATGTAAATGGTGTGACAAAAGCTTCAAATAAAATACTCAGTTTAGAAACTTTTTTATTACTAACGACATCGTTAGCTCCATAAATTTCCAAACGCCTTTCAGCTTCAGTACTTGTTAGCCCTTCTTCGCTAGCATGTAATTTAGCTAAAATATCAGTCCGTTTGCCTGTAGCAATTGATTTCAATCTAGCAACATCAACTTGTGGTGCTCTTGTAATCTTTTTAAATTGCATCCAATACCCCCTTTGGCAAACGAACAAAAAAGCCACTGACTCATTCCTGTCAGTGGCTCGCCAAATAAGGCTAAAAACTAGTCGTTCAGTTTTAACACTACGTGACGTAAGCTGCGCTAGCTATCTGGATCTCGCCTTCAGTCGACGACACCTATTTGACCCGTTGGCATCTCTGGATGTTTCTGGGCGATAGCATATTTTCACGTAGGAGTCTCACCTAACAGTTCATTTGCTCTCATATAATTCAACTTCATTGTATGTTCTAAAAAAATGAACGTCAAGGTCTCTTAGTGCGAACGATACTTTTTAAGAAAATCATTAACATTCCAATTAAAATGACTAGACCAATTGCAATTGGCAAGGCCATTGAATGTGGACGTTCAATTTTTTGTTGCTCACTATTTGGCAAATCATATTGATCTAGCGTGTAATGATAATGCTTAGAGATTTGCGTCGAAATTGCTCTAAAAATGAAGCGAATACCTTCATTGTATTTAGCTTTATTTTTGGAATTTAGCTTATCGGTAACATTTCGAATAATGTTGCCACGAATTCCGGCAGTGAAAAAGCTATGTAAATCCTTAGTTGCATAAATTTGTACTTGAGATATCCGTTTTTTCTTAGTCCCGATTACTAAATAAACTTTCTTCTTAAGTTTATCCAACTTACTTGGAACTAGCTTAGTATCACGGTTATAAGTTCTAACAATAATTTGTGGTTGTTCTTTAGTCTGCAAGTAGCGATCATTTTTAGCAACGATTAATTTAACCGTTTCTTTATTTAATAAATTAGCATTGTCGTCAACATTGTAAACTTTAAAGCCACTTGCAACTAAAAATACAACAATCGCTAAACTAATCTTGATCAAGTTGCTTAAATAATTCGGTAAAGTATTTTGGTTCCAATGAAACTTTTTCATAAGAGATTCCGCTGTCCTTAAATAAATTAATTGTTAATTCACTATCACGATAATCGTAGAAATAATGAACCTGTTTAATTCCGGCTTGAACTAATGCCTTGGCACAATTGTAGCAAGGGAAATGAGTAACATAGATTTCTGAATCAGCTGTAGAAATTCCATATTTTGCACATTGCAAAAGAGCATTCATTTCAGAGTGAATGGTTCTCACACAATGCCCATCAATCATCTCATGGCCAGCATCATCACAATGTGGTTGCCCAGAAACTGAACCATTGTATCCAGTAGCAATCACTCGCTTGTTTCTAGCTAAAACACAACCAACTAAAGCACGATCACAGGTTGATCTTTGAGAGATCACCAGAGCTTGCATCATAAAATATTGTGTCCAAGGTATTCTTTCACGCATAATTAGTCCTTAAAATAATTAAATCCAATGGCAGCTCTAACTTCTTCCAAAGTTTGGTTAGCCACTTCATTAGCCTTTTTGGAACCAGCTAAAAGCATGTCATAAACGCTATCAAGATCTTCAGCAAATTTCATCCGACGTTCTCTGATAGGTCCAAGTTCATTTTCAAGCACTTGATTCAAGTAACGCTTAATCTTCATATCACCAAGGCCACCTTTTTGATATTCTTCCTTCAATTCGGCAACCTTTGCTTTATCAGGATCAAACACATCTAAGTAAGTGAAAACCATGTTTCCTTCCACTTTACCTGGATCTTCAATGTGAATATGGCCTGGGTCAGTATACATTGACATAACTTTCTTTTTAACGGTTTCAGCATCGTCAGATAGGTAAATGCAGTTGCCCAATGACTTGCTCATCTTGGCATTGCCATCTAAGCCTGGCAATCTACCTGAACCTTTTTCTGGGAAGTATCCTTTAGGTTCAACTAATAAATCTGTCTTGTAAAGACGGTTAAAAGTTCTAACGATTTCTCTAGTTTGTTCAAGCATTGGTTCTTGGTCATCACCAACTGGCACTAAAGTTGCCTTAAAAGCAGTAATATCAGCCGCTTGTGATACTGGATAATTTAAAAAGCCAACTGGCAAAGATTCGCCAAAGCCTTTTTGTTTAATTTCTGCTTTAACTGTTGGGTTTCTTTCCAAACGAGAAACGGTAACGAAGTCCATATAGTAAGCAGTTAATTCAAACAAAGCTGGAATTTGTGATTGCACAAAAATAGTTGATTTAGTTGGATCGATTCCTACTGCTAAGTAGTCTAAAGCCACTTCAATCAAGCTATTTCTAATCTTTTCAGGATTTCTAGCATTATCTGTCAATGCTTGCGTATCAGCAATCATGATGTATGGATCATATTTATCTGAATTTTGTAACTTCACGCGATTTTTAAGTGATCCAATGTAGTGTCCAATGTGAAGTTTACCTGTTGGACGGTCACCAGTTAAAAGAATTTCCTTAGTCATTTTGCTCCTACTCTTTCAATCCCAACTATGTTAGAATAATTAGGAAAATTGCGGGTATAGTTCAGTGGTAGAACGTCAGCTTCCCAAGCTGAAGATGCGGGTTCGATTCACGCTATCCGCTTATAGCATGATTACAAATAAGATTCCACTTACGGCAGCCAAGTACATTGCGACTGCCATTTTTTGTGTCTTCAAAAATGCCAAAGCACAAATGATACCAATGATCCAATTTGCAATAAATAATCCAAATGAAAATTGGAAGTTTAACACGCTAAACAATAAGCCTGAAAAAATGCTTCCTGTGTAAGCAACAGTCTTGTTATTACCTCTGAATAAGTAATTGAATAAAAAGCCAGTTGCTAAATATTGTTGCAAGATTGGCAATAAGATACCTAAAGTGATGATCAAGAACCAGAATAAAGCATCGGTTTCATGGCCAGCATAATAAGTTTGCAATTTAATAATCTTTGCCATGCCGTAAAGTTGCAAGTAATTACATGCGATGCGTACTACCCCGATAATAATCGACATAATGATGATTAGCTTGTAGTAATCAGTAAATTGTCCACTTTCAGTATTTTCAAAAAAATGTTCTTCTTTCTTGAAACGCTTAACAATAAAGCTAAAAACTACAGCGTAGATTATTGCTAGGAGCACTAGGCTCCACATCTTAATTCCAAATTTAAAAACTGTTAAGTGAGTAAGCAATGCAGCTATGATATATGACACTACATAAACTGCATAACGAATCAAATTACCTTCTTTTGATGATGGCGTGTTCATAATTTTAATTCATTCTTCCTTCTTGTTTTAATAGACCAATTATAACAAATTCAAGCACAAGTAGAAACATGCCTAATATTACTCTGCGTAATTGCTTGGCCCGAAATAATTACTTGATCATCATAAAATCCTTCTACAAATCCCAACAAATCTTCAGAATAATGCCCATTTTGATCAACTTCTAGTAGTTGAATTCTGACCGCCTGATGTTTAGCAAAAGCTTCAAATAGTCTTTGTCCAACTTCTTGTTCAGACATTTCATCTTCAGGATCAGGAAATTTAAGCTTAGCATCTTTTTGCAATCTTGACGTATGATCGCTCAGAAAAAAGCCCTGCCATTTCTGCATGCCAGGATCCAGATACTTTCTGAAAAACTCATCAATATCAGTCATAAGCATTACCACCATTATGACCACCAACTAAGTTACTTCGCTCAAGAGCAGTCGCACCTGGCATTAAGTTAGAAGCTTTCATAATTGCCTTAAAACCATGTTTTTTTCTAATGTCGTCAATCACAAAATCCTTTGTGCGTTCAGCGATTTCTTTTTCTGGACTATTAAAAATTGAAAGTTGCTGATAATCATCAGCAAGCAAATTACCACATGATACAGCAATTTGGCGAACACCTGAGCCATCCCACTTTCGATCAAAAAGCGTTAATAATGGTTCAACAATCTGGTTAGTTAAATTAGTTGGTGAAATAGTCATTTGTGCTTGAAAGCCAGTGTGCTGATACCGATTACCAACAGACAAATATACTAATCCCGCCTGGACATGCTTTGCCCGCAACCTTGCAGCAACTTGAGCCCCGATTTCACTAATTACTGTTTTAATTTCACTTTTCTTTTCATAGTTTTTAGGCAAAATTTGCGAATTTCCATAACTTTGATTACGCGGATGATATTTCTTGCTAATAATACTGCGGTCAACTCCCCAACTTAATGCAAAAAGGCGATCACCAATAACTCCAAAGCGATCATGCAATTTATAAGGATCGTAATGAGCCAAGTCATACATGTTATAAATTCCCATGCTTCGCAATTTATCGGCAGTTTTTGTATTAATACTCCAGACACTTTCAAGTTCATTGACCGTCCACAATTTATCTGGCACATCCAAGTAATGCCAATATGCCAACATTGACTTGCGATGCTTAGCTTCTAAATCCATCGATAATTTTGCTAGTAGCGGATTTTCGCCAATGCCACAGGTCGTATAAAGTCCCAAGGTATTACGAATATCTTTTTGAATCATCCGAGCCACATAATAAGGATCATCAGCAAATAAGTGCCAAGACTTAGTCATATCAAGCATACTCTCATCTATCGAATAAGCATGAATATCTTCAGGTGCCGCATATTTTTGAAAAATCTTCAAAACCTTCATGCTCATTTCAATATATAAATTCATATGTGGCTCCACAAACTGCAAGTCTGCACCATATTTAGGTAAATCACGTGCACGCATTACGTTTTTTAACCCATACTTGCTTTTGGCCAATGGTGAAGCTGCCATAATCAAGCCAGAGCCAAATGGAGCACCTTCATTTTTGGAAAAAACTGCCAAAACAGCTTTCATCGGATTAAGTCCAAGTCTAATAGCCTCACAGCTAGCGAAGAAAGACTTATTATCAATCATAAATATCAAACGATGTGGTTCATATTTGTAATCGTACATACGTTCACCTCCTAGAGTCAATTATACGAACTAGTGTTTGTTTGTCAATATTCCCTGGGAAATAAAAAAAGCAACGTTACTCAACTTTGAGTATCGTTACTTGATAATCACCGGCCGGTGCTTCTACATCAACAGTTTGTCCCGCTTTTTGTTTCATTAAAGCTGAACCTAATGGCGAATGATATGAGATTTTACCTGCAGCAACATCACTTTCTAAGCTACCAACAATTTCATATTCTTCTTGATCGCCATCCCCAAAATCTAAAATTACTTTAGATCCCAAGTCAACTACTTGATCAGTCGTCTTTTTAACAACTTCAGAGTATTTTAATTGTTTTTCTAAAAAACGAATGCGACTTTGCAAGTGTCCTAAATCACGTTTTGCCTCAGTATATTCCGTATTTTCTGATAAATCCCCCAAGGCTCTTGCTGCTTGTAAAATCTTGATGCGTCGAGGACGATCTTTCTTCAATTCAGCAATTTCATCAACTATCTTTTGATAGCCTTCGGGTGTCATTTTTTGATAATAAACCATAAAATTCTCCTCTTTGGATTTAATTATATAGCAAAACCGGCTAAACTTAGTTATAATGTTTTTAATATTTTGTTAATCTAGGAGGTAACTTCATGTCTCACGAACTAACTTTTGAAGAATTAGCTAGCTTTTCAAAAGCCTTTAATGAAGACGATCGTCAACAAGTCGTTGGTCGTGCCGCTCAAAGAGTAGGTTTATACGAAGCCAGCTTTAATGAACGTGTAAGAACTAATTTAACAACGGTCTTTTCAACTCAATTGAAGACCGATAAGGTAACTGCTCAACAACGCTCTGGTCGTTGCTGGCTCTTTGCCACTTTGAACGTATTACGTCACAATTTTGGCAAAAAATATAATGTTAAAAACTTCGAACTCTCACAAACTTATAATTTTTTCTGGGATAAAATCGAAAGAGCTAATATTTTTTACGACAAAATGATCGAATTGGCCGATAAGCCACTTGATGATCGTGAAGTTAAAGCTTACCTTGACTTCGCCGGTCACGATGGTGGTCGTTGGCAAAT
Organism: Lactobacillus sp.; assembly: GCA_030530865.1. Lineage (GTDB taxonomy): Bacteria > Bacillota > Bacilli > Lactobacillales > Lactobacillaceae > Lactobacillus. The sequence continues at coordinate 80,903 of JAUMUC010000004.1, forward strand.
GGCCGTATCCTTAGTTGAAAAGTATGGTGTAGTGCCTAACTACGTCATGCCTGATACTTTCAACACCGCTCACACCGAAGCGTTGGATTTAGTTTTAGCTGACAAAGAACGTAAAGATGCTTTGGAATTACGTAAATTAGCTCATGAACCAGAAGCTGTTGAAAAAGCACGTCAAAAATTCTTAAGCGAAATTTACCGCATCATTGCTACTGCTATCGGTGAACCACCAACAAGCTTTGACTTACAATATCGTGATGATGATGATAAATACCACTTTGCTGGAAATTTAACTCCTCAAGATTTCTTAAAGGAATACTTCGACATTGACTTCACTGACTATGTAGTCGTTGACAACGCACCAGATCATGAACTTAACAAGCTATATTCTTTGCCATTTGAAGAAAATGTCCGTGGTAAATACCCAATTTACTCAATTAACGCTCCAATGGAAGCGCTTGAAAAAGCTTCTATTGCTCAATTAAAAGATGGCGAAGCTGTTTGGTTCGGTAATGATGTCTTGCGTCAAATGGATCGACAAACTGGTTACCTAGATACTGAATTGTACAAGTTCAACGACCTCTTTAACCTTGATTTATCAATGAGTAAAGCTGACCGTTTGAGCACTGGTGCAGCTGAAATGTCTCACGCCATGGCTTTAGTTGGTGTAGATGAAGCTGATGGTGCTGTTCGCAAATGGAAAGTTGAAAACTCTTGGAGTGATAAAGCTGGTCAAAAAGGTTACTTCATCATGAGCCATGAATGGTTCAATGATTATGTTTACGAAGTAGTTGTTCACAAAAGGTATCTTGATCAAAAATATCTTGATTTACTTGAAACTGAGCCTACTTTGCTTAAGCCTTGGGATTCATTAGCATAATAAAAAAGCCCTGATGGGCTTTTTTTATTTATTCATATTCAATAGTTGCAGGTGGCTTACTGGTGATATCGTAAAGCACGCGATTAACGTGCGGTACATTATCGACAATTTTGGTAGAAATTTTTTGCAAAACTGGCCATGGAATTTGAGCAAAATCCGCAGTCATTCCATCAATTGAAGTAACTGCTCTAATGGCAATTGCATAATCATAAGTACGGCCATCGCCCATAACACCAACAGATCTAATGCCTGGAAGTGCAGTGAAGTATTGCCAGATACTTTCTTGCAAACCAGCTTTTTTAATTTCTGAACGTAAAATAGCGTCACTTTCGCGGACAATTGTTAATTTTTCAGGCGTAATTTCACCAATGATCCGAATAGCTAAACCTGGTCCTGGGAATGGTTGTCTCCAGACCAAATCATGCGGCAAACCAAGTTGTTCACCTAAAGTACGAACTTCGTCTTTAAACAATTGGCGAAGTGGCTCAATTAGCTTGAAGCCCAGGTCCTTAGGAAGTCCTCCAACATTATGGTGTGACTTAATCGTGTGGGCAGTATCAGTACCACTTTCGATGACATCAGTATAAAGCGTACCTTGTGCCAAGAAATCAACATCCTTAAGCTTTTTGGCTTCGTCATAAAAGACTTGCACAAATTCATTACCGATAATCTTTCGCTTCTTTTCTGGTTCAGTTACACCAGCTAATTTTGATAAAAATCTTTCACTAGCATCAACCCGAATCACGTTAACACCAAGATCTTTTTGTAAAGCTTGCATAACTTCTTCAGATTCATTTTTTCTAAGCAGGCCATGATCAACAAAGATACAAGTCAGTTGTTTACCAATCGCTTTGTGGAGCAAAGTAGCGGTAACACTAGAATCTACACCACCAGAGATACCTAAGATAACCTTGCCATCTTTGACTTCATCACGGATATTTTCGACCGAAAGATCAATAAAATCAGTCATTGTCCAATTATTTTTAGCATGGCAAACTTCAAAAGCAAAGTTCTTCAAAATATCTAAGCCATATTCAGAATTTCTAACTTCAGCATGGAATTGAATACCATAAATCTGCTTGCTGACATTTTCAATGGCGGCAATTGGACAATTTGTACTAGTAGCAACACAGGTAAAGCCTGCTGGAGCTTGGGTTACTAAGTCACCGTGACTCATCCACACAGTTTGTTGTTCAGGTAATTTGCTGAAAAGGGCACTTTGAACGTTGGCATCAATTTCAGCTCGGCCATATTCAGCTCCGTCAGCCTTTTCAACTTTTCCACCTAACTTATTTGAGATTAATTGCATCCCGTAACAAATACCTAAAATGGGAATGCCTAATTCGAAAATTGCTGGATCAACATCAAGTGCTCCATCGTCGTAAACACTATTTGGACCACCTGAGAAAATAATTCCCTTTGGATTAATTTTCTTAATGTCTGCTGCAGTAATTTTGTGTGAAAGTAGCTCAGAATAAATGCCCATGTCACGGATACGACGAGTAATCAATTGATTATATTGACTACCAAAGTCGAGCACAATAATTTTGTCAAATTGGTCAAGATTGATATTTCCCATGCCTACACCTTTCAAAAACTTTTTATGATTCAAAATTAAGTACACTTTACTCGAATTTTAAAAGGAGGTCAACCCAAATTTGTTCGTTTTTACCCTTGATAAAATTTTTTAATGGTGTTAATATTCTACCCAACACTTATATATCGCTAGGATATGGCTAGCAGTTTCTACCCAAGACCGTAAATCTTGGACTATAGGTATTTGAAGGGAATCATAGTAAGCTTCTTTTGCCTATTATTTTGGCAATGGAAGCTTTTTTATTTTTCAAAGGAGTTAAAGGTGAAAATTTTAGAGGAACGAATTAAGCAAGACGGAAAAGTCTTACCTGGTGGGATTTTGAAGGTTAACAACTTTCTAAATCACCAAATTGATCCACAGTTAATGCTAGATTGTGGTAAAGAATTTGCCGAATTGTTCAAACACGAACAAATCGATCGAATCTTAACCATCGAAGCTAGCGGAATTGCTCCAGCAATTATGGCTGGATTAGTGATGAAAGTTCCCGTAGTTTTCGCTAAAAAGAAGAAACCATCAACTACTGGTGAAGCTTACACAGCAGATGTTTATTCATATACCAAAAACGTCACTAATACTATCAGTGTTGAAAAGCAATTTATTCAACCAAATGAACATATTTTGATCATCGATGACTTCATGGCCAACGGTGAAGCTGCTAAAGGAATGGTACAAATTTGTAAAGAAGCCGGAGCCACTGTTTCTGGCATCGGAATTGCTATTACTAAATCATTCCAAAAAGGCGAACAAGCTTTAATTGACGCTGGTTATCGCGTTGAATCATTAGCTAGAATTGCAAGTTTTGATGATGATCAAGTTCATCTAGTGGGAGAATAAACATGGATCAAAAACGTAACTTTGTACTCGGTTTACAACATTTATTGGCAATGTACTCAGGGGCTGTGGCAGTTCCTCTATTGATCGGAACTTACCTCAAGTTCAACAGTACTCAAATGACTTATCTTGTTTCTATCGACATCTTTATGTGTGGATTAGCAACTTTAGTGCAATTACTTAGAAATCGTTACTTTGGTATCGGTTTACCAGTTGTCTTAGGCTGTGCTATTCAAGCAGTTGCTCCACTACAAATGATTGGTAAGTCTTTCTCAATCGGGACCATGTACGGTGCCATTATCGTAGCTGGGATTTTCGTCTTCTTGATTGCTGGAGTTTTTTCAAAAATCAAAAAGCTCTTCCCACCAGTCGTAACTGGAAGTTTAATCACTGTCATTGGGTTAACCTTGATTCCAGTAGCCATCCAAAACTTAGGTGGTGGTGATAGCACCGCTAAAACATTTGGTGACAGCAAAAATTTAGTAGTTGGATTCATTACCATTGCCATTATCATCATTTTCCAAATTTTTGCTAAAGGTTTCTTGTCATCTATCTCTGTTTTGCTTGGTTTAATTATCGGAACTCTGGTAGCTTCAGCAATGGGCATGGTCTCATTAGCACCCGTTATGTCAGCTAGTTGGTTCCACTTCCCACAATTTTTCTACTTCGGTTTACCAAAATTTGAATGGTCATCAAGTTTGACCATGATGATCATTTCCCTAGTTTCAATGGTTGAATCAACCGGTGTCTTCTTCGCTCTCGGTAATCTTTTAAACAAAGACATCAATGAAGATGACTTAAAGAAAGGTTATCGTGCAGAAGGTATTGCTCAAATCCTTGGTGGTATTTTCAATACATTCCCTTACACTACATTCTCACAAAACGTTGGACTTCTTCAATTGTCTGGAATTACCACCAAAGGTCCTATCTACTGGGCAGCCGGCTTACTAATGGGTATGGGATTATTGCCAAAGATCGGTGCTTTGGTCACTATCATCCCTACTCCCGTTTTAGGTGGTGCCATGGTTGTAATGTTCTCATCAATCGCTGTACAAGGATTGAAGATGTTACAAGCTGTCGACTTCAAAGATAACCGCAATTTAATGATCGTGAGCGTTTCATTAGGTTTAGGACTAGGTGTTTCAGTTTACCCTGGCATTTTCAGTCACTTACCTGAAACACTTCAATTATTCTTAGGCAACGGCATTGTTATCACTTCAATTTGCTCAGTCTTGTTGAACATTCTGTTGAAGGGCATAAAAAAGCAAGAAGCTTAAGCTTCTTGCTTTTTTATTTTTCAGCTTTAAGTGGTTGGTTGTTGCGATCAGTTCTAACAATCAACACATCAGCTAAAGCGTGGTGATTTACATAGGTAGTAACTGAACCGATTAACATTCTTTCAATTGCGTTAAGACCAGTTGCACCCATCACAATTAAGTCATCGCCGTGATCTTTGATAAAATCGTAAGAAATAATTCGCTTAGGACTACCATATCTAATGTGGTAATCAATATCAGTCAAATTAAAATCTTTTTTGGCACGCTTTACCAAGCTTTGTAGATAGTCTTCAGAGTCTTGGGTCATTTGGTAAATTGCATCCCCAGAGATTAATACATCTCGAGTTTCACCCATAAATTGACGGGTATCAATCACATTCAACAAATCCACATGGGCTCCATCCAAGACTGCCATGTCACAAGCTTTTTCAAAAGCAGCTTCTGCTAAAGAAGATCCATCAACTGGGACTAAAATTTTTTCTTGTGTAGCCATAATGCCCACCTATCTTTCCATAATTATTCTTTACTATATTTTAGCATTTTATCTCGATCACGGTAATTGTTTGCAAACTTTTTTGATGTTAAAATTATTTAATGCAAAAAATAAGGAGGATCTACATGAATCAAGAATTAACGAAGATTACCAACGGTCGAAATTTTCGCGAACTTGGTGGTTACAAAACTTTAGATAATCGCACTATTAAAACTCATAAGCTCCTTAGATCTGGACACTGGGCTGATTTATCCCACGAAGATATGGAATTTCTTAAAGAATATGGTGCAAGTACAATCGTTGACTTCCGTAGTAAAGCAGAAGTTACTAAACAGCCTGATCGTGTACCTGATGGTGTCGATTACCACTTTGATCCAGTATTTAGTGAAGATTTAACTAAATCATCTAAAGATGAAAGTGAATTATTACTTGCATCCAAAGATGATGGAAATTACGGTATCGACCACATGTTATTAGCTTATGATGATATGATTACTGCCGACTCATCTAGAGCAGCTTATCAAGACCTTTTCGCTAAGTTATTAGCTAATGATCAAGAAAAAGAAGCCTTAGTTTTCCACTGTACTGCGGGTAAAGACCGTACAGGCTTTGGTGCATTATTAATTTTATCTGCACTTAATTTGCCACTTTCTACTATTAAGGAAGATTATCTTTTAACTAATACTATCATCAATGATTACGTTCAATCATTGCTTGATAAGGCTAAAGCAGATGGTGCTAACGAAAATCAATTACAGACTATTAAAGACATTCAAAGTGTCCGTAGCGAATATTTTGACCATGTCGTTAACACAATCCAAAATGAATTTGGCGATGTAAAAAATTATCTTCACCAAAACCTAAAATTATCTAATGAAGATCTCGATGAATTAAGGGACCTCTATTTGGATTAAAAATACAAGTCTTCAATTCAATTTTTTATATGATAAAGTTAAGTAAAATATTTTAGGAGGTCCAACAATGACTAAGACAAAAACCGTTTATTTTGGTGCTGGATGGTTCAGCGATACTCAAACTAAAGCTTATGATGAAGCTATGAAGAACCTAAAAGCTAACCCAACTGTTGATTTTGATAACAGCTATGTGCCACTTGATAATCAATACAAGGATATTCGTGTTGATTTACACCCAGAATACCTACGTGATAAAGAATGGGCAACTGCAACTTATCAAAGCGACTTATTAGGTATCAGATCAACTGACGTTATGCTTGGCGTTTATGTTCCTGGCGAAGAAGATGTTGGTCTTGGTGTTGAAATTGGTTATGCTCTTAGTCAAAGTAAGTTCATCCTTTTAGCTGTTCCAGACGAATTATTCGGTAACAGCATCAACTTGATGAGCTGGGGTGCAGCTGACAACGTAATTAAACTCAGCGAACTTAAAGATTACGACTTTAACAACCCTCGCTTCAACTTCTATGATGGAGCTGTTTATTAATAAAGAAAATAAAAAGGTAGATCAAATTGATCTACCTTTTTTAATATCTCTTTTTACCAGCTAAATAAGTTGCTTGTAATTCACCAGCTTGATTCATCACTATAAAGTCAGCCGTATTGCCTCGAGTAATTGAAACATCTAGGCCGATACTTTCTGCTGGAACAACTGATGCCATCTTCATAGCACTTGCCAATGGAATGCCCCAAGAAACAAGGTTTTTAACTGCATCTTTTAAAAGTAACACAGAGCCAGCTAAATTATCGCCTTGCTTCAAACGAGCCATGCCATCTTTAACATAAACAGATAATTCGCCTAAAATGTAATCACCATCAGGCATCATACCAGCTTCCATACAGTCAGTGATTAAAACAATATGGTCTTCACCACTTGCTTTAATTAGAGCTTTAACTAAACTTGGGTGAACATGGTGACCATCGCAAATCAATTCTCGATAAATTCCATCTACACTCAAGGCTGCGTTAGCAATGCTTGGATTATGGTGATCAGCTTCAGGCATTCCGTTAAAGGTATGCGTAAAGATTGTTGCACCGCTTTGAATAGCTGCACAAGCGGTATCGTAATCAGCACTACTGTGACCAATTGAAATGATCACACCAGCATCAGTTGCTTGACGGATAAAGTTACAACTGCCTGCTCTTTCAGGAGCCATTGACATTTTCTTAAGCATGCCATCACTAGCTTCTAACCAGCGATTCAAATCCTTCATATTTGGATCAATCATGTACTTAGGATTTTCGGCACCAGCGTGTTCTTCAGTAAAGAAAGGTCCTTCAAAGTGAATACCTGCAATTTTAGCACCAGTTTCTTGACCTTTATGTTCACTAAACATGTGGCAAATATCAGTTAGTTGATCACTACTTGCCGTAACAGTTGTTGGTAGCCAAGTAGTTACCCCTGCTTTCAGCAAACCTTCTGAAATTTTATTGATACCTGTCCAATCGCTCTTCATCACGTCTTCTTTTAACATACCGTGAATGTGTGTATCAACTAAACCTGGTCCAACAATGGTATTTCCTAATTCAACCACTTCTAAATCAGGATGATTATTTCCAGGGAAATAATTTCCAAACTTTCCATCTACAATTTCCAAATAACCGCCAGTTTTAAGACCAGTTTTTAGCAAATACTGTGATGCATGAATTAAATATGTCATTTTATGCTTCCTACTTTTCAAAAATATTAAACTTCAATTATATATTACAATATTTCTACTATTTTTAGTTATAATAATGTTAGAACTTATATTTTAGGAAGATTAACAATGACAAATAATATCAGTTTAGGTGCTTTAACTGGTGCCAGCAAAAAAGAAAACTACTATGAACTTAAATTCAGTAACGCTAGCGGTCGTCTCTATATTTTAGCTAGCGGTATTTTTCGTCTTTGGATTGACCCTAGTGAACAATTTTCTGATAATGGCTTAATTAATAACCTCTCATCTGACCAGGTTATTTTTGATCTATCAACGCCTAGAGCGACTGGCGATGCCTTAATCATTAATTCTGATAATTACCAATTAATTTTTAAGCAAAAATCAGCCACTTTTTCTATTTTTGATAATTCAATGCGTCAATTACGTTTTGAACAAATTGCACCACTTTCATTTGGCAGTGACTGTGAACAAGTTCTTAGTCAAAAAAATAATGAATACTTCTTCGGTGCTGGTTTGCAACTTGGCTCATACAGTCATAAAGGTAAGAAAATTCATATCGGAAATAATAAGATTGTTGGTCAAGGTGGTGTCTTATCTGACGTTCCATTTTTCTGGTCAACAGCCGGTTACGGTATCATCACTAACACGAAAGCTAGTGGTGAATATGATTTTTCTCAAGCAGATAAAATCACTCTAGCACATCGCAGTGAGACTTTTGATGCTATTTTCTTGTTAGCAAATTCACCAGAAGCAATGATGAAGCAATATTACAAAGTTGCCGGTGAACCAATCACCTTGCCAAAAAGTGCTTTAGAACTGGGCTTGATTAGTAATTATGCTGACACATTATGGAAACCAGCAGTAGCTCAAGACCGTAATGCTGATCAACTAGAAGATAAGAATTACTACATGAGAACTAAAGATGCTAGTGAAGCTTCTCATAAGGCGTCATTAAACGGTGAAGAAAGCTACCAATTTTCTGCTAGAGCAATGCTTGATCGCTATGCCAAGTTAAACTTTCCGCTCGGTTGGATCGTCCCAGACTATCAAGCCAGTCAAATTGATGACCAAAGTATGGCTACTTTTGCTGAATATGCCAATACTCACGGCATTGAATTAGGAACTTGGCATGATTCTAATAATGCAAACTTTTTAGTAAACGCTTCTGAAAGTGAATTTGTTTCTTTAGTAAATCGCTTGAATCGTAAACGGACTTGGCTTTTAACTGATCACGGAGACGTTTCAAGTCAAAAATATGGTGCAATCATTTATGGTGGTGCTACTGGTGACTGGGAACTTTTACGTGCACAAATTTCTGGCTTAATTAGTTCAAACTTATCAGGGCAACCATACGTAGGATCCGCAGTAGACGGTATTAGTGGCGGTGGTAATGCTCAATTAGCTATCAGAGATTTAGAATGGAAAGCATTTACGCCTTTATTCTTCCACATCAATGACCAAAGTCGTTTCAGTAAAACGCCATTTGCCTACAATGCAAAAATGCAACGGATTAACCGCCTTTATATTGGCTTGCGTGAGCAATTATCAAGTTACTTATACAACTTTATGCATTTGACTAAAGCTGGTCATCCAATGATTCGCCCAATTTTCTGGGAATTCTCAAATAATCGGGCCAACTTCACTGAACATATCAGCCAAGAATTTTTACTTGGTTCCAACATTTTAGTCGCTCCTATCTATAGTGGACGTGAAACTGAATTTGGTAAAACTCGCAAAGATAATTTATACCTACCGGATGAAAGAACTCTTTGGACTGACATGTTCACTTGTAAAAAGTACCTAGGTGGTAGTGTTTATAATCAATTAGAATTTGAGCTTTGGCATTTGCCAGTTTTCATTAAAGCTGGAACTATTCTTGATATTGGTAAACGCAATTACATTATCTATCCTCAAGCTAACGGTAGCTTAACAACTATCGATGATGATAATTATGTTGATTCAACTTTTGCCAAGACTACTATCAATTTAACGCAAACAGGCGCAGACCTTAATATCAGCGTCAACAAGTGTGAAGGTACTTATCCTGGCATGGAAACACAGTTGCCAACTAGTTTTACCATTTTAGCTGACAAGATTCCTGATCAAGTAACTGTAAAAATCGCTAATGCTGAAATTGAACTCAATAAGTTCGGCAATAAAGAAGCCTTTGACCGAGCAAAATCTGGTGTCTTTTTCAACCAAAATTATCAATGGATTAATGGCTTAGATCAATTTAACGAAAACGGTCAATTTGCGATTCAAATTAAGTTGGATGCAATTAACATCAGTACTCAAGATATTGAGCTCGATGTCAAAAATTGCATGACCCCAGTCACTAATAGAAATCAAATTACCGACGCTTTGCTAGCTCAACCAAAGACGCCAAAAGTTGAAAAAGTAACTGCTCATTCTATCAGCATCGTTTGGCCAAAAGTAACTGAACAGGTCCAAGTAGAAGTTAACGGCTTAATTTATCATGGTATCGCTGGTGAAAAGTATACTTTCCATGAATTACAGCCAAACACCAAATACGTCATGCGTTTACGCTACTTGTCAGAAACTAAGGTATCTGAATGGTCTGCTCCATTCGGTGCAATCACTAAGAGTCGTCAAGAAGACTATGCCATCAGCAATATCGATGTTTCATGTAATTACGAAAGTCTAGAAGACCATCCATTAAGTTACTTAACCGACCGTATTTTGGCTTCTGAATGGCAAACAAAAGAGGCTCCTACTGAAGAGAAGCCCCTAGATTTAATCTTTAATTTTAAAGAGTTAACTGAATTTTCTAGAATGGTCTTTATTCCTCGTTTAATTGACAACGAAGGTGATCCACTCCGTTTAGAAATTTCAATTTCTCAAGATGGCCAAACATTTTCTAACAGTCACCCGATTGTTTGGAAGGCTGATGGTAAAAATAAAGTCATCGGTTTACGAGACGTATCTGCTAAAGCCATCAAGTTGAGAGTACTTGAATCAGTCGGCTCATCAGTCTCTGCTAGAGAAATCATGTTTTTCAAAGCTAAGGCGTAGCCATTCAAGACTCAGCTTAAACCAAGTAGATACGTGTGGGTTATCAGTAAATTCGCGGCCATGAACAACTTGTTCTGGAGTGGCCAAGCCAAAGCCGTGGCCACCATTTCGATAGATATGTGTTTCACATGGAACGTGATGTTCTGCTAAAGCTAACGCATATTCTAACGAATTTTGAACGTCTACCGTTTTATCATCACTTGCGTGAAAGATAAAACTGGCAGGCGTTTTTTCATTGACGCCTAAAGAAGTATCATAAATTTCTTTTTCTTTAGGGAAAAGTTTTTGAGCTTCAGTCGGAATTTCAAAGCCAATTTTTCCAAATGAAATTAATGGATAACCTAAAATGGTTAAATTTGGTCGATTGCTATCATCAGCAAAATTATTCGCCGTTGTTGCAACGTGGCCTCCAGCAGAAAAGCCAATCGTTACAATCCGATTTGGATCAATCTTTAATTCAGTCGCATTTTGTCTGAAGTAGCTGATTGCATCCAACACACTTTGATATGCGTCAGGATAAACTGGTCCGTCTTGAATTAAATTGTATTTCAAAACAGCCGCTTGAAAACCATAATGTAGGTAGGCTAAGGCGATAGCTTCGCCTTCTCTGATTGAAAGATGGTTGAAACTACCACCTGGTAAAATCAGCATCAACGGATGTTGATCATCTTTCAACTTAGCTATTTCCGTTAGTTGATAGAAGTCCATTTCATATTGACGGCCATTTTTATTCTTTAGAAGTAGCTTGCTTACTTGCATTTAGTTTGTCCTTTCTTGATAATCCTTTGGCAATTGTCCATGTACTCAAAGGTACAGTCATCAAGATGCCGATTAATGAATAAAGCATAATCTGCATCTCGATTACAAACATTTTATCATTAATCATTTGTCCAAAACTGTAATTCAATCTGAAATACCACAAGAACAATGTCAAAAAACTACCAAAGACGCCGAAAAGAACCGTGTTCATCGCTGTTCCTAAAACATCATAGCCAATTTCATTACCAGCTTTCATTAAAGCGTGCTCATCTATTTTAGGATGGGCTTTTTTCAACTCTAATAAGCCTGAGCTCATTGCAACAGCTGCTTCAGCCACCGCACCCAAAGTTGAAAACAGTGCTACCGCAATCCCAATCTGAGCGTAGTTCAAGCCGGGCATTTGTGATAGACCAACTAGCAATTCGCCCGCTTCTGGTCCAAGTCCATAAGCTTGAGAAAAGTGTTCCATCACAATCACTATTAAGCTAGTGACTAAACAAACTACACATGAGGCAAAGAAAGAACTTTTAGCAACTGTATAATCATGGGTACCCAAGAAAATAATCGTCACTAATTTCAAAGGGACAAAGATCAAAATAATAATGATGATATTAGCACCCCAGGCAATTAATAATGAGGCTAGAAGAAGTAAAAAGCCGTTGATTAGTACACTAAAGAAGCTTCTAATCCCAGTTTCTCCACCAACGATGGTCATCAAAATTGCTAAAACAATTATCAAAGCCATTAAACTGCTCATGCTTTATCACCTTCTTTTTTCAAAAACCATAAACTACACAAGGTTGCAAAAATTACTGTTAATACGATTCCGATAGCCGAAATGATACTCTGTGTAGCACCTAAAGATAGTGTGAAACCAAAAGTTGAGCTAATCGTGTTATTATCACGCAAATACAAGATAGTTTCTGGCAAAGCTTCCGCCATGAAAATCAAAACTAAAACGTTGATCAATGGTCCCATGATTTCTTGCCCCATGGTTCGACCACTTGCAATGACTTCTTTAGCAGTAATATCAGCTTTTTGCTTAATCAATTGATACAGACTAGAAACAATATCTGTTGCCTCATCCATTACTGCTCCAAGAATCCCCAAAATCGATTGGGCCATAAAAAGCCCACGAGGATCTTGCGTTGCATAATCCCCTGTTTCGTAACGCATTTCAGTTTCGCCAGTAACTTTCATAATTATGTAGCAAATCGCAAAGCTGACAAAAACGCCCAGTAAAGTAGCAAACCACGTTGCCAGCATTTTCTTATTAATGCCTTGAATAATCGCCAAACTGATGAATGAAAAGATGATATCGGCTGTTCCAAAGATCAAAAAGATTTGTGAGCCATTGAGTTTAACATCTAGCAAAATGACCCCATAGAAAATAATCCAACTTAAGACCATTGAAACAACTAATAAGATACTCTTTTTACCTAAAATAAAGGTTAGTAGCGTTAAGAACAAAGTTAATGTTAAAACCAATACCCAATCACGCTTCGGATTCACCAGAGCAGCTTGACCATTTTTGATATCAACAAAAATTCGCTGTCTAGGCTGATACTTTTGTGAAACTAATTGCGAACTGTAATAAACATTTTTAACTTTATACTGCTTTCCCTTATATTTACCGGATAGAACCTTAATAGTGAAATACTGATTGTGCGTATAGTCAACATTGCCATACACATCTTTATTTTTTTGCACCATTTCGTCTTTGATCCTATGGTCAGTAATAATCGCTACAGAATCGCGTTGATAAACATCTGTTGCGAAAAAGGTCATTGCCGTTAATATTATTCCAATAATAAAAACGATCGTCGCCGCAATCGCTCTTTTCATCCAAGTCACATCCTTTAGTTAGTATTTTAAAACAAAAAGGTGTCACCAAGTGACACCTTTCTTAATTCTTAAAAATTGAAGAACCTATCCCACCAATGTGATTTTCCATCACTCAATTGCATGTCAGCTAATGTTCTGGCAGCACCTTTTTGGTGTTCAGCAGCCTTTTCTAAAATTTCTTTTCTGACTTCTTCTGGTGAACGATTTTTATCAGCTTCAACTTCTGCACGTTTTTCTGCTTCAGTCTTTGGCTTAGCTTCTTCTTGGAAATTGAACAAATCATCTTCCGTCATGGTAGAAGCCATGGTATTTTGACTCAAAAGTCGTTCATTTTGCTTTTCAATTTTAGCCAATTGCTTTTCTAACTTCGCAATCGCTGTGTTTTGCCGATCAATTGTTTGTTTCAATGCAGCAAACAATTCCATTTGGGCTTGATCAACTGTATCAGGAGCTTCCGCCTTCTTTGGTTCGGCCTTTTCCAATTCAACGACGACAAAGCATTGTTCACATGCTTCTTGTAAGCTAAGATTTTCATCCTTAGCTAACTTTTGCATCTTTTTCAACTTCTTGAAATCATCAGTTGAATATTCACGACCTTGTTGAGAATTACGCTTGAAATAATGATCATTCTTAGTAACTTTTTCAACTAGGCTTGAATAACGTCTAATCGTGTTGACATTTACTCCCAATTTGTCAGCTAGATCTTGACTATTTAAATACTTACTCTCACTCATATTCACTCATCCACCATTATTCATGTTTATGTAACAAAGTTGCTTTATGATCGAAACGCTTTTGTGCAAATTCGATCAATTTGGTAATTAAATCGCTGTAACTAATGCCAGTTTCTTCAAAAAGCTTTGGATACATTGAAATGTTAGTAAATCCTGGCAAAGCATTCAATTCGTTAAAGATTACTTTGTTATCGCTCTTTCTTAGCATTGAGTCAATTCTAGCCAAACCACTACATTCAGTTGCACGGTAGACTTTCAAAGCATTGCTTCTAACTTGTTCAACAATTTCGTCGGGCAATTTTGCAGGAATTTCCAAAGTAGTAGTTGATTGATTGGTGTACTTATTATCGTATGAGTACCAAGTACCCTTTTGATTAATAATTTGACCCACACCTGAAACTTGGGGATCTTCGTTTCCCAAAACAGCAGTTTCAACTTCAGTACCATCAATTGCTTCTTCAACTAAAACTTTATCATCATACTTGAAAGCTTCAGCCAATGCTGGTAAATATTCACTTTCCTTAGTAACATGACTGATACCTACGCTTGAACCTTGGTTTGATGGCTTAACAAACATGTCGTGAGTACCAAGCTTTTCAGCAATGTAATCGTAGCTAAGCTTATCATGATTCTTATCAGCGTATTCGTAGTTGTAAACAGAAACCCATTTAGCAACAGGCACGCCTGCTCTAGCTGCTAAAATCTTGGTCATTTCCTTGTCCATAGTGATAGCACTAGCTAGCACATCATCCCCAACAAAGGGCTTATTCAACAAGCGGAACAATCCTTGTAAAACACCATCTTCACCCAAGTTACCGTGTACAATTGGGAAAAAGACGTCAATTTCAGGACGGTTAGTTAGTTGGATTAAATTAGTTAAATTTGAAACTGATTCACGAGGTTCAACTTGGTAATTAGGATCTTCTAATACCTTAAAAGAATCTTCTTCTGAAGCAATGTATCCTTGGTTAGTAATCCAAATTGGATGAATATCAAATTTTTCTTGATCAATGGCATTAAAAATGTTTTTAGCAGAAGCAATGGAGACCTCATACTCTGATGAGTTTCCTCCAAAGACTAGTCCTAAGCTTGTCTTATTAGTCATGATATTTACCTCGATTTCTCATTAATACTTCTATTATACGATAATAACGAATAAAAAAGCAGAGAAAATTTATCTCTGCTCTGTCTATTTAACTGATGTAGCTTGCCAAGAAATCGCACTTATAATATATAACACAACTCCAGCAATTACGAAGTTTAAGAATGTAGGGCTTGAAGTTTCAAATAAGAAAGCAATAATTCCTAAGCCCAAGTTATCTAGTGAGATGAAAATTGGCAATACAGATAGTAATCCATAAATAAAAATTGTCCAAAAGGCCATCCACATGATAGCTGCACTAACTTCATGGATAAACATTTTTCTTGATTGTAGTGATGAACCCATTTCTTGTAAAAATGATTTCAGCATAACTACAATAGAGATTAGCAAAATCACGCCAACTGCAAAGAGAATTAGTTCTAGGTTTCCAGTCAAACTTACTACACTCAAACTGTAGGCAGCATCAATGTAGCTCAAGCTTGCAGCTGGATTTTTCAGCATTCGCTTCTTGACTTCTTTTGCTCCTACCGTTGAGCTATTACTAATATTCTTTTTTAAATGGTCATAAATGTTAGATGCCAATAAGGTATCACTAGTTCTAAAAGCATGAACGCCTAAAGTCCAATCAATCAATTCATCAGCAATTGGCAATAATTCATTGGTTGTTAATGAACTAGCTGTTTGATCATCATAGGCATTTAAGTACTTAGCTAAAGTGTTGAAATGGACATTAGCTTGCTTAGTCACAACAACTTCATTAGCACTTTGTCTAATTTGTTGCTTCATGTAGTAAGGGTTAAAGAAAGTTAGCAAAGTCATCAAGATGCTAACTGCCATAAAAGCTACCCAGGCCAAAATCCGTTTGTAGTGATTCTTTTGGTCATTAGTAACTCTTCTCGCTTGAATCGCTGTCATATTCAGCTCCTTTAGTCATCAATGGGTTCACAATAAAATGTTTGCTCAAGATATTCTAAAACTCTTTCAGCATCAAGTTTTTCAATTAAAGTTCTAGCTTCTTCAATTGTTGCATTAACAACTTTTTTCTTTTCGTTGAAAAAGCTAAACATCAAAGTCTTGATAGCATATTCAGAAATATCTAAAGGATTCAATTGAAGCTTTTCTTTTTCAGCATATAGTCTAGCTGCACCAGAGGCAACAAAAGGCACGCCTCCACGAATTTCAATACTATATTTTTGCTTTTCAAATAGATTCTGTTCATGTAGCCAATTGAAAAGCATATTGCTCCAGCTGTTAAGAGCCTTGCTTTCTCTAAAAGCTTCTCTAATCAATTGATCAATTCCTGGATCAATTGTTCCTAAAGTCAAAATTAAATAAATAAAAGTTTCTGTCTTAGCAAATTGATTTTCATCTTGAGCAACTTCTTCAATACAATCACCCAATGCTGAAAACATCGTATCCACTAATTCATTAATTAAAACAGACTTGTGTGAATAATATGATTGTAAAAGTGATTTTGAAATATTTGAGCTTTCTGCAATTTTTTGGAGAGAAACTTTATCTAAACCATTAGCGCGGATCAAGCTAAATGTGTTGCTTAAAATCTCTTTGCGTCGTTTTTGGTTTTTTCTTCTTGCCATCTTCCCACTCTTCTATAAAAAATTTTACTTTAAGCGGTTTTGTTCATCAAAAAGTTCATGAATTGAACGGTCATGATAAAGATAATCAATACCGCGTGCCAACAATTGAGCTACAGAAACGCGTACCATTCTATCTGGGTAACGCTTGTGCTTAATTGTGTCAGTTACAACAATTTGTTCGATTTGTAATCCGTTTAAACGTTCAATTGCGTTTTGTGATAACAAAGTATGAGTTGCAGCTACATAAACCTTAGTTGCACCTGCTGCCAAAACTGACTTAGTTGATGATTCTACTCTAGAACCAGTGTCAATCAAGTCATCAACGATAATACATTTTTTACCTTTAACATCCCCAATAATATCGTTGGTATCCATACCGTAGCGTTCACCACGTTGGTCAACAATGGCAATTGGGCAGTCAAAGTAGGTTGCAAAGTTTCTTGCAAGCTTAGCACCTGAGTGATCTGGTGAAACAACTACAATGTCTTCATCTTCCTTAGTGGCAATACCGTTGTCTAAGAAGTATTGTGCTAAAAGTGGCATTGCATGCAAGTGGTCAACTGGTACATTGTAGAAACCTTGAATTTGAGATGCGTGCAAATCAATGGTCAATAAACGATCCATGCCTGTCAATTGCAATAAGTTCGCAATTAATTTGGCAGTGATTGGTTCACGTGAACGTGATTTTGTATCAGATCTTGAATATGCTAAATATGGAATTACACAATTAACTGAGTGAGCTGAGGCTCTATGTAATGCGTCTAAAACAATTTCCAATTCCATGAAGCTTTCATTAACTGGATCTTGTAATGATTGAATGACGTACACATCACAACCTCTAACAGATTCACTAATATTTACTTGGATTTCACCATCACTAAAGTGGTGTACAGTTGTTTCCAAAAGTGGCTTATCCAAAATTGAGGCAATCTTTTCATTCAATACCGGATTTCCACCTAAACCAATTAATTTAATTGGGTGTAATAATTCGTGCAATTCTTCTTTGTTCATTATCGTTTCCTTTTGACTAAATAAATTAAATACTCCTTGTAAGTGTACCATAGCAAGACTATTCTTTGCAGAATTCTTTGATTAAATCAAGCATTTTAAAACTATTTACTGTGTAACTTGTATGGGTTTGTCTAGGCATAATCACTAGTCGGCAATTTTGCATTAATTTTGCATAATTTCTGACATGTTCAACTTTTACCCAATCCTTTTCACCAACACAAGCTAAAGTTGGCGTCTTGATCTTCTTCAAAATACTTGGAGTAATGAATGTTTCGGTCAATTGAACTTGACTATCGAGATCTCTAGTAAATAAGCGTAATGCACCTTCAGTCAAATAGTGATATGGCTTAACACCATCACCTGAAACAAATACCCCACAAATAATTAATTTCTTAATTAAATCGGGATTCTGACTTGCTAGTAAAAGTGCAATCAAGCCACCAGCATCAAAGCCATAAACAAATGGATCCTTGAGTCCAAGTTGCTTGATAAATTCCTTAACATCATCCGCTTCATCTTGATAATGTTCAGCCGGCTCTCCTGAGCTTAGTCCGTGGCCACGCATATCAATTACATAAACCGTATAGTAAACAGACAATGGGGCAACAATTTTATCAAAAATGCCACCATCCATATGATGTCCATGAAGCAGAATCAATGGATGTCCAAAGCCTATCTTGCTGTAGTACAAATTGACTCCATTAACAGTTAAATTCATTTCCGATCCTCTCGTAATTTCATTTTCTTTTCTGCTTGCTTTTCTTTACATTCGGCTGAAACAGACTTCAAAATATGTTGCCAAACGCGATAATTTCCTCTGAAGTTATCCTTAACCTTCTTTAAATTAGGTTGGTGAATAATACTACCCTTCCGTTGAAGGTAGTGGTAGTAAGGTGTTTGCGTGAAATAAACACTTCTAGCTAGCGAAGTGTATTTCACGTTAAAAATTTGATCTTCAAGTAATGCAATATCAGGATCGAATTGTAAATTGTTAGCCTTCACAATTTCAGTCCGATACGCTTTGTTCCAACTGTACCCTTTCACAGGTGAGCCGAAAACATTAGTCATTTTTAGGTAAGCTTCTTCTTTGGTAATTTCATCAGCATCAAATGTACCAACAGCATGTTGCTTGCCTTTTTCCGTATTAATATAGTAACCACAGCAAACTAAATCGCATTGTGGATATTTTTTGAAAGCGCGAATAAAAAAGGCTGTGTAGCCTGGGTCTGTCCAGTCATCTCCATCATGAAAAGTAAAATATGGAGTATCTAAAAATTCCATTGCCTTGTTACGGGCAGCGGAAGGACCTTGATTTTCTTGTTGAATAAACTTAAAGTATCTAAATTTGCTTTGATACTTTTTGATAACTTCTGCACTGTTGTCAGTTGAGCCATCATCTACAACGATAAGCTTAAAATTATCTTCTTCTTGATTTAATAATGCATCAAAAGCTCGTGGTAAATAATCAGCTGTATTGTAAACTGGCATAATCACCGTCAGCATCGGATAATTCAGCATAGAAACCTCCTATAATACAGCTTATATTATATCATTAATTACATCTTATCCATGTATTGATTTAGCAATTCATCGACAAAATTATTACCTTCGTCATTTGCGTGTCCTTTAGTCCACGTAAAAGTTGCATCAGTAAAATTAGGCAACAAACGGTCAATTTCTTGCCACATTTCTACATTAAGAACTGGCTTTTTATCAGCTTTTCGCCAACCACGGTTTTTCCAACCAACTAGCCACTTTTTAGTGATTGGGTTTAAAACGTATTGGCTATCCAAAACAAAATTGATTTTTTTATCTTGAATTCCTAGTTCAATTGCCTTTTTCATCCCTTCAATAAAGCCGGTTAATTCCATTTGGTTATTAGTTGCACCAAAAGTGCCACCAGAACCTGAAACACGATCACCAGCTTGATCGATCATAAAGGCCCAAGCAGCCTTGTCGTCACTTTTTACGTGTTGACCCTTCAAATTACCGTGATTACGACAACCACCATCAGAATAAATAATTGCATCAAAATTTTCGCTCATAGAATTTTTACCTCCAAATAGTGTAATATGAGAACAATAAGTTAACGTTTGTGGGGGGAGTTTTTATGTTTTTCAATTCTAAAAAATATAAAAAAGAAGTTGAAAATAGTCAACAACAAAATGAAGATACTAAAAAACTAATCTTCGTTGGCTTATTAGCAACCAATCGATTAACTCGTTGGCTTCTGCGTTTGCACCCACATCGTCATCAAAATTTAGCTAAAGTTACTAAAATGCCAGAACAAATTCCGGTCCTATTTTATCACGGCTTCCGTGGCGGTGATCATTCAACACAAGTAATTGTTGATCACACTAGTAACAAGTTAAAACGGGGATATTGCAAGTTAATCGTCGATTTATATGGAAATATCACATTAACAGGCGAATGGTCCGGCAAAAATCCCATTGTCCAAGTTGTTTTTAAACACCGAATTCTTTCAACAGCCGGCTTCGATTACTGCATGAAAATGGTCATCAAATATCTTAAAGATGAATTTGGCATTGAACAATATAAAGCAGTTGCCCACTCTTTAAGTGCCCCTTGCGTGGTGCGAGTTGAAATGCAGGTAGCTAACAAGAAAAAGTATCCCCACTTAGAGTCTTGTGCACTGATCGCTGGTCCTTTTAACGGCGTCACTTATTTAGGTGACATCCCCAACGTCAACGCGTTTACTCAGAATGGCCGTCCAATTATCATGAATCACCATTACCTATACCTACTTTTACATAAAAAGCGTTTCAGTCCTAATATTAAGGTTCTAAATATTTACGGTAATATCCTTAATTTGACTAATACTGATAACTATATTTCGGTTATTTCGGCTAAAAGTATTCGTTACATCTTGGCTCCGGTTTCTCGTGAATTTCATGAAATTGAAATTCGGGGTAAAGATGCTGAACATAGTTGGCTACACGATAATCCATTTGTAATTGACATCATCACTAAGTTTCTCAAACTTTGTTAAAATAACTTTATGAAGGAGAGTTGTTGTGCACAAGATTGTTTTACTACTGATTATATTAAATACAATTTGGTCAATTGTTGTCGTCTTCCGTCGACGCAGAAGTATCTCAACTAATTGGGGCTGGCTGGTCGTTTTAATTGCCCTACCAATTGTTGGGACGATTTTATATTCATTTTTAGGACGGGGGCTTTCACAGAAAAAGCTATTTGCCATTAACAAGCAAAAGCATATCGGCTTGCGTAATGTTAAAAAGACAATTCAGAAAAGTCCTAAAGAATCGAGTCCTAACGACACTTCCCATGACGCTCAAATGTTGACGAAACTCCTCAACAAATTAGGCGATGCTCCATTAACCAAGAATAATGACGTTAAATTTTATACAGACGGTCCAGCAATGTTTGCAGATTTATTTAAAGACATTGAAGACGCTCAAGAAACAGTTAATTTAGAGTTTTATTCTTTTTATAAAGATGATCTCGGAAATCAGCTACTTGACCTTTTGATTAAAAAAGCTGAGGCCGGTGTAAAAATTCGGCTAATTTACGACGTTTGGGGTTCTTTAGGAGCTAATCGGCGTTGGTTCAACAAGCTTCGCCGCGCTGGTGGACAGGTAATTCCTTTTATCACTTCGAGAAACTCATTTACTAGATACCGTTTCAACTATCACTTACACCGAAAGATCGTTGTAATTGACGGTAAGATTTCTTGGACTGGTGGCTTTAATGTTGGCGATCAATATGTTGGTAAAAAGAAACGCTACGGCTATTGGCGTGATTCACAAATTAGAATTGTCGGCTCTGCTTCTTTAGTCTTACAAGAAAGATTCGTTATGGACTGGAATGCTTCAGTCACTTCCAATAATGATGTGATTACTTTTAACGAAACACTCTTCCCCGTCTTGAGTCAAAAATATGGTAATACAGCGTTGCAAGTAGTTAATGATGGACCTGACGTGTTTGATCCTAACCTAAGAAATGGCATGATTAAATTGATGATGTCGGCTACCAAACGTTTATGGATTCAAACTCCGTATCTTGTTCCCGACTCAGCTTTAATTGCGACTTGGCAAATCGCTGCCAAATCAGGAGTTGACGTTAGAATTATGATTCCATGTAAGCCCGATCATGCTTTTATTTATCGGGCAACTCAATGGTACGCTCATGAACTAGCTCGCTATGGAATCACCATTTACACTTATGATCCAGGATTTTTACATGCCAAAACGGTCATCGTTGATGACAAATATGCCACAATTGGTTCAGTGAACCAAGATATTCGTTCATATCACTTGAACTTTGAAGATAATGTCTTTGTTTATGATCGTGAATTTAATAAAAAAATGGCAGAAGCTTTCGCAAATGATTTGAAAACTTCTACCAAATTAACGATTAAAGACTTTGAAAATCAGCCTTATCATTTAAAGATTATGCAAGCCATTTCTAGAATGCTGGCACCAATTTTATAAGAGGCCAGTTTTGACATTAATTGGCACATTAAGCAATTTCAGCAATCTTTCTTTAACTTCACGTTCTGTACCTAAAAGATTCATCAAATAAGGATTATCATCTTGATCGTAGAAACAACAAATAGTTGAATCACTTTCATCACCATCAAGAATAATTAGGTCAACATTTTTAATTGAATCTAATTTAAGTCGTCTCTTGCGACCGATTGATAATGTTAGCCATTTTTTGCTAACACCATTGGAACCATTGATAAAGCCAATAACTAGAATCAATGCTAAAATGACATTCATTAAGAAATTAGGTTGATCGTATAATCCAAGTAAGATCAAAACTGAACTAATGATTAGAGCATAAACAATATGCCTAATACTGTATTTACCTTTAACGACAGTTACTGCTTGTAAATACCAATTGTATAGGGCTAAGATACTCAAAGCGAAAATAATTAAGTAAAGCATCGGCGTCCTCCTTAATTTTTCTATTAATTATATACTAGAAAGGCTCAATTATGAATTTTTTTAATCTCTACGCACCCTTCTTCGATCTGAATAATTGGCGTACTGTTATCACTAGCGAAAGCGATTGGATGCTAATTTTAACGTTGATTTTGATGGAATGTTTACTTTCTGTCGATAATGCGGTTGTTTTAGCTGCTCAAACGCAAGTCTTACCAACTAAGCTTGAAAGAGAAAAGTCCCTACTTTACGGACTTTGGGGAGCTTACATTTTTAGATTTTTAATTATCGGAATTGGAACTTTCTTAATTAATTTCTGGGAAATTAAAATTCTCGGTGCAGCTTATCTTTTCTATCTTTCAGGAAAATACTTCTGGGACGTACGTCATCCCCATGAAGAAAAGCATGAAGAACATCATTTGAAAAAGAAAAATAGTAAGATTTCTCTTTTCTGGCGAACAGTTATTTCAATTGAAGCTATGGACATTGTCTTCTCAATTGACTCCGTTTTAGCATCTTTAGCCATTTCTAATAATCCAGTAATTGTTTTACTCGGTGGAATGATCGGAATCTTGTGTATGCGGGGCGTGGCTGAAGTAATTATTCGTCTCATGGAAATTATCCCCGAATTGCAAACTTTAGCCTATGTACTGATTGGTGTCATTGCTTTAAAGCTATTTTTATCAATTCCGGCAATCGACTTTGAAATTCCTAATGCGATCTTTGCAGCCATCGTTTTTGGATTGTTGATTATCTGTATCATTTTCCATTTTATGAAAAAACGTTGACAAAAAGATTAAGCTGTGTAAACATGGGAATATAATTTAATACACCCAATGCAATAGAGGCGCGAGAAACACTGATTTGGTTGGAGCCCACAAAGGCTATGAAAATCAAATTGAGGTTAGCTCGCCGAAATGACTGTTTGGTTTGTGACAAACAGTTGTTGGGCCAGTTGATAATATCGCTGGACTGTCCTAGGAAACTAGGGAGAGCTATGAGATTGGTTTTTTTAACTGATAATTAGGCCTCGTTGTGATACAACGAGGTTTTTCTATTGTGTTGGCTTTTATTGAGAGGAGTTTATCAATGAAGTCAAAAGCAAAAATTATATTTGCTGCTTTAATCACATTTTTGTGCCTAACAGTGCAAACTGTTCACGCTTCAGGCACTTTGAAGATCGGAATGGAAGCAGGCTACCCACCATACAACTGGACTCAAACAACTAGTGCAAATGGTGCGGTGCCAATCGATGGTACGAATGAATATGCCAATGGTTACGACGTTAAAATCGCTAAAATCATTGGTAAAAAGTTACACAAAAAGGTCGTTGTTGAAAAAACAGTTTGGGATGGACTTTTACCATCATTAACCTCTGGCAAGATCGATTTAATTATTGCCGGAATGAGTCCAACGCCTGACCGTAAGAAGGTAATTAATTTTAGTAACCCATACCGGACAACTACTTTTGTCATTATTACTAACAAAAACAGCAAGTACGCTAATGCTACTAGTATCAGCGATTTAAAAGGTGCTAAATTGACCGCTCAACAAGGTACTTTGCACTACGACTTGATCAACCAATTGAAGGGTGTTAAAAAGCAAGCTGCTATGCGTGACTTCCCTGCGATGCGTCAAAGCTTGAACTCCGGCACTATTGACGGCTACGTAGCTGAAGATATTGAATACAATAGTTACAAGCGAGTAAATCCTAACATTGCCGAAGTTAACCTATCAAAGATGCCAGGATTTAAGGTAGATGCAGCTGATGCAGAAACTTCTATCGGTGTCAGCAAGAAAAATACTAAATTATTGCAACAAGTAAATGCAATTTTAGCGACTATCCCTAATAAAAAGCGGGATCAATTGATGAAAGAAGCAATTGCCGAGCAACCAGATACTACTAACAAGCAAGAAAATACTTTTGTATCTATCTGGAAGCAATATGGTGGCATGATCCTTCAAGGGGTTGCCATGACACTCTTTATCTCATTAATCGGTACTATTATCGGATTCTTGATTGGTAGTGTTGTCGGAATTATCAGAACTATTCCAATGCCAAAGAGCCGTGGTAAGAATATCTTTTTAAAAGTCATTAATGCTTTACTTGCCATCTACATTGAAGTGTTCCGTGGTACACCAATGATGGTGCAAGCAGCAGTGTTCTACTACGGAATTGCTCAACTTTGGCACATCAACTTAAACAGAACATTAGCTGCTTTGATTATCGTTTCAATTAACACTGGTGCATATTTAGCAGAAGTTATCCGTGGTGGTATCAATGCTACTCCTAAGGGTCAATTTGAAGCTGCCAGTGCTTTGGGAATGACTCATAGTCAAAAGATGCGTAATATCATTTTGCCACAAGCAATTAAAAACTCATTACCTTCAATTACCAACGAATTTATCGTTAACATCAAGGATACTTCAGTTTTGAGCATTATCTCTGTTTCTGAATTATTCTTCGTTGGTACTACTGTTGCAGGTCAAACTTTCGAATTTTTCCCAACTTACGCAATTATCTCAGTCATCTACTTAATTTTGACCTTTACAATTACTAGAATTTTCAGCTTAATCGAAAAGAAATTGCATGGTCCAAAGAATTACAACTTGATGGCTAACCAAATTCAAACAAATTAATGGAGGCAACATATGAGTGAAAGTATTTTATCAATTCAACATCTACAAAAATCATATGGATCTCACCAAGTGTTAAAGGACATCAATTTCGAAGTCCAACAAGGTGAAATCATTTCAATCATCGGTCCTTCTGGTGGTGGTAAATCAACTACCCTTCGTTGCCTCAACCTGCTTGAAGACCCAACCGCTGGTGACATTCAATTCCATGGTGAAAGCATTCTAGCTGCAAATTATGATCTAAATGAGTATCGTGCTAAAGTCGGCATGGTTTTCCAACAATTCAACTTATTTGAAAACAAAACAGTACTAGAAAACTGCATTATCGGACAAACTTTAGTCTTAAAGCGTGACCGTGCTGAGGCTGAAAAAATTGCCCGTGAAAACCTTGATAAAGTCGGCATGGCACCATTTGCTAACGCTAAGCCTAGCCAATTATCTGGTGGTCAACAACAACGTGTGGCCATCGCCAGAGCCATTTCAATGGATCCAGAAATTCTTTTGTTCGACGAACCTACAAGTGCCCTCGATCCAGAAATGGTTGGTGAAGTACTTGAAGTTATGCAAAAATTAGCTGAATCAGGTTTGACGATGATTATCGTTACTCACGAAATGGCCTTTGCTAAGAAAATTTCTGATCAAGTGCTCTTCATCGCTGATGGTGTCATCACAGAATCAGGTAGTCCAAGTGATATCTTTGATAATCCGCAAGAAGAAAAGACTCAAAAATTCTTACGCAACTTTAGACAAGAAAATATCTAACAAAAAAGCTCTACATTGTAGAGCTTTTTTTATTTCAATTCTTCATCTAAGTAACTTTGAATTTCATATACTTCTGTTTCAAGTTTACCTGATTTGAGGCCTTTTTCAATTTGATAATCGGCATCATCTTTGACTGCATAGTACTTTTTAAATTTAGGATAATCCATCCCTGAATTTAAAATTGCATTTAATTTTTTAGTATCTAAGGTATTGCCTTCTTTTAGCAAAGCCTTTTGCATCGCCTTGCTTTGAGCGACTTTTTTAAGAGGGCTAATCCCTTGAGAATATTGAATCAATTCAGTCTGCGTCTTTTTTGATAATAAAACTTTCATGAATTTCCATGCCAAATCCTTATGTGGACTGTGGGCTGAAATTCCAAAAGAAACATTGGCTAATTTAGTACCAGTTTTCTTACTCATACTTGGCGTTTTGATAACATCCCACTTAAACTTAGAGCTTCTAGTGACATGGTATGGATAGGAAGTATAAGTCCGATATTTAGCTAATGACATTGGTGAAAAAGCGACCTGACCTTGATCAAACATTTCAGTTGTTACCGTATCATTATTATTCAACTGAGTGATTTCATTAATCAAATCGAGCCCCTTCATCACTTTATTGGATGTTAGTTGCGTCTTCGTACCATCAACCGAAAATATTTCACCTTGATAACTTCTAACGGCTGCTTGCCAATCAAAGTTTTGTGTAATCCCATAATATCCTTTTTGGCGTAGCTTCTTATTCAAAAGCTCTAATTCTGTTGGTTTCCAATTGAAAGCCGGCTTTTTTAATTTATTCTTTTCTAGCAAACTCGTATTGACGACCATCAAACTAGGATTTACTTCAAATGGCATGGCTAATTGCTTGCCACCATATGTCCCACTCTTAATCGCTGCTGAATAAAAATTTTGTAATGGATAATGGTCGTTTTTAATGTAACTACTTAAATCGAACAAAGCACCATCACTAGCCAGAATATTGAAAGAATGGTCTGGAATAATAAAAATATCTGGTTCATTTCCTTTCACCAGACGATCTGCCAGCCAAGACCGATAATTGGTCTTGGTGATACCTGATTCATACACAACTCGCACATTTGGATGCGTTTTTTTAAACTGTTTCACCACATAGTCAATCATATGATATGAATCACCTTGAGGTACATCCCAATAGCTACCCGTATAAATCCCGATGGTTAGTGTCTTTGGCTCATTTGATACTTTTGCAAAATAGCCACACACAGCGATTAATAGTAGCAAAATTATTGAGATAAACGTTAACTTCTTTTTATTCTTAGTCATCTTTTACCCCAAAATCACGTGAAGTGACACCTGTTTGAACCGCCCAAATAGCTAGTTGAGTGCGATCTCTCAAGCCTAACTGATTTAAAATTGCTGAAATATAATTACGAACTGTTCCTTCAGACAAGAAAAGTTTCGCAGCGATTTCTTTATTAGACAGGCCTAAGCCAACCTGCACGATAACTCGCCATTCATTTTCAGAAAAGTCTTCAGTATCTTGAGCATCAACATTAATAGCATAGTTTGATTGGGCCATCTTTGAAAAAAGCTTGAAAACTTTTTCAGCAATATTGGGATTAATCATTGCCCCACCTTGATAAACAGTTTCAATTGCATGATATAACTGCTCACTAGAAACACCCTTGAGCAAATAGCCACTAGCACCATATTTCAGGGCACTGAAGATGAAATTATCATCGTCGAAAGTTGTTAAAATGATAACTTTAATCTCTGGATATTTGCTTTTCACATATTTGGTGCAAACAGTACCATCCATTTTAGGCATTCGCACATCCATCAAGATGATATCTGGGCGTTCCTTTTCAATCGCATCCAAGACTTCTTCACCATTAGCGACTGTCGCAGTTACTTGAAATCTTGGATTTGCATCCAAAATTATTTTAATTGAACTCCGAATCAGTTCTTGATCATCTGCTACTAAGATTTTGATCATAGCTTATTACCTTCCTTAGGAATTTCCACTTTTACTGTAAAGCCATTATCACCACTAAATGTGACTCGTCCGCCTACAATGGCGACCCGTTCTTTCATTTGAGTTAAACCAAATCCTGCCTTTATTTTACTGCAACCAGACCCGTTATCTTGAATCAATATTTCATAATTTTCATTTTTTAGAAACCAAATTTTGGCTTGGCTAGCATGACCATGACGTAAAGCATTAGTCACACTTTCTTCAATGATCCGGAAAATGACGTCCTCAGTAGTTTTTTCAAATTCAGCATCACCCCATTGATATTGAAAATCAAATTTCATTTGTGAAATGTCTGAATATTCTTTCAACATTTTTTGGAGAGCTGCTTGCAAGGTATAATTCTCTAAAGCACCAGGTCGCAACTTATTCAAAGATGCTCGAATTCCTTCTAGTCCTCTTTTAACTACTTTAGAGACTTTTGTTAATTGCACTTTAGCTTTTTCGGGATCGATATCAATTAACACCTTAGCGGCATCAACCCCAGCAATGACTCCAGTTAACGCATGCCCAACTGAATCATGCAAGTCTCTGGCGATTCGCTTTCTTTCACGATCTTCGGCAATATGACTCGACAAAGCTGCATAATTTTGCAATTCCAGATTAGTTTGAGCGGCTTTAGCTAATTGCTCTTTGATGACAAATTCACGCTTGTGAAGATAAATCGCGTAAAGAACTAAAATACCCGTAAAAATCATTAAATTGATCAAGGTCAAAGCATTACTAATTAAGACAACACTTGTTTTGGTCGAAATTGGCAAAAAACTGATATAAGTATCCAGTTGTGGAATATTAGTCAAATTGCCGAGCACCACTGTATCGGTTAAAGAAAAGATAATCAAAATAAAGATTGCCATTGCCAGCCACAAATTTAATTGTCGGCTAGGCTTTTTATTACGTAGTGAAATAAATAAATCAACGAAGTAAAGCAAAATCACTCCGTTATAGGTAAAACGTAAATTCCAAAAGACGATGATGGTCAAAAAGAATTCAATCAGCAACAAACGATTATTATGTTCTTCATCCTTCTTGCAATAGTGACGATAAGTCATAACGCCAGCCAATAGCAAGTAACTTATCGCACTTTGCCAAAAAATATCAATCGGTGAACCTGGCAAGGCATTAATTTTATACAAAAATTCAAAAGACATATTGCTTCTGACAATATAGGAACTTGCCAGATAAAAAATTGCACTGTTAAACAACACCGCAATTAAGTTTAGCCAAACAAGTATTCGTCTGAAAATAACCAGTTTTTCAAAACTATTTTTCATTACTGCCATCCCGTCACGTTATAATTTTTAACATTTTGCTTGCTAATCAAATAAACTGGCAAATTAATCCGTGACTTAACTTTTTTACCATCGATTAAATTACGTGCCACTTGATAAGACAACTTTCCCATTTGCTTAGGCGATTGAGCTGCCGTGGCAGTCGCATGTGGATTGCTTAAAATCAGCTGTTTCATATTAGCTGAACCGTCAACACTATAGACATCCACATTTTTTACTTTGCAATTATCCAAAGCAGCAATTGCACCCACTGCTGCTTGATCATTTAAAGACATAATCGTATCAAAATTCACTTTTTGCTTAATTCGCTTCAAAACTGCAGGATAAGCAATTTCAGATTGTCCCCAAGTATTCAAACGACCAACAACCTGATATTTATGAGTCAAAGCTCCTAAAAATCCACGAATCCGATCATTGGCACTCATTGCACTATAATGTTCCAACAAGAGAATTTTCGCTGACTTTCGTTTTTTCATTAAAGCTTGTGCACATAAAACTCCGGCTTGGTAGTTATCTGACAACAAAGTACTATCGACATGAGCCTTTGCGGAAACTTGACTGTCAACTACCACAATTTTTATGCCTTTTCGATGTGCTTTATTGATCACGGCAATCAAACTAGGATCATTGCCGTCAACCGGATTGATGATGATTGCTGCCACTTTTTTCTTAATGAAGAAATTTATTTGATCAACTTGTTTTTGGGCATTCAAAGCGGGATCACGAATAATTAATTTATTGGCACGTGCGTCAACTCGCTTTTCCACTTCTTCATTGAGAACTTGGTAAAAGCTATTATTCATGGTCATATAGCTTACACCAATTTTTTCTTGCTTTTTGGAGCTTTGCATCATAATTGCAAAATAAAAAAATCCCACAATGAACAAGGCTAGAAATAATTTTCCTAGTAAATATAAGTTTGTCTTTTGCTTATTCAACTTTTTCTAAAACCTCAGCAATTCCATCATGATTATGATCTGCTGTGATCAAAGGCCAGCTCGCCTTTAATGCTTCAGGAGCATTCGCCATCAAGTAGCCTTTGTTTGCCATTTTTAGCATAGTTTCATCATTATAATTATCGCCAAAAGCAATAGTATCTGCTAAAGGAACACGGTAGTATTCAGCAACTCGCTTAACAGAATCGCCTTTATCAACACCTTTGGCCACAATTTCTAGCAAGGTGTCTTTCGACTTCACTAAACTCAGTTCTGGATAACGTTTTTGATACGTCTTCATCAGCTTATCCAAAATTTCTGGTTGACCAATAACTAAAGTCTTATGAGCTTCGGTTAATCGTTCAACTTCAGTCAAGTCAACTGCGTAAGCCTTTAGGCCAACTATGTTTTCTTCATTAATCAAGTCAGCTGTTTTTGGTTTTTTCGTCAACCATTTTAAACCTGAGTAAACATTCCAAGTAACTTCTTTAACCGTAGCTATTTCGCGAATAATCGTTTTAGCTTCTTCAATAGGAAGAACTTTGCTATAAATTTCGTTCCCTTTTTCATCTAAAATTAACGCACCGTTGAATGCGGCAATTGGACAAGCAACATCCCCTAATTGATCAACGACTGTCTTCATTGCCAATGGACTTCTAGCTGAAACTGGCACAAATAGATTGCCATTTTTGATTTGCTTTAAAATAAGTTGTTTTGTTTTGGGCGTGATCTTTAATGAATCATTGATTAAAGTCCCATCGATATCGCTAAAAATAATTTTCATATAGCTGAACCTCCTATCATATATGACTTAATTGTATCAACTCTTAAAACTATCTTTAATTAAAGCAGTTTTAAATGTGACATTTGTCATATAAATTTTTCGAATATTAATGACAAATTACACTTATGTAATCGTTTTCATTAATATAAAGTTAACATATAAGCTAAGAAAGGAGCAAGTGCAATGAAATACTTAGTGCTTGTTAGCCACGGCGGTTTCGCTGATGGATTAAAGATTTCACTCTCCATGTTTGCCGGAGACCAAATTGATCGGGTTTTTGCCCTAGGTCTTGAACCTGGTTCAAGTGCCGATGCTTTTAAAGACAAAGTCAACAAATTCTTTGATAGCCACGATTTCTCAAATGATGATGAATTTGTTGTCTTAGCTGATATCGTTGGTGGTAGTCCATTAACTACCTTCACAAGTGTTTTATCAGAACGCGGCTTCTTAGAAAGATCACAAATTTTCGGTGGTACCAACTTAACAATGGCTCTAACCGCATTGGTTTCAATGGATGCCATGGATAAAGAAACTTTGAGTTCAACAGTTTTAAGTGAAGCTGGTAATGCTCTTGAAGAATTCAAAGTTGCTGCAACCGAAGATGATGATGACGAGATTTAAAAGGAGGAATTAATATGTCAGTTTCATTTGTAAGAATTGATGACCGCATGATTCACGGTCAAACTGTAACACGCTGGGCTAAAGAAATGCCTTGCGACGGTATTATTGCAGTTAATGACGCTGCAAGTAGTAATCCTGTTTTAAAGCAAGCTTATATTTCTGCTGCTGAAAGCCAAGGCAAGAAAGGCTTTGTTTGGACACTTGATCACTTCAAAGAAGTACAAGATAAAGTTCTTTCATCAAGCAGAAAGTATTTCTTAATCACTAAAAACCCACTAGACATGAAGAAGATTCTCGTTGACATGGGCTTTGTTCCAGACAATGTTAAAACAATCGTTGTCGGACCTGGTAATGATCGACCTGGTGCTATTAAGCTTGGTAATAACCAAAGCTTCACTCCTGAAGAAGGAGAAGCTTTTGAAGCAATTAGCAAGGCTGGATATACTGTCAGATTCCAATTATTGCCAGATGTCGAAATTGGTACTTGGGACAAATTCAAAAACAAGTTTGAATTATAGTCGTTAAACGGAGGAGAAAAGTTATGACTATTAGTTGGATTCAAGCCATCCTTTTAGGTATTTTCGCAAGTTTATCTTCAATGCCTGGTATGGGTGGTACTTCAATCGGTAACTACACATTAGGTCGACCATTAGTTGGGGGACTTGTTTGTGGGATCATTTTAGGTGATATCAGATTAGGTATTGCTTGTGGGGTTGCGATGCAACTTGTTTACATCGCTTTAGTTACTCCTGGTGGTACTGTAAGTGCTGACGTTCGTGCAGTATCATACATCGGAATTCCTTTAGCAATGGTAGCCATTCACTCACAAGGTTTGAGTGTAACTGGTGCAGATGCTGCTAACTTAGCAAAATCAATGGGTACTTTAGTAGGTACTGTTGGTACTGTTTTGTTCTACGGAACTGCAACAATGAACCTTGTATGGCAACACATGGGTTGGAAAGATGTTGAAAAAGGTAAATTCCACAAGCTTTACTTAGTTGACTGGGCTTACCCATGGATTTCACACATCTGCTTCTCATTCATCCCAACTTTAATTATGACCAAGTTAGGTTCAACTGCTGTTACTGCTTTACGTAACGCTTTACCAATGGACGGAATTCCAATGAAGACCTTGTTCACAGTTGGTGCTATGCTTCCTTGTGTAGGTATCGCAATCTTGCTTCGTCAAATTGTTAACACACCTGTAGACTTCATTCCATTCTTGGTTGGATTCACTTTAGCTGCTTCACTTAAATTAAACTTAGTTTCAGTAGCTGTTGTTTCATTAATCTTTGCACTTCTTACTTACCAATTAGAAATTGCTAGAACATCAAAGGCAAGTGCTCCTGCTGAAAGCACAAGTGATGATGACGATGAGGAGGATATCTAAAATGACTGATAGAAAGAAAATTAGCAAAAAGACTCTTAACAAAGCATTCCACCACTGGTACTACGGTCACTTGACATGTTTCTCACAAGAACACATGCAAACCTTTGGTTACTTAACATCAATGCTTCCTGTTATTGAAGAACTTTACGACAAAAAAGAAGATCAAAAGGAAGCTATGAAGACCTATACCGCCTTCTTCAACACTGAACCACAATTAGGTTCAATCATTGTCGGTATTACTGCCGGACTTGAAGAAGCTAAAGCCAACGGCGACGCTGTTGATGGTGAAACAATTAACGGTATGCGTGCCGGTTTGATGGGACCTATCGCTGGTATCGGTGACTCATTAATCGTTGGTACTTTAATTCCAATTCTTTTAGGTATTGCTCTTGGTATGTCAACAGGCGGTTCACCTGTTGGTGCCATCTTCTACATCATAGTTTGGAACTTAATTGCTTACTTTGGTATGCGTTACCTCTTCTTTAGAGGATACAAGATGGGTGACAAGGCCGTGGAATTCTTAGTTGGATCCCAAGGTAGTGCCATCAGAAAAGCCATCGCTGTCGTTGGTGCCATGGTTGTTGGTGGTGTAGCCGCAACCTGGGTTAACATTTCCACCGCTTTTGAATTGAAGAACTCTTCAGGTAAAACTTTCTTAAGTCTACAAAACCAATTCGATAGCATCTACCCTGGACTTTTGACTGTACTGTTCATTCTATTCTGCTGGTGGTTAATGTCTAAAAAGAAGATTTCTGCAATTAACACCATGTTAATCTTAGTTGTAATTGCTTTCCTAGGTGTACTTGTAGGATTCTTCAACCCAGGTCTTAAGTATTAACCCCTTTTATTACTTAACTAAAAGCCGTCAACTATTAGCTGACGGTTTTTCTGATATTAATCTCGGAGGAACTATGACAATCGAAGAATTAAAAAAAGGCTATGAAAACGAAATTGCATACCAAAAACTAATGCTCCGCAATTTAAGTTACTATTTTGAACTAGCCATTTTGATTACCGCTATCGGAATTGTAATGACCTACTATTTCTGGGGTAAAAGTCAACCAGCATTAATCTTAGGTATTGTCATCATTGTGATTGGTATTTTAATGATGCTAGTTATTGGTACTGGTGCCGTTCGTGGTCGAAAGAATCTCAATCTAGTGATTCAGGATTATCATAAAAAATTGAAGAAATAAAAAAAGCTCTAAGGAGCTTTTTTATTATGGTGCTATTTAATTTAACTATAACTTAATTCTATTGCTCTTATAACTGTAAACGGTTACAATTATATTAGGAAGAGTAAACCTAGAAGGAAGTGATATGGATGAAAAAAATTAAAAGAAATATTTTATTATCAATTTTAGTGAGCATTTTGGTGCTGTTTTCAACCGGATCAATTACTCACGCAGCTGGGAGCTTAACAGTCAATTACAAGAATTTAAACCCATCTACGGCCATTCAATATACTGCTAACGAAAATGGTTGGATGGCAAATTTCCCTTATCTACCACCAAACAATCAACTTTATTATTCATCGCAAACTGGTAGAGATATTGATCTATACAAGTTAAACAGCACAGACGGTAGATACTACAAAGTTGCTACAAAGACAACTACTAACAATGGTGCTCTGTTCGATAATCTTGAAGATGGCTCTTATGCCATTACTTTAGCATCAGATCAAGGAATCGGACTATTTCTTGATCCTACAAAGAGCAATAATGATAGTGCTATTTCTAACGGTGTAGTTTATTATCTTGTGAAAATCGAGAACAGTGTTGTTTATACAAGCGGTACTAACCAAAAAATTTCTACACTTGATTACTTTGGTGTAAGTAACTTAAGATCAGTCTCAGTAAAAACTGAATTAGGTAACTTTATTGATAGACATAATAATATCCTTAAAGAATACAAATACATTACTAATGGTATTACTTATTTGACGACTAATGGGACCATTTTAACTACAGATGCTGATATCGCTCAACAAGCCAGAATTTTCATGTTAAATGGTGTACTTGATCATTCATCAATCTCATCTATTCGCTCTAACCTTCCAATTCCTATTCTGACTGATGATGAAGTCAACAAAGGTTACGAATTTATTGGTTGGAAATATGCTGATAGCAATTACAACATAATTGACAACAAGGTTTACTCTACTGCAGATGTTATCAATAAATCAGTTAGTTCTGATGTATACTTAGTCGCTCAATTTGCTCTTAAATCATACTCATTTAGATTAGTTGACCAAAACAATCGTTTATTAGGTGCCGAATTCGCAACTAATAAGCCGATTGAATTTGATCAAATCACAGCAAGTGATCTTTACAATCCAATGATGTTATCAACTTTCATGGCAAATAACGATTTAGAATTCGATACGCCATTAAAGGATCAATTAGCTGCTTATGTTCAAAGTGGTGCTTTATCCAAGGAGCCTACTCAACAATTCAGTATTAAAGTTAAGAGTAAAAACAAATATACTTTTGTGCTTAGAAATAGTTTAGGTCAAATCCTCGGAAGTTCATTTTCTTACAATGGTACACAAGCCTTAAGTGATCTGACTGAAAATGACGCAGCTGGCTTAGATGACTACCTAAACAGTAACAAACTTAAGTTAGCTGAAGACTTCGCTGAACAAGTTAAAGGACAAAATGGTTCTATTATCTACTTAACAGTTCAAGGTGATGTGCAACCTACACCTGGTCCTAAGGGAGATAAAGGTGATACTGGTGAGCAAGGTCCTAAAGGCGACAAGGGTGATACCGGTGAACAAGGCCCTAAGGGTGACAAGGGTGATACCGGTGAGCAAGGTTCTAAAGGTGACAAAGGTGAAGCTGGTGAACGTGGATTAGATGGTAAAGATGGTAAAGACGGCAAGCCTGGCATTGCTGGTAGCCAAGGACTTCAAGGTTTACCTGGCCAAGCCGGTGCTCAAGGTCTTCCAGGCACCACCACTACTCGTACTGTTTACGTAAACACTCCTAACAACAACTTCACTGAAGCTAACAAGAACATTCAAAATCTTGAAAAGCAACTTAAGTCATTAAAGAAACGTGTCCAAACTCTCAAACAAGAAATTACTAAGAATCCGACTACTAAGACCACGAAACAAGTAACCAAGAAGAGTTGCCCAACTAAGAATGGATACCTCTTCTGGATCTTCAAAATTCCAACCAAACTCTGTTCCTTACCTGAATTATTCTGGTCATTAGTAACTTACGGAACAATTATCGTAATTGCACTTATTGCTTGGATCATTCGCCTTTCAAGAAGACTTAAGAAACTCGAAGATTACATTCAAACTAAATAAAAAGAAAAACTGCAAAGGATAACCTCTGCAGTTTTTTTATATTAATTGATCATTTGTTTCAAAAAGTTTCCAGCTTGATGTAAAGTAAGCTTCACGCTGTTGATTCAAGCTATCGTAGTCAGCTTGAGCGGTATCATGCAATTCTTGCAACTTCTTGATCTTTTTTCTCATTAAATTGAGTTCTGGATCATTAATGACGCCCTTAATATGCACTAAACCCGCTACAGCACTACGTCTTTCTTGTAATTCCTTATCTAATTTATTCAGTAAGTTTTCAAATTTAACCAGCTTTTGATTTACTTTAGAAATCTTCGCATTCAACTCACAGAATAATTGATATGGCATGGTTGACTTGATTCGATTGCATTCGTCACATGACAAAATCAAATTATCAAAGTCATTATTATGAGACAAAGATACAGGATCCTTATGATCTACACTCTCACCGTGTCTGCCACAATATTGGCAACGATGATCATAAGCTTGTCGCACCTTTTGTCTTACATAATAATCGATTTCGTTCAATTGAAAAGTAACATCTAGTCCTAATTGTTGTAAGTTCTCTGCTAATGAATTTCCGGTTACATTTGGATGATTCACTAGTGCTTGATTAAATGCATCCCCAGAAATCTGTTCTTGAGCTAATTCGTTGCTATCAAAGTCTTGAATAAAACTTTCCAACCGCTTTCGCTCTTTTTTATTGAACAAAAATTCATGTTGGTTTTCACTGCCACCATAGTAAGTATATCCCGCAAAATCTGCCAATTTTTCTAAGGAAATACTACTAAAGTCGTGGTAGTCCAATCCTCGCAAACGACATATATCGCAGATGCTATATAAAGAATTTTCTAGCAAAAATCTTGGGGCATTCAAGCGTAAACCACAGCTTGGACACTGTAATCTCATTATTCAGCCATCAATAAAATGCTAAAAGCGATTCGTTGCATTTTATCCTTTCCAGCAAAATCACCTTCAAAGAGGTCTGGCAAAATGTCCTTGATAAAGTATCTGACACATACTAAATCATCAAATTGCTTAATCGTCATCAAGCTTTCTTTAAACATTCTCATGTAAACCGGATTTGGGTTACCTAATTCGATTTCGCCGTATGCTTCATATAAAAGATCTAACTTATCACAAACTGATAAGATCTTTCCTTCTAAAGTGTCGTCTTTAGCTTCAGCCAAACGTCTTTCATAAATTTCTTGAAATTCAGTTGGAATTTCATCATGAATGAATTTGGAAGCCATGTTTTCTTCAACGTTACCGATCAACTTACGCAATTGTGGGGTAGCGTATTTAACTGGCGTCTTGATATCACCGATGAAACGTTCAGTATAATCGTGATTTAATGCCTTTTCATATAGTGCCTTCCAATTGATTTCAGCATTACCGTGAACTTCTTCAATATCACCCATCATTTGAGCTAATTCAGCAGTTCGGTAACAGTGAGCAGCAACTGAGTGGTGTTGATATTTAAATTCACCTGGTGCTCGATCGATTGCTTCCAAATTGTTAAAACCTTTAATAAATGCGTTTAATCCCATGACTTCCTCCTTTTTTATTTTTAAAAAAAGCCAGCTTGCATGCTTGGCATGACAAACTGACTTAATTATTTAATTACTTGTGTTCGTCTGCAGTAGCTTTACCGTTCAAGAAAGCAACAACAGCAGCAGCTCTGTTTACGCGAGCCTTTGAGTTACGCTTGTTCTTTGGACGTTGGTTAGGTTCACAACCTGTGTTGTAATTCTTACTCATGATATATATCTTCCTTTCAATTGATCTTCGAAAATCTATATCAGTTTACCACGGTTGTGCGAAAAAGTCTAACAAGTCTTTGCACTCTTAATATCAGACTTAGTAACTTCTACAGGTCCAGTGTATTTTTGAACGGTCATGGCACCATCAATAATTCCGCTATCGTCTGATAATGTTAAAACTGAGTTTTTAGCATCAACTACTAAATTGTCTGATAAAAAGGTCATTTCAGGCTTACTTGTCCATAAGTTTAAACCAGCGTTGTTTTCAATCTTGATATCATATTCAGGATCTGTTTCATCCATCATCACAAATTGGAAATTAGCACCGATTGAACAAGTACCACCAACTTTAGAATACTTATTTGAACCATCATTTAATGATAAAAGAACAACTTTTGCATCATTCTTTTGTAAAATCTTTAAAGCTTCTGGCTTAATATTCATTGAAACTGTCATAATTTTTAACCCTCCTATCGATCTTTAAATCCATACTAGCATCAAGGTTTGACAGTAACAAACTTTTTGCGTTTTTTTATTGCATAGATACTCGGGTAAGCCTTACAATTGATAATAGAGCTTTTAGGCAGTTAATCATGTGAGGGGGATCCTATGAGCTTCACACACTTTAATCATGACAAGGCTAGACGAGATGCCAACATTGTCAGAAATGAATTAATTCACGATCCAATTTTAAGAGTGACGATTGTCGTAACAATCATCAGTCTTTTCTTTGCTCGACCTAGATTAGCTGATATTAATACTCATACTCTATATTCTGTAGCTGCGATGCTAGTATTAATTCAGATTTTTTCTTATTTACACGTTTTAGACCTTGTCGCCTATAAATTGACAAGTGTTGCAGATGATACACGAAAATTAAATGTTGTCTTTACCATTCTAGCAACTCTAGCTGGAATGTTTTTGGGTAACGATATTACCGTTTTAACTTTAATTCCGTTGTATTTAAAAGTGGCTAAGCAATTTAAATTACCACAAATTTTGCCTGTAACGTTAATCGGGATGGGTGCCAACATCGGTGCTGCATTCACGCCATGGGGAAACCCTCATAACATTTTCGTTGTTAGTCACTTTAACATCTCACCCGACGTCTTTTTTTATTGGTCATTACCTTATTTGATTGCTGCGATGATTGTCGCATTAATCGTTTTTAAATTTATTCCAAGACAACATGTACCAACGCAAACGACTGCAAACATTCATGTTAAAAGAAGAATGACTTTGCTAACTGTTTTAGCTTTCTTTGTCTTCTTCTTAGGAATTTTCAAGATTGTGCCAATTATTGTGCCTTTGGTAATTGCCATCGTTTTAGCATTATTGATCAATCCTAGAATTTTGCTAAAAATTGACTACGCTTTGTTGTTAACTTTCACACTCTTTTTTATTTTTGTTAGTGATATTCAACAAATTCCTTGGGTCTTGTCAGTAATTGATATGACTGTTCACTCAGCCACTAGCACTTACTGGACTTCAATTATCGCTAGTCAATTTATGAGTAATGTTCCTGCAACCATTTTGGTAGGTAAATTTACGAGCTTTGCTCATGCATTACTGCTTGGTTCTAACATCGGTGGTTTCGGCTCAATGATCGGTTCAATGGCTAATATGTTAGTTTTAAAAACTTTCAATAAACATGCCACAGTTGATAAGAAGACTTTCTTCAAACAATGGACTTTGATGCAATTTATCGGCTTGGCAATTCTATCATTAATCGGATGGGCTCTTGTAATTATTCATATAAACTAAAATAGGTTATAATGTAGCAAATGTCATTTTAGTTTTTAAGGAGAAAAATCCATTATGATGTATATAATTCTTATTATTGTTGTTGTATTAGCAATTATTTACATTTCAATCTACAACGGTTTGCAACGAGCTAAGGTTAATACCGAAGAAAGCTGGAGCCAAATCGATGTACAACTTAAGCGTCGTAACGACTTAATTCCTAACTTACTTGAAACTGTTAAAGGCTACGCTAAACATGAACAAGAAACCTTTTCTAAAGTGGTTGAATTGCGTAACCAATTAACTAGTGGTAGCAATAGTCGTCAAGAAACAATCGATGTTTCTAACCAATTGACTGATTCTTTGAAGAGCGTCTTTGCTTTAGCTGAAGCTTATCCTGATTTAAAAGCTAATCAAAACTTTTTAAGCTTACAAGAAGAATTAGCAAATACTGAAAACAAGATTGCTTACAGCCGTCAGTTATACAACTCAACTGTACGTGTTTACAACCAAAAGTTGTTAGTCTTCCCTTCAAACATTATTGCAGGTATACATCACTTCACTAAGATGGAATTTTTAGCCATTCCTGAAGCTGAAAAAGAAGTACCTAAGGTGAAATTCTAATGCTTTATAATCAAATTTCTAAAAATAAACGAAAAACATGGCTACTATTTGTAGTCTTTTTCTTATTATTAACCCTAATCGGTGTCGGTATCGGTTACTTTATGGGCATTTCACCAGCTGGCGGTGCCATTTTAGGCTGGGTTATTAGTTTAATCTACATTTTGATCGTTTATTCAAATTCAACCAATATCGTCATGGGGCTCAATGGTGCAACGGAAATCCATGAACAAGATAATCCCCAACTTTGGCATATCGTTGAAGATATGGCCATGGTCGGACAAGTACCAATGCCCCGGGTTTTCATTATCGATGATCCCAGTCCTAATGCTTTTGCAACTGGTCGTAATCCTCAAAATAGTGCCGTCGCAGTTACTAGCGGTTTGTTAGAAATGATGAACCGTGAAGAATTAGAAGGCGTTTTAGGGCACGAAATTTCACACATCCGTAACTATGATATTCGGGTGTCAACAATTGCAATCGCTTTGGTCTCAGCCATTGCTGTTTTAGTAGAAATTGGTACTCGTTTCTGGTGGTTTAGAGATAGCGATGACGATGATGATAATAAATCAGCTGCATTGATTGGCTTGGTTTGCTATTTATTCGCCATTATCTTTGGACAATTGGTCGCAAACCTAGTTCAATTAGCTATTTCTCGTAACCGTGAATATTTAGCTGATGCTTCAAGTGTCGAATTGACCAGAAATCCGCAAGGATTAATTTCAGCTTTAGAAAAAATTTCTGGTTCTAAGCCAATGAAGCATGCCAATAAAACTTGTGCTAGCTTATACATTGAGGATCCTTTGACCAGAGAAGAAAAAACTTCACTCTTTTCTACTCACCCCTCAACTGCAAGCCGAATCAAGCGTTTAGAAGAAATGTAATTAAAGGCCATTTGGGCCTTTTTATTTTAGAAAAATCCTATGAAACTAAAACTAGATCATACTGAACTAACGGAAGTTGAGTTCACGTTAAAGCCCGGCATTAATCTATTATTAGGTAAAACTGGTGTGGGTAAATCGACCTTAATGAAAGCTTTATTTGCTAAAACAGATAGTTCTATTTTAATGCAAGACATCTCACAACAATTTACGATGGATACCCCATATGATGAGCTGATTTTTACATTAGAAAACTTACAAAAAACGGATACTAGCATCATTGAAAAAGTCGCTAACAAATGCCAGATTACACCCTATTTGCACCAAAAAATTCACCAATTATCTGGTGGACAACAGTCTCGCGTTGCTTTTGCTGTCCAGCTTTTATTGAATAAACCGTTGATGATTCTCGATGAGCCTTTTTCAAGTATTGACCCAGCAGGACGACAAGAATTCATTAACTTACTGGAGAATTTACCTAACACTATTTTGATATCTGATCATGATACTAGTGCTTATTCAGCTGGCACTAGAGTCCTTCAATTTACCAAAAAGGCTTTAATTGAAACAACGCTAGTAGACACCTCAAGCGAGAATTTAAGTAAAAAATTTGTCTTGCCACAAAATCCAATTTTAGAGCTTAACGGCATCCCCATCGAACGCGGTAAAATCACACTGCTGACTGGGCCAAATGGTGCTGGCAAAACGACTTTTTTCAAAGAAATCATCAAATTAAAACCCGCCAGGGTCAAATTCTTCGGTAATCCCACTGCCGCACTGGCATTTCAAGAAGCAAGTATGCAATTTTTAGCAGTTACTCTAGCTGATGAATTAAAAATTACCCCAGATCGACTTAATTTGGTAGAAAAATTCAATTTAGAACCTCTATTGAACAGAAGTCTGTATAAGCTCTCTAAAGGGCAGCAACGCTTAATTCAATTAATCTTAATGATTAACTGTGATCATGACATTTTACTCTTAGATGAGCCATTAGCAGGCTTAGATAGCGAAGTAATCGCTAAGCTCTTACCTATAATTGCATCTTTAGAAAAGACGATTGTTATTTGTAGCCACCAAATCGAAGTTCTTTTACCCTATTGCCAACTACATCTAACAATTGATCACAATCAATTTGCTTATAAGGAGACCCTATGAACCCTTCATTCAAGCTTATTTTGTGCTTAATCGTTTCCATTATGTGTGCGATTCACCTAACTTTATGGGGTAACTTGGCAATTATCACTGCCAGCATCCTGTATCTTTTATGGCACAAAAAAAGCCTAAAGCTACTCCTCTACACCCTGCCAGCAGCAATTGCTGTCTATTTCACAGGTCAAAGTGGATTAGCTTTGGCTACAAGAATTTATGCTTATTTATTAATGTTTGCGGTGGCCATTTGCAATGTTTCAGCAAGTACGATGGTTCGCTCTTTAAATCAAAATTTGCACCTGCCAACCAGCTTTTGCTACGGCATTGCCAGTGCGGTCAATATTTTGCCAATTTTAAAAAGTACCTATTTAGAAATGCAGGCTAGTGCCAAAATGCGTGGTCAAAAACTGCATTTCTATAGTCCAAGATTGTATCTAAAGATGATTATCATCGCTAATCAAATCGCTGGCAATTTAGATATAGCCATGCAATCTAAAGAGTTTACTGACGATCGCAGTCAAATCATTACTGTTCCCGTTAAAATTAGCGATTATCTGCTTTTTACAGCAATTCTGGCCGTCACATCACTTATGATATGGACTACCTAAGTTAATCATAAAAGCACGATAAATTTGCTCAATTAGCACTAACCGCATCAATTGGTGAGGCATCGTTAACTGACCAAAACTTAGTAAATTATCAGCCCGTTTATTAACTGCGGGACTTGTTCCTAACGAACCACCGATAACAAAAGTCACATCTGAGTGCCCATAGGTACCTAAGTCTTTGATTTCTTTAGCTAATTGCTCACTTGGACGTTCTTTACCTTTGATGGCTAACACATAAACATATTCTTTATCCTTGATCTTGGATAAAATTCGTTCACCCTCGAGTTCCTTAACTTGCTCTTCTTGAGCTGAGCTAAGCGATTCGGGGGCTTTTTCATCAGCTACTTCAACAATTTTGACTTTCGCATAGCGTGAAAGTCTTTTTTGATATTCAGCAATCCCATCTTTAAAGTATTTTTCTTTTAATTTTCCGACACAAACGATTTTTATATTCATATTGACAGTGTAATATACTTTATCCACTTTTTCCACATTAGTTATTCACAGGTTCATAAACTTGTGGATCAATATCTTGTGTTTGAGAAAAAATATCTGTCAACACTTAGTATTGCGCAATTTTTCTGATTTTTTCATAGAAAAATTTCCCACACAGCCATTGTGAATAAGTACTTTTTCTGAATATTTCGGTAAAAAGCTTGATATATCAGCTTGAACATTTGTTTATTTGGAAAAATGCTTAAATTAAGTTATCAACTTTTCAACATAGTTATCCACAATTAATCGAAACGCTGTTCTTTTTTATGCACAATTCACAGAGTTTTCCACAGTTATCCCCATAATTCACATCAAGAAATTACTTGACAGCCATTTTTTACGAACTAATTTCTGTTACACATAATTTTTGTTAATAAAAAAGCTACAGTCCTTGAACTGTAGCTTTTTATTTCACTTACTATTTATTAGCTTTGAAGTTTAACCTTTAAAGTCATTTCCTTACCATCACGATTAATCTTTAATGTGACAGTATCTCCGACCTTGTGCTTGTACAAAATAGTGTGTAACGTTGCAATATCAGTAGCAGATTCACCATCAACAGATAGGATGACATCCTTGCTCTTTAAGCCAGATGCTTTGGTTGCTGAACTAGTTACCTTAACAACATAGACACCCTTCTTCAAACTTGAAGTAATGCCTAATTGTTGACGGTAAGCATTGTTTAACTGAGAAAGATCAACAACTTGAATACCTAACTTAGGACGAACAATTTTACCATTCTTAACCAATTGATTAATGATCGCCACGACTTCTTTAGATGGAATTGCAAATCCCATCCCTTCAACTGAAGTACCATCTGTTGAACCAGACAATTTCATTGAATTGATACCAACAACTTGACCATCGGCGTTAACCAAAGCACCACCAGAGTTACCAGGGTTAATAGCAGCGTCTGTTTGGATAACTGTTTGTTGGTTACCTGAGCTAGTGGTAATTGTTCTTGAAGCTGCTGAAATAATACCTTGCGTTACTGTAGAAGCATATTCAGTACCTAATGGTGAACCAACCGCAATCACAGTTTGTCCAGCGACAAGTGATGATGAATCACCAAAACTGGCTACTTGAGTAACGTATTTAGCATCAATTGAAAGGACTGCTAAGTCGGTAGTGGAATCCTTACCAACTAATTTAGCATCAACTACCTTACCA
This sequence comes from Lactobacillus sp., assembly GCA_030530865.1. Classification (GTDB taxonomy): domain Bacteria; phylum Bacillota; class Bacilli; order Lactobacillales; family Lactobacillaceae; genus Lactobacillus. The sequence continues at coordinate 125,797 of JAUMUC010000004.1, forward strand.
CTTGCCAAAACAACTTTAATTTTGTCAGCACCAGAAATAACGTGATTGTTAGTTACAATGTAGCCCAAGTTATTATTCTTTAAGTAAATAACTCCGGAACCTTCACCGTAAATTTGCAATTTATTTGAGCTCTTAGCAGTATTGTCACCAAGAATGTCTTCAAGATCAGAACTACTTGAAGCACCACGTTTATAGTTAATGACAGAAACAACAGCACCTTTGACTTTGTTATAAGCAGAAGTCATGGTTCCACCATTGTGAGTACTTGTTTTTTGCAAAGTAGCTGAGCTGCTTGAGCTAGTAGTCAAAGCTAAACTATTTAAATCAAACCCACTCATTAAGTAATATGAAGCTGAACCACCAATTACACCAAAAATTAAAGCGGTTAGCCAAATAATCCAAATTGGCGTTCTTCTTTTTTCTTCCATCTAAGTGCCTCCTTTTAATTTTCAATTATTATAATCAAAATTTATGAAAAATGTTTGAATCTTTTGGTTAGTTTTTGTAACCAAGTTCAGAATTTTGAATAATTTGTCCAGTAAAGGCATTTAATTCTTTAACAGTTATATCTTTACTATCTTTGTTTTGAATCCAAACTATCCAGGTAGGTAACATAATGGTTGATCCCCGCACACTAGTCATCTTTGAATAACCTAGTTTAATGTCTAATACGTGGCTGTTGTTAACCAGTTCACGGTTAATGTACATATTACTAATGGCTTTCCAAGAGCTAATCGTCATTTGTAATTCACGCATTGGCTTTAGTGCACCAATGTAAGTTTGTGTAAATGATACAACCGCATGCTTACGCACAGTAAAGATTAAGATACCTGAATTATCATAAACATCCCCATATTGACTAGTTTGCACGTAGACGTAGGTCTTATTACTTGAGAGTTTAGCATCATAAGTATATTCGTTTCCGTACCAGATATTATTTTTAAAAGTATTCAGAGCCGAAACGGTATCCTTCTTTTTATCAAGTTCAACTGGCAAATTATAAGTAACTTCCAACATTTTGGAACTTTTATCATAACTAACCGTTGCATTAGTTGCTTTATACTTAGCCAAATATTCTTTATCTTTAGCAGCTAAGTAATAACCTGTGCCTGGAGTATGTGACAAATTACTTGGCAAAGTAATGCCGTCTAAACGAATTTCAGAGCTAATATTCGAAATTGTTCCCCCAGCATTTCCATCCAATCTTAATGGTGAAAAAATAATCTGAAACGCCAAAAAGAGGTCAATCAAAAAGTAAATGATTAAAAATAGCCATTGTATTCTTCTATGATCCATAACTCCTCCTATTTTGGCTCTGGCACTTGGGTATTTTGCTTTTTATCAGTCAAAAAGCTCAACCAGGCACTATAGCTACGCCAAGTTCCTTGTGCCTTAATAATATAAGTTGGTTCCAAACTGATTAATTCTGAATTCTTTTTATCACGTTTAACTACGAAACCTAATTCAATTCTTTGAATATTTTCAGTCTTAAGACCATTTTTACGCAAACGATTAATCACAGTAGTCGTTGCTGGTAAAGTCTTAGTTTGTCCATCAAAAGGAATCGGAATTTCAAAATTCAAACTGCTAAACAGCATTTGAAAATTATCAGTTTGATATTCAGTCGTTACTTGTGGGTGCTCACCGTCGATAAAGACAGGATAACCTTCAATGTAGTTAGTAAAGAGTACTTTACTATTATCAGCATCGAAGAATCGCAAGTCTTGCTCATTGATTCCAATCATATAAACATATGACATACTATCTTCTAACACCTTAGTCGTATTAGGTAAATCGATTTTAGAAAAGTGCGTATAGCGATAAGTATTTTGTCCAGCAACTTGCGTTAACAACCGATCACTGTAATTTTGTGTATAAAGCGTCGCACCATCACCTTGAGCTGAACTAACAACGCCACTAGTTCCTAATAAACGAGAAACTAATGTATTGTCAGAAGCATGATTAGTCAAATAGTTATAAACATTTTGCTTAATCGAATTTTGATAATAAGCTGAATAGCCACCTTTTAATCGAACCAATTGACATTCTCGTTTTTGATTAGCATTTTCAGCATATGAGAGCAATTTACTAAAGTCAGCTTTTACTGCCATCTTATACAAAGTATAATTGCGGTCATTTCCAAAATAGATTTCCTTATCTGATGATGAAATAAAGATACGGTTGAATTCACGGTGACCTTTACTCAAGCTAATTGCATCACTAAAAATCTTGAAAGTTACTTGGTCTGGATAAACTAATTGCAAGTAATTGCTATCATTTAGCTTCTTTTCATAGGATTTTTGTGACTGTGACTCAACACTTGGCTGGGTCAAAGAGACTTGCTTGAACTTTTTCGTAAATTCTAGTGCCAAGTTATGCTTAGTATCGTAAAACTGATAATAATGATTATTTTTAAAACCAAAAATAGTTGTTGGTGCATAAAAATCATATAAGGACTTAGTTTGATCTTTAGCTGCCATTTTAGTTGAAGTAGGCTCAACATTTGAAAAGCGTCGATCACTCGTCAAATTAAAGAACCATAAAACTAAAGACAAAACGATGACGAAGATCGTAGCAGCGGTAAAAATTGCATCTTTGACGTCAAATTTATGCTTCATCCCAATCTTCCTCCTCTGTTATTTGATCATATGGTAAAGAAATGTAGAAAGTTGAACCATGTCCTTCACGACTATCGGCCCAAATTCGTCCCTTGTGGGCTTCAACAATTTCCTTAGCAATCGCCAAGCCTAGTCCTGTACCACCTTGAGCACGAGAACGAGCCTTATCTACACGATAGAAACGGTCAAAAATCTTATCAAGGTCTTTTCTAGGAATACCCAAACCTTGGTCACTAATACTCAAGATTACTCGGTTGCCATTTTGAACAAGTTTAATTGTAATAGTTCCCCCATCTGGAGAATACTTCAAGGCGTTATTGACGATATTATCGATCACTTGCATCATCTTATCGGTATCAATTTCAACCCATAAAGCCTGACTACCAAGTTCACGCTTAATTGTGTACTTCTTGGTTTCTTCTTTTTTCACGATCATTTCAAATCGATCCAAGATATGATTCAAAAAGTCATTGAAGTTGACCCATTCAGGATCCATCTTGCTGACACCACGATCCATTCTGGAAAGTTTCAGCAAATCATTAATCATCCGAATCATGCGGTCAGTTTCTTGTTGAGTAACATTCAAGAAATGAGGAGCAATTTCAGGATTTTTCCAAGCACCTTCATTCAGAGCATCAATATAGGCACTCATACTTGTTAAAGGCGTTCTCAACTCATGAGAAACATTGGAAACAAATTCCCGTTGCATACTTTCATTCTTAGCCTGTTCAGTAATATCATGCAACACGCAAACAGAACCTGAAATAAAGCCAGTAACTCGCTTAATAATGGCAAAGTTTATCCGCAAAATGTACTCATTAATTGGCACATCGAAATCATCAGTTCTTCCCATAAGTTCAGAAGCACTGGCATCTTCAACATGCAATACTTCGTTAATAGGACGACCAATGACGTCTTTTTCTTCAACATCTAAGAAGAACAAAGCTTTTTGATTAATCAAAAGCACATTACCGTGACGATCGGTCAAAATAACCCCGTCAGTCATGTGTGAAAGAACTGAGTCTAGTCGACGCTTTTCTGCTTCTTGCTCTTCTTGAGAGAGCTCAATTCGCACAGATAAAGTGTTAAAAGCTTGTCCTAATTGCCCTAATTCGTCATTAGAATAGATGCGAACTTGGTTAGAATAGTCACCATCAGTGATGTGCAAGGCTTGGAATTGCATTTCTTCAATCGGCTTAGTAATCGCCCTAGAAATAACCAGTGACAAAATACATCCCATAATAATCGCAATAATTGAAGCTACTAAGAACATCAAACTGGTATTTCGCACAGCATCAAACACTGAACCCATACTTGCTCTAATGTAAATTGCCCCGACAATATTGTTACCAGTATTGGCTGTTAGTGGCGTAATTTGAATCATGTAGTTCGTGCCGTCAACATTAACAACCTTAGTAACTTGTCGACCAGTCGAAGTAACTTGCTTAACTAATGAATTATTAACCCGTTGTCCAACCCGATCCTTATCATTCAAGTTGGAAACTGCACGAATGGTATCACTACTATCGACCACGATAATATTCCCAATCGCATCGTTATTATAGTCACTAATAACCTTGCTCAAAGCGGTATTATTCGACTTTTTCCCTTTAACAAGTTCTGCAGTTAATTGATTAGTAACAATCGAAGGCACTTGAATACTCGACTGAAAGTTTTGAATCGCGTTTTGGTCAAACTGTCTAGTAAAGTAAGCCCCAATAATTTCAATAATGGCAAGCAAAATAAGCATGAAGACAACAGCGAGCTTCATGTTAATTGATTTAACTTGCTTCTTGAAAAAGTTTTTAAATTTATCCATTTTTTTATTTCTAATAAAAAGAAAGTCACCTTAGTGACTTTCAGCTTAATCTTCTGTTGGTTGCTTAACGTAGTATCCAACACCTCGACGGGTGGCCAATATTTGTGGCTGAATTGGATTATCTTCAATTTTTTCACGTAAACGGTGAACAGTCACATCAACAGTTCTAACATCACCAAAGTAGTCATAACCCCAAACAGTTTGCAATAAGTGCTCACGTGTCATAACTTGTCCCATGTGTTGTGCCAAGTAGTACAAAAGCTCAAATTCACGGTGAGTCAATTCGATCTTTTCGTCTTCTTTTTCAACCACATAAGCATCAGGATTAATCGTTAACTTACCAATTGTAATTGTCTTATCAGCTTCATTTTGGCTATCTTCAGCTTTTTGGACAATTTCTCTTCTACGTAAGTTAGCTTTAACTCTGGCCATAAGTTCACGATTTGAAAAAGGCTTAGTGACATAATCATCTGCACCCATTTCAAGGCCAAGAACCTTATCAATTTCAGTATCTTTTGCAGTTACCATGATAATTGGCATATCATGTGTTTTACGGACTTCACGAGCAACTTCTAAGCCGTCCTTTTTAGGAAGCATCAAGTCTAAGATCATTAAATCTGGATCATATTCTTCAGCTTTTTGAATTGCTTCTTCTCCGTCATAAGCTGTTTCAACCTCAAAGCCTTCTTTGGTGAGATTGAATTTGATGATGTCGGAAATTGGTTTTTCGTCATCAACAACAAGTATCTTTTTTGGCATGAAATCAGCCTCCAATCTAACTATATATTATATAAGAAAGCTATCTTTTAGACAATATTTGCAATATTTTTGAAATTTTTATTGCACAATGAAAAATATTCTGTTAATATATTAACTTGTCAGGCGTTACTGATTAATTAAATACGGGTGGTTAGCTCAGCTGGCAGAGC